>CADADE010000017.1 GCA_902786615.1 Oscillospiraceae bacterium
TTTCTTCAACCGGCGTTTTCTTCCAAAACATAGTTATGCTCCCTCCATGATTGACAGTGTTTTTCTTTTTCACTGTCTCTCATAAAGGGAGCATATCATCAACCGATGGGCGGGAGTTTTTATCGTGTCTTGTTACTTTTTGATTTTCGTGTTGACCTTATCCTTGAAAACCTTGGCGGGCTTAAACACGGGGGTGTTGCTCGCAGCGATGTTGATCGTCTTGCCGTTGGCAGGGTTGCGGCCCTCGCGAGCGTCGCGATGCTTGCAGGAGAAGCTGCCGAAGCCGAGGAGAGAGACAGGCTCGCGCGCGGCGAGGGAGTCCATGATGGAATCGAGCACGCTGTTCACAACGGCTGCCGCCTGCTTCTGGGTCAGTTCATTTTCCGCCGCGACCTTTTTGACCAATTCTGTTTTGTTCATTCTGATTATTCTCCTTTATCTGTTTTGTTTGCTGTTTCCGATCGAATTGCAGCAGTTTCTATGCGCTTGGTATTGAATAATGTTTTCTTATATACCTTAACACACGATAGAATTTGATGCAAGTCCATTTGGAAAATATTTTTACAAAATCGGTAAATATTTAATATTTCCAGGGAAACGCGGCAGAAAAGATCCCCCCGTGATACCTCCATATAAACTTAACCGGAGGACCCGGGTGAGTCCTCCGGTTTGGAAAAACAACACCATCGGTCGACCGGACCTGTATCTGTCTGACGCGGAGTGGAGGGTGCTGCTGCCGCCAGGCTGCGCCCTCGTTCGTTCACGCCACGTCGGGATACCTCTTATAGACATACGCATAGATTTGATCACGGTAATGAGCGATGCTCAGGTCGTCGTAGCACTCCGGCAATTCACAGTACAGTGTGTCGCGGATCAGGACTTGAATCATTGCCTGCGTCTCCTGCTTGTCCGTCCAGTGGTCGAGCTGGGCAATCTTCTCCTTGACCCTGGCGAGCAGGGACACGGACACCTCTTTGATCTTCTTGATATCCGCCTTGGAGAGATCGTCCCGGAACAGCATGTCGTAGACCGACAGCTCCTCGTCACTGTGGAAGCCCTCGCGGACGTAGCGCTGCTGCTCCTGCGTCATGCTTTGTGCCAGCGACATCAAATCCAGGAAGGTTTTCTCGATGGAGCTTCGATCCTGCTCGCTGTTGTAGGCCTCGATGATCTTCTGATACTGCTCGTAGTAGTTGACGCGGTTGGGGTTGTTGAACAGCAGGGCGGCGATGCGCTCCTGAATCACCTGCTCGAGATCGCGGATCACGAGATTTTTCCGCTTCACCCGTGCAAACTCGCGGCGCAGGAGGTCGAAGTCGATGCCGCTGATGTCAAACTGCCGCGAGGGGACGACGCCCTGCTCCGCCGGTTCGACCTGTATGTATTCATTGATGATGCCGTTGATCTCTACCATCAGATCGGTCGTGTCCACATGCTTCCGCTTCTTCTGGAGCTGGGCGTGGATGGCCGCGACGGCGTCATACTGCTTTTTCTCATCAGCGCTCAGATCGTCGCGGTCGGTGTACCTGTAAAGCCGGATCAGCTCGGAGGACATTGTGGTAAACGCTTTCTTCGTCTCGATGCTCTCACATACGGCGTTGCAGGCGTCGAGCAGCAGGGCGGTCTTCTGAAAATCCTTCGCGTCGATCAGCGTCTGCAAATCAAAATCCTGTTCCTCGAGAAAGTTCCGCGCCTTCTCCAATACCTCGCGGATACGCGCCAAAAGCTGCTCCTTGTCCACGGTGGGATCGACGCTCCCGCCGCCGGTGTTGGCGGTGTAGTCTGCAAGCGCCTTTCGCAGCGCCTTGACGATGCCGATGTAGTCGATGATGAGACCGTTGGACTTGCCCTCGGCCACGCGGTTTGCGCGGGCGATGGTCTGCATCAGCGTGTGCGCCTTGAGAGGCTTGTCGAGGTAGAGGCAGGACAGACATTTGACGTCGAAGCCAGTCAGCCACATGGCGCAGACGAACACCACGCGCAGCGGGTTGTCCCGATCCTTGAACTCCTTGTCAAGCTCATAGTGCTCCATCTTGGCGCGGTGCGGCAGAATGTCCACCCCCCACTTTTTGAAGGTCTGGATTTCGTTCTGATCCTGTGAGATGACCACGGCCATCTCCGTCTCGCGCATCCAGCGGATTCTGCGTTCCAGCTCCTGCGCCTCCTGCTGGGAGGCGTTTTTCATTTTCTTCTCCAGCACCTCAATCTCCGCCTGCCAGTACTCCTGCACGTAGTTGTACATCCGCACGCAGGTCACCTTGTTGAGACAGACAAACATCGCCTTGCCGCTGGTCCAGAGGTCGGAATAGTGCCCCGCGAAGTCCCGTGCGATGGAGCGCAGGCGCGGCTCCGCCGTCAGGAGATGGATCTCCCTGGCAAACTCTGCTTCCAGCTTGTCCTGCTTGTCCACGTCGAGGTCGGCGGCCTCGATGGCATCGAGGATGCGGTCGGTGATTTCGGGGTTGTGCAGGTCCTGGATCTTGTCGCCGCGGTTTTCGTAGTAGAGCGGGACGGTCGCCCCGTCGTCCACGGCGCGTTTGAAGTCGTAGATGGAGATATAGCCGCCGAAGGTGCGGGCGGTGATGTTGTCGTTGGAGAGAAGCGGCGTGCCGGTGAAGCCGATGCGGGAGGCCGTGGGCAGCATACGCATCATGTTCTCGGCAAAGATGCCGTTCTGCGTCCGGTGCGCCTCGTCCGACATGAGGACAATATCATGGTCGGGAATAATCGGCACGGGGTTCGGATTGTTGAATTTGTGGATCAGCGTGAAGATAAAGCTGGGGTTGCCGCGCAGCTTCGCTTCCAGATCCGCGCCGCTGGAGGCGATGTACTGGGACGCCTTCGTCCCCTTGCCGAGCAGGCCGCAGTTTTCAAAGGTGTCGCTGATCTGCTTATTCAGCTCCTCGCGGTCGGTGAGGATCACGAAGGTGGGCGAGCCCGCGAATTTCCGCCGTATCTTCTGCGCGAGGAAAAGCATGGAATAGCTCTTGCCGCTGCCCTGCGTGTGCCAGAAGACGCCGAGCTTGCCGCCCCGAAGCTTGCGTGCCGCGTAGGCATTGACCGCTTCGTTGACGCCGAGATACTGGTGGTTGCGCGCCAGGATCTTGGCGGTGCGCCCGCCGGAGTGGTCATAGAGGATGAAGTTTTCAAACAGGTCGAGGAAGTTTTCCTTTTTGCAGATGCCGCGCAGCATGGTTTCCAGTGCGACGCTACCGGGCTCCTGCTCGTTCAGGCGCTTCCACTCGTGGAAAAACTCGTACTTGCTGCCGAGGGTGCCGACCTTGGCCTCCACGCCGTTGGAGAGCATCAGGAAAGCGTTGTAATAAAAGAGCTGCGGGATCGTGTCCAGATAGTCCGTGTAGTTGTCGGTGTAGGCGTTCTGCACGTCCACCGTGGTATTTTTGAGCTCCACGAACAGCAGCGGCAGGCCGTTGACAAAGCCGACGATATCCGTCCGGCGGCGGTAGAGGTCGCCGTGGATCTTCATCTCCTTCACCGCGAGGAAGTGGTTTTCCGCCGGGTTCTGAAAGTCGATGAGGGCGGCGCGCCTTGCCTCGCTTTTCCCGTCGGGGCGGCGGACGGTGACGGGGACGCCGTCGCGCAGGAGGAAGTATTTCTCCTCGTTGACCTGCAAGAGCGACGCGGTGGAGAGTCTTTGCTCCAAAGTCTGAATCGCCTCGGCGATCTGGGCGGGCGTGATCCAGGGGTTGAGCTTATGAAGCGCCGCGCGGATATACCGGGTCAGCAGGATTTCCTTATAGTCCTTTCGTCCCAGCGTCCCGCCCTCGCCCAGCACTTCCTTGTTATAGGCATAGACGACTTCCCAGCCCAGCTCGTCGCGGAGCAGATTCCCCGCGGACTCCTGGACGAGAATGTTTTCGGAATAGTCGTAGGACATGATATTTCCCTCTCACTTCACAGCTTATTATGAATTGCATAGTTATAATTCAACACTCATTATTTCAAACGGATCATAATTGATGGGTTCTAAACAATAGTCTTTTACTCTGATCACGACGGCACGTGGTTGGAGACATTCTCCTTCAATGACTTCGATATACTTAAATGGAGCACACCAAATGATATAATCTATGTCGGAATGAAGAAAAACATCAACAAACGCTTTGTCAGCAGCAAATACATGTTTCTGCGCACCCATCGCTGTCCTCCCGTTTATTGTAAATGGTGTTCCAACTTTATGAACATAAGCACTTGACTCGTCAAAGATGAAAAAAATGACTTTATAACCGGGATGGTTCTTTTTGTAATTTGGAATGTGTTTTATATGCTTTTGGACAGTTCGCTTAAAGTTTTCCAAATAAAATGAATAGTTGTGATCTTCTTCGGTTGGAAGATCTGTAACCGCGTTTATAAATAGCCTCTTTACATTTGAATAAGTCTTAAATATTCCTGCCTCTTGTAATTCCTTTTCCAGCATGTGCTCTCGCTGATATGTTGGGTTAACTATCGCACCATGTACCTTGTGCCCGTGATCATCAACGCGCATTACTTCCATCATAAGCGCAAGGTCGTCGCAGTAGAAATCAGGTGGTGGATCATTTTTCGCAGAGGAATCAATCCACGTTGTCCATTGTGTTGGGTCTTGTATAGAAGCAACGATACCAAGCGTATCTTCATCTGTGGGTAAAAGGCATATTTCATTTATATCCATGTGCTGGAAAAACTCGACTAAATATGTTTCTTTCTCAGAGTATAACATGCCATTTTACCTCCACTACAAAATAATGAAGTGTCATATGGATTAATTCTGCATCGAATTAATAATACGTAGAATGGAAATGTTCAAGACAGGTTTCCACACAAGATATAAGTTGATCTGTTGTTTCGTCTGACGGATAAGCATCTCTATTGTGTGCAATGTCATTGCGAGGTTTTACTATAATGCTTTGATAATCAACAGCTGGTAGGGTGTCATCAAATTGCATTACAAGATCAAATCTATCTCCCAAGCTTCTAAATTTGTCTAGAAACAGCTTAGGTTTCATGTTAAGACTTTTAATTCTTTGATCAATATAGTGTTCAAGACATAACTCTGCAGCAGCAGATGCATCAATTATTGCCTGCCGGTTTTGTGATGATCTTCTAGCTTCATATGCTGAAAGAAGCATCTGATATTCAAGCCGTAATTCTTTTCCAGAACTTGCGAACGCTATAGCTTGTTCAACGATATCTTTTGACGCAAAACGATCTGAATCTTCAATAACAACAAAAATTGTGGGAAATTGTTCTTGCGGAACAAAACCGTCGTCGTATAATCTCAAAGAGCCAAATGAATTCCAATTTCTGTTTTTGTCTCTTTCTGTATGTTGCTTTGTTGAAACAATTATATAACTAAGAAAAGAGTTTTTCCAATTATCAATCTCTGAATAAATCTTTTTGGCAAGTACGGCTTTTGCTTCTTCGCTACAATCAATCGAGAGCGCTATCATTTTCACGCAGCAGTTCCCCTTGGGATATTGCGCGATATATCCCCAATCTAAGTCTTTCTTGAACTTGACCGGTTTAGTAAACATAGGTGCGTGCAAGCTGTTGTTATAGAATTCAAATGGCTCAACTTGTATATTATCTGGAATAATGGGAAACAATAACTCAATCGGAATCCCGTCTATTTTTGCGTTGAACCTTTGTCCTAAGACATCTTTTTTACATAATATACTCTGCGGAAACTCTAAAATACCAACCATTCTTACACCTCTATTTCTCCACTCATGAGTTTGGGCAGCAAACGGTCGCGGGCTTCTGCTAATTTGCGGTTTTGATTGATTAACACTTGACGCTTGTCAAAAAACGCAGCAAAGGATTCATAATATCTGTCCGGAGCAGTAAGTAATTCTATTGTATCAATGTGCTTTTTTCCCAAATGTGCGACGGTTGCCCCAACCACGGTTTTTTCAAAAAACTTGATCGGCTCATAAATAGCCCAGAGCAGCCAGCCATTCATACCCGGATTATATGGGTTGATTCGGCAAGTCCGCTGGACAAGGTAGGCGTCATCCCCGCCCCATGCGTTAATATGGAATTCCCCGTCCATCCCAACAACGATTTCTCCATTCTTCACGACATATTGCTCATCCGCTGTTTCTGTCGTGTAATCCTCGGTAGTTCCGTTTGGAATATTTCTGATACGTATAATAGGGGTTCCGTCTCCCGTTGTGTTAAAAAGTGAGCCATCAAAAGCAAAACCATACTGAACATCTGCAATATCAACAAGCCGCTTTCTTTCCCACCCCTCTGGCACGCCGTCATGCACAGGCGTGTTTTCATATCCGGGGAAGCGGAGGTCGATGAACCATTCCTTATACAGCCGCTGCGCCGCCTCTTCCAGCAGCTTGATCTGCTTCTGGTTGTTTTCAATGAGAGAGTCATAGGAGTACAGAATAGAGCCAATTTCCTTTTGTGTCTCTATGTCAGGCGCATATACTACAAATTGCTCACATTCAGGAACTCTCAAATGTGTAACTGTTGCACCTACTCCACGAGATTTTATATTCTCCTTGTTCTGTGGATTAAGAAACCAATAGAGCAAAAAACAATTATCGCAAACGGATGGATTAGCTCGATATAGAACAAGCCTTTGACCTAAAAAATAGTTTTCCGATTCTCTAACCAATCCCGCTTCCCCTAATGGAGCTTCTCTTGTAAAAATAATGTCGCCTTTTTTCAGATACCCTCGCCTTGACCACTTATGGAAAGTATCTTCTGATACACAATTTAGATTTTCAAGATTTATAAAACCATCTCTTATATCGCTTGTTCTCAACATGTGGTACGGTGTTGACACATCGCTGATAGGAGCTGTTTTGTTGACACAGTCGACAATATCAGTGCACAGATCTTTTATTATATATTTCTGCCACTCGCTCATATCCCCAGTTCCTCCAAATTCCTGGAGATGGTCTCCATGAGTTCGTTGGACCGGGCCTGTAGGGTCAGGAGCTCTTCGTGAATCTCCCGCATGCGCGCATTAAAGTCCACACCGTCGTCCTCCACGGGGGCCACGCCCACATATGCGCCGGGGGTCAGAGACCAGCCTTTGGCCTCGATCTCGCTGCGCTCCGCCACTTTGCACAGGCCGGGGATATCCCGGTATTCGCCCTCGCCGAATTTCTCAAAGAGCCAGACGGCCTCTTTGGCAACGGTGATGGCCTCGTCCACCTCGGCGATACGGGCCGCCCACTCAGCCTCGGCCTTTTTCTTGTCCCGCTTGCTGACGTCTTTCAGCGCAAGCGCCGCCCGGTTCTGCTGCTTCTCCTTGAAGGCTTCCAGAGATTTCAGCGCCTCGGCAAAGCCGCCGTGACGAGCGGCGATCCGCTGTGTCTCGGTATCGGCAAGCAGCGCCGCCCGGTCGGACAACTCCCGGTAATACACATCCAGCAGCGCCGCGTATTTCGACCTCTCGCCCCGGTAGAGCCAGACGATGGCGTTCAGGTTTTTGAGCTGCCAATCCGTCCACTCGTTGAGGGTGCGGTCCACCACGGTGTAATAATTCCGCGCGTCGATGAACAGCACCTTGTCAAGGCGCGCCGCTTCTTTCCCCTTGTCGAAGAACCACAGGGAGCAGGGCAGGGATTTGGTATAGAAAAAGTTGTTGCCGACGCTCACCATCACGTCCACATGCCCGGTCTCCGTAAGCGCGCGGCGGATGTCCCTGTCCTTGCCCTGGCTGTCGGTGGCGGAGGAGGCCATGACAAAGCCCGCCCGGCCCGTCTCGTTCAGGTAGGCGTAGAAATAGGAGATCCAGAGATAATTTGCGTTGCCGACCTCCTTCTGCTTGTTCACGCCCGGCAGACCGAAGGGCAGACGCCCCGCGCTCTCGCAGCTCTCGGCCTTGACCTTGTCCACATTGAAGGGCGGATTCGCCATCACATAGTCGCAGCAGCCCGCGAGGTTGTGCGCGTCGTGGTAGAAGGTGTTGGCCTCGTCGCCGGACTTGATGACGCCGGTCAGCCCGTGCACCGCCATGTTCATCAGGCAGAGCTGGGCGTTGTACTCCACCTTCTCCTGCCCGTAAAAGGTCATGGCGGTGTTGGCGGAGAGCCCCGCATGGTTCACAAAATCGCCGGTCTGGACAAACATGCCGCCGCTGCCGCAGGCCGGGTCCAGCAGGACGCCGCTCTTCGGCTCGAGGATGTTGACGATCATCTTGACCAGGGATTTCGGCGTGAAGAACACGCCGTCATCCGAGGCGATGTTCTTGGCAAATTTGTTGAGGAAGTATTCGTAGATGCGGCCGATCACGTCGCCGCCCACGTCGTCCATGGCGCTGTTGTTGAAGATGCGCAGGAGCTCCGACAGCAGCTCGTCCGAGAAGATGGTGTAGTCCTTGGGCAGCACGCCGCTGAGCTGTTCGCTCTGCTCCTCGACAAGCAGCATGGCGTTGTTGACCACCTCGCCCAGGGAGTTCATGGGGTGGCCGTCGCGGCTCAAAAGTCCCGCCGCGGCGATGTTCGCGGGCAGGTTCACAAGGTAGTCGTACTGCGCCTCCTTCGGCAGGTACAGGGCGCTCTTGGCGGCAAAGTCGCTCGCCTCCACGGGCAGGACGCGCCCGCCGCGCGTGGGGCGGCTGCGCAGGATCTCCGCCTCGACAAGCTTAAAACGGCTGTAGGCGTAGCGCAGGAAGATCAGCCCCAGCACGGGCATGCAGTATTGGTTCGAGGTCAGCTTCGACCCCGCCCGCAGCAGATCCGCCGACTCCCAGAGTTCTGCTTCCAATTTGCGAATGCTTCTGTTATCCATCACAGCCACACTCCTAAAATATCTTGAACCGGTTTTAACACGCGCAGAGGCTTGGCATAAGACATCAGGTTCGGGATGTTTTTCTCCGGATCGGCGATATAGCTTTGAACTGCTTTGTTGAAAATCTCCCGATCCATCTTGTTGCGGTAGCGCAGGCAATCGCAGATCGCGCGTTCCTTGTCAACGATCCGGACAGATACTCCGTCGATCTCGCCGTCTGTGAGGCCGAGTTCCAGCAGTCCCGGCTCCACAAAATAGGGCTTCACGAAGGGGTAGTCGATGTGAAAGCGGGTCTTGTTTGAGTCCTTGCTCACCGCCATGTGCCACGCTGCCGGCGTCCGGTCACTGTAGCCGTAGTGCCGGAGCGCCGTGTCCATGCAGAGAATCCCGTCCGGGAACAGGCGAACAACGGTGCTTAGCTCACTGGGATCGGTATTCTTGATCCACTGATAATACCCGGTGCGCACTTTTTCAATATATCCTTCCTGGATCAGCCATTGGATATCGGCATAATAAATCCTTTCACGGCTCAGCTCCCCGGTGCGCATCATGCCGTGGTAGTCATGAAATATCGATCGGATTTTGTCAATGTCTCGCATCGCGATCACCTTTCAACTATTTGCTTGATTGAAGATTGAAGCGGATATTTTACTATGTCTATTATACGCGAATGGAAACTCCTGTCAATATAAAGATAACAGAATTGATCGCTTCCTAATTATCGCGGGCGCAGCCGATCCGGCTGCGCCCGTCTTCTCATGCCATTAGAATAATAATGATCAGATATCGAGCATAAATATCCAATTCTTTCTGTATGCGAAAGTGCTGTGTACGATCCAAGGGAGAAGGTATAGGGGACTGAATCATTTCCGGGTTTCGTATAAGAAGATTCATTGTAGACAGGACACAGGCTTCTATTTCTTTGTTCACCCTTCCACCGCCCAGAATACGAATCATTCGTTGTGCCGGAGTTTGTCGTCTACGCCGTAATAATCTATTCTTCCGTTCATATTTAACTTCTTAAAGGCTTTTCCTTATCGAACGCAAATTGACCTGTTTGAAATATAAAAAGCCTTGAGAACTTTACTCTCGAGGCTTTTTAAGTATCTGTGCAGTTGCTTCTCTGGGATACAACAATCCTACAAGCTGCTTATGAGGAAAGCTGGGCAGCCAGCCTGAATAGAAATCCATCAAGGGGGTGACGAGCTCTCTTTTTATTCCCTCCTTACATAGTCAGCCTTGTGCCGAAGCTAAGACTATTGAAGGAGGGAATTTTCTTATACAGAAACAACCTGATCCTTCAGTGCCTTCTTTGCCGCTGAAAGCATGAGTTTAATGCGGTTGAGCTGATTGACCTCACTTGCACCGGGATCGTAATCCACGGCGGCGATGTTGGCCCAGGGGTATTCGCGCCGCAGGGCCTTGATGACGCCCTTGCCCACGACATGGTTCGGCAGACAGGCAAAGGGCTGAATGCAGATGATATTCGGCGTCCCGGCGGTCAGCAGCTCCACCATCTCCCCGGTGAGAAACCAGCCTTCACCGTACTGGTTGCCGATGGACAGGAAGGGCTTTGCCATCTGTGCCACCTTCTTAATAGGGACGGGCGGCTCAAAGCGGCGGCTCTGCTCCAGGGCGCGGATCGCCGGGGCGCGCACGGCACGGATGAAGTCCACCCCGATGTGCGCCGCAGCAGAGGCGGTCCAGCCCTCGCCTAAAAATTCATGCTTGTAGTTATTCGAGTAGACGCAGTAGTTCATGAAATCCATAAGATCGGGAACCACGACCTCAGCGCCCTCGCTCTCAAGAAGTTCTACCAGGTGGTTGTTTGCAAGCGGCATATACTTGACCAGGATCTCGCCCACAACGCCGACCCGCGGTTTTAATATATCCTCATGGATCGGGAGCTTGTCAAATTCCTGAACAATGCCCCGGCAGATCTCTGCATAAGAGGAATGTCCCTCAGTGAGCTGCTTGATGCAGACTTTCTCCCAGCTCTCGTGCAGGGCGTTTGACGAACCCACTTCCAGTTCATATGGCCGTACCCGATACAGACAGCGCATAAAAAGGTCGCCGTAGACGATGGCGTGAGCACAATCAAACAGCATGGGCAGTGTCATATGGAAACCCGGATTCTTTTCCATGCCGTTTGCGTTGAGGGAAATGACCGGAATGTGGCTGAGATTCGCCTTGTCCAGCGCACGGCGGATAAAGCCCACGTAGTTGCTGGCCCGGCAGCAGCCGCCCGTCTGTGTCATCATGACGGCAAGGTGATCCAGGTCATACTCTCCTGACAAAATTGCGTCCATGACCTGGCCCACCACGGTGATGGAGGGAAAGCAGGCGTCGTTGTTCACAAAGCGCAAGCCTGTATCAATGGCGGAGCGATTGTCGTTTGTAAGAATTTCCAGATGATAGCCATACTTGCGGAAGACAGGCTGTAATAGATTAAAGTGAATGGGACTCATCTGCGGGGCCAGGATGGTCCAGCCCTCCCGCTGCATCGCTTTGGTGTACACCGTGCGATGATAGGCCGCGTCATGCGTCTCGGGCCTGATATGCTTTTCACGGCGCAGGTTCATGGCAGCAATCAAACTCCGGATACGGATACGGGCCGCGCCCAGATTGTTGACTTCGTCGATTTTGAGAACGGTATACAGCTTGCCGCTGGCTTCCAGAATCTCGGACACCTGATCTGTGGTTATGGCGTCCAGACCGCAGCCGAAGGAGTTGAGCTGCACCAGCTCCAGATCCTCCCGCCGCGCGGCAAACTCTGCCGCCGTGTAAAGTCGGGAGTGATAGACCCACTGGTCTGTAACGCGCAGGGGCCGCTCCGGCTCAAAGTCCACGGGCAGACAGTCCTCACTCAGCACCGTGAGACCGTAGGAGGCGATCAACTCCGGAATGCCGTGGTTGATCTCCGGGTCCAAGTGATAGGGCCGCCCGGCGAGAATGATGCCGCGCCCGCCTTGTGCCTCCATCTCGCGGATAAGCCTTGTGCCCTCAGCCCGGATGTCGGCCTTGGCCTGACGCTGTGCAAGCCACGCTGTATGTACCGCTGCGCGGACCTCCTTCGCCCCGATGCCCCACTCCTCCGCGCAGGTCTTGACCAGCCTGTCGGCGGTGACCTTCTCGTTGGTAAATGCGATGAAGGGGCGGATGATGTGCTCGGCCCCCTCGGCAATTGCTTCCACGTTGTTCTTGACGTTCTCAGCGTAGGAGACTACGATCGGGCAGTTGAAGTGATTCTGCGCCTTAGTGGTCTCCTGGTGCTCATAGAAAACGCATGGGTAAAAGATGGTCTTGATGCCCTGGTCAATGAGCCACTGGATGTGCCCGTGGGAGAGCTTGGCTGGGTAACACTCTGACTCGGAGGGGATGGTCTCCATGCCGCGCTCATAGAGCTTGCGGCTGGAAAACGGGGACAACACAACTTGAAATCCCAGTTCTTTGAAGAACGTAGCCCAGAAGGGATAGTTTTCGTAAATGTTCAGAACACGCGGGATGCCGATCACACCGCGGGGTGCATTTTCCAGCGGGGGATAGTCAAACATGCGCTTTTGCTTCCAGGCCACCATGTTCGGCGCCCGGTCCTTATTGGCGTCGCCGCCGAGGCCGCGCTCACAGCGGTTGCCGGTCACATGGCGCCGCCCGCCGGGGAACTTGTTCACCGTGAGCAGGCAGTTGTTCTGACAGCGCCCGCATCGGGCCGTGGCTGTAGTGTAGGTGAGGGCGACGATGTTGTCGAGACTGAGCGTCGTGGTCTCCTGCCCGTGGTAACGCTGCCGCGCGATCAGAGCCGCGCCGAAGGCACCCATGATACCCGCAATGTCCGGGCAGGTGGCCTCCACGCCCGCGATCTGCTCAAAGGCGCGCAGCACCGCCTTATTATAGAATGTGCCGCCCTGGACAACGATATGGCTGCCGAGCTCACTCGGATCGGTGAGCTTGATGACCTTGTACAGGGCGTTTTTGATGACGGAGTAGGCAAGACCGGCGGAGATGTCCGCGACCGCTGCGCCTTCCTTCTGCGCCTGCTTGACGTTGGAGTTCATGAACACCGTGCACCGCGTTCCGAGATCCACGGGATGCGGGGCGTACAAAGCGCGCTCGGCAAAGGTTTCCGCCGTGTAGCCGAGGGAGCCCGCAAAGTTTTCAATAAAGGACCCGCAACCGGAAGAACAGGCTTCATTTAACAGTACTGTGTCCACCGAGCCGTTTTTCAGTTTGATGCACTTCATGTCCTGTCCGCCGATATCCAGCACGCAATCAACGGCGGGATCAAAAAAGGCCGCCGCCGTGCAGTGGGCGATGGTCTCCACCTCACCCTCGTCCAGAGCAAAGGCGGATTTAAGCAGGCTTTCGCCGTAGCCTGTCGAGCAGGAGCGCACGATCCTTACACCCTCCGGCATAAGCTTGCGAAGGCCTTCAATTGCAGTAATGGCGGTCTTGATGGGATTGCCCTGATTGGAGGCGTAGAAAGAGAAGAGCAACTCTCCCTCTGTACCGATGAGAGCCAGCTTCGTGGTGGTGGAGCCCGCGTCGATGCCGAGGAAGCAGTCGCCCCGGTAAGATGCGAGATCAGCCTTTTTGACTACAGCCTTGCTATGACGTTCACAGAAAACACGGTAGTCATCCTCCTTTTCAAACAGCGGCGGCAGGCGCTTGAGCTCAAAGGCCATGGAGACCCCGGCATCGAGCTTTTGGATCAGTTCGTCTATATCCACGGTATCGCTGCCGGCGGCCTCCAATGCGGCGCCGCGGGCTGCAAAAAGATGGGAATCGTCCGGATCGACGATGTTTTCATCTGTCAGGCGCAGAGTGCGGATGAAAGCCTTCTTGAGCTCCGGCAGAAAGTGCAGCGGCCCGCCCAGAAAAGCCACACAGCCCCGGATGGGCTTGCCGCAGGCAAGACCCGAGATGGTCTGGTTTACCACTGCCTGAAAGATGGAGGCGGCGAGATCGGCGGTGGTTGCCCCCTCGTTGATGAGAGGTTGAATATCAGATTTGGCAAAGACGCCGCAGCGGGCGGCGATGGGGTAGAGCTGCTGATAATCTCGCGCCGCGTCGTTGAGGCCTGCGGCATCGGTCTGCAAAAGGGCCGCCATCTGGTCGATGAAGGAGCCGGTGCCGCCGGCGCAGACGCCGTTCATGCGCTCCTCCAGCCCACCGGAGAAATAGATAATCTTCGCGTCTTCACCGCCAAGCTCAATGGCCACATCGGTCTGCGGCGCGGCATTCTGCAAAGCGGCAGCCACCGCGACTACCTCCTGTACAAAGGGGATGCCCAGCGCCTTGCCGAGGTTGATCGATCCCGAGCCGGTAATTCCCGGGGTAAGCCTGCAAGACCCTGTGACGGTACGCGCCTCTTTCAGAAGCTCGGCCAACGTCTCCTGGGTGTGGGCCATGTGGCGGCGGTATTCCTGATAGACAGGACGGTCTTCTCCATCCAGCACCACGAGTTTTACCGTCGTGGAGCCGATGTCGATACCCGCTTTGTAGACTTGCATATAAACACCCCTTGTTTTTGCCCAACAACGTGTTGTATAATATCAGCACGCAGTATATCACTAAATTTTGAAATATTATCCGACAGTTTTCGCGGGATTGTCGTTAAGAGCTGTAAAGAGAGTGAAAACGAATGAAACACCATGAAATGCGGGAATCAACGTCTCGGTCCATCATGGACGCGTTTTGGAGCCTGTACCGGGATAAGCCCATCGAGAAGATCACGGTCAAGGCAATCTGTGAAAAGGCGGGCTGTAACCGCTCTACCTTTTACGAATATTATACCGACAGCTACTCTGTACTCGAGGACATCGAGGAAGAGCTTCTGGACTACGTCCGCCGCAAGCTGACCGAGGAACTGCCCGCGTCTCTGGCAAATAGTTTTCCGGAAATCCGCCTGGACACGGAGAACCTTACCCCGCTGTCGAATATGTACACGGAAAAAGGCGAGTATTTCAGCATCCTCACCGGCGAGAAGGGCGACCCATATTTCCAGTACAAATATAAGCAGACAGTCAAGAAACTGCTGACACAGATGCTGGACGATCCCGCCAAGAAGTTTGACCTTTCAGCGAGCATTGTGGCTGAGTTTACCGCATCTGCTCTCATCGGAGCTTTCAACTGCTGGTATCCGCACCGGGAAGAATATCCCGCGGAGAAGTACGCGCTGCTCTTAGTGAGTCTTCTGACAAACGGGGTCCTGCCGGCAATTCGGAAACTGTAAAAAGTACGGCGATTGCATGTTCACTGTGCAACCGCCGTAACGTTATCATTTGTTAGCAGCCGGCTCGCCGCCTGTCGCGCAGAGGCCACGCTGTAGCCTGCGTTGACTGCAGCACGTTCTCCGCACCCACTTGCCGCATACTCTTCTACAAAACGTCGCTGCTGCGGGGTCAGCCCATAATCATCTTTCAAGATTTCTCCTCTCTGTACCAGGACACGCCGAAGACCGCCTCCTCAATACGCTGGATCGCCCTTCCTGCTGAAACGATGAAGCTTTTGACTAAATGGAAGTCGTTTCAAGAAGCTGATGAAAAGAAGAAGGGTGAATTCTGCAAGAACCCGGAGGGGCTTCTGTTCACACAAGAGAATGGCCAGCCGATGTGCCCGGATATCGCCAGAAAAATGATAATGACCGGTCGATATAATGCGATCGACAAATAATAAAAATATTCACAAGACAGGCAATCTGTGTTACACTATTTCAACATTCCATGCAGAGGAGGGGACCGGATTGGAGGCAAGACTGAATGGGATCAATCGGCAGGAAACCCTGAAATATCTCGGCTGTCCGGGCAGTCCGCTCCCGGAAGATGTTCTGGAACAACTGGAAACCGGCGAGCAGGAAATCCTTCGCCGGGCGGTGCCAAGGGTAATTTGGCGTCTTTTTGACCGAGGTCCTGCCGGAGAACTGGCGGGATCGGGTTTTACCCCGGCAGGGGATGATATCCGGTACTTTCTGAAGGACTGCGATCAGGTGATCCTGATGGCGGCAACCCTGGGGATGGAAGTGGAAAATCTGCTGCGCCGGACACAGGCCAGAGATATGGCCCTGGCGGTGATCCTGGACGCAGCTGCCAGCGCCGCCATTGAAAATGTATGCGACAACCTGTGCGCGGACCTTGCGGAAGCCTTTGCGCCGCGTTATCTGACGGACCGATTCAGTCCGGGCTACGGGGATTTGCCCATCAGCCAGCAGGAAGAGCTGTTCCGGCTGCTAGATATCAGCCGGCGGATCGGGATCAGCCTGACGGAAAGCGGGCTGATGGTGCCGCAGAAGAGTGTTACAGCGCTGATCGGGGTTTCCGACCGGCCTCAGCTCAGACGGAGCCGGGGCTGCGCGGCGTGTTCGATGTTTGCCGACTGTGCCTATCGAAAGGATGGAACAAGCTGTGGAAAACCGTGAACTGATCATTCTGGACGGCGCAATGGGAACCATGCTGCAGGCGGCGGGACTGCCTGTCGGGCAGATCCCGGAGCTGTGGAACTGCACGCAGCCGGAAACGGTCGCCGGGGTCCACAAAAAATATGTGGAGGCGGGGAGCCGTGTCCTGTACACCAACACCTTCGGCGTCAACCGCTTCAAGACCTCCGGCTGTGGCCGCAGCGTGGCCGAGCTGGTGGAGGGCGGCGTGCGCTGTGCGCGCATGGCTGTCGGTGACAGGGACGTGAAGGTCGCCCTGGATATCGGGCCCCTCGGGCAGCTTCTGGAGCCGCTGGGCACACTGCGCTTTGAGGAAGCATACGATGTGTTCCGGGAAATCGTGGTCAGCGGCGAGCGAGCCGGGGCTGACCTTGTGATCATCGAAACGATGAGCGACCTGTATGAGGTCAAGGCCGCCGTTCTTGCCGCGAAGGAGAACACGGAGCTCCCAGTCTGGGTGACCATGACATTCGAAGCCTCGGGGCGAACCTTCCTCGGAACCACCGTGCCGGCTATGGGCCTGACGCTCAGCGGACTCGGTGTGGACGCCATGGGCTTTAACTGCAGCCTCGGCCCGGAAAAGCTGCTGCCGCTTGTTGAGGAGCTGAGCCACTGGACCGACCGGCCCCTGATCCTCAAGCCCAACGCCGGGCTGCCGGACCCCGCGACCGGCGAGTATTCTATGACTGCGGAGGATTTCGCACGGGAGCTGGCGCCTGCACGGGAACTGGGCGTGAGCATCTTCGGCGGCTGCTGCGGCACCACACCGGAGTTTATCCGCGCATTGTCCGCCGCCCTGAAAGGGACGTCGGCTCTGCGGAAAACGGCAGACCGGAACGGAGTCTGTTCCGCTTCCTGCACGGCGCGCTTTAACGGCGTGCGGGTCATCGGCGAACGCATCAATCCCACCGGAAAAAAGCGCTTCCAGCAGGCGCTGAAAGAAGCGGATATCGACTACATTGTCGCACGGGGGATCGAGCAGCAGGACGCCGGAGCCGAAATCCTCGATGTCAATGTGGGGTTGCCGGGCATCGACGAGCCGGCCATGATGCGCCGGGTGGTCAAGGCGCTGCAGGCGGTGGTGGATCTGCCGCTGCAGATCGACTCCTCCGATCCTGCCGCCATTGAGGCAGGGCTGCGGGCGGTGAACGGCAAGGCTATTGTAAACTCCGTGAACGGGAGCCCCGAGATGCTGGCAGCCGTTCTTCCCCTCTGCAGGAAATACGGCGCGGCGGTTGTGGGCCTTTGCATGGACGAGAACGGGATCCCGCAGGATTGGAAGAGCCGCTGCCGCATTGCGGAGAAGATCCTGGACGCGGCGCTCTCTTTCGGGATCCCCAGAGAGGACGTGCTGATCGACTGCCTGACTCTCACCGTTTCCGCGCAGCAGGAGCAGGCGGCGGAGACTCTGCGAGCGGTGCGCTATGTGACGGAAGAACTGGGCCTGCATACGGTGCTGGGAGTGAGCAACATTTCCTTCGGGCTCCCGGCCCGGGAACAGATCACCGTAAGCTTTCTGACGCAGGCGATGCACGCCGGCCTGGATCTGCCCATCGTCAATCCCAACCAGACGGCGGTGATGGACGCTGTCGCGGCTTACCGCGTGCTGTCCGGGCAGGACAGAGACGCGGAGGACTATATCCGACGCTTCGCTTCTGTCCCTGCGCAGGAGCGCCCAACAGCGGCTGTCGGGACGAAGATGAACATCGAAGACGCCATTATGCGCGGCCTGCGGCAGGAAACAAAGGCACTCACCGAGCAGGCTCTGGAGCAGATGAGCGAAATGGATGTAGTGGACCGGCTGCTTATCCCGGCGCTGGATGCGGTCGGCGACAGTTATGAGAGGCAGGAAATCTTCCTTCCGCAGCTCATCAACGCCGCGAACGCCGCCTGCGAGGGCTTTGAACTTGTGAAAAAGCGTATTGCGCAGCGGGGAGGAAGCAGCGTATCCAAGGGGAAAATCGTCCTTGCCACGGTACACGGTGACATCCACGATATCGGAAAAAACATTGTGCGCGTGGTGCTGGAGAACTACGGTTACACTGTCATCGACCTCGGCCGGGATGTGCCGGCGGAAGAGGTCGTGGAAGCGGTAGTCCGGGAGAACGTCAGGCTGGTAGGCCTTTCCGCGCTGATGACCACGACGGTGGCCAGCATGGCGGAGACCATTGTCGCCATCCGCGAAAGCCGGCACGACTGCCGGATCATGGTCGGCGGCGCGGTGCTGACGCCGGATTACGCCGCACAGATCGGCGCGGATTACTACGCAAAAGACGCGAAACAGAGCGTGGACATCGCAAAGCAGGTACTGGGATGAAAGACATACGGGATTATCTGATAGAACAGCCGCTGCTGTTTGACGGCGGTATGGGAACCTACTACGCATCGCGGAACCGAACCAGCCACAGAGACTGCGAATGGGCAAACCTGAGCGCGCCGGAAGAAATCGCGGCGATTCATCGCGCCTATCTGGACGCGGGCTGCCGCGCCATCAAAACCAATACCTACGGGGTCAACAGGCTTCGTTTTTCGGAGAGCAACTGCCGCGCCATGATCCGGGAGGGTTGGCAGATCGCCAACCGGTTTGCAAACAGCGCCTATGTGTTCGCGGACATCGGGCCGATCGACGCCGAGGATGACACGGACATCCTGGCGGAATATCTGTTTGTGACGGATCAGTTCCTGCAGCTGGGCGCCAAGCATTTCCTGTTTGAAACTCTGGGGACCAACCAGTACCTGTCGGAAATCGCATCGGTCATCCGTAGCAAGGCACCGGACGCCTTTATCCTTGTCTCTTTTGCAGCCAGCCCGGACGGGATCAGCCGTGACGGACGGCTGATCCGGGAACTGCTGAGCGCGGCCGCCGCCGAAGCGAACATCGATGCCGTAGGGCTCAACTGCGTCTCCGGCGGCAGGCAGATGGTCGAACTGATGCAGAAAATCGGGCATATCGAAGGACTGCTGTCCGCAATGCCCAACGCGGGCTATCCAACGGTGCGCGGCAACCGCACCTTCTACGAAGGTGATCCCAGCTACTTCTCCGACCAGATGGAGCAGCTGCGGGCACAGGGAGTGCGGATCCTGGGCGGCTGCTGCGGCACAACGCCGGAGCATATGCGGGAAGCCTCCAAAAAACTGCGCATGCCCACGGCGGTTCGGATCGAGTACCACCCGGAGGCTGCAGCGAAAAAAACAGTGCGGCCGGAAGTCGAAGACCCGTTCTGGACTGCGCTCTGTGACCCGGGCCGGAAGCCCTTTGCAGTGGAGCTCGACCCGCCGGAAAACGCGGATGTGACGAAATTCATGGATGGCGCCCGCGAATTGCAGGAATACGGAGCAAACCTGATCACCGTGGCAGACTGCCCGGTGGCGCGGGCAAGGATCGACAGCAGCCTGATGGCCTGCAAAATCAGGCGGGAACTCAGCATGGACGCCATGCCCCATATGACCTGCCGGGACAGAAATCTGAACGCCACCCAGGCCCTGCTTCTGGGGCTCAGCGCCGAGGGCATCAACAAAGTGCTGGTGGTCACGGGCGACCCAATTCCGGCCGCCAACCGCGACGAGGTCAAGAGTGTGTACAACTTTAACTCCCGCAAGCTCATCAAGTATGTGGACGGTCTGAACCAGACGGTCCTGCCCAACCCTTTCCGCATTTTTGCAGCGCTCAATGTGAACGTCCGGAATATCGGCGTGCAGCTGGACATCGCACTGAAGAAAGAACAGAACGGCGCGCTCGCCTTCCTGACCCAGCCGGTTCTGTCACCGGAGGCACTGAAAAACATTCAGATCGCAAGGGAGACGCTCCGAGGCAAGATTATCGGAGGGATCATGCCCGTCGTCAGCGAGCGCAATGCCCGCTTTATGAACAGCGAAATCGCCGGGATTACGGTGGACGAGAAAATCATCGAGCTCTATCGCGGCGCCGACCGGGAAAAGGGAGAAGAGCTTGCTGTGGAAATCTCCACGGAAATCGCCGGGCAGATCGCTCCCTACGTCGACGGCTTTTACATTATCACGCCCTTTGGCCGCACGGGTCTGGTCGGCCGGATCATAGACAGTATCCGAAAGGCAGGGCTGGCTTGACGCCGGCGAAAACACTACGCGCTGCTTTGCCTGTTGCCTTCTCAGAAATATGATAGTCCAAAGGATGAAAACTCCGCTCTGAAGGCCGATAGGATAGATTTGAAACGAACGAACAGCAGCTTAAAAGTGAATTGGCGTCAACAGAGTAGCAGCTAAAAGAATCCAGCGAGAAATAAGAATATCGTCTTGGTCAATATCAAGTGGAGGCCGGGAACAAGATTATCCGCTTATGATGCCGGAAAACACAAGAGCATGCAGGTCATCGGCCTTCATGCTCTTTTGTTCTGTTAAGTTTTCAGTCGGCACATTATTTCTTCCACTCATAATGATGGAAAAAACATATCTTCTTCGCGTTCGTTTTCTACCCCCCTATTAAATGATCGCCAGTGCCAATACATTGCCGGGCTCTCATCACACCCCCTTGCGGATCAGCGTCTAAAGCTTTAACCGCCATATCATGAGCGGAATCATTTCATCCCATCGCCCGCTCCTTGTAGGTCTGTTTGCCTGAAAAGCAAGGCTCAATCGCCCCGGCCTTCTTCACATTGTATCATAACAAAAGCAATAAAAGCCCAAGCAAATATGCATATTGCGGGCCGATTATTTCTAATCCAGCTATATGGGGGGTCTAAAAAGGAGACCACCCTAAAAACTGTCACCAGAAAAATGATAATGACCGGTCGATATAATGCGATCGATCACATTTTTTCGTAACGCAAAATTGAAAAGCTTCTTATTTCATGCTAAATCGACGGCTTTGAGAAAAGCAAGGAATATCAAGGAAAAATGAAAGAACTGATCTCCGATTATGAAAGTTTTGTTCAAAATCGGAGACCAGTTCATTCTTACCAGCCACCGGTGGCGCCGCCATCCTTGGACTCATCCCAGGTAGCAGTTACACCAGCAGGTCCCTTGCCATCCCATCCATCGATAGATGTAAAGACAATGCCAGTATCTTCTTCAGGCACCTCGATGTCAGGTTTTTTGTATCCGGGAAAAATACGAGGGGTAGCATCACGGCCACCGGTGACTTCTTTTAATTCCAACTCGTTGAGTTCTTTTACATTTTCAATATTTTTCATTGTTTTGATCTCCTTTGTTTTTCCTTTTTTTATTTTAGCCTCATGGGCTGATTTGTTTTTCTCTTGATTACGGGCACAGGGTAACACGCTATTTATCACAGAACGGGCACACAAGAAGTACATCTGGAAGCGCTAACGAAAAGGATTAAAAAATATATCTTAACACAATGGCGTGTCGAAAACACGGGAACCATGGAGGAACCATGCTGCCCAGTTCTGCTTTTGGCTTGCCTTCCTGTGCGGTATTCAGTATAATAATGATAAGTAAGGGAGGAGAGACACAAAACATGAACCTTAAAGAACTGCGCACACAGCTCAATCTTACCCAGGCAGCATTGGCAAAAGAACTCGGCGTGACAAGTAAAACCATATCGCTGATCGAAAGCGGCAAGATGAAGCTGAGTGACAAGCTTTCCGCCAAGATCAATGAGGTGTATGGCGGAGCGGAGGCTGCCGCCATTGCTGAAGCCGAGAAGGCGTTTGAGACCGAAGCGAAAGCCGCTGTTGCTGAGATGGAAGCATTCGCTGCCGAGGTTGGGAAGGCTGTCGTTGCCGAGGAAAAGGCAGAAAAGAAGAAAGCCCGTGCTGCCAAGAAGAAGGCTGAGGCTGAAGCAGAGCAGATAGCCGATACTGTTTCCGCCTTTGTTGCCGAGGTTGTTGAGCCTGAAGCCGAAAACAAAAAAGCTCACGCCACCAAGAAGAAGGTGGAGGCCGAGAAAGTCTCCGCTGCCGCGGCAATCCCTGAGACCGAGAAGAAGGTAGAGAAAAAAGCCCGCAAGGTGAAGGCTAAAGGCCAGGCGGACAAGCCTGCTGCTGCGGTAGTCGCTGAGGCGGTAACCGCACCGGTGGAGGCGGCTGTCGAAGCTGCTACTGCCCCGGTTGAAGCTGCTGCTGAGAAGAAGAGCAGGAAAATGGCCCCGGCGAAGAAAAAGGACCTTGCTCCCAAAAAGACTCAGACAGCGCCGAAGGCCCCCGTTGTCATTCTCCAATCCCTATTCGGCGGCGAGATCACGGCAGAAGAGATAATCAACAAGGTTGGATCGGTAGACAAGGTCTACGTCCGCATTGACCAGAACAAAGCATACTGGGTTAAGGGCGAGGAAAACGGAGAAGTAGATCTCTGGTGAAATAGAAAACCAGATCTTATGAGAGAATGAGCCGGGGCTTTCATATACTTCCATCGAGTCGGTGTGAGTCTATGGGAGTCCCGACATTAAAACCTAACAGTGCCATCGACTGCCAGAAATCGCATGGACTGGGAGGTAAATGGTAAAAGACCCGTACCTATAGGAAAACAGCAAAATCTGAGATGATGGGACGGGAAATAGAGCTCAGTATCGCGATATGGCGAGAAGAAGCGACACGTTCCGAAGCATCAACTGGAAAGGCTGTGATTATTAGATCGAGGTGGAGGATGAAGCGGGCATTACCAACACCCAGCTTGAGACGTTGTCTGTGCTGGAGGGCCTGCGCTTCGCCGGCCGCTTCCAGGCGGTAGAGAAGGACCCAAAGCGAAATGATGATGCGTTGAATCGCGTAGACACCGAAATGGATGCCGTCGCGTAAGCAGTCTTTAAATATAATTTAAAAGGAAAAAGGGAATACACTACTATGAACAAAGCGGATTTGTCGGGAATCATCAGCTCTCCCAGGAAACCGAACATCATGCAGTTCCTGTTTACGCTGACGGATGTAGTCGATTGCGGCATCATGGATCACGCCATGCAGAAAACCATTAAGCGTTATCCTTACTTTGCCTTTCGCATTGTCAGAACAGAGAATGGGTACGACAAAATTGAAAACCAGCTTCCGATTGTCGTGAAGGATTCATTCTCAGAGGAAATTGTTCTGGGTTCTGAGGATGTTAATTACCACTGGATCGCGGCGGCGTGTGAAGGCAGACGGTTGAAGCTCGTCATTCACCATCTCATCGCGGACGGCAGGAGCGCCATGCGGTTTTACAAAACCCTGCTGTACTGCTATCTCTGCGAAAAATACGGCGTTCAACTGGATCCGAAGGGCATCACCCTGCCGGATTCTCCGATCTCGCCCGACGAGGATGTGAAGATTATCGGCCTCGTAGACGGAGAGGACGGAACGATGCGGACCACAGTCGAGGACCCCTTTGTGATCCCGGAAGCTGTGGACGATGAGATGAAGGGGTATTTTTATCAGGTGACGATACCGGAAAAGGAATTCCTTTCATCCTCCAAGGGGAGCGACAACAGTCCCCTGACACTTTTGACCGTTTGCATGGCAATGGTGTTTCAAAGCCTGAATCCCGAAAATGAGAAGAACATCTACGCGGGCATCGCCATTGACGCGAGAAACGCGCTGCATTGCCCGGAGAGCAGGTTTACGAATTCCTATGTCATTTTCATCAAACACAACCCCGCGAAGCTCGGGCTGGATCTGGAGCGGCTTGGCACGATGACGCGCGGTCAGATCATCGTCCAGAGCGATGAGGGGATTCTGCGCTATGTGCATAACTCCGTCATGCGCATTTCGGCGCAGATACGCAGCACCCCGGATCAGGGAGAGCGTCAGCGGCTCATGCATGAGATTTATAAGCTGGTGGCGTCCAATCCGACATATTCTATCAGCTATGTGGGCAATCCGGAATGGGGTAGCCTGGAACCATACATTGCGGAAGAGTTCACTGTGATCATGAACAACAAGCTGTTTCTGGAAGTAAACGCGGCGGGCGGGAAATTCTGTATCGCCTGGGTTCAGGGGTTTCAAAATGACGCTTATGTGAAGGCTTTTCAGAGCTTGCTTCGGGAAAACGGAATCAACTGCGAAGTCAATGGCCCCTTCCGGCATGATTGGCCGAAATGCTGTCTGCCCTGACAGAAGGGGTACGATGGGAATTGGATTTGTCGGTGATGTATGACAACGCGGAGACGAAGCGCGATGGAAATAGGCATGGAGATTCAGATCAAAGCGGAATGGTGCAAGGGGTGCGGCATTTGTGTGGAATTCTGCCCTGGGAAGGTATTGGGGCTGGTCAAAGGAAAGGTGTTGATGCTGTTTCCGGAAAGGTGCATTAAGTGCGGACTGTGTGAAATGCGGTGTCCGGATTACGCGATCTGGCTGGAGAATGTCGCGGAAAATGTGCGGGAGGAAGGTCGTAATGGCTGAAAGGCGTCGTGCGTTGCTGCAGGGCAATGAGGCCGTGGTGGAAGGCGCGCTGGCGGCAGGGATGCGTTTTTTTGCGGGTTATCCCATCACACCATCCACGGAGATCGCGGAACATTGCGCCCTCCGGTTGCCGCAGGAGGGAGGCCGATTTATTCAGATGGAGGACGAGTTGGCCAGCCTGGCGGCGGTCATCGGTGCGTCCGTGGTGGGAGTGAAGGCCATGACAGCCACCTCGGGGCCAGGCTTTTCGCTGATGCAGGAGAATATTGGCTATGCGGCGCTGGCGGAGATCCCCTGCGTAATCGTGGATGTGCAGCGCACGGGGCCCTCTACAGGGCAACCGACATCGCCCTCCCAGGGGGACTACATGCAGGCGCGCTGGGGTACACACGGCGACCACCCAATCATCACCATCTCCCCGTCCTCTGTACAGGAAGCCTACAACGAGACGATACGGGCGTTCAATCTGTCGGAACGGCTGGGAGTGCCGGTAATCCTGCTAATGGACGAAATTGTGGGGCACATGAGAGAGGGCGTGGATCTGCAGAATGCGGACGAGCTGGTGGTGCTGGACCGACTGACAGAGGACGACCCGGTGCAGGCGGGCATTCCCTATGACGTTGCCCCCGGGGAGTTTGCGCCGCGCATGACCCCCTTCGGACAGGGCGTGTTCTACAACATCACGGGGCTGTTTCACGACGGCCGGGGCTTTCCCACATCCTCGCCGGAGATGATCGACCACCAGTGTACACGCATCATGAAGAAGATCGCCGGGAGCGCCGAAGTTGAGCGATACGAGGCGCTGCAAATGGAGGACGCGGAGGTGTGCGTAGTGTCTTTCGGAGGAACCGCCCGATCTGCCTGGGCTGCCGTGGATGCGGCGCGCAGGTACGGTTACCGCGTGGGCGGCTTTCGCCCCATCACGGTGTGGCCGTTCCCCGAGGCGGCGCTGGACGGGATATGCAGCTACGTGCGCGACATCATTGTGGCCGAGCTGAACTATGGGCAAATGAAGCTGGAAGTTGAGAGGATCGCCGCTGGGCGCTGCCGCGTGCATCACATCGGGAAGGTGAACGGAACCATCATCAGACCCGGAGAAATTTACAGGGCGATTCAGGAGGTGGCGAGGTAGATGGCCAGTCGGCTGATCGAAAAATACATGCGCGGGGCATATCTGCCGCACATCTGGTGTGCGGGTTGCGGCAACGGCATCATACTGCGAGACGTGGTGCAGGCGGTGGAGAACCTGGGCATTGAGCGGCGCGACACGATCATCGTCTCTGGAATCGGCTGCTCCTCCCGAGCGGTGGGCTATCTTGATTTCGACACCCTCCACACTACCCACGGGCGGGCCATCGCCTTTGCGACGGGCATCAAGATGGCGCGCCCGGAACTGAAGGTCATCGTGCTCACCGGTGACGGCGACGCCGCGGCCATCGGCGGAAATCACCTGATCCACGCGGCGCGGAGAAACATCGACATCACGGTGGTGGTGTTCAACAACAACACCTACGGTATGACGGGCGGCCAATTTTCGCCCACAACGCCCACCGGAGATATTGCCAGCACCGCACCCTATGGCAGCATCGACCCGGATTTTGACATCCTCGCCCTTGCGCAGACGGCGGGAGCGACCTACACGGCCCGAGGCACAGCCTACCATGTCGCCCAGACCACAAATCTCATCGAAGCGGCCATACGCCACGAGGGCTTTTCCCTGGTGGAGTGCGTGACCATCTGCCCCACCCACTACGGGCGCAGGAACAAAATGGGCGGCGCGGTGGAGATGATGAAGTGGCAGCGCGACAACGCGATACCGGTGGCTCAGGCGCGAAAGGTTCGGCCTGAGGAACTGGTGGGAAAGATCGTGTACGGCGAGCTTTGGTGTTGCGAGCGTCCTGAATACACGCAGCAGTACGCTGCGATTATTGAACGCGCAAGAGGCAAAGAGAAATGAAGTCAAGGCGATTTGAGATGCACTTTACTGGTGCCGGCGGGCAGGGCATCATACTCTGCTCAATCATCCTGGCGGAGGCTGGGTTCCTCACAGGGAAAAATGTGGCACAGAGCCAGTCCTATGGCCCTGAAGCGCGGGGTGGGCTGTGCCAGGCGGAGCTGATCATCGATACAGGGGAAATCGTCTATCCGAAGCTGACCCGCGCCGACTTCCTGCTGGCGCTGACGCAGGTGTCCCTGGAGGATAGGTACAGACCCGACACGACGAGAAATGCGCTGATCGTCATCGATAAAACCCTGTCGAAACCGGACAGCCTGGTCAGCGGTAACGTGGTGGCGCTACCTATACTGCAAACTGCGGCGGAGGTCGTAGGAAATCCGCTGACGGCCAACATCATCGCCGCTGGCGCGACCAATGCCCTACTTGGAATCGCCCCCGCCCCACTGATGGAGCAGGCGGTACGAATGCACATCCCACGGGGAACAGAGCAAATCAACCTACTAGCCCTGAAAGAAGGGCGGAGGATTGGCAGCAGGATATCCCATTTCTGCGCCTAAGCTGCTGTCTTTTTACGAGAAGCACAGGGACGATATATGCGCTGTTTCCGTGGATTGCGGAAAGCTGGACTATATATCGTCGGCAGGTTTGCGCGTTATGCTGATCATGCAAAAAGGCTCTGCAGGCGGCGTGACGCTTTACGGCGTGAACGAGGTCGTTACCGAAATTCTGAGCCAGGCGGGCTTCGATCCTGAATATCGTCGATAGTCATTGACGGTAACCATACCAATGCAAACGCAGCTGTTGCTATTCCTATTACATGCCCTGCCGAGATTCAGGTTTAAATCTTTGTACATGAATTGGCGTGAGATTTGGGGGCAGTCCTGCCGGAGTTCAGACAAGCCTATTTATTATGAAGAAAGGAAAGATTTCAACTATGGAGAAGATCATCGCGCTTATCCTCGTTTTCCTGCTGGCCTTCTGTATTGCACCGGCTCTGGCGGAAAACATCACCATTGGCGCCAAGGTTGCTGAGATCGATAAATACGGCCAAGCGCAACTGGATATCTCCAAAGCTGATTTCACCGGGGCCGGATTTGACTTGGGGGATATCGTCACGGTGACTTGCGGAAGCTATATCGGCGATATGCCCGTCTTCGACGGTTATTACGCGGCTCGCGGAAGCTGCATGCTGCGCGTCAATCCTTACGAAGACAAAATCAGCCTGTGCATCAACTACGGCAATTTCTCGGAAACAGCGGGCGTCGGAGCGGGCGATACCGTGACCATTGCGATGAAGGATAAAGGCGGCGCCTTGGCGACCCAGGAGCTCAACGCCTTGGTCTACAGCGATGACAGGGCTGATTTTGCTTCAGATGCGGTCTTCGCCAATTTCCGGCCTGTAGCGGAGGGTATCCTCTATCGTTCCGCTTCTCCCATCGATAACAAGACAAACCGCGCACACTGCGCCGACAGCCTGATTCAGGAGGCTGGCGTTCAAACGGTCCTGAATATGGCCGACACGCCCGAGGACATCGTCGCATATATCGCTGCTGACGACTTCGATTCCCCCTATTATGGACATTTGTTTGAAGCCGGGAAGGTCTTCGCCCTGGAGATGGCCACTGATTTTGCCTCCGATGCTTTTGCCGAAGGTATCGTGAAGGGCTTTTCCTTCCTGGCCGAAGGGGATACGCCCTATCTGGTGCATTGTCTGGAGGGAAAGGATCGTACCGGGTTTGCAATCATGGTGCTTGAAGCGTTGATGGGGTGGAATGAGGAGCAGATCGTGGCCGACTATATGCAGACCTACACCAACTACTATGGTATTGAGCCCGGTACCGAAAAGTTCGACCTGATCGCGGAGAAAAACATCCTGGAGATGCTGCGCATCATGGCAGATCCGGAGCCCGGAAGCTCTCCGGCGGAAACCGATTTAAAGGCAGCGGCGGAAACCTGTCTTCTCAACAATGGCATGGGTGAAAAAACCCTGAAACAGCTTGAAGCAAAGCTGAGCTCGGAAGCCGCAAAACGAAGTGCTTGAAAACGAGCATTCCATGATGGAGTGGTCATCCTCAAGCAGTGGAAGAAGCCGAAGACCATCTACAAGAATCTGCAAAAGCTGAACCGATATGGAAAATGCAATCTCAGCGATGAAGACATCTTCAAGGTTGCCAATTCCCGTCTGGGACGATACCGCAGAAGCGCCGGAGATGTGATGAACTACACCTTGAGCCCGAAAATTCTTGGGCTCAAAACAAAGGATCGACCCGGCTTGGCCGATCCCTTGGCGTACTACCTCGCAAGATGTACTTGAATATCTGCTTTGATGTAGCGCCGTATACCTGACCGGTACGTACGGTGCAACGGGAGGGAGGGGGAGCCCCCCTCTCTACCCTATTATCCGCAGGTGTTCCGCGGATAAACCGTTAAGGCAGTTGGATTTTTGGCATATAGCGCGTATACCGTTTCGATACGCTGTAGGGGACGCCCTCCTGCTCCAGCAGCTCGCAGAACAGCGCCAGGGGCTTTCGGTCCTTGTTGACGAGCTGAAAAGTGATGCAAAGGGTGTCTGGCAGAGCGTTTACCTCCAGCATCAGGTCGCCGTCGGTGATGGTGTAGAAGCCCTTGATGTGGACCGCCATCCCGCCCCAGTCGGTCTGCCCCACATAGCTGATGGTGAAGTTGTCGCGGGGGTCACTGCGGAAGGTGCTGTTTTTGGAGGCGAACTTCTTTTTTGCCTTCAGATCCGGCTGCTCATCGATGCCCTTGTGAGTCTGGGCGATCTTCCGGAAGCGCTCGCATCCCAGCTCCGGCTGGTTCTGTCGGATGACCGCGCCCCTTGCGCGCATGTTGAGTTTTTGGATCGACTCGTCCTTCATGCTCCACTCGTACTTGACATGGATGAAGCGGACGAAGTCGCGGTAGGACTCCTTCGCGCCGATATCGTCGCGGTAATCCGCCGCGATCCTTCCCGCGAGGAAGGTCCCCTCCTTCTCCTTGAACAGGCGGGAACACATCTTGAACATCATCGCCGTCAGGATGGTGTTCGGACTTCCGTCAACCTTGGCCGCGTATTCCATAAAGTCCTTGACAGGGATGTCAAGCTGATAGTAGTAAGTCTCTTTGGCGAAGGGATTGAGCAGGTATTTTAAAAATCTGCCCAGCGCCACATTGGAATCGCCGCCGTCATAGCGGGAGATCGGCTCGTCGTCAGGCAGCATGTCGGCGTCGGGGAAATAGAGCTCGCCCTCCGTCACGGGTGTGCCGGGGAGCTTCACGTCCTTCGGCGCGTCAAGCGGCCCGTACTTTTTGACCGTATATTGATACAGGGTCGCTTTCACCCAGAACAGGCCGCCCATAGCGCCGCAGAAGGTATGGGAATAGTTAAACCAGATGCAATTATCCCGGTAAGTAATCGCAACCAAATGCCCGTTCACAGCCTCGCTTCCCAGCGTCAGCCTCTCGTCTTTTTCCGGCAGAACGGCGACAGGCTTGTCGTTATGCTCCAGGGTGTAGTTCTGTCCTGCGTCCAGCCCGACCTTAACGCTGAAATACGGGAGCCGTCCGATCGCCTCCTGCGCCGCCTCCGTCAGCAGCGCCGCGTCGACCGGGGCGTCGAGGCAGACCTTCATCCTGACGGTGAAAGGCACCTTCTCCATGTACTCATACAGTAAATAGATATCCGGATTGTGACCCATTCTTAACATCCTTTCTGATCAAAACTTCTGATACGCGGCGCCGTCGCTATCCAAATCTTGCTGTATCTGCTCATTTAGCTGCCATTCAACGCCCACTGCATAAACTATATCACTACAAAAGCGAATTGCATAGCGCTTTTTTCCGCCCTGCTTTTTAGTGAGGCGGCTTTTTGCTTTCTGGAGGTGTATGCCCATATAGACGAAAAAAGTACCTCAAATTTCGTTACAAGTCAATCCCAAACGCATACAGCGGGCTTTCCTTGTCATTTTGACGGTATCATGGTATGATGAATAAAACGGCAAAGGAGTACGCTTATGAAAATTATCCTGATCCGGCAGGCCGAGGACAGCAATGTACCGGCTGATACCCGCAGGGGCGACGCCGCAGCCTACCGTGTTTATACTGATACCGGGCGCGCTGGCAGGGAGACCGCAGAGGCTCTTTTCCTTTTGTCTGAGCCCCCTATTGGGACGCCGCTTCTTGATGATGTACCCAAAGCGGGAGGCGGCTTGCGTGGATGGCTGGATATGCACCGGGAGGCGAGGCGCCGCGCCGGGCAATTTCTCGATCTGCTGGAGAAAGAAGAACGTGACAGCGTAGCGATCTGCGGCGGGCAGGCCATGTCCGCACTCAGGAGCATTCTTCGCGCACGGGGCTATCTGCTGGAGGGCGGCGGACTTTTGCCGCGTCCTCTTGAGCGTGTTCGAGCTACCAAGAGGTCTCTGCACTGTGGCGGTTGTGCTCACAACTGTCTGCTCAGTGAAGCCAAATGTCAGAAGGGTCAGAACAAAGCAAAAGGAATTCTCTGATGAAAGAAGCGTATACGGCAACGGTGTAATCACATTTCCAAAGGAGGTAATTGTCATGAGTACCTATACAAAACGAATCATCATGAGCATCTTCGGCGTCGTTATTTGCGGCTTGAGCGTCGGGATGTTCAAACACGCGGCCTTCGGCGTCGATCCCTTTCAAGCTCTCATGAGTGGGCTTGACGCAGTGATCCCTATTCGGTTTGGAACGCTGTATGTGATCGTCAATCTCTTGCTGCTGGTCTTTTCGCTGATTATGGACCGGCGAAAGATCGGGCTTGCGACCTTCATCAACCTTTTTCTGCTTGGATATGTTGTAGAGTTTTCTCAGGCACAGTGCGAGAAGCTGTTTCCGGCTCTCGGAATCGGCGGGCGGGTGCTCCTGTTCCTGATGGGGCTTGTCATCCTCTCCCTGGCCTCCGCGCTTTATTTCACGGCGGATCTGGGCGTTTCCACCTATGATGCTGTCGCTCTGGTCTGGTCCGAGCAGCAGAATCGGATTCCCTTCCAATTCTGCCGCATTATAACGGACAGCGTATGCGTCATAGCGGGCGTTACGCTCTGCCTTGTTTCCGGCATGAGTATTGGGCAGATCTTTGGTTCTGTCGGTATCGGCACCATCATCACCGCATTTTTTATGGGGCCGCTGATCGCCTTTTTCAACAGGACTGTTGCCCGGCCCCTGCTTGAGGCATAGTCAAGCTATACCTGTTCGCAGAAAACGATATACACACATACGGATTCCGAGGATGTGCAGGCTGCGGGAGAAGGATTCGAACCCTCACATACGGAGTCAGAGTCAGAAGCCCCAACCGCCGGAATTCAAATGGATACGGGTGTTCGCGGATTCGGGGAAAAATTTTGACATCAGTTTTGATGTCAAAATTGTTTCCGTTTTGTTTTATATTTTTCTTATTTGCAATCTCTATTGGACACTTTTTCGAGATTGTCGAATCGACGACGTCTCAGTCGTGAACCGGATATAAAACCGATGGGTTTTTTCAATAATTTTTATACTCAAAATGGATTCATTTTCAAATGCTTGCGTTATAAAAATGCTGACAGCAGATTCCAATCTTGTGTTTTTCCTATCAACTTTTTCATAAAATTAGAAATATTCCTATGAAAAACGCAAAAACCGTGCTATACCGTTTCTCGGAAGGAGATGAGTACAGTGGAAGCTCAATTGCAAACGAGATTACACGCGAGATTAACCTCTTACGCCCAGAAGTGCTAGCAACGCTGTCCGACAGTGATGCCATTCTTCATGCAGGCGATATAAACAGTCAGCGTATACTCGATCAGCTCAAGGAAATTGCTCCCGTCTATGCGGTGCGCGGCAATGCAGACAAGGAATGGGCTGAATACTTGCCGCCTTTTCTTGATTTCAGTTTGAACGGGCTGCACATCTATATGACCCACAAGGCGAAGGAGCTGCCGAAAGACCTGAGTTCCTTTGACCTCGTGCTGTACGGCCATAGCCACCAGTATTCTGACACTCAGCGGGGTAAAACCAGAATCGTCAATCCTGGAAGCTGTGGCCCTCGCCGTTTTCACCAACCTATCACAATGGCTGTGGCTGAGGTCGCGGATCATATGATCAATGTCAAACGGATCGACATTGCTCATCCGACTCCGAAGCCAAAAGTTGATCCGACGGATATTGCCGCCCAGATCGAAATCGTTGTGAGAGAATTTGGAAAAGGCCGTAGTACAGGTAGTACCGCAGATAAATATGGGATTGACCCAGCACTGGCTGAACAGATCATCCGTTTGTATGTGACGCACCCAGGCGTGACCGTTGACGGGATTATGACAAAAATGGGACTGTGAGGTACTCGAATATGTGTATCAAAGAAAAGGACAAAGCAAAATGCATATTCTTTGTCCGACACGGCGAATCACAGTGGAATGTCGAAGATAAGATATGCGGGGTTACGGATTCTCCACTCACGGAAAAAGGTCATCAGCAGGCAATAGAGACCGGGAAAACGATCCTTGCAGAAGGTATCCATGCGGATATGATCTTGCATTCACCCCTCAAGAGAGCGGCAACGACGGCAATGCACATCTCTGAAATAACCGGAATCCCGCTCCGGGAGGATGCACGACTAATCGAGCAAGCCTTCGGAATCTGGGAGGGTTCCAGCCCACGCAGCAGTATAGAATTCCTTCGCGCAAAACAGAACTTCATAAACTCTTTTGAGAGCGGAGAATCGATGTTCCGGGTTGCGCAGAGAATCTACAATCTTCTGGATGAGCTGAAGCAGGATGAGCGGACATATATCCTTGTCGCGCACAACGGGATCGCCCGTTTTGTGAAGTCCTATTTTCAGGACATGGGCAATGAGGAATTCGCGGGCTTTGGCGTGAAGAACGGCGAGGTCTGTCGGTTCGTTTTCGACAGTTGATGGGAGCAGTCCACTATGATCAAAACCATTATAAGAGATCCCATCTTCCTCGCACAGAAGCCCGCGCCGGCCACGATGTCGGATCTGCCTGTGGCGCAGGATCTGAGGGACACGCTGAACGCGCATCGCGACGGATGTGTGGGCATGGCGGCCAACATGATCGGGGTTGCGAAGCGCATCATTATCTTCGATGATAACGGCACCGCAACGGTGATTTTCAACCCGGAGATTGTAAAATGCTCTGGGGCTTATGAAGCGGAGGAGGGCTGCCTGTCCCTCACCGGAACAAGAAAGGCCAAGCGTTTCCGTTCGATCAAGGTGCAATTTCAGAACGAGCGCTTTGAAACGCGGCTCAAGACCTATACCGGCTTCACGGCACAGATCATACAGCACGAGATTGACCATTGTAATGGAGTGCTGATTTGATTCGATATGAAAATATTCTTTTCATCAAAGCATCTGCATAGAGAAGAAACTCACGGAAGAATGTGCTATTATGCGACGAATGCCGTGATATGGGCCAAATGACAGCCATTGAGCATATACAATCTATGAAGGAAACCAAATCGGAAAACTTTGAAGAAATCATGGCGCGGACAATTCGTACCATCACCTATATACACGAGCCGACCGAGCTACAGTGTGGTCAGGCTGTCCTTGCCATGCTGACCGATCTTACTGCGGAACAGGTGGTACGTGAACTCAACAATGACCGGGAGACGACACTGAAAGAGATGAAGGCATTTCTTCGCGCACACGGCGTGTGGATATCGGATGAACGCATTCAAGTATCCGATAAAAAGGAGCTTCCAGAGCATTGCCTTCTCAGCCTTGAGACACCTCGCTGCTGGCATTGGTTGCTGTATAGTGGAAACGTATTCTATGATCCGGAACACGGCATGATAGATGACTTTCCGGAGTCTGAGAGAAGGTATTATTGGAAAATCAGATTTTAATGGCTGGGGCAACAGGAGTAAAAGCATTCCCACACAGCGTATGATCCGCACATAACGCTTGACCTCGGTGAAGAAGCCGGCGACATGAGTATGATGTGACAGCCAGGAGAAAAAAGAGATGAATACTTTTACGATAACAAAAGAGAGCGGAAGCGTTGTTTCCTGCGTCCGGGAGATCCCGGAGAATCCGCAGGGCATTGTGATCGCGGTTCACGGATTCTCAAGCAGCAAGACCTGCGCGACATATCGGCTGCTCCTCCGCAGACTTCCGGCAGCGGGATACGGCATGATCGGGATCGAACTGCCGGGACACGGCGTGGAGGAATCAAAGCAGGAGACGCTTCGAATCGAGGGTGCAATCGACAGCATCGAGGCTGCAGAGCACTATGCACATGGTCAGTGGCCTGAGCTGCCGATCTTCTACTTTGCATCGAGCTTTGGTGCGTACTTGACGGGACTCTACATCAGCACCAGAGCGCATAAGGGTAAAAGAGCGTTTTTCCGCAGCGCCGCGGTGAATATGCCGACCCTGTTTGTGAAGGAGCACCCCGGGCCTAATGAGCAGAAGATGCTGAAGGAACTGGACGAGAAAGGCTACATCGACACAAATGCCAGCTTGGGAGATACGATCAGGATCACGTGGGAAATGTATCACGATCTTGAAACGACGGATCTGTTCAGACTCTTCAGCCCCAAGGGGACAAGTGTGATGATGGCGCATGGCGCTGAAGACACGGTGATTGATCCCAAAGCGGCAAAAAGGTTTGCCGAAACTTTTGACATCCCCCTCGTCATATTTGAAAACGAAGGGCACTCTCTCGGAGGAAGCCCGGAGACGCCGGACCGTGTCGCCGATCTTGCCATCTCTTTTTTCAATGAAGAAGCGGAAGAAAATGGATGAACACCCAACAATCCATCTGCGCCCTCATCTGTCAAAGCGACGGCATCAAGGCGCGAGACATTGCAAAGAAGCTTGACCTCGATCACCAGACGGTAAATCATGTCCTCTACACCTCGCCCCTTATGAAAGAACTGTGCTGGCAGGATAGGGAATACCGCTGGCACGGCATCGTTAGGCAGGCCAGGCCGCACCTCGGCCTACAGGAGTTCGCCGGGTATTACAGCAGAGTGGATGAATTCCTTGATCTGTCAGAAGAGGAATGGCTGTCCAGACTGATGGAGGGCTGCACCAATATCGGAAGAAACCTGAATGATACGCGCGGCCTGTTTCATTCCTTCCGCGATTGCAGGGAGCAGATGCGGAGGCTCTTTGATGATCTGGTGGAGATGGCTGGGGATGCCTGCCTTGGATGGGAGATTGTTTTTGAGCTGCGGCTGAAGCGGTCGCGGTATGTACGAATCTACGCTGATGTGCTTGTTATCACGGAGAATCGCGTCTTCTCCCTGGAATTTAAAATGAAGGACAGGATTGATCCGAAGGAGATTCAGCAGTCCGCCAAGTATGTCCCCTAACAGCGATGCCCTTAGCAAGAGATGATTCTCAAGTCAAGGGCATATGCAATTTTTATGTTCACAGATCATGCTTCTCCAAAGAGGAGCGACGGTAGGAAGCCTTCTGCTTTCTGTAAACCTCTTCAAGGAATAATTCAGAGTCGCCTTTCTCGAAAAAAGCGTCAATTTCTTCCTTTGTGAAAGTGACGCCCCGCTGTGTCTTCAAGTATTCAATGAGCTTTTTCTTTGGATCAGGTGGCGGGGGAGTGCATGCTTCGCACACCGTTTCATCCCCGCAACAAAGAAATCTATGAACGCAACTACAGTGTATTCAAAAAGCTCTACAAGGACAACGCCTCCAATTTCAGGGCGCTGAATGCCTGATTTGTTCATCATCTGACAAAAAGACTTTGACGGGGTGGAAACCCCTCTTGACGAGCTCAAGAAAAAATGTAAGATAATGGACGCAAACTGCGGCAAAGCAGGCCTGAGAGAAGCCGCGGTCGCTTCCCCTGCAACCGGGAAAGACCGGGCATAAAAATTTTCCAGTAAAGGAGCAAACAAAATGAGCGTTATATCCGATTTCAGAAAGAGACTGAGAAGCAATCCCGAAACGACAAAGTTGCTGATGCCAGGCACGAAGTACGAGGTGCTCCTGGACCTCGATGGGGACGGGAAGATGGATTTTGCGCTGATGGATACCACCGGCGACGGGAATCCCGATACCTTCGCGGCCGACATGACGGGCAATGGCAGCCTCAACATCTATTTCTACGACGCGGACGGTGACTCTGTTGCGGATTCGGTACAGTATTACCGCGACGGCATGGACAAGCCCTCCTATATCAAGATTCCCGGTGATGACGACGAAATATTCAAGGCCCTTGCCCGGAGCCTTCAGGAGGGGATGGCCAAGGCGGATGCCGAGGATCTGATCGCGCGCTTCAACCGGATCAGAAACATCATCGGCGGCAGGGTGGAGGCGTATCACAAGGCTGGCACGCTCGGAAGGATGCGCGCCGCCATGAAGACCGACCCCGAGATGGCGAAGCTCCTCTGCGACTCCCCAAAGAACGAGATCTTCTTCGACCTCAACGGCGACGGCGTGGCGGACTTCGCGCTGATCGACACCAACCGCAGCGGCGACATCGACACGCTGGGCATCGACCTCTACGGCGACGGCGAGTTCGATCTGTACCTGACGGACACCGACAAGAACTACGCGCCCGACAATGGGCTGTATTACAAGACCGGCGCCGACGAGCCCACCCGGAGCTCGACCAACCCCCTGCTGGAGGAGGTTCTAGCGCCCGTGGCCCTCAAATTCCGCGACACCCTCCGCGCGGAGTTCAGCGCGAGGAGTCTGGTAGAAGCCCTGACCACCTACAAGCTTGAGGCCATCGAAGCGTTGAAGGCGGTCAGTGACCGGCTCGAAGCGGAATAAGAATCGCAGTCTGCCAACGTACAGCGGGGCGGCAGGTACGCTGACCGCCGCGGCGTTCGGCAGACCTCCCCCGCGCTCACACAGCCGCGGGATGACCGGGCTTTTGCCCTCTCATCCCGCGGCTTTTTGCGCCCGCATAGACATCGCGTGACATTCCGGCCCCCCCTCTTGACTTTCAGAGAAAAAATGGGAAAATATATACAGTATGAATAGAGAAGCTTTGTGTTTGAAAGGATTTCGACAGGAGGAAATAATCGTATGAAACGCTTCGCCTTGCTGTTCTTGTCTCTGCTGTTACTGTTCCAGCTGTTCCCCGTTTCCGCCTTCGCGGACGTCGCCGTGCCGGAAGACGCGGAGCAGGTCGCCGCGGTGATCCTGCACACCAACGATGCGCACGTGGCCTTTGAAGACAACATCGGCTACGACGGGCTGGCCCTGTATAAGAAGGAACTCGAAGCGGTCTATGACCACGTTCTGCTGATCGACGCCGGAGACGCCATACAGGGGGCCCCCATCGGGTCCGTCTCCAAGGGCGCTGAGATCATCAGGATGATGAACCGCCTTGGCTATGACCTGGCCGTGCCGGGCAACCACGAGTTCGATTACGGGCTTGAAGCGCTCGACGACTGCGCCGAGGCTTTGGACTGCGGCTATACCTGCGCGAATTTCTGCGTCACAGGCGGGGAGCCGGTGTTTCAGCCCTGGCGCATTCTGGAGGCCGGCGACCTGAAAATCGGCTTCGTCGGAGCGGTTACCCCGGACGCCTATACAAAATCCACGATCAAGGACATTCTGAACGAGGCCGGCGAGCCGATGTACGATTTTCTGGCCGACGAGACGGGCCAGCGGCTGTGTGTCGGGCTGCAAAAGGCCATCGATGAAACTCGTCAGGCCGGGGCGGACTATGTGATTCTCGTCTCCCACCTTGGCAACAACGATTCTATTACAGAGCAGTTTCGAACGGACGCGGTCGTGGGAAAGTTGAGGGGTCTCGATTTGATCATCGACGGCCATTCCCATGAGACATACAACCGTACTGTCACCGACGGAGAGAACAGACAGGTCCCCATCGCCCAGACGGGATCGAATATGAAAGCCATCGGCCAGATCAAGATCTACAAAGACGGCCGCCTGGAGGAGACCCTGATCGACACGGTGCCGGAGCCTGCGAACATGCCCTTTGAGAAGGTCGTCCGCCGCAATGTCGAGCGCTGTGTGGACCCGGAGATGAAAGCGTTTCTGGATGAGACAGTCGCTTCCTATGCGCCTGTCATGAACCGGAAGGTCGGCGAGGTATCCTATGACATGATCGTGCGTGACGCAGACGGCTTCGACGTCAGCCGTGTTGAAGAAAACGGGCTGTGCGATTTCGTGGCGGACGCCTACCGGACTGTCGGCGGCACCCGGGCCGCCCTGGTCAATGCCGGCGCTGTGCGGAACAACCTGAAAGCCGGGACGGTCACCTATAACGACATCCTGAACATCCTGCCCTATTCCAACGACATTGTAACGGTTCGCGTCAGCGGACAGATGCTGCTGGATGCGCTGGAGTTCGGCGTGTCGAAGCTGCCTGCCGTTTCCGGAGGCTTCCTGCAGGTCTCCGGCATCACATTCCGCGTGAATCCGGAGTTGGAGAGCAGTGTCGTCGTGGACGATAAAAACCAGTTTGTCTCCGTGGCCGGGGAATACCGGGTTTCCGACGTGATGGTCGGACAGGAGCCCCTCGACCAGAAGGCGGAATACACCCTCACAGGCACCAGTTTCCTGTTGAACGGCGGCGACGGCTATGCCATGTTCAAGGAAGCGGATATCCTCTCCATGACGATGCTGCCCGATAACGAGGTGGTCATCAAGTATCTCGAGGAGTACCTGGACGGCGTCATCCCGGAGGACTACCGGGAGGCTCAGGGACGGATCCTGATCTGAGAGTGAAGAACAGGCGCAGCCGTTTCACTATCAACACGACCCGCGACTCAACCCCTATGCCATGGAGGACATCGTTGAAGATGAGAATGCAGTCTACGGCTTCCGGCCTGTTGAAACGGGAAACCTGAAGCAGTATGCCGGCATAGCGTGGGATGATCCGGAGGAGGTCGGGAAAAAACGGGCCGAACGCATCGCCTATCACGACAGTTTTTCGGAACTGTATGATCTGGCAGGCAAGATGTTCGCACAGGGAGCCGAAATTGAAGAGATTGCGCGCGCCGTCAGCACACGCCGCAACGAGCTGCGTATCAAAAGTTATGAAGGAGACCCGGATGGGCTTGCGAGAATGAAGGCACGCTACCTTGAGGAGTACGGCCGTGAAGAGGGCGCGTTGCCGGAAGAGCACTTTAAGTTAAGAGGTTCCTGGGAGTCCGTCCTGGAGGGCGCTTTGAGTGTCAACTCCGGCATGGATGCCTGCGTTGGGCTGTATGATGATTACTATGATCTCTATGTCCTCATGGGGCAGATAGAGGATTAACTGAACCAATCAGGGGACGGTTCTGTGATTGACAGTTTCAATCGGAGAACCGTCCCCTGCACTATTTCCGGGAGTGTTGTATTCGGGAGGAAAGCGTGTTTCCCTTGAGGCTGAAGGTGTTGCAGTCGGAATAGATGATGATGCAGTCGTGCCGTTCCGGGAATTGATGTGTCCAGAAAGCAGGATATCATCTTAACGATTACCCCTTTAATTTAACGATTCTCCCCAAATTATAACGAATACAGGTGTCAGTATAACGCGGACAAGCCCCTTTTTACCTGTTCTTCCCAATTTTGGCCCAAAAAAGACCGCAGATTTCTTCAACCTGCGATCTTGAAATGCATCACTTTTCATTTGACAAACCCTGAAACCCTTGATATTACAGCGTTTCAAAGGGCACGATTTAACGAAACCCCTACCTGACACATTGTATCAAGTAGGGGTTTATGCTATGGTACGGCTGACGGGATTCGAACCCACGACCTCCAGAGTCGGAGTTGCCGCAGATTCTTTTTACGGCCTCTCACGACTTGCGAAAAGTCTTGATTCCATGCGGTTTTGCGGCTCTGCACCTTTGACTGTCTCGGATCACTTCTGAGGTTTTGGCGCACGCTTGTGCGCCAAATGTGCGCCAAGATCATAGACACGCACAGTTTCTCCTCCCGTCCCGCTCTGCTTTTGGCCTGCGCTACGTTTCCCGCTGTGGTGGTATCTCCGCATGGTCAAGTGGCAAACGCGCTCAGAAGGGCAGGAAATGGCCTTTAAAGACGTTGCCTTTTTCACAGCTGCCTGCTATACTGTTATCAGGCGTCGAGCTGATGGGTTCGGCAATGAGGGCCTGCTTAGCAGGCAGCTCCCCGGCCGGTTTAGGTTTGGCGGCAGAAAAAGAGAGGCTTTCCCAGATCGGGGAAGTCTCTCTTCCTACTTTTGCTCATACCATTGCCGGCACCGATGATGGTATAGGTCTTCATTCGCGCACCCGCCGTCAGATACAGATCTGCCGCGCAAAGTCCGCCTTCGTGACAAGCTTCATGGAGTTGAACTTGATCCGCCGCGCGGCTGTCGTGCGGTGCACGCCCATGAACCGTGCCACATCCGTCTGGTTGAGCATCCCCTTGTCGGGGAACATTTCGTTGAGCTGTGCCATTGTGTCGCGGAATCCTACTTTCTCACGGCTCATAATCCGGCCTCCCGCTCCAGCGTTTCCGATATGGCCCGATTGATGAAGGCATTGACACTCTCGCCCCGGCTCTCCGCATGGGCTTTGATCCTGTCCTTCTGGCCCTTCGGCAGTGTAAGATTCACACGGTCGTAGTTGTCCTTCATGTACTTATTCACGGCCCGCTGCTGGGCTTTCGTTGTCGGCATGGCTGCACACCTCCTGTTGTTCTGAGTATATCAGATTATACTGCAAATATCTATCTGTGCAAATATACAAAATACACATATCTGCGCAGATAGATTTGTGCATCATCCCATCTTGATATATCTGCGCAGATAGATTATACTGATACCAGAACGAGGGAGCCGGGGCACTTCCCGGAGGGCAGAATAGACGCAACGAGCGCAAGCGCCGGACTTCGCCCCGGCTCCAGAATAAAACAGGAGGTACACACCATGAGCGAGAACGAACTGAATACCGTGGCTCACGATCTGCTGGCCGTCCGTGCCATGATCGAGGAGCTGCAAGCCGAAGCCGAGGCCCTGACCGACAAGCTCAAGGCCGCAATGGTAGACCGGGGACAGGAAGTCCTGACCGGGGACGGCTGGAAGGCAAGCTGGAAGAACGTCAACAGCAGCCGCTTCGACAGCAAGGCGTTCAAGGCCGACCACGCCGACCTGTACACCGAGTACAGCAAGCCGACCACCACCTGCCGCTTTCTTATCAGCGCATGAAGAAGGGCCGCATATCCGACACGCCTACCAAAGCAAACGGATATACAGCCCAGAGGCCCGGAGGCCGAGGTCATTATAACCGGCCTCCCACACAAAATCAAGATGGAGGTATTTTGTTATGACTGACATTCTAAAGCAGATCGAGACGAGAGACAACGAGGGTATCATCACGGAGATCATCAAGGCACTGCCGGATGCACCATTCCCTGTGCTTGAGTTTGTTTACTGGTACTTAAGAAGTTGAGAGGCGGGAAACCGCCTCTTTTTTATGCCTCTGCCCCTCCGGTTCCAATGAAGCGCACCACCACGGCCTTCTCCTCTGCGGTCTCCTGCGTCTTCGTGTCCGCCCGCAGCTTGGCGATCCGCGCCTCCTGCTCCTCACGGTCAAGCTGATCCTTCGGCTGGAACAGTCCCAGGTGCTTGCCCAGCAGCTCCAGCGCGCGCAGCTTATCCTTGACGCTTACAGCCTCAGAAACGGTTCCAAAGGCAATAGCCGCGATCTCCTGCAGCACCATGTCCTGGGTGATCTCCGTCCTGTCTTGCCTCTCCTGCATTCGCTCCTGGATGTACTGCGATACCTCAACATTTCTCAACAAGCGCCCACCTGCTGTCGCCGCTGTCTCGTCGCGCTTGACCGACGGATAGGCAGCCCTGTAGGCCCTCGTTGCGTTCAGGTCGATCAAATATTCATCGGCAAAGCGCCGCTGCTTGTCGGTCAATCTCGCCCCTCCTCACACTTCGTATTTCCCCCACAGCACCCGGAACCACGCACATGCTTTGTAATCCCCGGCACAGCGCCGCATAATATGGGCGTGCATGTCCTTCCCGTTCTGGAAGTGGCTGGTTATGGTGCTGCCTTGCGGAACCCCTTCACAAGTGAGCTTGCAGGTCTGGGGATTATCGTACATGTAGAAGGGGCACTTTATGTCCGCAGAGGTATAAGAAGCCATAGCCTTAATCCTTTCCTTGATAGAGCTGCATGAAGTCCTCCAGCCGGATCGTCACAAGCCACGGCTGCCGGTTCCGACGGTGAAACAGGGCGGGCATACCGTCCTTGAATCGCAGTGAATCCTTCACGGCTTGCTGCATGGCCTCCGGCACGTTCAGCCGCTCCACGCGCTTGCACTCGATATGTACCCCAGGTAGGCCCACCAGATCGGGGACTTCACCGAAGGACAGGGAACCCCCGCGCTCGATCTCATACCCGTATTCCCGGAGCCGCGCGGCAAGCTCCCGCTCACCGGCGGCGCCCTTTCGCTGTGAAGCTGCGCCCATCAAATCTTCCCTCCCCGCGTCACAGTGACGGCTTTATCGTCCCAGTATTCATCTGCTGATACCTTACGTGGGTTGTTCCCGTATTGGGAAATCCTCTCAGGAAGATTATTGTTTACGGCGTCGAATACGATCCCGTGCTCACGACACCATGCAAGCGCTTTGTTCAGCAGTACACCCTCGCGGCAAGTCCAAAGGATGACGCGATCACCGTTATGCTGCCGGCGCTTCAATTCGTTGATGATTGACCATTTGGGGTCTCCGATCTCAGGCCACTTTGAAACACAGAGGGTTCCGTCGAAATCAACGGCGATAATCTTACCGGCAGATGCTCCTTTTGACTTACTTGGCGCGATCATCGGCAGCATTGGCATCGTCCCTTCTCCTTCCCGGCAAGCTGCCGCATCAGCTCCCGTTCCTCCAAATCCAGCTCATCCACACTCTTCGCATACCGCATCAGTTTCCGAGTCAGGCGCAGAAGTGCTGCCGCGTCCATTGGGCTGATTTCATCCAACTCCTTCATGATCCTGTCAAGTGTACTCGGCCTGTTTCCCTTATGTCTCGCTTGGTTCATGCCCTCAGCCTCCAGTTTTCCGGCGGAGCCATAACAGCAAAACCACGGCTGCGCTCATAAATGCGCCCGCCGATTGCCTCGTCAAGACCGGTTATGTTCTCAAGGTTTATCTCGCTTGAGATGATCGTCCGCAGGGCTGTGTTGTTGTACCGTGTGTTCAGAAGCTGAAAGGCAAGTCGTAGATCGGCGTCGCTGCTGCCGCCTTTGAGAAAATCGTCGATGTACAGCACAGGCACAGTCTGGAGCTTCTTAATACGCGCCTCGTACCATTCCCGTTCTGCGATCCCCGACTTAAGTGCGGTTGACTCGTCGCGCCACGGCATAAAGTAGACTTCGCCGCCCTGTTCCTCCATGAGCGCCGTACAGATCGCCGTGCAGATATGCGTCTTCCCGCTTCCAGTTTGCCCCGCGATGAAAAACCAGCCCGTCCTCATTCTGATGAAACGCTCTGCAGCTGTCTTTATCTTCTCCCGATGCGGTGTATTGGTAACGTAGTTGTCCAGCGTATAGCGCCGCGCCATGTCCTCCATCCCGGCCTTGCGGAGAGAACGCAAGGAACGTCGCTTCCTCATACAAGGACATTCGTACACGTGCAGCTCCAGAAGCGCGGGGCCTCTCTCTATGAGCTGCCCCGTGTTCCCGCAGCGTGAGCAATCCACCCCGCCGAGATCGTAGTCTGCAAGTGATTCACTCGACGTCGTACTTGATGTTGAAGCGCTTGCCTGCGCTGCTTTCAGGCTTTCCATGATCTGCTGCTGATCCATTGTTCTCTCCCCTCTCCCATGTCCTGACCGCGGCCCGCCAGTCTTTGATAGTCTTGCCCCGGCCCTGGCTCCAGCCGTTGGCCTCGTAGAAGTCTACGAAACGCTGAGCGTCCACGCCGTTCCGCCTCTCCAGACAATATGCCTTAACCTCCTCCACGCTGGGGGGAGTGAAGCGCGGAGCGCGCGGCGGCTTTGACGCCTTACTCTCTTTTATTTCGGTTCTATTCGGTTCGGTTCTGTTCGGTTCGGTTCTATTCGGTGCGACTGGTAACGACTCGTCACGACTGGTGACGCTTGGTGCTTTCCGATTTGCCGCGATCCTTTGATTTCGGGCGCAGACCTCGGCATGATGAGTTAGGGCACTGTCAATGTCCCCTGTGAAAAGGGAAAGTACAATCTCCTCGCTCAGTTCCAGACCTTCCGTCGCTTCACCCGTAAGGAACAGGCGCGCCGCTGCTTTGAGCACTCGCCCCGCGTTCTCGTCGGGCAGCAGCAAGGCACTTTGGAGAGTTTTTCCATAGACTACAAAGCCGTCAGGTTTGCCTTCGCGTTTTCTCATGGGCAGATCACCGCCCGCTCAATTGCATCAGCCGTCCGGTAAACCTCTGCCGCCCGTCGCCGCATAGAGGCGACGCACCGCGCCCGCTCTGCTTCGGTCTCTGCGAGGAAATACCCGTCCCGGTTGTTCACGCAGATACAAGCCCCGGCCTGCCGCTCAATCTGAATCCGACGGCGGATCAGCCGGCGGTCAAGGCCAGTGAGCGTTTCGAGTGAGCCGAGCGGGATAGCGTTTGCTTCACCATGTAGCAGCAGGGGAGTAATTACCCCTTGCGCCTCACATAGCCTTGTGATAGACTCAAAATCGGGCAGTTCGTTGAAGCCGTCAAGCCGCGTCTGCTCTCCGCCGTCTGGGTGCTGCAACACCTGGGCGGCTTTTTTCTCGATTTTCATAGTTCTACCCTCCGAATCCGCGATATCTCTTCCGCTTGTAAGGACATGTTTCCACGCAGATAATCTTCCAATGTGTCCAGGTCCAGCAGGTACTTCGTGCCGATCCGTACACTCGGAAGCTGACCGCTTACCACCAGTCGCCGGAGTGCGGTTTTTGTGAAAGCTGTTTCTGGATCTGTCTCACGTAAACACGCCGCGGCAGCGTCGATAGTTCGCATCCGTGGAAGCATATTTATTGACCTCCTCCGGCTGCAAGCTCATCAATGAGCGTGCATACCCGAGCATACTCTTCCTCTGAAAATTCACGGCGAAGTCTCCTGCTGAATGTGCTGTCAGTGATTCCAAGCCTTTCAGCGAGCTGCCATAGCTTCACGCCCTTTTCTTTGGCTCGCTGCTTGATCTCAACATTTCTCATACTTCACACCTCCAAAATTGTTGTTGCAATCTATTGATTGCTATGATAAGATTGTAGCAGACAGCAGCAGCAACGTCAAGCAAATATGGCTACAGCGTCAAAAGAGCTGATTTTATTTGCTATCAAAAGGAGGTAAACCATGCCACGCAAACCGAACACTGCAAAAGACCATTATCATGATCCCTTTCCATGTGCTTTACGAGAGCTGGTAGACGCGCGGAACCTCACGCAGGAGCAGTTGACCGAGGTGCTGGGGGTAAAGTCGCGTCAGTCTGTTACCGGCTATCTGGATGGAAGCACAGCACCAACGGCAGAAAAGATTTCTGCTGTGGCAAGGTTTTTCGGGGTCTCGGCTGATTGGCTGCTGGGATTATCTGATGAAAAGAGTCCGAATGCCGATCTTCAAGCAGCGTGCTTATATACTGGTCTCAACGGAGAAGTTGTCGAGCTTATAAAGCACTGTGCTTCTATACGCACTGTGTTGAACACGATGGGGAGAACTCAACGAGAAAACGCAAAACCTATAATTGACACCCCACTTTTCCAATTTGCATCATCTTTTTTGAAGATTGAAAAGGCAGCAGTATCTGCCGCGGCAACTGTATTGTCAGACGACCCAGAAGTGAAATACAGCCAAGCCAAATACAAAAAAGAGCAGTTAGAGCTCGCACTATTTCGATTCACAAGGGTATGTCAGAATATCCCGCAGATGGTTTACCTGTCTGAAATGCTCATGGATGAAGTAAATGATTTGAGCAAGGAATATGATGATAAGCGCATCATGGCTTATATAGAGTCGCAGAGAGAAGCGGAGGCCCAGCATGGCGAACATCAAGAGGATTGACGGTAAGACCGGCACGGCATTCAAGATCACCGTCACCACCGGGCGCGGGACCGACGGCAAACAGGTCCGGCATTACATGACCTGGAAGCCTACGGCAGGCATGACAGAGCGCCAGATCGAGCAGGGATTTATCGCGGACAATCGGCAGACCTTCGCTCAGTATGCGGAGTATGTTGTCAAGCTCAAGGAGCGCAGCGGAGCCAAGCGGCGGACGGCAGAGTGGTATCGTGAGCTGCTGCCGCGGATCAATGCCGCCATCGGACATCTGAAACTGACGGATATACGCCCGCAGCACTTAAACCAGTTCTATGCGAACATGGCAGAGGAAGGTATCAGAACCGCGCCGGTCAAGGCCACGCCAAAGAAGGACATTGCGGCTCTGATGAAGGCAAAGAAGCTGAGTTCGGCGGAGATCGCCCGCTCCTCCGGCATGGCTGCCTCCACGTTCCGCCCTGCTGTGCACGGGCAGACCGTCGCCAAGAACACGGCGGACACACTGGCTGTGGCTCTCGGCTATAAGACCGAAACGCTCTTCAAGCTCACGCAGGACACAAGCCCGCTCTCGGCGCGGACGATTCTCGGCTATCACCGGCTGATCTCCGCCGTACTGAGCCAGGCAGAAAAAGAAATGCTGATTCCGTATAATCCCGCGCACCGCGCCTCTCCGCCCAAGCAGGAGCGCCCGGAGACGAACAGTTTTCAGCCGGAGGAGCTGGCACGGATTCTGGAGTGCTTGGAGCGGGAGCCAATCAAGTGGCGCACCATCACGCACTTGCTGATCATCACCGGCTGCCGCCGTGGGGAGATCATGGGCCTGCACTGGGATGCCATCGACTGGAAGCGTCAGCAGCTTCGCATTGACCGTGCGCTCCTCTACACCGCTGAGAGCGGCGTTTATGAGGACACGACCAAGACCGGAGAGACGCGCTTTATCAAAGTCCCTGCAGAAACCATTCAGCTCTTGAAGCTGTACCGAGCCTATTACGACGGCCTCAAAGTGAAGAACGGAGACCGCTGGATTGAGAGCGATTATGTGTTTACCCGCGACGACGGCGGGGTAATGAATCCCGATAACATCACTCAATGGCTCAGCAACTTTGCCAAGAAATACGATCTGCCGCCGATACACCCGCACAAGTTCCGGCATACAATGGCCTCGCTGCTGATCTACAACGGAACGGACGTGCTGACGGTCTCCAAGCGCCTCGGCCACGCGCAGGTATCGACCACCACAGATATATACAGCCACGCCATCAAGGAGGCAGACGAGCGGGCAGCGGAGAGCATTGCCGATGTGATACTCCGCAGGGCATAAAAAAAGCGGTTACTGTTCCCAACGAAGGGGAGCGGTAACCGCTGGTTTTTTTGAGGTTGTGCGCCAAATGTGCGCCAAATCCGATTTTGCCGATTTTTAATTGCCGAGAAAAATACAAAAAAACCGCCGATTTTCTTCAAATCGACGGTTTTTTCGTGGTACGGCTGACGGGATTCGAACCCACGACCTCCAGAGTCGGAGTCTGGCACTCTATCCAGCTGAGCTACAGCCGCATATATCGATCAGCGCCCGGAGGCGGTAATCTGCTTTTTCAAAAATAAAAGTGACGATCCAAGAACGCAAGCGCATTGCGCGCTATGTGATTGGCTAAACAGTACATATGCAGACGGCTTTTCCACCCGCAGTGGTCAAATAGTAGTCAAAAGAAGTGAGAAAACTGATCTGGAAACCCGCAACATCGGATGTATCAACGGTTTGGGGCATATCTCAACAAGACTGGCCTGGAACGTCGGAGTCTGGCACTCTATCCAGCTGAGCTACAGCCGCGTATGAGCCCCCGTATTTACAAGAAGCGCGAATTCTGATATAATAATCAACATAGTCCGCGCCCCCTTTACGGGAACAGATGGTATTATACCAAACTTCTCAGCGGATGGCAAGTGCCGATTTGTACTTTATACGGAAAACTTTTCGACACGGAAAGGGCAGCCTTTATGAAAAAGCTCTCTGTAATAAAAAGAACACTGATCGTCTGCCTCTGCCTCGGCATGGCGCTGTCTTTCGCGGCCTGCGGGGAGACAAAAATGAGCCAGCGGCAGGTCTTCGCCATGGATACCATCATGACGCTCACAGCCTACGGCAACAATGCCGAGCGCGGCCTTACCGCCGCCCAGGGCGTCATCCAGTCCATGAACGACATGCTCGACCCGGATATCGAGACCAGCACCACCTACGCCATCAACCACGCAAACGGCGGCAACGTGTCCATTTCCGGCCAGGTGGCGACCATGCTCTCCACGGCTCATGACATTTACAAAAAGAGCGGCGGCGCCCTCGATTTGACCATTTACCCCGTCATCAAGCTCTGGGGCTTTGACAGCGGACGCTACTATGTCCCGACGGATGAGGAGATCTGGCCCTATCTCGCGCTCAAGGCCTTTGACAAAATGACGCTCACCAGCTTCCCAAGCTCCGGGTCCTATGCGGTATCCTTCCCGGCGGGGACGGAGATCAGCTTCGGCGCGGTGGCGAAGGGCTGCGCGTCGGAAAACGCCATCCGCTCGATGCGAAACGTCGGCGTGACGAGCGGCATCGTCTCTCTGGGCGGCAACGTCCAGACCCTCGGACGCAAGCCGGACGGGTCGCTCTGGAATGTGGCCGTGCAGGACCCGAACAACACCGCAAGCTATGTGGGCGTCCTGTCCGTCGGGGAGACCGCCGTGGTCACCTCCGGCACCTACCAGCGCTTCTTCATCCAGAACGGCAAGACCTATCACCACCTCATTAACCCCGAAAGCGGCAGACCGAACAACAACACGCTCAAGTCCGTCACCATCGTGTGCGAAGACGGCACCACCGCCGATTGCCTTTCCACCGCCATGTTTATCCTCGGACAGACAAAGTCCCTCAACTACTGGCGGCAGTACGGCACCAAGGACAACCCCTTCGACATGGTGCTCATCAACAACGACAAAGAGGTTATCTGCACCAAGGGCCTGATCGAAAAATTCACGCTGACCAATAACGACTACACGCTTCGTTATGTGGAGTAAACGATGACGGATCTGAATACCGACGTTCGTTATATCAAGGGCATAGGAGAGAAAAAGGCGCAGGCGCTCAACAAGCTCGGCGTCTTTTCTCTGCGTGACCTTGTTTCTTTTTTTCCCCGGAAATATGAGGATCGCAGCGAAATCAAGCCCATCGCCCTCACCTGCGAGGGGGAGAGCGTCTGCGTTGAGGCCATGGTGGCCGATACGCCGCGCCTGACCCGGGTGCGCCGCGGGCTCGACCTTGTAAAGCTGCGCGCGGTGGACGACAGCGGCGTGCTGGATATCACCTACTTCAACATGCCCTACGCGAAGGATAATCTGCAGCGCGGAGAGACCTACGTCTTCTTCGGAAAGATCGAGGCGAACGGCCCGCGCCGCAGCATGGTAAATCCCGTCGCGGAGAAGGCGGAGGGGGAGCACAGAGTCACCGGGCGCATCATCCCCGTGTACCGTGTGGCGGCGGGGCTGAGCCAGCGCGTCATGCTCCAGGCCGTGCGGCAGGGGCTGGACGCCTGCCTCGGGGCGCTGCCGGATGTCCTGCCCCACGCTGTGCGGGAGCGCAATCAGCTTGCCCAGACGGGCTATGCCTTTGAAAACATCCACTTCCCGGCGGACTTTGAGGCGCTTGAGCTTGCCCGCCGCCGGCTCATTTTTGAGGAACTTTTCGTCCTCGCCTGCGCCCTCGGCCGTATGCGCGGGGAGCGCAGCCGCGAGGCGGGCGTGCGCATGGCGGCCTCCGATCTCACCCGCTTCTGGGCGGCGCTGCCCTTTGCCCCCACCGGGGCGCAGCGGCGCGCGGTGGAGGAGGCCATGCGCGACATGGACTCCGGCAGCGTGATGAACCGCCTGGTGCAGGGCGACGTGGGCAGCGGCAAAACCCTGGTCGCGGCGGCGCTCATCTGGCACTGCGCCGACAACGGCTATATGTCCGCCTTCATGGCCCCGACGGAGATTCTGGCAGAGCAGCATTATCATACCCTCACCGGGCTGCTCAAGCCTCTGGGGCTTCGGGTCGGAAAGCTCACCGGCTCCATGACGGCAAAGGAGAAGCGCATCGTGCGCGAGCAGCTCAAGACCGGGGAGCTCGACCTCATCATCGGTACCCACGCCCTGTTCAGCGCGGACGTGGAATATGAAAAACTCGCCCTTGTGGTCACGGACGAGCAGCACCGCTTCGGCGTCGGGCAGCGCTCGGCCCTGATCGGCAAGGGGCAGAAGCCCCATGTGCTGGTCATGTCGGCCACGCCCATTCCGCGCACCCTGGCCCTCATCATCTATGGCGACCTGGACGTTTCGATCATTGACGAGCTGCCGCCCGGCCGGCAGAAGGTGGACACCTTCGCCGTGGACGAGAGCTACCGCGCCCGCCTCAACGGCTTTATCCGCAGGCTTGTGGGGGAGGGGCGGCAGGTCTTTGTGGTCTGCCCCATGGTGGAGGAAAACGACGAGCTGCCCCAGAAGCTCAAGAGCGCCGAGGAGCATGCCGAGGAGCTGCGGCGGGAATTTCCCGATCTGCGCGTCGCCTGCATACACGGCAAGATGAAAGCGAAGGACAAGGACGCGGTCATGGCCTCCATGGTCGCGGGGGAGACGGACATTCTTGTCGCCACGACGGTGATCGAGGTGGGCGTGGATGTTCCCAACGCGGCTTTGATCATCGTGGAGAACGCCGAGCGCTTCGGCCTCAGCCAGCTCCACCAGCTCAGAGGGCGCGTCGGGCGCGGACAGCACAAGAGCTGGTGCATCCTTGTGTCCGACAACGACGGGGAGGAAAACCGCGCGCGCCTGCATATCATGACAAAAACCAACGACGGCTTCAAGATTTCGGAGGAGGATCTGCGTCTGCGCGGGCCGGGCGACTTCTTCGGCTCCCGCCAGCACGGCCTGCCGGAGATGCACGTGGCGGACCTCGGCGCGGACGTGAACGTGATGCAGAAGGCCCAGCAGGAGGCGGCGCTGCTTCTCGCGTCCGACCCCGATCTCTCCCGGCCGGAGCATGCGGCTCTCCGCGAGAGCGTCGAGCGGCTTCTGAAAACAAACGCCGACAGCTTTAATTAATTATGTAAACTGAAATATGTAGATTATTTTCTGTAAATTAAATTATGTAAATCAAGCTTAATCTTTCGGGGAGCTATTAAAAAACCGGGCGGCGAATCGCTGCCCGGTTTACTCTGTCCCGTTGTGCCTTATCGACTTGTCTTTTCCTCTTGAAGCCTTTGCCGCACATAGGCGAAGGCGGCGTCCTCGCCCTGATCCTTCAGGACGCGCAGCATCTGCTCCAGCTCCGCCCCGGTCTCGGGGTGAATCATGAGAGCGCCTTTCGAGTTTACATAATAATTATACGGGCTGGCGTCGGTATAGCGCTCGCCCAGGTAGACCCGGCATGCCGCGATGCGGTCGCAGAACATCTCCGCCACATAGCGCAGCGGCATTTTATTTCCGCCAAAGCCCACGCTGCCGTCGGGTTTGATCACGTAGTCCACCCAGTATTCCAGATGGTGCCGGTTGCGGCCCTTGTGGTGCAGCCAGGCCAGCGACACGCCGGTGGCTCTGCGCTCTGCGTCGTTGGGGCTGCGATTGCCCTGGTAGTACTTGGCCCCGACAAGGAACTCGGTGGGGGAGTACTTGCTCAGATCGTGGCACAGGCCCTGCCGGATCAGACCCAGGCGGAAGCAGTATCGGCACACCAGATGGCGGTGGCGCGTTATGGTCTTGAAATGGGCGATGGGGTGCATGGCAAGCCTCCTGTTGTACGCGGATTTTGGATGTATAATAGCAGAAGTGCGGCCTTCTTGCAAGTGTGCGGCATGTCGCGATTGCAAAAGAGCGCAAAATCATATATGATAGAAAAAAGGGGGGAGAGGGATGAAAAAGCTTGTCTTGCCGGTGCTGCTCTTTGCGCTGCTGCTGTGCGGCTTTACGGGCGTAAAGCCTAAGGAAAACAAGGTGATCGTTGCGACGGATCTCCACTATCTCGCCCCCGATCTGACCGACCACGGCACCATGTTCACGGCCCTCACCGAGAGCGGCGACGGTAAGCTCATGCGCCGGATCGACGAAGTGACCTCCGCTTTTCTGGCCGAGGTCGTCGGGCAGAAGCCGGAAGCCCTGATCCTCACCGGCGATCTCACCTTCAACGGGGAGCTTCTGAGCCACGCGGCGCTTGCGGAAAAACTGCGGGCGGTCGAGGCGGCGGGCGTCCCGGTCTATGTTCTGCCGGGCAATCACGACCTGGATAACCCCAATGCCGCCGCCTTTTCCCGGGAGAGCTACCGCCTTGTCCCCTCGGCTTCGGCGGAGGATTTCCGCCGCATCTATGCCGACCTCGGCTTCGACGAGGCGCTCGGCCTTGACGGTGATTCCCTGAGCTACAGCGCGCGCCTGAACGACGGGACGCGGCTTCTGATGCTGGACTTCAACACCGCGCACGACCCCTGCGGCATTTCGGAAAAAACCCTGCAATGGGTGGAAACGCAGCTTCGGGACGCGCGGGCGGCCGGGCAGAGCGTCCTGGCAGCCGGGCACCAGAACCTGTTTCGGCAGACGGTATTCACCACCGGGTACGTCATTGACGGCGCGGATCGACTCGCCGCCCTCCTGCGGCAGTACGGCGTGAAGCTGTATCTCAGCGGGCACCTGCACTGCCAGCACTGGAAGACGGAAGACGGCCTCACGGAGATCGCCACCGGGGCGCTGTCCGTGCAGCCCTGCCAGTACGGCGTGCTGACCGGTTCCGGCGGCGCGTACCGCTATGAGACGCGGGAGACGGACGTTGCCGCCTGGGCGGCAGCGCAGGGGAGGACGGAGCGCGAGCTTTCGGACTTTCCCCAATACGCCCGGGAGTTTTTCGACACGCGAAACCGCACGCAGACCGCGGAACTCCTGTCCCTGCTCGGCTATACGGAAGAGCAGGTGGAGCGCATGACGGAGTACATTGTCCATTTGAACCGCGCCTATTTTTCCGGCGATCTGCGCGAGGCCGCCGCGTGGGACCCGGACGACGAAATCTATACCCTTTTTGCGCGCTTCCCGGCGCTGTACACGGATTACCTTGACTCTGCCCGCGCGGATTTCGGACGCGATTTTCGACAGTGGGAGAACAATGAATAAAGGAGAAAACCATGGAAGATATCATCGTAAGAGCTTATACCGAAGCCGACCTTCCCGCCATGGCGGCGATCTGGAACGAGGTTGTGGAGGAGGGCGTGGCCTTTCCTCAGGAAAACTGCCTGAGCCTGGACGAGGCCCGCGCCTTTTTCGCCTCTCAGAGCCGCAGCGCCGTGGCCGAACGGCAGAGCGACGGGGCCATCCTCGGTCTCTATATCCTGCACCCCAACAACGTGGGCCGCTGCGGCCATCTCTGCAACGCAAGCTATGCCGTCTCCTCGCAGAGCCGGGGCCTGCGTATCGGGGAAAAGCTGGTGCGCGACTGCATCGCCGCCGCGCCCGCCTTCGGCTTCCGGGTCTTGCAGTTCAACGCCGTGGTTGCCACGAATACCCGCGCCCGCAGACTCTATGAAAAGCTGGGTTTTCACCAGCTCGGCGTCATTCCCGGCGGCTTTCGCATGAAGGACGGGCACTATGAGGACATCTGCCCGTATTATATCGAGACATAAAATCAGTTAACGATAATACGTAAATCAAATTACGGTTAACATTATTATGTAAACAAGGAGGCAGCGGGATGGACGGAAAGCTTCTGCTGCAGGGGCTCGGGAAGTATATGCTTGGCATGCTGCTGACAGCGCTGTTGATTTTTCTCCCTGCGGGGACGCTGGGCTTCTGGAACGGCTGGCTTCTGATGGCGGTGCTGTTTATCCCGATGCTCATTGCGGGCTGTGTGATGTTCGTCAGAGCGCCGGAGCTCCTGCGCCGCCGCCTGAACATGAAGGAGCGCCAGGCGGAGCAGAAAGGCGTGATCGCGTGGAGCGGGCTCCTGTTTGCCGCGTCCTTCGTGATCGCGGGACTCGGCTATCGCTTCGGCTGGCCGATGCTGCCGCGCTGGGCCAGCCTGCTTTTCGCCGGGGTGTTCCTGCTGGGTTATGCGCTTTTTGCCGAGGTGCTGCGCGAGAACGAATACCTCTCCCGGACGGTGGAGGTGCAGGCGGGGCAGCGCGTGGTGGATACAGGACTTTACGGCGTTGTACGGCACCCGATGTATCTGGCGACGCTGCTGCTGTTCCTCTCCATGCCGCTGATCCTCGGCTCTGTTTACGCGTTTGCGGTCATGCTCGGCTATCTGCCGATCCTCGCGGCGCGCATCCGGGGAGAGGAGGCCCTGCTGGAGCGGGAGCTTGCGGGCTATCGGGAATATAAGAAGCGGGTCAGATATCGTCTGATCCCGCATATCTGGTAAGGAGGAAGCGCACAATGAAGCTGTTCGGAAGAAGAGAGCCGGAGCCTGAGGTAACGCACTTTGACCCGGCGGAGTTTGAGCCGGTCATCCGCGCCAGCATCTGCACCGGGGAGCGCGTCGCCTGCATGCGCGAAAAGGATACCGGAAAGCTGCATGAGCTCATGCTCATCCGCACGGAGGAGGATCTGAAAACCTTCTGCCGCCGCTATCGCGTGGCGGAGGAGAACGTGAAGACAGTCTATTGAGGGAGGTATAAGATGGGTATCGGCTTTAATCAGCTTCTAAGCTCCCTTTGTGAAAGGGAGCTGTCACAGCCGATCTCCCGCGAGGCTGTGACTGAGGGATCGGCCGAGCTGGCCACCTCCCTTTTTCCAAAGGGAGGTCCAATTTAGGGAAAGTTGAGTTGAACCGATATACATAACATAATTTACAGAATATAAGCAACATAACACAGTTTACATAACGAAAGGAACCATCATGGATCAGAACAACAGAGAACCCCAACAGTACCGGGGAACCAAGGGCCTGAGCCTTGCCATCGTGATCGGCGTGGCCATCGGCACGGTGATCGGCAAGCTCATGGACAATATGAACACTGGCCTTATGATCGGCCTTGTGATCGGCGTGATCGGCTGGACGCTGCTTTTCAACCGGAAGCAGCCCCCGGCAGAGACCGGGCCGGACAGCGCGGACCCCGAGGTGACGCACGCAGAGCCGGACGATACGGACGAAGAGAAGCCGCAATAAGCCGCCCCTTCTTCTGAATGACTCACAAGTCCCGCGCCGCGAAGCGGGGCGAATTTGTGAAGTATTCTCAATTGACATCAGCGCTTTAATGTATTATAGTGTGCTTATCATCCATAAGGAAGGTCACGGAAAATGAAGGCTTCTCTCTTTACCGCATATTACTATTACTTTACTGTTTCTCAACGGTAAGGGTAATTTGTGGTGCACGAAAAAGCCGACAATCCGCTTTATCATGCCGCACAGGTTGGCCCTGTGCGGTTTTTCATTTTACGGAGGGAAAAAACATGATCGTCATTCTCAAACACAATGTACAGCAGGAAAAGAAGGATCAGCTCATCACCTGGCTCAAAAACAAGGGCCTGACCATCCACGTCTCCAACGGCGAGTTTCAGACCGTGATCGGCCTGGTCGGGGACACCAGCGGGGTGGACATGGAGCTTCTGGAGAGCCTGGAAATCGTCGATTCCGTCAAGCGCGTGTCCGAGCCCTTCAAGTGCTGCAACCGCAAATTCCACCCGGACGACATGGTGGTCGAGGTGGGGGATGTGAAGATCGGCGGCGGCCACTTCGCCATGATCGCGGGCCCCTGCTCAGTGGAGACGGAGGATCAGATCGTGACGGTGGCGAAGGCCGTCAAGGCGGCGGGCGCCAACATGCTGCGCGGCGGCGCGTTCAAGCCCCGCACCTCTCCCTATGACTTTTCGGGCCTCAAGGCCGAGGGGCTGGAGCTTCTGAAAATCGCCCGCGCCGAGACCGGGCTTCCCATCGTGACGGAGCTGATGAATATCATGGACATCCCCCTCTTTGAGGATGTGGACGTCATCCAGGTCGGCGCGCGCAACATGCAGAACTTTGACCTTCTGCGGGAGCTCGGCAAGCTTGACAAGCCCATCCTCTTAAAGCGCGGCCTTGCCAACACCCTCAAGGAGCTTCTCATGAGCGCCGAGTACATCATGGCAAACGGCAATGAGCGCGTCATCCTCTGCGAGCGCGGCATCCGCACCTTCTCGGACTACACGCGAAACACCCTCGATCTCTCCGCCGTCCCCATGCTGCATGAGCTGAGCCACCTGCCCGTGATCGTCGATCCCAGCCATGCCACCGGCATCGCGCGCCTTGTCCCGACCATGGCTCTGGCTGCCACGGCAAGCGGCGCGGACGGCCTCATTATCGAGGTGCACAACGATCCCGTGCATGCCCTGTGCGACGGGGCGCAGTCCCTGCGGCCTGAGGAGTACGCGAAGGTCGCGGCGAAGGTGTTCGAGATCAGAAAGGTTGTGACGCAATGAGCGCCGCAGCCGCCGGAGAGGGCGAGATGCGATGACGACAGTGCATGTCTGCGCGTCAAGAGAATACGACGTGCACATCGGGCGCGGCCTGCTCGAACAGCTCGGCGAAATCGTCCGGCGCACGACGAAGGCGCAGACCGCCGTCGTCGTGGCGGGGGATATTGTGTTCCCCCTCTATGGGGCGCGGGCCGTGGCCTCGCTGGAAAAGGCGGGCCTTCGCACGCTGTCTTATGTGATCCCCCACGGGGAGCAGCACAAGACGCTTGAAACCTACGGAAAGCTATTACAGTTCCTGTCGGAAAACCGCCTGACCCGCACGGACGCGCTCATCGCCCTCGGCGGCGGCGTCACGGGCGATCTCACGGGCTTTGCCGCCGCGACCTATCAGCGGGGGATCCCCTATGTGCAGGTGCCGACGACGCTGCTCGCGGCGGTGGATTCCTCCGTCGGCGGCAAGACGGCGGTGGACCTTCCCACCGGGAAAAATCAGGTGGGCGCCTTTTACCAGCCCGCCGCCGTGATCTGCGACCCCGATCTCATGGACACCCTGCCCGAGGCGGAGTTTCGCTGCGGCACGGCGGAGGTCATCAAATACGGCATGCTGGGAAGCGCCGGCTTTTTTGAGAGCCTCGAGCAGCGCGGCGTGAAGCCGCAGCTTGAGGACGTGATATGCACCTGCGTCGAGATGAAGCGCGATATCGTCCATGAGGATGAGTTTGACCGGGGGCAGCGGCAGCTTTTGAACTTCGGCCACTCCTTCGGTCACGCGGTGGAGGCGTGCAGCCGTTTCAGCATCCTGCACGGGCAGGCCGTCGCCATCGGCATGGCGATCATCACCCGCGCGGCGGTGCGGCGCGGCGACTGCCCGGAGGCGGCGCTTGAGAGGCTGCTTGCGCTGCTGAGAAAAAACGGCCTCCCCACGGAGACGGACTACAGCGCGGACGAGCTCTTCGCGGCGCTCGGCACGGATAAGAAGCTGAGCGGGAGCACCATGCATCTGGTGATCCCGGAGGATATAGGCCGCTGCCGTATCGAGGCCATGCCGCTTGCCGACGCGCGGGAGCTGCTGCGGCTGGGAGGCGTGAAATGAAGCTTGATATCCAGCAAGGCGCGCGCTGCGGCTGCGTGACGATCCCGGCCTCCAAATCCCAGGCGCACCGGCTTCTTATATGCGCGGCTCTCGGATATGAGGACTGCGCGATCCTCTGCGACGGGATCTCCAAAGACATCGCCGCGACGATCGCCTGTCTCAACGCCCTCGGCACGGAGATTCAAGAGACGGAGCCGGGCAGGCTTCGCGTCCGCCCGATCCGGGAGAGCCCGGCGGGGGAGTGCGTTCTGCGCTGCGGGGAGAGCGGCTCGACCCTGCGCTTTCTGCTGCCCGTGGTGGGCGCGCTCGGCGCAAGGGCGGTCTTTTCCATGGAGGGGAGACTTCCGCAGCGCCCCCTGGCCCCGCTGGACGCGGAGCTTCGCGCCCACGGCATGGAGCTCAGACAGGAGGGGGAGCGCCTTTTCTGCTCAGGACAGCTTCAGGCGGGGGACTACAGCCTGCCGGGGAACGTGTCCTCGCAGTACATCTCCGGCCTTCTGATGGCGCTGCCGCTGTTGGAGGGCGACAGCCGCCTCGAAATTCGCGGGAAGCTGGAATCGGCGGCCTATGTCACCATGACGGAGGACGCCCTGCGCCTCGCGGGCATACGAATCGAAAATAACGAACAGAACTATAAAATCCCCGGCGGGCAGCGCGGCGCTGTCTCCGGGGAAACACGGGTGGAGGGCGACTGGTCAAACGGCGCGTTCTTCCTCGCCATCGGGGCGCTCTCCGCGGGCGGGATGAAGGTCATGGGCCTCTCGGACGCTTCCGCCCAGGGCGACCGCGCCGCGTGGGACATCCTGCGCGCTTTCGGCGCGGAGGGCTTTGCGTCCCCGGAAGGCCACAGCATCCGCCGGGGCGCGCTGCACGCCCTCACCATAGACGCCGCGCCCATCCCGGATCTGATCCCGGTATTGAGCGTGGTGGCCTCCGTTTCGGAGGGGGAGACGAAGATCGTGAACGCCGGGCGGCTTCGCCTCAAGGAGTCTGACCGACTCATGAGCACGACAAGGATGCTCCGCGCCCTCGGCGCGGACATTACGGAAATGCCCGACGGCCTGGTGATCCGGGGGGTCAAAGCCCTCGCGGGCGGCACGGTGGACGCCATGGGCGATCATCGCATCGCCATGTCGGCGGCTGTCGCGGCCTGCGTGTGTACCCGGCCTGTGACGATCCTCGGCGCGGAGTGTGTGGAGAAATCCTATCCCCGCTTCTGGCAGGACTATGAACAGCTTTGGAGGGACAGCCCATGAGCAGCAGCTACGGCGAGAACCTGAAACTCACCATCTTCGGACAGTCCCATTCTCCGGCCATCGGCATGACCCTCGAGGGTCTGCCCGCCGGGACGGAGATCGACATGGACGCGCTCCGCGCCTTCCTCGCCCGCCGCGCGCCGGGACAGAACGCCTGGTCCACCGCGCGGAAGGAAGCCGACCTGCCGGAGTTTATTTCGGGCTTGAAGGGCAGCGTGACCTGCGGCGTGCCGCTGACGGCCATCATCCGCAACACGGACACACGCTCCCATGACTACGCTCCCTTTGCCGAGACGCCGCGCCCCGGCCACGCGGATTACACCGCCGCCGTGCGCTATCACGGCTTTCAGGATCCCGCGGGCGGCGGACACTTCTCCGGCCGGATGACCGCGCCCCTCTGCATCGCGGGCGGGGTGTGCCTGCAAATCCTCAAGGGCCTCGGCGTGGAGGTTATTTCCCGCATCGCCATGATCGGCGGCATTGAAGACCGGGGCGAGCTGCTTTCCTCCACTGCGGAGAAGGATTTTCCCACCGTGGACGCGGAGCAGGGAAAACGCATGCAGGCCGCCATTGCCGAAGCCAAAGCCGCGGGGGATTCCCTCGGCGGCATGGTGGAGTGCAAGGTGTTGGGCCTGCCCGCGGGTCTGGGCGACCCGATGTTTGACGGCATGGAAAACCGCATCGCCGCCCTGGTCTTCGGCATCCCGGCTGTCAAGGGTGTGGAGTTCGGCGCGGGCTTTGCCGTGGCCTCCATGCGCGGCAGCGAGAATAACGACCCCTTCGCGGTCGAAAACGGGAAGATCGTCACCACTACAAACCACTGCGGCGGCATCCTCGGCGGCATCACGACCGGCATGCCGCTCGTGTTCCGGGCGGCGCTCAAGCCCACGCCGTCCATCGCAATCGAACAGCAGAGCGTGCGTCTCGGCACGCTGGAAAACGCCCGCGTCACCGTGGGCGGACGGCATGACCCCTGCATCGTACCCCGGGCCGTGCCGGTGATCGAAGCCGCCGCGGCCATCGCGGTATATGATGCGTGGCTTGCACGCAGAAAGGACGGGAGATAAACATGGATCTGCAGGACTACCGCAAGGAGCTGGACACGCTGGACAGCGGCCTTCTGGAGCTCTTCTGCCGCCGCATGGAGATCGCGGCGCAGATCGGCGCATATAAAAAGGAAAACGGCCTGCCCGTGCTGGACGCGGGCCGCGAGCGGGAAAAGCTCGTGGACATCGCCAAAAAATCCCCGGAGGGGATGGAGGAGTACAGCGTGAGCCTCTTTTCCCTCATCATGGAGCTCAGCCGCAGCTGCCAGAACCGCCTTCTCGGTACGGAGAACGCCCTGACCGAGCAGATCCGCCTGGCCATTGACGCAACGCCTCAGCTCTTTCCCCAGATGGCGACCGTCGCCTGTCAGGGCACGGAAGAGGACGCCGCCCGCCTCGCCTGCGATAAGCTCTTCAAGCTGCCGAACATCCTCGGCTTCACAAGCTTCAACGCGGTCTTCTCCGCGGTCGAAAAGGGCCTCTGCCAATACGGCGTGGTGCCCGTGGAAAACAGCGCGGCGGGCTCCGTCAACGCGGTGTATGATCTCATGATGCAGCACAACTTCCGCATCGTGCGCTCTGTGCGCGTGAAGACGGACAAGGGCAACGACTACACCCGCTTCATCTGCTTTGCCCGCGCGCTGGAAATCTACCCCGGCGCGGACAGGACGAGCCTGATGCTGGTGCTGCCGAACAAGATGGGCACGCTCTATAAGCTGCTCTCGCGCTTCTACGCCCTCGGCATCAATCTTTCCAAGCTGGAAAGCCGCCCCATGCCCGAGCGGAACTTTGAATTCATGTTCTACTTTGACCTCGATACCTCCATCTATTCGCCCGCCTTCATGCAGCTCATGGGCGAGCTTGACAGCGTGTGCGAGGAGTTTCACTACCTCGGCAGCTACAGCGAGGTGGTATGATGGCAAAATGCGGACTTCTTGGCCGGAAGCTCGGCCACAGCTATTCCCCGGCCATTCACGCCATGCTGGCCGATTACGACTATGCCCTCTTTGAGCGGGAGCCGGAGGAGGTCGGGCAGTTTCTCCGAAACGGGGAGTGGGACGGACTCAACGTGACCATCCCGTACAAGAAAACCGTGCTGCCCTACTGCGCGGAGCTCTCCGAAACGGCGCGGACGGTCGGCAGCGTCAACACCCTGGTGCGTCGCGCGGACGGCACGATCTGCGGCGACAACACCGACGCGGGCGGCTTTGAGACCATGGTCGGCCTCAGCGGTATCCGGGTCGCGGGGAAGAAGGCCCTGGTTTTCGGCAGCGGCGGCGCAAGCGTCTCCGTGTGCTATATCCTGCGGAAGCTGGGCGCGCGCAGCGTGACCGTTATCTCCCGCAGCGGTGCCGACAACTATGAAAACCTCGACCGCCACGCGGACGCGGAGATCGTTGTGAACACCACCCCCCTCGGCACCTATCCGAATAACGGCACGGCTGCGGTCGATCTGCGCCTCTTCCCCGCGTGCGAGGGCGTGTTTGACATCGTGTATAACCCCGCGCGCACGGCGCTGCTTTTGCAGGCCGAGAAGCTGGGCATCCCGCATGCCTCGGGGCTCACCATGCTGGTGGCCCAGGCGCGGCGCAGCTCGGAGCTTTTCACCGGGCGCAGCATCGAGGACAGCGCGGTACAGCGCATTGCCGCGGCGCTTGCAAAGAGCATGCAGAACATCATTCTCATCGGCATGCCCGGCTGCGGCAAGACCACGCTGGCAAAGCTTCTTGCCGAAAGGCTCAAGCGCCCGCTCTATGAGGCGGACGAGGAAATCGTCAAGGCCGCGCTCTGCACCATCCCGGAAATCTTTGAGGCCGAAGGAGAGGATGGCTTCCGCAAGCGCGAGACCGAGGTCCTGCGCGAGCTCGGCAAGCTCTCCGGCGCGGTCATTTCCACCGGCGGCGGCTGCGTGACGCGCGAAGAAAACTATGATCTCCTGCACCAGAACGGGACGATGATCTGGCTCAAACGCGATCTTGCCGCCCTGCCGAAGGACGGCCGCCCCATCTCCCAGCGCAGCGATCTCACGGAGCTCTACGCAAAGCGGGAGCCGCTGTATGCGCGCTTTGCCGACGTTGTCGTGGAAAACGACGGCAGCCTCGACGAGACGCTGAATAAGCTCATGGAGGTCGTGGGATGAAGCTTCTCGTCATCAACGGGCCGAACCTCAACATGCTGGGCCTGCGGGAGCCGGACATCTACGGCAGACAGGACTACAAAGCCCTCGAAAAGCTCATTCGCGAGACCTGCGCGGCGGAGGGGATCGAGGTCGAGCTTTTCCAGTCCAACCATGAAGGGGCTATTGTGGACAAAATCCAGGCCGCCTATGGGAATACGGACGGCATTGTGATCAATCCAGCGGCCTACACGCACACCAGCGTCGCCATTCTGGACGCGCTCAAAGCCGTCGCCATCCCGGCAGTGGAGGTGCACATCTCCGATGTGAAAAGCCGGGAGGACTTCCGCCAGATCTCCTATGCGGGCATGGCCTGTGTCAAGACCTATATGGGTCTCGGCTTCGAGGGCTACCGCCAGGCAATTTTGTTTTTGAAGGATTATATAAAATGAGAACAGCCAGATCAAAACAGACGCGTTTTGATCTGGCTGTTCCTGCTTATTCGGTCTTTGCTTCCTCCGCTTTCGCTTCTTCCTCCGCCACAAAGGGCTGAAGCTCAAGATGGATGTATTCGCTTTTCTCCACAGCGCGGTTTGCGGGGAGGAACTTGCCATTGAAGAGACCGTAGGCTGTGCGGTAGGTCTCGCCGGCGCCTCCGTGCCACTCGTTGACAAAGAGGCCGTCGGACAGCAGATACCAGTGATTGTAGTCCCAGCCGGTGGCAGGATGCGCCAGCTCCTTGCCGAGCACCACATAGATGTCGTAGAAGGGGGTGGGCTCCTCCTCCGGGACAAGCTTGCCGAAGATCAGCTCGTCCACGGTGTCATGGTTGAGATCCGCCTGCAGCCAGCCGTAGGTATCCTTGTCGGCATAGCGGAACACCTCGCTGATTCCGCGCTCCGTCACAAGATCGCCCACCCAGCCGCGCTCCAGCCCCAGCGCGATCTGGCCGACCAGCTCCCGATACGGCTCATAGAGCGGGTCGGGCGTTTCCACGGGCGCTTCCGGCTCGCCCACCAGGGGGGAGAACACGCGCTCCGCCGCCGCCTTGAGCGTTTCGGGCGACGCGCCCGTTTTCATGCCGAGGCAGTAGAGAACCCCGGCGTCGGCGTCGACCCAGTCGATGTGTCCCGCCTCGCCGTTGGTGTAGATAACAGCCTCGCGCCCCTTGACCGTGTCGGCCTGGACCAGCGTCCATTCGTAGAAAAGACCGGAGATATCCTCGCCGTCAAGCTCCCTGCGGGCCCTCGCGCGGAGGAGATAGTCAGCCCCGTCCAGGGTAAAGCGCATTTCGGCGATGGGGGAGGCGTCCGGGATCGCAAGATAGCTGTACTGCACATCCGACGCCTCGGACGGTACGGTGAAGACAATGCCGGTGGCCTGCGCGAGACCATCTGCGTCCGTCGCGTGGACGGGATTGGGCAGGGCCATGGCCGCGGCGGTCTCCGTCGGCGTCTCAACGGCGGGAGAAGCATCGGGCGCGCGCAGGGGCTTTGCCTCACCGCAGGCGGTGAGCAGCAGAGCTGCGAGACCGAGCGCGAAAAGGATCGAAAATTTTTTCATGTCTGCCTCCGAATCTGTCAATAGTGCGGGTCCGCAATGCTCCAGAGCCAGGTCTTCTGCATCGCGGGGCTGTCGGGCTGATAGCGCCCGCCAGTGTCAAAGGCCGCGTTCGAGACCACCGAGAAGGGAAGCGCGCCCGTCTCGTACTCGTCAAGGTATGCCCGCGCCTGAAACAGCAGCACGCCCAGCGGGACGTGATAGTCGCTCGACACGATGGCGAGGGACTTAACCTGCGGGTAGTTCTCCCGCAGAATTTTGCAAGTGAAAACGGCGTTGTCCCCCGTGGTCATGGAGGCGTCCTCCGTAATGATGCGCGCGGGGCTTACGCCGTGATCCATGAGCCATGCCGCCATAACGCCCGCCTCCGTCGCGCTGCGGTTTTGCCAGGCGGTCCCGCCGCCGGTCACGGCGATGAAGGCGTTGGGGTATTTTTCGGCGCAGCGCAGCGCCGTTTCGCAGCGCCCCACAAGCTCCGGGGCCATGCTCCCGTCCCCCTCGAGCTGAAAGCCAAGCGCCACGATGCAGAGACTGTCGTCCTCCGGCAGCCCGTCCGGCAGCACGCCGGGGTTCAGGGTGAGACTCGTGTTGACCTCCGACCAGAGGCGCATGAGCTTTCCCCACAGATCGCCGAGGGCGGGATCGAGGGCGCTCAGCTCCGTGAGATCGGCTCGGATAACGTCAAACGCTTCCTCCTGCCGCTGGGCGTAGGCGTAGGCCATATCGCTCACCAGCCGGTAGCTCTCCTCCGTGTAGCCCTGCGGTTTCACAAAGGGCGTGGGTGCGGGCGTGGGAGCAGGCGTCTCGGCCGGCGCGGACGTGGGTACGGGCGTCGGTTCGGGCGTGGGCTCGCTCGTCACAGTCGGCGTGGGAGCCGCCGTCACCGCCGGGGCCGGGGAGGGCTCCGGCGTTTCGTATTTTTTGAGGACGCGCAAAAGCACCAGCCCCGCAAGCGTGATGCACAGCAGCAGGATGATTCCAAGCTTGAATCGTCTCATGTCCTTTCCTCCTCAGTACGCGATGATCCCGTCCAGGCCGTAGTACTTCGCCATGTAAACGTTCGGCCAGTCGCCGGGATCGTCCGGGTTGAGATAGGCAAGACCCTCCAGCGCGCTGTAGGAGGTCTCGGCATAGGGGCGGTAGAGCTCCACGACCCGCTCGCCCCGGGCTGCGCAGGCGGCAAGAAATTCTTCGTTGTACTGCAAAAGCGCGTGCGTGCGGCGAATATCCCGCACACCGACTGCGAGCTTCCAGACCGTTACCGCAAGGCAGAGCGCGCAGAGGACAGCAAGCATGCGCCGATGCTCCGTCTCCCAAAGCGGGACGAAGAGCAGGGCGTTTGCCGTGAGCAGCAGAATGAGGCCGATATAGGTGCTGCGCCCCGCGGTGTACATGGCGAAGGTCAGCACGAAATGCCCCGCGAGAGAGCCGAAGACATACACCAGCGACAAAAGCCGCAGTCTCCGCTCCACGCCCTTTTTCAGGGCAAGCAAGTAGAACAGGGCGAAGCTCCCGATCAGCGGCCAGAAGCGGAGATAATACCCGGCGTTTTCCAGAAAGTTTGCAAAGAGCACGGACAGGCGCATTTCGGCGGATTTGTTCACGCTCTCCGCCGGGGCCAGCATCATGTAAAAAAAGCCCGCCAGCATGAGAAGAAGCGACAGCAGCGTCCAGCGCGGGGGAGTGCGCTTCTGCTCAAGCCGGAGAAGCAGCAGAAACAGCAGCGCCATCGCCACCATGGCGACCGTGCCGTTCTCGCTGTACGCCCCGACGAAAAAGGAGAAGGGAAGCAGCGCGATCCGAACGCCGCGGGAAGGGCTTTTCCCCGTGCAGAATTCCCGCGCCCAGGGGAGCAGCCACACAAGGCACAGCACCCCGCACCAGAGATAGTTGATCGACCCCGTGAGCCACAGGAACACCTGCCCGAAATCCGGCTGCAAAAGCCAGAGACAGCCGAAAATACTCGTCAGGAGCAGGGCGTTTGGCCTTGCATCCCGCCCGGCGCTGTATCCGATCAGCCAGATGAGCAGGGTGAAGAGCGCGGCGTTTATAAGATCGAAGACGAGCTTCGGCAGCAGCAGGAAAAGCTGCACCAGAAAATGCGGCGCCACGCGACCGTTCATCGTGAGCCTGTGCGCCGCCATGGAGGGGAAGATCTGCAGAACCGACGTGATGCGGCTGTTGTCGGCGTAGCTGAAGCAGTAGCGGTAATCGTCCGCAATGAGATCCGTCACATGCGTGCAGTAAAAGGCCAGCAGGAAGATCCCCGCGAGAACAAGCCCCGCCGCCGTGCGGGAGCGGTTGAAGCGTTCCAGTTTCTCCATGCCGCGCCCCTCAGTTTCCGAAGACCCAGAGATGGGTCACGCCGAAGGCCTCGCGGATGAAGTAGTTGAGCATCACGAAGAAATAGCCCCACGGGGCGGCGACGCCCGCCGCGTCGCTCACGCCGAGGCTTTTCGCCATGAGCTTTGCCCGGTAGAGATGGTAAGCGCTCGACACGATGGCGACATGGCCCTGCGGCTCGTCCCCGCGCGCGCGGATGATGTCAAAGGAATTTTGCAGGTTTTCCATGGTGGAGGTGGCCTTCGGCTCCATGATGATGCGCTCGGGCGCGACGCCATGGGCGATGAGCCAGTCGTGCATGGCCTGGGCCTCGGTGATCTTCTCGCCCTTGCCCATGCCGCCGGAGACGATGGCGATGGTTTTGGGATGCTCGTTTAAGTATTGGAGCGCCCCCTCAAGCCGCCGCACCAGGGTCAGCGAGGGCTGATCCTGATACACCGCCGCGCCCAGCACGATGAGATAATCCCGGCCCGCGTCCCGATCGGTGCGGGCGTTTTTGATGATGAAATACTCCACAAAGCAGAAGTAGGCAAGCCCGACGCACACCAGCGCGACCACGACCTTCCAGAGCGCCGGGGGAAAGTAATGGTGCATCACCAGCAGCGCCGCGATAAAGAACAGAAGATAGCCCCACCAGGCGTAGCCGCGCAGGGCAAAGCGCAGGAAAAGCCCCACGCCCGTCAGGCCCGCGGCCCACACGGCCCAAAGATTTTTTTTCATGCGTTTAGTTCCTCCCAGCGCTCGTAAAGCTCCGCGAGCGCGGTTTCCAGCTCGTCCTTCTCGGCCTGGATTTCCATGAGCTTCTGATAGTCGCTGCCGTATTGCTCGGCGAGACTGTCCAGCTCCGCGATTTTCTCCTCCTGCCGGGCGATCTCCCGCTCGAGGCGGGCGATGGCCTTGTCGTTGTTTTTGGGGCGCTCGCTCCTCGGCTTCTTCTCCTTCGGCTGCTCGCGCTCCTTCTGCTTTTCGATCTGCGTGACAAGCTCCTGCCGCTCCCGCCAGGCGCGAAATTCTTGATACCCGCCGCGAAAATCGGTGATCTGCCCGCCGCGCAGCTCCCAGACGCGCGTGGCAAATTTGTCAATGAAGTAGCGATCGTGCGACACGAAAAGCAGCGTCTGCTCGTAATCGGCCAGCGCGTCCTCCATCCACTCGCGGCTTGCAATGTCGAGGTGGTTGGTCGGCTCGTCGAGGATGAGAAGGTTGATGTCTCCGCCCATTAGCATGCACAGGCGCAGGCGGCTCTTCTCACCGCCGGAGAGCGCCCCCACCGGGGTCAGCACGTCCTCGCCCCGGAAGCCGAAGGCGGCGAGGCGGTCGCGCGCCTCCTGCGGCTGACAGCGGCAGTCGTAGAGCATCGTGTCCAGGGCGGAGCGCGCTTCATTGGTAAAGCCGACGTGCTGCGGCAGATAGGCCGTGCGCACGGTGGGGCCGAGATAGAGCCAGCCCTTGTCCGGCTTTTCGAGGTTCATGATCATCTTGACGAGAGTGGACTTGCCCGTGCCGTTGTCGCCGATGAGGGCGATGCGCTCCCCGCCGGTCACCAGCATGTCGAGGCCGGAAAACAGCACCCGCTCGCCGTAGCGCTTTTCCAGCCCGTCGATGACCAGCACCTCGTCGCCCACAAATTCGCGCTCCTTAAACTTCACGTTCAGCTTGCGCTGCTCCTTCGGCTTTTCGCTGTGGCTGAGCTTTTCGATGCGCTTTTCCATGGAGAAGGCGCGCTTGTGCAGCTTGTCGTTGCCCATGAAGGCCCAGAGATGCATCTGCTCGGCCGCGCGGGTGAGCTGGTCGATCTTCGCCTGATCCTTTTCGTATTTCTTGAGCTTCTCTTCAAAGCGGTGCTGCCGTTCCTCCACATAAAAGCTGTAGTTGCCGCTGTAAAATTCCGCCTTGCCCTCGTTGATTTCGATGCAGCGCTGTACCACCTTGTCGAGGAAAAAGCGGTCGTGGGAGATGGCGAGGACGGTGCCCTTGAAGTGCAGCAGATACTCCTCCAGCCATTCCGTGGCCCGCAGGTCCAGATGGTTGGTCGGCTCGTCGAGCAGGAGGATGTCGGTGTTCTCCAAGATCAGACGGGCGAGGTTCACGCGCGTCTTCTCCCCGCCGGAGAGTGAGTCGAACTCCTGCGCCAGCATCTGCGGCGGGATGTCCAGACCGTTGGCGACGCGCGCGCGGTCCACGTCCATCTCGTAACCGCCGAGACGGCGGAAGTCCTCCTGCAGACGGTCGTATTCATGCAGCAGGGCGGGGGACTGGTCGCGCTCCATGCGCTCGGCCAGCTCCTCCATGCGCTCACTGATCCGGTACAGACGGCGGTGCGCGTCCTTGAGGACCATTTCGGTGGTCCAACCCTCAGGATAGACGGGGATCTGGGAGATGAGGCCGAGGCGCTTTCCGGGCGCGATGGCAATGTCGCCCTCGTCCGGGCGCACTTCGCCCGTCAGGATGCGAAAGAGCGTCGTCTTCCCGCAGCCGTTGTGGCCCAGGATGCCGACCCGCTCCCCGGCGGTGACGGTGAAGGAGAGCCCGTCCAGGACGTTTCTCCCGATCTCAAAGGATTTGATCAGATTACTGACGGATAAATCGGTCATAGGTTTAATTCCTTACATATTCTTCACGGCCCATTGCAGCACTTCGTTTGTGATGCGCCCGGCCTTGCTCAGGCCGAAGCCGCCGCGCTCCACGAGCGTGACAAAGGCGTAGGGGTGCTCTTCATCGTCCAGAAAGCCCACGAACCAGGAGTTATCCGGGATACCCTCGCCAAGCTCCGCCGTGCCGGTCTTGGCGCAGATGGGAAGCCCGGGGAAGTTCACGTCGGCCTCGTAATGGGTGACGGCGTTGTTGCGCATCAGAGCCTTGAGACGCTCCGCTGTGGCGGGGTTCACAAGCTCCGTGACCTCCGCCGCCTCTCCCGGGAGAAAGTGCGGCTCGATGAGTCTGCCGCCGTTTGCGATCGCGCAGAGAAAGCGCAGCATCGAATAGGGGACCACAAGGTCGGTGGACTGGCCGATACCCGACCAGCCCGTCTCCGGATCGCCCACAAATTCAAGGGGATAGCTGCCCTTCGCGGTGGGGATGCCGTCCAGACTGTGCTTGTCCAGAAAGCCGTATTTGCGCACATAGTCGATCATGGTGTTCTGCCCCAGGGAAACCGCGATCTGCGCAAAGGCGATGTTGCAGGAGTTGGCGAGGGCCTGCTCAAAGTTCTGCGTGTAGTGATCCGCCACGCAGTGGAAGGGCACGCCCGCAATCTTGAATTCCTCCTCGCAGTACCAGCTTTTTTTGTCGATGTCGGGGATGCGCTCGATGGCCGCGGCTGCGGTGATGAGCTTGAAGATGGAGCCCGGCGTGAAGGCGGCGGAGATGCAGCGGTTGATGAACGCGCCGTCGCGCTGCTCGCCGTTGGTGTCCAGCGGGTCGACCGAGGGGGTGGACACCATGCCCAGCATCTCCCCGGTGCGGTAGTTGCACACCAGCATGCAGCCGCTGGCCCACTCCCCGATGGCGGTATAGATCTGGTTGTTGAGCCGCGCGTCGTAGGTCAGCTCCAGCTGCGTGTCCGACGCCACATGGGTCGTGCCGGTCAGGAGACTAAAGCCGTGCACGTCGTCCCACAGGCGCGAGAGAATACCGGTCCCCGTGCGGCCCCAGTAGTCGCCCGTGATGTGGTAGTTTGCCGCGCGCGTGATGCGGTCGGGGGAATAGACATTGTGCGTCTCGTCAAAATAGGCGAGGGTGATGCCGTTTCTATCCACGATATGCCCGGTGGAGCCGGAGTTTGCCCGGGAGAAGTAGAGGGCCCAGTCCTTGCCGTGGGCGATGTAGCGCGTGAGATAGACGCCCATCCCGCAGATCACCAGGGCGACCAGCAGCAGCACCGAAAAGGCGCGGTTCGTTATTTTTCTCGTGGCTGCCACACCTCCCAGTCGGAAAGATCCTCCTCCCCGTCCGAGTCCTGCGAGGCGGCGCGGACGGCGAAGCTCGCGTCCCGGCGGTTGTCGGCGCTCTTGATAAAGGCCATCAGCATCCAGCAGCTTAAAAGCGAGGTGCCGCCGCGCGAGACGAAGGGAAAGGTAACGCCCGTGAAGGGCAGAATGTCAAGCGAGCCGAACACGTTCATGGCAAGCTGCGTGAGCAGCATGCTCATGGCGGCGCAGGCCGCGATGGAGTAGTAGGCCGAGCGCCCGTGGCGCGCGCTGCGCACGGCGAAGAGAGCCAGCACGAGCATCGCGGCGACCATGATGACGCCGATGATGAGTCCCTGCTCCTCGCACACCATGGCGAAGACCATGTCGGTGTTCGCCGCCACCACATCCTTGAGCCAGCCCGCGCCCGCGCCCTTGCCGTAGAGGCCGCCGGCAGCGGCGGCGGACATGGCCCTGGTCTGCTGGAAGCCCGCGCCGTACACATCCTCCCACACATGGCCCCAGGTGGAAAAGCGCCGGGCGACATAGGGCCGGATGCACACGGCGAGAAAGGCCGCCATCGCGGCGCCCGTTATGGCGAGCAGCACCGTGGCAAACGAGCCGGAGCGCAGATACGAGATCACAAGGAAGGTGACAAAGAAGATCAGCGCCGTGCCGAAGTCGCCGATCAGGGCGAGCGACGCCACGCAGAAGGCCGAGAACGTGATGAAGGTGGTGAGGTTGTTTCTGCGAAAGAGCCTCTCAAGCGTGGAGGCGCCCACGTAGATATACCCGACTTTGACAAGCTCCGAGGGCTGAATGGTCAGCCCGCCGATGTTCAGCCAGTTTCGCGCGCCGAGCACCGCGTCGCTGAAAATCATGTTGGCGACGATCAGCAGGATCGAGCCCATCACCACCGTCGAGCGGGCGGACATGGTGCGCTCCAGATCCCGCAGCCAGAGACCGAGCAGCGCAAACAGCACGACCGCCGCAATGGTGAGCAGCAGCTGCTTGAGCATGTCGTTCGGCACCGAGGAGGCCGCGACGGACATGCCGATGCTGGTGAGATAAAAGGCCAGGGTCTCGATTTCAAAGCCGGATTTGTTCAGAAAGCGCATGAAGAAATAGCAGGCCCAGTCCAGCGCCATGAGCGCGAGAAAGGCCAGGGCCACGGCGGGCAGATTCTCCTGCCGCGGGGTCATGGCGTGCTGGAAGAGCAGCGTGAGCTGAAAGAGTGTGAGCAGGCACATCGTCCCCGCCGGGGAGACGCCGTGGCCCGCGGCGGTGCGCTTGGAATCCATCTTCTCCCGCTTTTCCGGCGTGACGGCGCGAAAGCGCACCCTCTCGCCGCCGAGATTGATGACCGCCCCGGTATCCACCGAGAGCCCCTCGCCGCCGGCCCTGTCGTTCTTGATCCAGACGCCGCCTTTTGAGAGAATGTCGTAGACCCGCCAGCGCCCGTTGCCGCCGCGCCGCAGCACGGCGTGGGTGCGGCTCACGCCGGGGGCGAGGATGCGCACGTCCGCGCTCAGGGAGCGGCCGATCAGGTTTTCCCAGTGGGTGAGGGGATAGCTCTGCCCCTCCGCCGTGAGGTAGCCCCAGATTTCCGGCTCGAAACGCTCCGACAGCAGCGAACGGATGCACCGCAGCAGCAGCGCGATGGATACGATGATGAGCACGTATTTGCTCAATGCCATGGAATAATCGGCAAGCCCGCCCACCGGGACACCTCCTTTCCGTTTCATGCCTCCCCCAGCCGCGCACGCGGCGTTTGGGGGAGGGAAACCGTTTCAGCATGCTTCTTGCCTCCCCCAGCCGCGCACGCGGCGTCTCGGGGGGAGGTGCCCCGAAGGGGCGGAGAGGGGGATGTCTTGCAACCAGCTTGGGTGCAGTCGTGGCCCCTCTCAGTCACCAGTGTGCGCACTGGTGACAGCTCCCCCCGGCGGGGGGAGCCAAGTCATCGTATTATATCACAACAAGCCCCGTATTGACAACCGTGGACAAGTCAACTAAAATAGAGCGCATGAAAAAGAAAAGCATACTCTGGGGCCTGCTGCTGGCGCTGATCGTCGTGGCGGGGCTCCTGCTATACGGAAAGCTCGGTCGGGGCGAGGGGATGATCGCGGTCGTCTCTGTCAACGGAGAGGTCCTTGAAAGGATCGACCTCTCAAAAGTCAGGGAGGAATACGATCTGGACGTCGCCACCGAATTCGGGCGCAATGTTGTCCATGTGGAGCCGGGGGCCATCTCCGTCACGCATGCCGACTGCCCGGATCATATCTGCATCATGCAGGGCAAGCTCAGCGGCAGCGGCATTCCCATTATCTGCATGCCGAACCGGCTCGTCATCTCCATAGAGGGGGGCGACCTTGATGGCTAAAACCAGAAGGCTTGCCCTGATGGCGCTTTTGACGGCCATCGCCCTCACGATCTTCGTGATCGAAAACCAGATCCCCGCGCCCGTCCCGGTGCCGGGGGTGAAGCTCGGCCTTGCCAATATCATCACGCTCATCGCCATGAAGCTTCTCGGGAAGAAGGAGGCGGGGGCGATCCTTTTGGTGCGCATCCTGATGGGGGCCATGTTCGCGGGCAGCCCCTCGACGCTTCTCTTCAGCGCGGCGGGCGGCGCGCTTGCCTATCTCGTGATGTGTCTGACGCTGCGCTTTTTCGGGGAGAATCAGCTCTGGATCGTCTCGGCCCTCGCCGGTATCGCGCACAACGCCGGGCAGCTTCTGGCCTGCGTGCTCGTGGTGAAGACTCCGGGCGTGCTGGCCTACGGGCCTGTCCTCGCCGCCTCCGGCGTCGTGACCGGCGTCTTCACGGGCCTTGCCGCGCAGTATCTCTTAAAAGCGCTCAAAAAGGCAAAGCTATGATCAAAAATAATTTTTTTATAAAAGAAAGGCAAAAACAATGAGTGAATGCACACATGATTGCTCCAGCTGCGGCAAGGACTGTGCCGAGCGCACGGCGGAGAGCTTCCGCAAGAACCTGCGCGAGGGTGCAAGCGTCAAAAAGGTGATCGCCGTCGTCAGCGGCAAGGGCGGCGTCGGCAAGAGCCTCGTGACATGTCTGATGGCGTCCGAGATGCAGCGGCGCGGCTTCAACTGCGCGGTGCTGGACGCGGACATCACCGGCCCCTCCGTGCCGAAATCCTTCGGCGTACACCAGCACTGCATGGGAACCGACGAATATCTCTTCCCCGTCAGCACTCACAGCGGCATGCAGCTGATGAGCATGAACCTCATCCTTGAGGATGAGACCGAGCCCGTCGTCTGGCGCGGCCCCGTCATTGCCGGCGCTGTGACCCAGTTCTGGACGGACGTTCTCTGGCAGGATGTGGACTATATGTTTGTCGACATGCCTCCCGGAACGGGCGACGTGCCCCTGACCGTGTTCCAGTCCCTGCCGGTGGACGGCATTGTGATCGTCACCACCCCGCAGGATCTGGTGGGCATGATCGTGGAGAAGGCCGTGCACATGGCGGAGCTGATGAAGATCCCCGTCATCGGCCTTGTGGAGAACATGAGCTATTTCAAATGCCCCGACTGCGGCAAGGAGCATGCCATCTTCGGCGAGAGCAAGGTGGAGGCCCTGGCAAAGCAGTACGGCATCGCGCACTGGGCGAGATTGCCCATCGACCCGGCCGTCACCGCCATGGTGGACGCGGGCGAGGTGGAGTCTGTCAGCGGAGAGCATATCAGCCCCATCGTGGACGTGATCCAGAAGGAGGTCTGACATGCGCATCGCGGTTGCCTATGACAACGGTCTGATCGGCGCGCACTTCGGCCACGCGGATACCTTTGCCATCTATGATTTTGAGGATGCGGACGTGGCCCGCTGCACCAAGCGCCTTGTGCCCGTCGGGGAGCGCCATGGGCATCAGGACATGGCCGATCTCATGCGCGACGAGAAGGTGGACGCGGTCATCTCCGGCAACATGGGCGGGGAGGCCAAGGCCGCGCTTCTGAGCCTCGGCATCGTCCCGGTGGCGGGCTTTGAGGGCCCCGCGGATCTCGCGGCGGACCTGCTCGTGCTCGGCAGACTTCCCATCAACGGCGCGGACGCAGGCTTCGAAGGCGGCGGCTCCTGCGGCGGCTCCTGTTCCGGCTGCAGCGGCTGCGGCCCGGACTGCGACTGCGGCGGCTCCTGCGGCTGCTGAGAGACGTTTATAAACACAGGCGGCAGTTGACAAAACCGCCGCCCGCGCTTATAATAACAGTGAAGAGCAAACCACGCACACGGTTAGCTCCTCAAAGAGTTGTGAGTTTGTGGCAAAGCCACGAAACTGCCGTCACTTTTGCGGAGTGGCGGCAGATTTTTTGTCGTGCTGTGTCTTTGCCTTCCTGAAAGTTTCCCGGACGATAATCGTCACAGTCCACTTCTTTATGCGGAAAGTGAGACGCATACGCATCACCTCCTTCCGGAGGGGATGGAACCAACCGCCTGCGTGTTTGTTGTTTACTCTTCACCATACCCTTTCGGGCAAACAATATCTTACAAAAGAAACCATATTTCGTCAAGACAAAAAACGCAAAACACAGGGAGTGACCGACCATGACCGAAAAATTATATTATCAGGACAGCCATCTTTTCAGCTTTGAGGCGACGGTGCTGGACTGCCGCGCGGAGAAGAACGGATACAGCGTCGTGCTTGACCGCACGGCCTTCTTCCCGGAGGGCGGCGGGCAGCTTGCCGACACCGGCGTCCTCGGCGGCGCGCGCGTTCTGGACGTGCACGAGCGGGGAGGGGAGATCCGCCACTATACCGACGCGCCCCTTCCGGTCGGGGAGCGCGTGTCGGGCGAGCTCGACGCCGAGCAGCGCCTGCGGCGCATGCAGAACCACTCGGGCGAGCATATCCTCTCCGGCCTTGTGCACGGCGCTTTCGGCTACGACAACGTGGGCTTTCACATGGGCGCGGAGTGCATGATCATCGACTTCTCCGGGGAACTCTCATGGGAGCAGCTCATGGAGCTGGAGACGCAGGCGAACGCCGTCGTGCGTCAGAATCTCCCCATGCATGTCTGGTTCCCGACGGAGGACGAGCTCAAAACCCTCGAATACCGCAGCAAGCTGGAGCTCACGGAAAACGTGCGCATCGTGGAGATCCCCGGCGTGGACCGCTGCGCCTGCTGCGCCCCGCATGTCGGGCGCACGGGCGAGGTCGGCCTTATCAAAATCCTCGACAGCCAGCGCCACCGGGGCGGGCAGCGCGTCAGCGTGATCTGCGGCATGGACGCGCTGGAGGATTACCGCGCCCGCCAGGAGAGCGTGACGGACATTTCCCGCGTCCTCAGCGCCAAACGCAGCGAGGCTGCCCAGGCGGTGCAGCGCATCCTGCATGAGCAGCAGCGGATGAAGGAGCGCCTCGACGCCCTCTCCATGGCCCTTGTGGGCTATATGGCGGCGGCGGAGCCGGAGACGGCTGGGAACATCCTGGTCTTCGACGACGCCCTCGGGGAGCTTGCCCAGCGGGAGCTTGTGAACCTGCTGATGGAGAAGGCGGGCGGCTTCGCGGCGGTCTTCTGCGGCAATGACGCGGACGGCTGGCGCTATATCATCGGGAGCCTTCACACCGACCTTCGCGCCGGGGCAAGGCAGATCAACGCCGCCATCGACGGGCGCGGCGGCGGCAAGCCCCAGATGATCCAGGGCAGCGCCCGCGCGCCCCGGGCGGAGATCGAAAGCCGTTTATTTAGACAAAACGGGTAATAATGTACATAAAATAAAGATGAAAAAGAAAAGAAACTTGCAATTCTGACGAAATGAGAATTGACATGGCGTTCACGCTTTGTTAAAATATACCCATAAAGATGGGCTTATTGCGCCCGCTTGGAAACACGGAATATCATTTTGGAGGGAAATCCTGTGAAAGATCTCAAGCATCTGATCTACTTTGAGAATCTCCTTCAGGAAGCGAATAACGAGCTGGTGCAAAAGGCCAAAAAGGACGGCCTGCGCGCCGTCGGCTATACCTGTTATTTCATGCCTGAGGTGCTTCTCGACCTGCCCGGCTGCTTCTCCGTCAGACTGAGAGCGCCGCGCTGCACATCCCCCGACATTGCGACCTACTACATGTCCGCCCGCGTCTGCCACTATGCCAGAAGCCTGCTGGAGCGCGCCCTGGAGGGCGGCTTCAACTTCCTCGACGCGCAGATGGCCACCGAGACCTGCACCGCCACCTGCCGCTTCCAGGAGCATCTGCAGCAGACGATTTCTTCTGCGAATTCTCCGACGTCCCCTTCAAGAATAACGAGATATCCTATCAGCACTATGCCGCCCAGCTTCGCGCCCACGTCCTGCAGCCCCTGCATGAGCGCTTCGGCATCGACGTCTCCGACGAGGCGATCCGCAAGGCCGTCGCGCAGCAGAACGAGGTTTCCCGTCTCATCAACGAGATCGGCGATTACCGCAAGCTCGATAACCCCACCATCACGGGCTATGAGTTTCATGTGATCCAGCTCTGCTCCCTCGTCTGTCCCAAGTATCTCATCCTTCCGTATCTGCGCGAGACGGCGGAGGAGATGAAAACCCGTGAACCGGACATGAAGAAGGAGTTTCGCTGCAAGGTGCTCCTCGCGGGCTCCGAGAACGACGATCCCGATTTTACCAAACTCGTGGAGAGCTGCGGCGCCCGCGTCGTGTGCGACCGCTACTGCTACGGCGCGGTGGAATCGCGTCAGATCATCGAGCTGCCGGATGGCGTCGATCCCGTCTACGCCATCGCAAAGCACTATCTGCACTCCTCCAACTGCCCGCGCTTCATGCCCCAGGACGAGATGCGCGCCAGAAAGAAGAGGATCGCGGAGCTTGC
>CADADE010000018.1 GCA_902786615.1 Oscillospiraceae bacterium
TACTCGGCCTGGATGGACTACGCCGACATGCGGCGCAGGATGCGCCGGGCCGTGGCCACCGTGAACACCGTGACGCGCTGCTGCTCGACGCTGGATCAGTGCTCCAAGGGCAGCAGGGAGTACAAGATCGGGATGCTGCACAAGGCCACCGACCGGAGCTGGCGCGGTCTGTTCCCGCTGGAGGCCGGAGATGAAGGCTTCTCCCCAGCCCCGGCAGTCCAGGCCCCAGGTGAGGAGGCAGAGGTATGGTTGTAAAAGAGCTTGCCGGGGACGCATGGGTGGAGGCCCAGGCCGGCGTGCTCGGCGCGCTGCTGCTATGGCCGGACGAGATGGCCGGGAAGATCTTCCACAGCGCCATGGCCAGCTATTTCGGCGATTCTTCTTTGAAGCACCTTTTCGAGGCCGCGCACGATTTGTGGATCAGCGGCAAGCCAATCGACCCGGTGACCGTGCTGCACGCCGCCGGAGGCGCACACAAGGAGACGGTCAAATCCTGCATGGACGCAGCGCCGGTACGCGCCAATGTGGACGAGTACCTGCACATCCTGCGCGACGAGGCCAGGCTCTACCAGATCCGCATGGCGGCATCAGAACTCTCCTGGGCCAAGGGCATGGAGGACGCGATGGCGGCCTACGAGAAAATGGGCCAGCTGCTGCGCGAGACCGACACCATCGAGGACGTCAGCTGGGAGGAGATGGTGGGCCATTACCTGGACAGGATGAATGACCCGTCTCCCCCGAACTACCTCACATGGGGGATCCCGGCGCTGGACGAGACGCTGTGCGTGTCCCCTGGCGATTTTTGTGTGCTGGCAGCCGACAGCTCTGTCGGCAAGACGGCTTTGGCTTTGCAGTTTGCCTACCACATAGCGGCTACGGGCAGGAAGACCCTGTTCTTTTCGCTGGAAACCCCGAAGGAAAAGCTGGAGGACCGCCTCATGGCCGAGAATCAGGTGGCCGCCATTCCGATGCAGCGCACCAAGAAGAAAGCACTCACCAATGCCGACTATCTGCGCGCCGGCGACACCGGCGTGAAGTCCGAGAAGGTTCCTCTGCGCGTGATCCGCCGGGCGGAGACGCTGCCGCAGATCCAGAACCGGATTATCATGCACAACGCCGACGTGGTGTTCATCGACTACCTGCAGATCATCCGGCACAAGGGCTCCAGCCGCTTCGAGATCGTGACGGAGATCGCCATGGAGCTGCACCGCATGGCCAACCGTCTGGGTGTGACCATCGTGGCACTAAGCCAGGTGACGCCGCCGGAGTCCGGCGAGATCACCATCCAGGACTTGCGTGAGTCCGGCCAGATCAAGAACGACGCCGAGATCATCCTGCTGATGATGAAGGACAAGACCTTCCCCGGCGCCCGCAAGCTCAAGATCGGCAAGGACAAGGACGGCGCCACCAACAAAAGCCTGCTGCTGTCCTTCGACCCGCAGCACATGACGTTCTCTTATGCCAAGCGCAAAGAGGCCGCCCAGGTACCGGGACAGGGCGCGCCCATGTTCGACCTGGACGATGACGAAGGAGGTGGCAACCCCTTTGAATCCCTGCCCCTATAAAATCGGCGACCAGGTGAAGTTCAAGCCCTCGGCATACGCCGAGAGCACCACCGGCTTCGGCGGCGCTCTGAACGTGGAGGTCGTCGGCACGGTGGTGCAGATCAACGAGCCGCACCGCTGGTACCGCGCCAGCTACGAGACCCCGCAGGGCGCCGGATCCGAGACATTCAAGTATTAAAAACCGGGGCAAAGCCCAGCGCAAGCGGGTTTGACCCGGAGAGGAAAAAGGAAGGAGCAGAGCGCAGACTTCGCCGCCTCGGCGGAGGCGGAGCGGCGCGGCGCGAGTTTCTTTTGACGAAAGGAGACCACGAAGACATCATGAAAATTTACGCTGTAGCAAACTTCAAGGGCGGTGTGGCGAAGACCACGACCGTCATCAACCTTGCGGCCCAGATGGCGCGGGACGGCGACCGCGTCCTCGCCATCGACGCCGACGCCCAGCACAACCTGACGGACTTCTACTGCCCGGACTGGGACGGCATCACGCTGACGGACGTGCTGACCGGGCAGGCCGACCCCGTGCCGGATCGCAATATCGCGCACACGGCCTATGAAAACCTCGACCTGCTGTGCGCCGACATGCGGCTTTTAACGCTGGATCTGGCAGCGATCCTCAGCGCCGCCGACGGCCAGGATCTGCGCCTGTTCGACTTCATCCGCGAGGTGCGCGAACGCGACGACTACGACTACGTCATTATCGACTGCCCGCCATCGTTCACGGCCTCATCCGTGGCGGCGCTGGTATGCTGCGACGAGGTGATCCTGCCGGTCAAGGCGGACGCGTTTTCCCGCGCCGGTGCGCTGGAGATGATCCAACAGGTCAGGAGCCTCGGCGCCTACCACATCGCGCCCCGTTTCCGCGTGCTGGCAACGATGGCCGACCGCAGCCGCCTGTCCCGGCAGGCCCGCGACCTTTTGAAGGCCGACGGACTGGACGTGTTCGAGACCGAGATCCATGCCAGCGTGTGCGTGGGCGAGTCCACCTTCAAGCGCATGCCCCTCTACGAGTATGTCCCGAGATCCCGCGTCGCCCAGGACTACGAGCAGCTTCTGAAGGAGGTGCGCGAGAATGAGTAAGCGCCCCTTTACCATCGGCGAGGAGCTCAAGAAGGCGGGCGTGCCCGGAATGGACACGGGTCTTGAGCAGATCGAGTACATCCCGATTGACAAAATCGACCCGGACGACCGGAACTTCTACTCGGTCGACGATGTGTCTGAGCTTGCGGCCAGTATCGAGCTTGTGGGCCTGCAGCAGCCGCTGCGCGTGCGCAGCGGAGAGCGCGGTCACGTCACTGTCGTGTCCGGCCACCGGCGCCGGGCGGCCATCCTCCTGATCCGCGACGGCGGCAGCGCGATGTTCGAGCGCGGCGTGCCCTGCATCCGGGAGCGCGGCGATGTGTCGAAGGAGTGGCAGGAGCTGAAGCTGATCTACGGCAACAGCGCCACGCGCATCCTGAGCGCGTCGGAGATCTCCATCCAGTCCGAGAAGGTGACGGAAATCCTCGGCAAGCTGGAGGAGCAGGGCGTGAAATTCCCCGGCCGGACACGCGACCACGTGGCTGCCATCCTCCAGACGAGCAAGTCCCGCGTCGGACGGCTGCACGCCATCCGGGCAAACCTGGTGCCGGAGCTGCTGCAGGAGTTTGACGGCGGCGGCCTGGGCGAGACGGTGGCATACAGGCTCAGCCAGGAGGAGGCCACGGTGCAGCACGACCTCGCCGCCCGTCTCGGCCCCGCCGTGCGCGGTCTGACCGGCGACAGCGCCGAGAAGGTTCTCGGCCAGATCAAGCAGCCGCTGGTGACCAAGCCGCCGGAACCGGATCCCAACAAAGCGATTGACGGCCTCAAGCGGTACTTGGACGAACGCGAGAAGGAAGACCGGGAGTTCTGGCACCTCATGCAGAAGATCGCCGACGACGTGCTGATGCGCAGCTTTTCCGCCGGTGCCGGTCTGAACCGCAAGAACAACATCGACTCCATGCGGCTCGACCTGCGCTCCACGGGAAACTGGAACGGCAGCCCCTCCACCTGGGGCGGCAGCAACAAGGGCATGGCCATCGGCGTGGGCCAGAAGATCACCCGCACCTGGACGGAGGTCTACGATGCGGTTGCGGCCATCGCAATCAACCGCTGCCGGCAGGCGATGGTGGACACAAAGGCCAAGCGGAACGTGAGGCCCAGGGAGGACGTGCCCGCAGTGGGCACCATCGAGGCAGCATGGCGTACCGGGACGCCGCCGCGGGACGGGCGCTATTTTGCCCGGATCGACATGCAAGATGGCCGCATCCATGAGGCCGCAGCAGAATACCGCGCTGGTAACTGGTTTGTGTTCAATTCCCCGCTGCATTTGAGCTTCAAGGTTATCGGCTGGTGGCCGCTGCCGGGCAAAATGGAGAAGGAGGCATGAGCATGAAGGATTCAAAGGACGCCATTGTCGAGAAAATCCTCAACGACGTTTCGCAGGAGGTGAGCTACAAGGTGGGCGACATCATCATGGGATATCCTGCCCCACTGAACATCGTGGCCCTCGCCGCCCTGCAAAGCATTGTGACGGCATCGCTGCCGACCATGAATAAGAAACAGCGGGAGATCTTCGACATGGTGCTTGCGCGCACGACTGTTGTGACCATACCGCCGGAAATGGATCCGCGCAAGAAGAGAGGGCCGACGTCGTGAAAATGTCAGGTAAAAAGCTAACACCGGAGGAGGCGGCCAGAGCGCTGCGCTGCTGCGCGTGCGACATGCCGCGCTGCTGGGAGTGTCCTGCGCGGGATTTCCCCTGCTGCCACACCAAGGTGAAGATCCGGGCGGCCGAGCTGCTGGAGGAGGTGGCGGAGCATGACTGAGGACGTTTTGGTCAAGAAGCTTAACATCTTGTGCCAGGCCGCCAGTCAGGTCGTAGCCGATGTTTACAACGCCACGCCCATCTCTTTCCGCCCGGTGGCCATGGCTGCTCTCCGTCTGAGCGTGGAGTCGGCGGTGGCCACCATGAGCGAGAGCGACCGCGCGATCTACGCCCAGGCCATGGGCTGCATGGAGCTGGTGGCAATCAAAAAAGAGAGGAGGGTGCCATGATGGACTGGGAAGCTGCAGAGAGCCATGTGCGCAATCTGCTCATGGAGTATGAGAAAATCGGTTTCCCCGGTATGCTGGGCGCTGCCCGCTTGTCCACGCTCATCGAGCTGTGCGAGGACGGCGACAGATCGGAGGCGCTGTACGAGGCGATGATGAGCGCGGAATGAAGATCAAATTCACCAAGTACAAGCGCCGGCCGAATGACAAGGATTATGCGACCGACGCTGCCGGAGATCCCCTCTATCGCCTGAGCATCGACGGGGAACCCGTCCGGGAAGGACTCACCCTGGACGAGGTGGTTGAGGCGATCAATCGCCGGGATGAGGAGACCATGCGGCCGCTGCAGGCGGCAGAGGGAGGCGGCTGTCTGTGAGACGCTATTGCAATGTGTTCTTTTGTGGCAAGCGGCGCGACTTTGTATGCTGCGCGACCTGTCAGAGCAGAGGCCGGTGCAAGACCCGCTGTCTCAATGATCCATGCCGCTGCCGCCTGGAGGACGTGAGGCGACGAGGAGAGGAGCCGAAGGTGATGAGCCGGTGAGGACCAAAAAGAGCAGCTACCGGAATGCCCGGTATGATATGCTGCGGCGGTACAACTGCTGCACGGTGTGCAAGTGCCAGGATGAACGGACGAGAAACGGCGGCGCGCTGTGTGCGCGCTGCCTCTCAGAAAAGCGGCGAAAGGCCGAAGAGAGGAAAGGACAGACAAAATTATGCTTATAAAAATCGGTGATTGCTTTGTAGACCCGGCGGAGATCGCCATGATCTGTGACAGCTATGACTCTCATCTTGAGGTGCAGCCGCAGATCTGCATACACCTGCGCCATGGCTCCGGCACATGGATCCACTCCACCATGGACGAGGCCGAGGCCGCGCTGATCGACGCCGGCGTCATCCAGGATCCCACCGCCGACGACGCGCCGGAGCTGACCGAGGAGGAGAAGACAGAGCTCACAAAAATGGACGAGCTTGGTTTCAACTATATCGCCAGGGATGGCGACGGCAAGCTCTATGCCTACTTCGAGAAGCCCACCAAGGATGGCGCGTACTGGAACTCCAGGGACGGTCAGCCTGTCAAGCTCGTGGGAGACTTTGATTTCATCGACGATTCCGAGCCCTGGTCAATTGCCTGGCTCCTGTGCAAGTGAGACGCCGGTCAACCTTCGGGCTTGACTTTTCCGCCGGGCGGCGGGTATCTTAAAGAACACACGAGGACGAGAGCCTTTAGGGCCACGGTCTGCATGAACGAGAGGAGAGGCAGGCCGTGGCCAAAATTCTCAAACTCATAGACGCAGGCGGGCTGCAGGTGGCAGCGCTCTATAACCGGCGCAGCGGGCGCGAGAGCCCCAAGGTGCGCGCCGCAAAGCAGAAGGCCAGCTCAGAGGCCCAGCGCCGCATGAATCGGATCTACTCCTATCAGAAGCTGGAACTCATGCTGGCGGCCAACTTCCCGCGCGCCGGCAGCGCCATGGTCTGCGCCGCCACCTTCGACGATGACCACATGCCCAAGAGCCGACAGGAGGCGCAGATGCGCTTCAAGTATTTCCTCAAGCTCCTGCGCCGGGAGCGCAAGGCCGAAGAGCTGCCGGAACCCGTCGTGTTCTGGGCGCCGGAGATCCTCAGCTCCGATTCCGGGCGGTGGCACTTCCACTTTGTCCTGGACAACACCGGGCGCGATCTGGATATCATCCGCCGGTGCTGGATCTACGGCACCGAGATCGAGGCTGACAAGCTCCAGAAGCCCAGCCGGCTGCACTGCCCGAAGTGGATGGAGGAAGTCTCCGCGCAGGCAGGCGACGAGCCCGACAACCTGTACAAGGCCCTCGCCATCTACATGACCAAGGAGCTGCGCGAATGTCAGGAGTACGACTCCAAGCCCGGCCTGCACGGCTGGAGCTGCACCCGCAACGCCAGAAAGCCGGAGACCGAGACCATCACCGTGGACGACGACTACAAGCTCACCGCGCCGGAGGGCAGCGAGGTACTGCTTGACGAGCACAAGGCCACACAGTACGCCAGCTGGCAGGTGCTCAAGTATTGCTACGACGGCAGCCGCCATCCGCTGCCGCCTCGCGCCCGGCGCAGGCGTCGGCGCTCGGCCTGACCTTTTTATTAAATTTTTCAGCCTTGAAACCAATATTATTCTCAGGAAAAAGAGGTGTGTTTGTCTTGCCAACTGCGTGCGTGCGTGATAAAATAATCCCGATCAAAGACGGGTGGGTCTCCTGCCCGATATGCAGCAACCGCCGCCTCAAGAAGATCCGGCCAAGCGAGTCGGCCGACCTGGTGTATGTCCACTGCCGGGTCTGCAAAAACGATATACCCCTGACGCTTAAACAGGGCCAGTGCTTTCAGAGCCAGAGCCAGCGAGTCGTGTGATTTGTCACACGCTGCTGGCTCTGGCTTTTTGTTTTTCCGCGGAGGTGATCATCGTGGCCATGCTGCCACTCAAACCGTGTCGGCATCCGGGCTGCCCGGTGCTGACGCGCGAGGGCTGGTGTCCGAAGCATAAGCCGCAGCACAAGCGGCGCGTGTCCGCTGCGTACCACGCCTGGTACAATCTGCCGATCTGGAAGGATCGGCTGCGGCCTGATCATCTGCTGCGTGAGCCGTTCTGCCGCGAGTGCGCCAGGGCCGGGATCAGAGTGCGGGCCACGGTCGTGGATCACATCAAGCCGCATCGCGGTGACTGGGCGCTGTTCACAGACGAGAGCAACTTCCAGAGCCTGTGCAAGTTTCACCACGACCAGAAGACAGCGCGGGAGATGGCGCAGGATCGGCGCGAAATCGGGCCGTTTTGAGGCGGCTTTTCGGCGCTGAAGCTTCGCCCGACGCGCTGGCGTGCGCGGCCTCGCGCGGGCCGCGATGCCCGGGCGCACGCGCCCGCGGCAGTGGTTGACCCCATCCCCCCGCCCCTCAAAACTTTTGAGCCCGCCCCCTTGATGCCCCGGCTCCTCTCGAACGCGCAAAAATTTCCCCGATCAGGTTTTGGGGTGCCCGATTTGGACGGCAGATCCGGGCGCCGGGTACCGGATCGGGATGGAGGTGTACCCCTTGCCTACCCCTGTCAAGACCCTCAACAACATGAGCAAGCACCTGACCGAAGACGAGCGCGAGGCGCGGGAGGCCCAGGAGGACAAGCTCCCCTCCCGGCCCCCGAAGAAGCCGAAGCAGCTCAAGAACGACAAGGCCGCGACGGCGCACTGGACGCGGATCCTCAAGACCATGCAGGGCGTCGACATCCTGGACACCCTCGACTCTGACATCCTGGGCATCTACTGCGCCAAGCTTGCCCGGCGGGATGAGCTGCAGGAGATCTACCTGGGCCACCGTGCCACGTATGCCGTCGACCACGACCGGCTGACGCTCAAGTCCATGCTTGCCGTCGGCGACGACCTGCAGGCCATTGAACGGGAGCTGCTGAGTTACGCCTCCAAGCTGGGCCTGACACCGGAGAGCCGCGCGCGGCTGTCCAGGCGGCTGGCAGAGCAGGGTGACGGCGAGGCGGACGATGATCTGTTCGCATGAAAAATCCCTGTGTGAAAAACTGCCCCGGCAGAAGTCCGGGGTGCTGCTGTCAGCGGCGGCTGGATTGGCTTGAAGAACATCGGGCGCGGAAGCGCCGGGAGCGCGCCGAGACCACGCTTGCCGGCTACCAGCGCGATGCCAAGCGCGACGCCAAGAACCGGCACAAGGAGCGCCACGACTGGAGGCACCCATGAGCGACAACTTCCTCATAGACGGCTGGGAGGATGAGCAGTACAAGGCTTTTGTCGATAAATTCAGAACCAAGAAAACGACTACGAGGCCGTGGCAAGCTGGGTGGCCGAGACGTATGAGGTGGACCGGGCGGGCTTTGTGAGGCCCTTTTACCCTGGCGGTGACTACGAGCGGCATGCGTACCCCGCCGGCTGCGTGGTCGTCGACAACCCGCCCTTCTCCATCATCAGCAACATCGTGCGCTTTTATCATGAGCGCGGCATCCGTTTCTTTCTGTTTGCCCCGGCGCTCACGCTTTTCTCTGCAGCAGCTGCGGAGACCTGCACGGCGCTGCCCGTCGGCGTGACGGTGACCTATGAAAACGGCGCTGAGGTGCCCACCTCTTTCCTCACGAACCTGGAACCGGACAGCGTTGCTGTCCGCACCGCGCCGGATCTCTACAGGGTGGTGGACGCCAAAAACCGCGAGCTGCTGCGGGCCATGAAGAAAGAGCTCCCGAAGTACATCTATCCCGACAACATCCTCACTGCAGCCATCGCGCAGCGCTGGTGCCGTTACGGCGTGGAGTACACGCTGCAGCGCAGTGACTGCCTGCGCATATCCGGCCTCGAATCCCAGAAGGCCGTCGGCGCCAGCATCTTCGGCGGCGGTTTCCTCCTCTCCACGAGAGCGGCAGCGGAGAGAGCGGCAGCGACATCCTGGCCGCTCACTGAGATCGAGCATTTTTATATTTCCCACATGGACAAGAAGGCTCCGGGCGGGTGACCATTCGGCCGGGAGCTCCCCACAAGGAGGCAAGATCATGCCGGAGCGATGGAGGACCGGCAAACACCATATTGTGACCACCATCGCCCGAAAATACGTGGAGGGCGACTGGCGGCGCTTTGCCGGGCATTACGAGCTGAAGGCTTACGAGCGCCACCTCAAGGATCTTGAGCGGCAGGGGACGCCGGAGTTCCCCTACGTTTTTGACGAGACCCGCGCCGACAGAATCGTGCGCTGGTTCCGGCGGTGCCGGCACGTGCGCGGCCCCCTGTCCGGGGAGCCGATCAGCCTTGACCCGTGTCAGATCTTCGACCTCGGCTGTGTGTACGGCTGGGTGGAGATGGACACCGGCGCGCGGCGCTTTCGCATCACGTACAACAAGCGGGCGCGCGGCAACTGGAAGAGCACCGAAAAGAGCGGCCAGTGCCTGTACCACATGTGCGGCGACGCCATCTACCCGCCCTACCAGCCGGAGCTTGCGCACTACGAGCTGGCGCCGGAGGTGGAGTGCGCCGCCGTTGACCGCGGGCAGGCCCAGCGCGTCTTCGGCGACGCCCGCCTGATGGCGCTTTCCTCCCCGGCCATTGCCAAGCGTTTGAAGATCCCCAAGAGCGAGACAGCCATGATCCGGCACCGCAAGCTCGGCGGGTTTATGCGCGCCCTGAGTAAGGACACCAAGAACAAGGACTCAGGCGCCCCGTGCTATATCGTCATCGACGAGTACCACGCGCACCCCACGTCGATGATCTACGACACGGAGAAGGACTCCATGGGCAAGCGCTGGCAGTGCCTGCTGGACACGATCACGACGGCCGGCGACGATGCGCAGACGAAGCCCTGCTACCGTGAGGAGCTCTATGCCAAGCAGATCCTTGACGGTGACGTGCAGGATGCCGAGCACTACTTCGTCATGATCCGCGAGTGCCCGGCGGACATGAACCCGCACGACCGGAGCCTTTGGCTACTGGCAAACCCGGCCCTGCGCGCTGCCGTGCTGGCAGATGAGCTTGCGGCAGTGGAGGCCGCTGCCGACGGGGAGCCTCTCCCGGAGGGCTGCAGGGAGATGAAGGCAGCCGCCCTTTTTGGCGGGCCGGAGGCGCTGCGCGTGGCCGCAATCTACGGGCGGACGCTGCTCAAGAGCATCACGGACGACTATAAGGACGCCTACGGCAGCAACGACCCGGACAAGATCCGCGCGTTTCTGACCAAGCGCCTGGACATCTGGCAGATCGGCGCCATCAACCACTACCTCAACGAGCACTGCATGGAGCTGGTGAGGCAGTGCATGGTGCCGCCGGAGGAGTTTGCGCGGCTCACGGACGGGCTGGAGTGCTGGCCGGGATTCGACCTGGGCAAGCGGATCGACCTCAGCGGCGTCGGCGCGACGTTCCTGCTGCCGGATGAGTTTGTGGCCATGAAGATGCACGGCTTCATCCCGGAGGGCGCAGCCGCCCGGCATGAGAAGTCAGACCGCGTCCCCTACATCAGCTGGGCGAAGGACGGCTATATCACGCTCACGCCCGGCGACGTGACCGACAACAGCTATGTTGACGACTGGATCAAGGCCGGCGAGGCGGATCACGGCTGGCAGGTCGTGGCCATCGGCTACGACGGGCACAACGCCACGGATCTGGCAATCTCCATGCGGGAGGAACGGGCCAACGAGGACATCTGCGTGGAGGTAAACCAGAGCTGCGCCGGGCAGAACATCGCGGTCAAAGGTTTCCGCGATCTGCTGCTGGCACGCAAGCTCATCCTGGAGTACAGCCCGCTGGTGCTCTGGTGTCTGGCCAACGCCGTGGAGATCCAGAACAACTACGGCGACATCAAGCTCAACAAAAAGCACAAGGACGACACGGAGCGCATCGACCCCGTAGCAGGCTCCATGAACGGGCTGGCACTTGCCATGCTGCGCAGGAACAACCCGACCCTCAGCGACCGCATGGAGGACAAGGAGTGGAGCCTGTAAGGGCGTGCCCAGAACGGGCACGGTGTTCTGTGTTCTATGGGACAGCGCGACGCCCTCGGCGATCTGCACTATCTGGACGACGAGAACTGGGAGGACGCGATCACGGTCTGGGCGCAGGTCCGCACGATCGGCAGCCGCGAGTTTATGGCCGCGGGCCAGGAGACCAGCGAGGTCACACACAACATCAAGATCCGGCGCCGAAGCTGGGACTATAACGTGGTGACCATGCGCGCCAAGTGCGGCACACAGATCTTCCGCCTCCTCTCCCCACCCCTGGATCTATCCGGGAAGAAGCGACACCAGCTTATCAAGGCGGCGGAGATCTGGCGGTGAGCGTCACGTATTGCGGCCGCAACATAAACGGCATAGGCTTCGACCTGGAAGGCATTGAGAAGATGTGCAAGGCTCTGAACGCCATCGGGAAGTCTCCGCAGAAAGCGGCAAATAAGGCATCCAGCAAAGCCGCTTCGATCGTTAAGAGATCAATCCGCGCAAGGGCGCCAAAGAAGACCGGCACGCTCAAGCGCGCCATCGTGATCCGGGCCGAGAAAAGCAAGCTCAAGGGCAAGAAGGTTCGGCAGATCACATACTCGAAGGCGAGCAACGCGGATCTGCAGAAGCCGATCAAACGCCCCGGCCTATACGGCGGCAAGCATGCACACTACGGTTATGTCCCAGCATCGCAGGAGTACGGATTTCTCACCCGTGCCAAGGGCGGCGGCATCGAGTACCACACGTTCAGCCGCCTCACGGACGACTGGGAGAAAGGCAAGTCAGGCCGCTGGAAACGCAAGCGCGTGGACGAGGCGGTCACCGGTTACCAGAGCCGGAAGGTTGAGGGCAAATATTTCATGAAAAAAGGCGCTGAGGCCGTGGAGGGCCAGGTGCAGCGGGCCATCGTAGAGACGGCCGGAAAGGAGCTGGATGAACTATGGCAGAAAGCAGCTCACAAATAACCCCGGATTTTGTGATGGTCAGAACGCTGGAAGGCATCCAGGACCTGCGGGATCAGATCTGGCCGGGAGAACCCAAAAAGAACGCGCGGCCCCCTTTTGTTTTCTATCTCCAGACGGATGACAGCGAGGACGCCGCGCTGGATCAGCTGACGGGCCTACAGCACGCAGGATATCAGCTGCATGTCGTGGCTGGGGACTATTACAGCCTCGCGATCATCGGCGGCAAGATCAAGGCCGCCATCAAGTACCTGGTGGGCTACTCCTGGGTGCGATCCGACGGAGCCGTCTGCGGGGAAGCAATTGTCGATAATGCCGTGGCCGACACCGACTCAGACGGGATTTTCTTTGAAGACGTTATTATACAGCAGGTTTCCCCGGATCTGTTCGACAACGACGTTTGTCTGTTCCGCCGGGTTTATCAGCTTGATATTGACTACCAAACGGAGGGGAGCGATAGCGCATGAAAATCAAACTTTACGGTGAATTGGTGAGCGACGACTGGGCGTGGATCTATGATTTTTTCGAGATCCCGTGCTGCTATCCCGGCATCGTGCGCGACGCCATCGCGGCCCTGCCGCCGGATGAGGAGCTGGTGCTGGAGATCAACTGCCCCGGCGGAGACGTCTGGGCCGGCTTTGAGATCTTCGGGATGCTCCAGGGCTGCAGGGCCCACACGGAGGCCCATGTGATCGCCATGGCGGCCAGCGCCGCCACGACCGTCATGAGCGGCTGCGACACGGTGCTTGCCTCCCCGGTTGCCCAGGTCATGATCCACCAGCCGGCAACGGGCGCCGGATATGTTAACAACGACGGCGCGCGGGAGCTGGTGAACTTCCTGGACTCCATCAAGGCCAGCATCATCAACGGCTACGTGGTGAAGGCTGCCGGCAAGACGCCCAGGGCACGCTTTGAGCAGCTGGTGGACGAGTCCACCTGGATGCCCGTGCAGGACGCTATCGACCTGGGCCTTGTGGACGGTATGCTGGACACCGACGAGGAGACTGCGCAGCGGATCGCGGCGGCGGGCGGCCTGCTGATTACCAACATGGCGACGCTCTCCACGCCCCCGCAGGCGCTTCTTGAGCGCTACGAGGCCGCTGTGAGGGCCGGGAACGCGGAGGAGGTGCCGGGGCATCCGGTGGAGCCGAAAACGCCGGACGCGGCCACGACGCCCGTCACAGCGCCCGAAAATGCGGCCGACACGGATGTCGGGAACAACTGGAAGCTGCAGGCCGCGATTGATCTGGAGAGAGCGAGGTGCGCGCTGTGATCGCTTTCGAGCGCGGGCTTGCCCGCCTCGCCGGGGCAAGGGGATCCCCTCCCCCGGCGGTGAACGCCGTGACGGCGCAGAGCCTCGGTCTGAGCCCGGCCCCCATCCGCACGGATCAGGACGCCGCGATGCGGATCTCCACCGTGAGCCGCTGCATCGACATCCTCAGCGATTCCATCGCCAAGATGCCGTTTTTTGTCTATGACCGGGACACCCGCGTGCGCGTAGAACACCCGGCGCTGCAGCTGCTGGAGCTGAGGCCCAACCGCTGGCAGACGCCCGCCGTTTTCAAAAAGCAGCTGGAGGCGGAGCGCGTGGCCAACGGCAACGGCGTGGCGTGGATCCGCCGGGATCCCCACTCGCTGCAGCCGACGGAGCTGGTGCCGATCCCGCACGGGTACTGGACTGTGCAGCTGCTGAAAGACGGCGATGCGTACTACACCATCCAGCACCCCTTCACGGGCGAGACGATCCGCTGCGGGCGGATGGACGTGCTGCACGTGATGGCCTACTCCAAAAACGGCTATAAGGGCATCGGGTACCTGGAGCGCGCGCAGGAGATCATCAAAGGCGCCAGGGCGGCCCAAGAATACTCCAGCAGTTACTTTCTCAACGGCGGCCAGCCCATCGGCATCCTCAAAACGGACAGCGACCTGAGCGGCAAGACCACCGTCACCGATCCCGACGGGACAGAGCGCACGATCTCCAAAAAGGACAGGATGCGCGAGGAGTGGGAAAAGCGGTATTCCGGCCCGGCCAACGTCAACCGCATCGCGGTGCTCGACCTGGGCGTGGAGTACAAGCCCATCAGCGTCAGCAATGCCGACGCGCAGTTCGTGGAGCAGATGGCGCTGAGTGTCGAAGATCTCGGCAGGATCTTCGGCGTGCCGCTGTACAAGCTGCAGGCCGGCAAGCAGGCGTACAGCTCTAATGAGCAGAACGCCATCGAGTATGTCGTGGGCACGGTGCATCCCAACTGCACGATCTGGGAGCAGGAGCTCCTGTACAAGCTGCTGCTGCCGCAGGACGTGGAGAAAGGGCTGCGCATACGCGGCAACCTCATGGCGGAGCTGCGCGGCGACTTTGCCTCTCGCGGTACCTGGTACAAGAACATGCGCGAGAGCGGCGCTTTCAGCGTCAACGAGATCCGCGCCCTGGAAGACATGCCGGACGTCGACGGCGGCAATGAACACTATGCCAGTCTCAACTACGTGCCGCTGGAAGACTGGAGGGAGCTGTCCCGGATCCGCGCCGAGAAGGGCGCAGGGAACGGAGGCGACGCGAGGTGATCAGCCTGCTGATATTTCTGGCGGGCCTTTGCTGCATCGTCATGGGCGTTTCGCTGATCTGCATTCCGGCGGCCTGGATCACGGCAGGCGCCGGCCTGATCGTGGTGGCCATTGTGTGGGCGCGAGGGAGCCAAGGCCCCGCCGCCGGGGGCGGATGAAGGAGCCGCAGGCTCTCCGCAGCCGCGCCATTGGTGGCCCGTTGCGAAAGCAGGGCCGGGAATGGCATTGCGGCAAGGCGGACGCGCCGGCACCGATAACCATTAGCATATCCGCGGCGGCTGCCGCTGATATAAATATCTTTTTTACGGAGGTAAACCCATGAAAAGAAAACTCATCGCGCTGGCGGCCGACCGCAAGGCCGCCCTGGATGCTGCCGAGGCAGCGCTGAACGCCGGCAAGCAGGAGGAGTACAAGTCCCAGATGGAGAAGGCGGCCAACATCCTCACCGAGATCAACCAGGTCAAGGATCTGATCGCGGCCCAGGAGCTGCAGGTGCTCACCTCTCAGCCCAGCGCCGCCGAGGCGACCGACATCGCCAACGAGCGCGGCAATGATCTCAAGAAGGGTCTCGCCATTGCGCTGACCAACACCGAGGTGTTCCGCGCCCTGCGCAACGCCGTCACTATCACCGGCACGCTGGTGCAGCCCAACGGTACCGGCACGGAGATCCACGACAATCAGCCGGCCATCTCCAGCCTGCTGGACATGGTGCATGTCGAGGACATGACCGGCCTGAGCGGCTGGGAGGAGCCCTATGTGATTTCCGAGTTTGACGGTACCGTGGCCGACCCCGTCGCCAAGTCCGGCACCGCCAGAACCCTCAGCACCGATCCCACCTTCGGCATCGCGCAGATCGTGCCGATGGAGATCACCACTACGAGCTTCGTCGACCGCAACATTGAGAAGCTCAGCCCCGCGCGCTACTACGAGAAGGTGCTCCAGATGGCGCTGCGCGCCCTGCGCCGCAAGGCTGTCGGCCTCATCGTCAACGGCGCCGTGGACGGCACCAAGACTTCCTACGGCATCAAGACCGCCGTCAACAAAGCCGGCGCCAGTATCATCGTCACCGACACCTACACCGCCATCGACGAGAACACGCTGGATGAGCTGTACTTCGCCCTCGGCCCCGACACGGAGTTCACCGGCGAGGCCGTGCTGCAGCTGCGCAAGGCCGACCTGAAGGCTTTCGGCCAGCTGCGCGGCACCAATGAAAAGCAGAGGCTTTTCAACATCACCAAGCAGGGCAACGGCAATCGCGGCGTGATCGCCGACGGCGGCGTACAGATCCCCTATGTGATCGTGCCCGATCTGGTTGCCGGTGATCTGATCTACGGCAACCCGCTGAACTACATGCTGGGCCTGTTCGGCGGCTACGAGATCCGCGTCGATGAGTCCGCCAAGGCCATCGAGCGCATGCACACCATCCTGGGCGACGTGATGCTGGGCGGCAACGTGGTCGAGCACCAGGGCTTCGTCTACTACAGCAAGGCTTCCGGCAACGGCGGCGGCAACGGCTGATAAGCCATGGCCAGGAAGTCGGCAGCGGTGTTAGCCGCAGAAGCTGCTGAGGAGGAGCAGGCGGCGCAGGCCGCCGCCCTGGCGGCCTGCAAGACCTACATGCACGTGGACGGCGACGAGGACGACAGTCTGATCGCCGGGCTCATGGCAGCGGCCAAGGAATACTTGGACGGCGCCGGCATCCCGGAGCCGTCCGAGGACTCCAAGCTGTACACCATGGCGGTCCATTCGCTCACGCTGCACTACTACGATCACAGGGATTCCACCGGCGCAGAAGCCCCCATCCCCAACGGCCTGCGCCCCATCATCAACCAACTCAAGCACAGCGGCGAAATGCCGCTGTAAACGAGTCCACTCTGGACACATTTACAGGAGGTACTCACCATGAGCAAATCCAATTCCAAGGGCACACAGCTTAAAATCAACAATAAGGTCGTGGGCGGCCTGACCAGCATCAACGGCATCGAAGTCAACGCCGATACCGTAGACCTCACCGCGCTGGACAACACGAGCGGCTACCGCGAAAAGGCGGCTGACTTCAAGGACGTGGGCGACGTGACTGCCAGCGGCTTCCTGGACGGCGCGGACGACGGCCAGGACGAGTGCCTGAGCCTGCTCGATAGCGGCGAGGCCGTCGCCTGCCAGATCATCTTTCCGCAGAAGATCGGAAAAACCTGGAGCTTCACGGCGAGCGTCGTGAGATTCTCCACCGGCGCGGAGCTGAGCCAGGGCGTGAGCTTTGAGCTGAGCCTTGCCGTCACTGGAAAGCCCACGCTGGCAGCCACTGCACCTGCCGGCAACGGCGACTGAGGAGGGCTGAGCGATGGCAGACAAGAAAAACGCCGAAAAGCTGCCGCCCGTGGTTGAGCTGGGCGGCAGAACGTGGCAGCTTCGCATGACGCATAACGTCATGATGCAGTATTCAAGCATCACCCGCGTGCCGCTGGACCAGTTGGGGAACCAGGTGGCGCGGTACGATTACCTGGTGCTGCTGCTTTGGCTTATGCTGCATAACCAGGACAGCCAGCTCAAGCGAGAGAAGTTTGAGCGCTGGCTCGAAGATCTCGGCGTAAAGGGCGTGCTCACACAGCTAGCGGAGCCGATTTCCACAGCCTTTGCGGCGGCCTTCCCCGACCCCGAGGAACCCGACGAAAATGAGGAGACCGAAGGCGAGGGCACGGAGACGGACCCTACCTAAAGGGCTATTTCACGGGGAGCATGGAGCTGGCGGCCCAGATCGGCCTGAGCCTTGAGCAATGGCAGCAGATGACGCCGCGAGAGCTGCGGATCTGGGCCGGCGCTTATCTCAACCGCATCAAGACGCGCGAGCGTGAGGATAAGGTCAGGATCTACAACCTGGCCAGCCTCACGCGCGCCATGATCTGGAACAAGCACCCGCCGCGTTATGAGGACGTGTTCCCCGAGAAAACGGGACCTATGGACGACGACCAGATGTTCAAGACCGCGCAGGCACTGAACAGGCTGTTCGGCGGTACGGAGGACTGAACAATGGCTGTTGTAAAAAATATGATGGTCCGCGCCGGCGCCGACTTCTCTGCGATCACCACACAGAGCAAGAAGGCGTCGAGCTCCATGCGCACGATGCAGACCAGCGTGTCCCGTTCCTGCGGCGTTATGCAGAAGGCCGTGGGCGGTTTGAAAAAAGCATTCACGCTCACCGCGATCATTTATGCCGCGAAGAGGGTTTACCAGGCGGGCAAAGAGGCGGCCGAAGCATACGACCAGCAGGCAGAGGCCGAGATGAAGCTTGCGCGCGTCATGCGCAACACCATGGGCGCGAGAAATGACGAGATTCAGGGCATCCTGGATCTCGCCGCAGCGCAGCAGAAGCTGGGTGTGGTCGGCGATGAGGTGCAGCTTGCCGGAGCGCAGGAGCTGTCCACCTACCTGAGCCTGAGTTCCAGCCTGCAGACGCTGATCCCCGTGATGAACGACATGGCGGTGCAGCAGTACGGCTACAACGTTACGGCAGAGCAGACCACCAGCATCGCAACGATGCTGGGCAAGGTCATGAACGGCCAGGTCAACGCCCTGAGCCGCTACGGCTACACCTTCACGGAGGCCGAGGCCGCGATCCTGCGCTTTGGGAACGAAGAGCAGCGCGCCGCCACGCTGGCCCGCGTTGTGGAGCAGAGTGTCGGCGGGATGAACAGGGCGCTTGCCCAGACGCCCACCGGGCGCATGAAGCAGCTCAGCAACGCGCTGGGCGATATCAAGGAGCAGTTCGGCCAGGCCGTGCGCACCATCGGCGTGCTGTTCATTCCGCTGCTGAATAAGGTGGCGGACATCCTCGCGGCGGTGGCCACGCTGGCAAATCGGGTGGCACAGTCCTTTGCCAATGTCTTCGGCAACGGTCAGAGCGCCGGCAGCGAGTGGAAGTACCTGCCGGGCGGCGATGTGGCCGAGAGCGAATACGACCTTGCCGACGGCGCTTATGAGGCCAGCGACGGCATGGACGAGATGACGAAGTCGGCCAAGAAGGCAAAGGAAGCCGTCGAAGATCTGCAGCGGGCTGACTTTGACACCCTGCATGTCCTGGCGTTCCGGGATGAGGAAAAAGAGGAGGATGAAGACGACACCGGCAGGAGCACCGCCGGCAGCGATACGCCCGCCTATATCCCGCCCAGTATCGAGCGAGGCAGCTTCACCGAGTCCTTTGAGCGCCCGGAGGGCATCAAGTGGCTTGAGGATCTGCTGCAGAAGCTCAAGAACGCCTGGAATGAAATCAAGGCATTCCGCGACCGTGTGGCAGAGGCGCTGGAGCACCTGCGCGAGCGGCTGAAAGCATTCAAGGATAACATCTTGGAGTACTGGGAGAGTATTCAGCAGCGGCTCTCCAACGCGTTCGGGTTTATGGCCGCAGCCGTCGCCTTCGGCGCGCTGATCGACAAGCTCATCGCCCTGGCAAACGCGGCGCTCGGTGCGAGGGCCATGCTGGAGGCAATCAGCCTCACGGGGCTTCTGAGTTCCCTTGCCGCCGCCACCGGTGCAGCGGAGGCACTCAGCCTTGCGCTGGGCGCCGGGGGCGCAGCTGGACTTCTGGGCGCGTTCACTGGCGCTGCGGGTGCAGCCGGGCTGCTCGTTGATGCTCTCGGCGGCGCCGCGGGTCTGCTCGGCTCGTTTACCGGCGCATCGACCGGCGCAGGGCTTCTTTCCACCGCGCTGGGCGCTGCCGGGGCTGGCGGTCTGATCGCAACCTTGGCGGGCGGCGCCGGCGCCGTGGGCGGTTTCGGATCCGCTTTGACCGGGACGATGGTACCGGCGCTGACAGCTGGCACCGGAGCCACGGCAGCCGCGGCGACGGGCGCTGCCGGTCTGATCGCCCCCATTGCGGGCGTGATCGCCATCATCGCGGCCCTGGGCATTGCCATCTATGAGTGCGTCAAGCACTGGGACGAAATCAAGGAAGCCGCCGCCGCTGCCTGGGATTGGATTCAGGAGAAATGGCAGGGCGCGGGCGAGTGGTTCAATACCATCGTCTGGCAGCCGGTCAGCGAGTGGGCCGCTGCCTCCTGGGACAACATCCAGGAGAAATGGCAGGGCGCGGGTGAGTGGTTCAGATCCGACGTGTGGGATCCGATTACGAGCTCGGCAGCCGAGACCTGGGGGCATGCCCAGGAGCTTGCCGGAGCAAGCCGTGAATGGATCGAGCAGCGGTGGAGCGACACGGGCGAGTGGTTCAACACCAATGTCTGGACGCCGGTGAGCGAGTGGGCTGCCGCCCGCTGCGAGGACAGTACAAGCACGGCGTGGGAAACGACGCGGCAGGTATGGCAGGGCGCGGGTGAGTGGTTCAGATCCGACGTGTGGGATCCGATCACGAGCTCGGCAGCCGAGACCTGGGGGCGTGCCCAGGAGCTTGCCGAAGCAAGCCGTGAATGGATCGAGCAGCGGTGGAGCGACACGGGCGAGTGGTTCAACACCAATGTCTGGACGCCGGTGAGCGAGTGGGCTGCCGCCCGCTGACACGGAGACCACCGTGAGCGCGGCGCATGACTGGACTGTTGAGAAATGGCAGGGCGCTGCCGGGTGGTTCCAGTCAAACGTCTGGCAGCCGATCAGCGACCGGGCGGCAGAAGCCTGGAGTGCAATCAAAGAAAAGACCGACAGCACCGGCACCGAGGCCAGCGCACTGTGGATGCAGGTGAGCAACTACATCAGCGAGCGCTTCGAGTCCATCAGAAGCAGCGCGGAGACCGTCTGGCAGGCCGTGCAGGACGTCGGGCAGACTGCCGCCGACCTGGTTGGAAGCGCATTCTCAGCGGCGTGGGAGTCGATCACGGGCATCTGGCAGAGCGCCGGAGAGTGGTTTTCCGGTACCGTGTTCGGCAGCATCGTCGACGGCGCCGTCGGCGCGGTCAACGACATCATCGGCTTCTTCAGCGACATGGCGTCCAGCGTGGCCGACACGATCAACAGCATCGGCGGATGGCTCAGCGATCTGGCAGCCAGCGCCGGGGAGCTGTTCTCCGGGATGACAAGCTTCAACTTCCACATTCCCTTCCTGGCCGAAGGCGCGGTCATCCCACCCAACAGGAAGTTTGCCGCCGTCCTGGGCGACCAGCGCAGCGGCATGAACATCGAAGCGCCCGAGAAGCTGCTGCGCAAGATCGTGCGGCAGGAGGCGGCGCCGATTTCCGGCCTGCGCAGCAGCGCGGGCGACACGATCTCCCGCGCCATGAGCGACAACGGCTCCAACGGGATTTTGCTTTCCGCCCTGGACGACATCCTGGACGCGATCATGGCAGGCCATGATATTGTCCTGGACGACGCGAGCCTCGGCAGGACTGTGCGCCGGGTCATGAGAGACCAGGATCGCATTGCCGGGGCCGTGCGCGTATAGGAGGTATTATGAATCCACTTGCCCCTTTCAAAATTGACGGCGCGGATTTCTCCGACTGTGTCAAGCAGGGCGGATTCCGCTGGAAAAAATACGACATTGAGAGCGAGAAGGCTGGGCGCGACCGGGACACGTTCATGCACCGTCTGATCCTGGGCAAAAAGCGGCAGCTCGACATCAGCTGCCGCCGCCTCACAGACGCACGCGGACGCCAGCTTGCCGTCGCCCTGGACAAGGAGACGGTGTCGGTCACTTACCCGGATCTGCGCTACGGGATCGTCACAAAGCAATTTTACGGTACCGACATTGAGGGCGCAGTCTGGGATGCGTCCAGAGGCGTGCTGACGTGGGAGAGCGTGCGTTTTACGCTCACGGAGGTGTAAACGCCCATGAAAACGACAAGTCCGTTATACCGCCGCCTGCGCGGGCAGAAAGGCTTCTGGTATGAGACGCAGGTCGTGCGCGGCCCGGTGATCTACGGCGACAATGTCCTGCAGCCTTACGCAAGAAATATTCGCAGCCTCTCCATCCGGCCGGCGCTGTTTGACGACGGCGGGCCGCAGATCGGCATAGCGCGGCCGACTATTGTCAAGCTGCAGATCTACGAGGAGAAGGAAAATTGGCCGCGCGGCGCATCCTTCACGGTGCAGATGCGCCTGCACAGCGCCGACGACAGCGAGGTGTCCGAGTGGGTACAAATCGGGGTCTATTACACGGACCTGCGCCTACCGGACGACGACGGCATCCTCGCCATCACGGCCTACGACGGCATGCTCCTGCTGGAGCAGAGCTGGACGGACAAGGTGGAGGAGCTCCCGGCGGCGTGGCCGATCACAGCGAAGGCAACGGCTGCGCTCCTGGAGGAGGCCACCGGCTTCGAGCTGGAAAACAGCGAGATCCTGGACGACACCGTCGCCTTCATCGGACTCAACACGGAATCGACGGCGCGGGAGGTCTGGTCAGACATCGCAGCGGCGCACGGCTGCAACCTGCAGATGACAAACGCCGGCCGGCTGCGCCTGGTTCCGCTTGCAGAGCTATCCTACTCCGGGGCCATCGCGGATCTCGCCATTGCCGATTTGGCCATCGTCGATACGACATCCGGCGGAGTCGATCAGGACGACGTATTCACTCAGGGCCGGGCCGTGCATGGAATGGAGCCCGGTATCGATCTCCCGGAGATCACCGGCGTGGAGCTGCGCACGGAGGCCGGCGCAAAGGCCAGAGCCGGAGACGACAGCGGCTATGTGCTCAAGGGGGTCTGCAATTTCGCCGACAGCACGGCTGCAGCCCTCTGTCTCTCCCGCCTCGCGCACCGCTTTTACCGCCCCTTCCGGGCAACCACCGCCTACACCATCGACCCCGCCGCGGAGCCGGGCGACTTGGTTTCCATTGATGATCGGCTATACCAGATCATGGCCATGGACTGGACGATCTGCGCGAAGCCGACCGCCGACCTCAGCGCCGACTTCGAGGAGGAGCTCGACCACGAGTATGCCGTGCAGAGCAGAAGCGGCAGGGCGCTGCGCATTGCCGCCCAGGAGGCGCGGCAGTATTCCGATGCCCAGGCCGTGGTGCTGCGCTCCTACATCAACCAGCAGGCGGATTCTATCCGCCAGGGTGTGGCCGCAGAATATGTGAGCGATGAAGATCTCGCCGGAGCGCTTTCCGAGTACAGCCCAACGGAACAAATCGAGCAGAACTACTACAACAAAACAGAGGCGGATCAGCAGGCTGACGCCCTTGCCGGTGAGATCAGCCTGACGGATCAGCGCCTGACCATCGCGTTCTCCGAGCTGCGAGCCGATACCAATGCCGCGCTCAATGCGATGACCTACTACATCCGCTACGAGAACGGCGTGGTCATCGTAGGCAAGACGGACGATCCGTTTTCGTTCCGCATCTCCAACAGTAAAATATCCCTGTACTACAACAATCAGGAAATGTCTTACTGGGATAACCAAAAGCAATATACCCCGAACGAGCTTCAGATCCCTACAGGCGGCAAGTTTACGTTAGGAAGAATTCTGTGTCAGCCGCGTACAAGCGGCAATATGTCATGGATGTGGGTTGGTTGATATGGCGACATTTCAAAAAAGCAGAGCGGACGCAATAAGCTATGATGGCAATTGGAGCGAATATCAAGGTGGGCAGAGAAGATTAAACAATGAATATGTGGAATTCAAGTACTACACCGCTACATATTCTTTGACTTCGTGCTCATTTACATTTTCGTTCGAGCCTATTATCCCAACGCAAGGGAGTAGTGGGAAAATACGCGTTTCTTTCTTTGATTTTGCCGGACAAACACTTTTAGGCGAAAAAAATATCTATGTAAACAGTGAATCCGGCGGAAATCAAACCGTGTCTTTTACCGGGACTTTCAATACAGATTCCCCGGTTGTTCGCCTTACGCACGAAAGCGGCCCGACCGGGTTTTATGTGAGAGCCACCGGCGGAACATTCATCGGTGAACAGGTTCCACTGCACGTTCAGGCGAATCTGAACAATTGGTATATAGAAACCGATTGCATCTTCTCAGTCACGGGCCGAGACGGAATGCGTCTGCGTTATGACTTGCAGGCATGGAACTGGAGAACAAACGAGTATGCTTCTGTTTGGTCGAACGATGTGGCAGTAGATTCTGTAACTGTCACGGGAAACGAATCCTGGTTTATCTACAGCAATCCCAACACCTCCGTTTTGATGAAGATGATTGTAAGCGATAACGCCGGCCGAACAGCAGAAGCAGGTTTGAGATTATACCGAGAAGCAATAAGCCTGCAAGTCAGTCAGAACGAAATCCCTATAGATACGCCTCTTGAAATAACAATCTCAGATCCATATGACAGACCCCTGAGCTACAGCATTCGCGCTTATGACTCCCAAAGCTATCGTTCTTATGTTGTGGAAAATCATAATGCTTTTGACATAAAGAACAGCCTGAGTCTCAGCCTGGCTGAAACAACGTTTGTACAGGCGCAGAACAGAACCAACAGCTGCCTGATTCAAGTCACATTCACAGACCAAAAAAACAGAAGCAGCACTGCTGGTTATCGCCTTACAAGGCGGGGGTTGGAGGTCGTCTTTATTGGATACATGGATTTAACTACCAGCCCCATAACGCAGTATGCTAAAACAGGAGAAGAGTTTCGACTGCAATTTGGATACAGGTATTCCAGGCGTGTGAGCATAATGTTCTTTGTTAATAACACCGGTGTGCGAACAGAGGATGGGCAAAGTCATGTCTGGTATGGCGAGTCGGATTTGGTTGATATAACATGTCTGAAACGATGGTTTGATGATGGACGAGTCAGCGTAACAGCAGATCGGGTCCAATGTATGTGCCGAGTCACGGACGAAATGCTGCGGCAAACGGATGTTTATTTTGAAATCCGCGCTGGTGTGGATATGAAACCGTCAATCGTATCCGTCAGCAGCATACCCATTCAAAAAGAGCAGTGGCCGCAGTCTCTGGCAAATTATTATGTTCAAAATTATACCCGGTTAAGGATTGAAGTAAAAGTTCAAACTCACACATCATCTCCCTTGGATTCTGTTGTTGCAAGCAGTCAGCAGTTCGGAACTATTTATCTCGAATACGACGAACAGGCCGATTTGTATACAGGAGAAACGCAAGGAAATGTTTGGCAAGACATATCATATACAGTTACCGCAACAGACAAGCGGAATTTGTCAAACGCTCCATTTCCGGCATTGGATATCAGTGTTCTTCCGTATTCAAGCCCTTCTGTTTCGATTGACAGCTACCACAGGTACAACAGTGAATTCCGATATGAGCAGGAGAACGCTTCCGCAGACTGGATTATTACACATAATTTAGGGAAAGAGCCGGATGTTGCTGTCGTTGACTCGAACGGAAAAGTAATTGCATGCGACGTTCAGTACACAGACAATAATACGCTTTCCTTAAGCTTCAACGAGGCTGTGACGGGAACGGCATATATAGGCGGTGCAAACGACACGGGCGCATATTGCCTTATGGTTGTTCGGTACGCGTTTTCGTCGTTAAACGATCTGAATGACAAGGACACGGTGGTTTCTGTTGTGGGCGCAAGCGCGCCGCCGGACGATGAAAGAACACTTGCCGCGTATATTGCAACCGAAACATATTTCTTTCCCGCCGATATTGAACACAGCTATCAAATCTTTGTAACGGCGACCGATCTCTTGAACGAAGAAACCAAGCGTGTCGTCCTTTCCACCGCTGGCGTCATCATGGACTTCCTGGCGGGCGGCAAGGGCATCGGCCTCGGCAAAGTGGCGGAGCTTGCGAAGTGCGTGGAGGTTAACCCGGAGTGGAAATTGAAAGCGGCTACCATCGAGCTTAACGGTACAGATTTAGGCACGCTCCTGGCGCAGATCCAGCAGCGGCTCACGAATGGAGGGTTATGATCATGAGCTTTGTAAAACGCGAATACTCCCCCCGGCAGACGGTCATTACCTCGGAAAACCTCAACGACATCCAGGACGAGCTGATCCGCCTGGACGAGGCCAAGTACGAAAAGCCTGCAGGCGGCATCCCCAAGACCGACCTGACCGACGAGGTCAAGACCTCCCTGGGCAAGGCCGACACCGCCCTGCAGCAGCACCAGCCCCTGACGGCCTACCGCACGGCGGCCGCCCAGGACGAGATCGACGCGCTTTTAGGGTCAACGATTTCGGGGACAACTCAAACCGTCACCTTTGACGCAAACGGCAAGCCGCAGAGAATCGTGCACACGGCGAACAACGCCGCCGTGAGAACGGACGTGTTTACCTGGGGTGAAAACAGCGTGACAGAGCTGCGGACGCTGGCAAACGGGAAGCATATCACGATAACGACGAACTTGACGACGCTGGAAACGGTCATCACTGGCATTGAGGAGGCGGCATAATGGACGTTGTAGTCTACAGCAAAATTCAGCAGGAGGCTGACAGGCTCGCACGGCTGATCGCGCAGGGAGGCGGAGGCACCGACCTCGCCGCGCTGGAAGTCTATATCGCAGACTTCCTGACTGATCCGCCGACGGTAACAGAAGGCGCGCTGAACGCATTCCACAGGACCATCGTCTCCTGATCATGGCAAAGAAAGAATTCGGCCTCGGCAATATGGCCGACGACCTGGTAAGTCTCACGCTGGAGCTCTGCGGAAAAGCAGACGACAGAAACCCGCGCTTCCCGCGCCTGTTTTATCCGTCGTTTGTGACCAGGACAATCAACACAGCGCTGGACATACAGGAGCTTATCATCGAGGCAAATGAGATCAGGATTGGCGAGGCGCGGCGGACAGCGCAGCAGCAGGCCGCCGCAAAGTGCGTCTATTTGAACCACCTTGCCCGTATTGCCTATGAGCGCGGCTACATCAGCGAGAAACAGCGCGACCGCTGGCAGAAGCTGACAACGGCCATCAAATGGGCGACGGTGCGCTGGATGCAATCAGACGAACAAGCCACATAACTCTGCTGCGGGGGCTGCCTGTATCTGTCAACGTTTGGATGCGCTCTGCGAACTCGGCGACGAATTTCCGCAACGTGAACACGAACGGCAACGCCAACAACAACGCGGCCACGAACGGCAACAACTGGCTGCGCCCCGCTCTGGCGGAAACTCCTTGAAGCCCGCCAAAGGAGGCAGCTCCCTGATTCAAAATATCAACGCCGAGCCCTTGCGAGGAGGACGCAATGATATTCGATTACCCTACATTACGGCTTGGATGGCAGGACGAAAGGAAGGGGAAGAGGAACGTCCCAAACCAGCAACGCTACCTCTACAACCTGGAAGAAAACCTGTACAGGCTATGCTACCGGCTCCAAACCGGAAAATTTGAGCCCACGCCGCTGCGAATCAAGCAAATCTTTTACCCGAAGCGGCGACAGGCACAGGTCCCAAGCCAAGAAGACAAAATCGTGCAGCATGTTATCTGCGACACCTACGCCTATTTCCCGCTTGTTGCGCCGCTCGTGGGCGGAGCATCCGCAAACACGAGAGGGCGCGGGACGGACTACGCCTTGAAGCGTCTGCAACAAGACTACCGCGCATTCTGGGTCAAGCATCACCGCCCGCCGTTCATCGTGAAAGGCGATATTCACAGCTTCTTCGCTTCGATCCCGCACGAGCGCGTCATGGAGCTTATTTACCGCTACCTGTCAGACACGGACGTGCAGAACATCATGCGGAAATTTGTTAACCTGACCGAACGCGGACTGCCGCTCGGTCTCCAGCAAAGCCAGCTGCTTGCAAATCTCTATCTATCGGAGATGGATCACAAGTTGACAGAGCAGCTCGGCGCTGAGTTTTACGGGCGGCACATGGACGATTTCTACATCCTCTGCGAGAGCAGGGAAATCGCGGAAACACTTTTGACATGGTGCAAGGGATACGTGGAGGGCATCGGACTTGAGCTGAACCCGAAAACGGCCATCTTTTACCGCAGCTTCGATTACCTCGGTTTCCACATCATCATGAGCGACACCGGGAAGATCGTCGTGCGCGTCGCAAAGGGGAAGATCAAGAGCAAGCGACGCCACCTGAGAAAGCTCGTTTCCCAGCTCGCGGCAGAAGAAATCACGCCGCAGCGCATGGAGAAAGCGTACTTCGGATGGCGCCGCCACGCCTTAAAAGCTAAGAACGCGAGGACGCAGGTACTGAACATGGACGCATATCTTGACGGGGCTCTCCGTCAGATCGGCCGTCGGCTGATCATCTACAAAATCGACTATGGAAAAACAAAATGGCGCGTATGTATCGCGCCGGACAGGAGGTAAACATGTCAAGAACAATCGCTGACCTCACCACCGGAACCGTCGTATGGGTGGACGAGACAATCAGCGGAGTCACCGAACACACCCCTTATTACTACCTCGGCCTGGACGAGTCCGGCAACGCCCGCCTGTTGCGGCAGTACGCCGCGGTGGCAAAGCGCATGCACAGCTCCAACGTCGCAAGTTATGACGGCTGCGAGGCGGATTTGTGGCTGGAGGACGAGACAAACGGATTCCTCGCCCGCTTCGACGCAGCGACGCTGGCCGCGCTCAACAATACGTCCATCAAATACGTGGACTATAATCAGTCCGGCACGGCGCAGGTTATCTCCATCGCCCGCCGCTGCTTTCTGCTCTCCTACTCAGAAGAGGGCTACGGCAACGACCCGGCAGGCAACGAGGGGCAGAGCTACCTTGACGCGCTCAAGGCGGCGACCGGGAAGACGGACGCAAACCAGGCGCGTATCGGCTACCAGGCGAACGGGACCGCTGTCTTCGTTTGGATGCGCTCTGCGAGCTCGGCGACGAATTTCCGCAACGTGTACACGAACGGCAACGCCGACGGCAGCGCGGCCACGAACGGCAACTTCTGGCTGCGCCCCGCTTTATCTGTCGCGCCAGCGACATCCGTCAGCGACGCTGGCGCTGACGCAATCTTCCTCCTCCCGGATGGACGGAAGACGTATTGGGGTATCGACGCGACCATGTCTCTCGGCAAGACGGCCAAACGCCCCAAACAGTGCAAGCTCACCGTGCCGCACGACAGCTTCACCGTTCTGAGCACGCAGGTTTGCAACAACTTCGGGGACGCTACGCCGACATGGGTCAACTGTGCGGACGGCGGCGTGGCACAGCTCGGCACGACCAAGACGGCACAGGACTGGGAGCTGGGCGTTAAGATTCACGCGGAGGCCCCGGCGGCCGGAAGGGCGATCGGAGAGCCGTCTATGATTGTGGAGTTTGATGAGGGGGAATAAGGCATGAAACTCACAGACTACACCCACAGCAGGACAGAAGCAGAAGACCGGCGTATTGAAGAGCTTGAGGCGTCACACGACGCCGAGCTTGCGGCGCTGGTAGAGGAAATTTACAATGAAGATTTGGAGGTAATTGGGTAATGTATAACGCCATGAAAAAACTGATCAACAGACGGTTTTACAAGACCGCCGAAGAGGCGCAGGAGAAGCTCGACGTTTTTTACGCTATGGGCAGGCTCACCACCGAACAGTATGAGGAACTGACGGCGCTTGTCACGTCGGTTTACGGCTGATGAACGCCGCGCTTTACCAGACCATTGAGGAGCTGACAGAGCTATGCGAGAGACAGGCGGCCATTATTCGACGGCAGGCCGCGACCATTGCGCAGCTGCGCGCCCTGCTGGGAGAAATTGAGGAGGGATCCACATGAACACCGCAAAAAGCATCTACTACACCGTTTTGGCCGGGATTGCCGCCATCGGCGGCGTCGCCTCCCAGTACCTGGGCGGCTGGGATCAGCTGACGCAGCTGCTGGCATGGGCCATGGCCATCGACTACCTGACCGGCGCGCTGTGCGCGGCCGTGTGGCACAAGAGCCCCAAGACGGCCACCGGCGGCTATGAGTCCCGCGCCGGCTTCAAGGGCTTGATCCGCAAGGGCGTCATCATCCTGATCGTCATGATCGCAGCGGAGCTGGACAAGCTGGCAAACACCACCGCCATGCGCACGGCCACCATCCTGTTTTTCGCCGCCAACGACGGCATGAGCATCCTGGAGAACCTGGGCATCATGGGCGTCCCCTACCCGCCCGCCCTCAAGAACGCCTTTGAAGTGCTGCGCCGCAAAAGTGAGGACAAGGGCGACGGCGACGACGAAGACGGCGGTACCCCCCAAATGTCCACAGTGGGCACGCCCGACGAGGCCGAGGAGGACGAGTACAAGCCGCAGCATGGGCTCCCCGGCGACCCCTATGCCGAGCTGAAAGAGGCCATGGACTACAAGGACGTGTCCGGCCTGCTGGACGAGGACGACTGACCATGATCTGTTCAACGAGGAGGACGAGTAAGTGACAGCGCTGGAATTTGCCCGCATGGTACTCTGGGAGTTCCGCGCCCGTGGCTGGGATGCCGTGCTCCACGGCCCGGAGGTGCACCTTGTGCTGCCCTGGATCGGCGGGCTGATTCTGGCCGTGGCCATCTATGCAATTACCAGGAGGAAACCATGACAAACATTGAGATCTACAACGTCCTGCGCGCCGGCGGCATGACCCCTGCCGGCGCCCTGGGTACCATGGCCAACCTGAGAGCAGAAAGCGCCATGCGCCCGAACAACGTGGAGGATCGCTGCCCGATCAGCGACGTGGATTATACCTTCAAGGTGGACAACGACCCCGCCTATGATTTTGCAACGGACAACGGGTCTTTTTACGGGTACGGCTATGCACAGTGGACTGACTCCAAGCGTAAAAGGAAGCTCCTTGCTTTCGCCCGTGCCCGTGGAGCATCCATCGCCGACCCGGCCATGCAGCTCGACTTCCTGCTGGCGGAGATGCGCCTTGATTTCGAGGACGTCTGGAAGACGGTCACCACCTCTGACAACCTGCTGCAGTGTACGCAGATCGTACTGGTGGTCTACGAGAACCCCAAAATCAAGAACCTGGATCTACGCTATCAGTACGCACTTGAATTTGAGACGGAGATCTCCCAGGGCGCTGCACCAGCGCAGCAGATCTCCCAGGCGCCGACCGCATCGGCTGCCGTCCAGATCGGCGACGATCTGACCGTCAAGATGCTGCAGCTTGCCATGGCGCACGACGGGTACTGGGAGCACGACGAGATCACCGGCATCAAGACGCCGGAGTTCCGGCAGCGCATCGTGGAATACGCGGAGGATGTCGCCGGCTGCTGACGGCCCCTGAGTATGCTTGCCTACATACCACGTGGGTAATGGCGCAGCCCGCACCGGCTGCTGACGGCCCCTGTTTTGTCATCCGAAATTTACGCCGAGAGCAGAAATAATCCGGCTTTTACGCCGGATTATTGAGCAGTCTTGAGTAGTTCTGAGCAGCCCTGAGAAAATGGGAAAGCCCGCAAACTCAACGGTTTGCGGGCTTCCCTTTGGTGCTCCAGCGGGGACTCGAACCCCGGACACCCTGCTTAAAAGGCAGGTGCTCTACCTCCTGAGCTACTGGGGCATGGCTGGGATGGCGGGACTCGAACCCACTATATCGGAGTCAAAGTCCGGTGTGTTACCATTACACTACATCCCAATTAAGGAACAAACCGAGACCGGCGAGGCCGGCCTCGGCTCGTTTTCAGTGGGGTGGGATATGGGGCTCGAACCCACGACACCCGGAACCACAATCCGGTGCTCTGCCAACTGAGCTAATCCCACCATATCTGTCCGTACGGTGACCCGTACGTCCTATCATAAATCCAAAGCCGAGGCTTTGAAGTTATTTTCAATGCTGCTCTCCGAAGAGAGACTATATCAAAACAAAGTCCGCAGAATCTGCGTTCTCTGTTGTATCCTGACCCAAACACAAAGCCCAACGCAGTGGGTTTGTGTTTGAAAGGAAAAAGGAGATCACGGATGTGCAGCTTTCGCGGTTCTTACGCAAACCGTGGAAGCGGAACGGAGTGAGCTTCTTTTGACGCCTTGGCACGCCAAGAGGGATTCGAACCCCCGACCTACTGCTTAGAAGGCAGTTGCTCTATCCTGCTGAGCTATTGGCGCATATAGATCCCACACCATAGCATCTCAAACCAAATTGAAGTCCAGCGAAGCGAGTTCAATTTGGAAAGGAGGAAGGAGAGAGCAGAGCGCAGTTTTCGCGGCTCTTACGCAAACCGCGGAAACGGAGCGGCGCGAACTTCTTCCGACGCTGGAGCGGGTGATGGGAATCGAACCCACGTATCCAGCTTGGAAGGCTGGTGTTCTACCATTGAACTACACCCGCACGTCGTCCCCATTCAGCCCTGAGATAATACCATAAAAAGAGCCGGTATGTCAACAGTTTTCTGAAAAATTTTCCGATTTTTGTTTCAAAGCTCCGCTTCCGGAATTTCAAACTCTGCCGTCACCCGTACATGACCGTAAAGCCGGGTCTCGCCGCTTTTCGGATCGCTTCTGACGCAGAGGACGCCGCCGGGCTCGGAGAGGGAAAGCACGGCCGCAGAGCCCGTTTTTGCTGCCAGATACATCCCCACGGCGGCGCTGCCGCTGGCGCATGAATTTTCCCAAAAGCAGGTGCCGCTGCCGGGCACAAAGACCAGCGGCGTCATGCGGTACTGCGTACTGCTTCCGTACAGAAACATCAGGCCGAGGCCGTCCGCGCCAAGCGTTTCGCAGAATGACCGCACGGCCTTCTCCGCCTCGGGACGATTTTTCAGCAGGGAGAAAAAAACGGAATCCGGCTCGATCACCAGATGGGAAATACCCTCCATGCGTACAAGGGGCAGCGCAGCGCGCAGGTCGCCGAAGACAAACGCCGTCTCCAAAATCCCGAGGGCGGGGGGCATCTCGATCTCGGCGCGGTATGCGTTTTCTTCCTCAGGGCGCAGGCACAGGGCGACAGGCTCCGCCGCACCGGAGACGCGCAGCTCCATACGCCTCTCGTCCTCGCACGGACAGTCCTTCGAGAGCAGCAGGGCCGCAGCGCTCATGGAGGCGTTGCCGCAGAACTCGCCGCCTGCCATGCGCAGCTCCGCCCGCACGATTCCATCGTCGGATACGTCCCGCAGGAAACCGACCTGCTCCACCTCCGGGTGCCGGCGCATGACGGCGGCGGCAATCGAAGGCTGACGGGCAATCTCCACGGGACTCTCCACAAGGGCGGTGATGTTGCCCGTGGGGTCGAGAACACTGTAACGCAGCATGAAGTCGCCTCCCGCAGTTCAGCGCTCAAAAACGCTCAAAAACTGCCTGGTGCGCTCCTCGCGCGGATGATCGAAAACCTCCTTCGGGTCGCCCTGCTCCACGATCACGCCGTCGGCCATGAAGATCACGCGGTTGCTGACCGCCTTGGCGAAGGGCATCTCGTGGGTGACGACCACCATGGTCATCTTCTCCTCGGCAAGCTGACGGATGACCTTCAGCACCTCGCCGGTGAGTTCGGGGTCAAGAGCGGAGGTAGGCTCGTCAAAGAAGAGAATTTCGGGGCGCATGCACAGGGCGCGCGCGATGGCGACGCGCTGCTGCTGACCGCCGGAGAGCTGGTAAGGATAGGCGTTTTCCCGGCCTTCCAGCCCCATTTTCTTCAAAAGCGTCAGGGCGCGCTCGCGCACCTCGTCCTTGTTTTCGCCGTGGAGGATCGGGGCCTCGGAGACATTGCGCAGCACCGAATAGTGCGGGAAGAGCTGGAAGTTCTGGAAGACCAGACCGAAGCGGGTGCGGAAGCGGGCGAGCTCCGATTTGTGGGCGTACACGCCGTCGCGCAAAGCGTACTCTCCGTCATAGAGAATATCGCCGCCGTCGGCATGCTCCAGGAAGGAGGCGCAGCGCAGAAGCGTCGATTTGCCCGAGCCGGACGGGCCGATGATGGAGACCACATTGCCCCGCTCGACCGAGAGGGAGATATCCTTGAGCACGCTGACCGCGTCGAAGGATTTCTGGAGGCTGCGGATGCTGAGGATGCTGGCGTTACTGCCGGAAGTGTTGTTGTTCGCTGCCATTTCGCTGTTCCCTCTCATTTGTAGTAGTTCAGACGTTTTTCGAGTCTGCCCATCACATAGTCTACGATCACGTTGAAGATATAGTAGAACACGCCGGCCACCAGGAAGGGCGTAAAGCTGGTCTGGGAGTTTGCGATCTGCTTGCCGATGGTGAACATCTCCTGATAGGAGACGGTAAAGGCCATGGACGTGTCCTTGACCAGCGTGACAACTTCGTTGGTGATGCTGGGCAGGATGCGTTTGATGACCTGGGGCAGAATGATGCGCAGGAAGGTCTGGACCCTGGTATAGCCCAGAACCTCCGCCGCCTCATACTGGCCGATGGGGATGGACTCAATGCCGCCGCGATAGATCTCGGCAAAGTAGGCCGCGTAGTTGATGGCAAAGGCAATCACCACCGGGATCAGCTTATTGCGGGCGACCGTCGCCCCAAAAAGATAATAGGGGCCGTAGGTGACCGCAAGCAGCTGCAGCATCAGCGGCGTGCCGCGCAGCACCGTGATAAAAAAGCGCGTAATGTAAGAGACGATCTTCACCTTGCTCATGCGCAGCAGCGCGACGATCATGCCGAGCGGCAGCGAGAAGAGAAGCGTAAGAAAAAAGATGGCGCAGGTCTTGCCCAGACCCTCGCTCATCTTGACGATCATAGTCATCAAGGACATAAGGAAACCCTCGTTATCAACAGATTAGGAACTGTGCAGAAATTAGTTGGGCAAAGATAGCGCAGGATTTTTCGCTTGCAGCGAGGCGGAAAATCGCAGGAATACTTTGTGTATTTCAAGATTTGACAACGAAGCTGCAGGCGGAAAAGACAAGCCAGATTGCACAAGTTATTTCGGAACAGTTCCTTCGTTTGCCCAAATGGCGTGAAGCGCCCGAAAGCGCAGTTTCCTGCGCTTTCGGGTATTTAGCAGGGTGTTTTGCTTTTATGCTGCGGGAGCGTCCGCCTCAGCGTCCTTGTTCAGGAAGAGGAGATTGTTGACGATGTCGGCGTACTCTTCCTTCTCGGCGATCTTGGCGTAGGTGCCGTTCTCGACCAGAGCCTGCACGGCCTCGTCAACAGACTTGCAGAGCTCCGCGTCGCCGGAACGGAAAGCAATGCCGTACTGCTCCGCGCCAAGCTGCTCGTCGATGATGCTCAGCCCCTCGTGCTTAGCAACGTAGCTTGCCGCGACGGGCATGTCGACGAACACGGCGTCGACTGCGCCGCCCTGCAGCTCGGTGAAGCACTTGAGGAAGCTGTCGCAGGTGAGGACAGATTCAAAGGACTTTGCGAGATCTTCGAGATCGCCGTTGAGCAGAGATTCGCCGGAGGTGCCGAGCTGCACCGCGACGATCTTGCCGGCCAGATCCTTGGAGGACTTGAAGCCGCTGTCGGCCTTGACGACCAGAACCTGGGTGTTGTCATAGTAGGGCTCGGAAATCACGTAGCCGGCTTCCTTCATGCTGTCGAGGATGGTCATGCCGGACCAGACGCAGTCGCACTCCATGGAGTCGAGCTGAACCAACTTCTCGTCCCAGTTCACGCCGAACACGTCGAACTTCCAGCCGAGGTAATCGCAGACGGCCTTGCAGACCTCCACGTCGAAGCCGGTGTATTCGCCGTCATCGCCCATGTAGCTGAAGGGGGGATACTCGGGGTCGATGCCCATGACGAAGGTCTTGTCCGCGGCAAAGGCGGCGGGGGACAGCAGGGACGCCATCATGACGAGCGCGAGAAGGATAAGAACGGTTTTTTTCATGATTGATTCTCCTTTATGATGTAATCTGCCTGAGCGTCTTAACGATTTAGCATATTAGCACATTAAAGCGGCCGTGTCAAGACCTTCTTTCCGCATTATCCGCAGCCTGCGGCAAGAGGAAAGGACTTGCATTCTCCAGAGAAATCAGATATATTACAATTGAGGTTTTCTATAGTTATCAGGCGCACGGAAGATAAAGGCTGGAGTCGATGATATATGAAAAAAAGGAGTATGCGTTTACGGGCTGTCGTGCTGGTTTCCCTTTTCCTGCTCACAACAAACCTGGCGCTGGGAACCGTACTGGCAAGACAGGCGCGCAACGCGACAAAGACACAGATCAACGAACGCATGCTGGATGTTGTCAACACGGCGGCGGCCATGCTGGACGGCGATGTGCTGAAAACGCTGCGCGCCGAGGACAAGGGGTCGCCGGCCTATCAGCAGGTTACGGATACGCTCGTCTGCTTCCGGGATAACATCAACCTGAATTATATTTACTACGTCTGGGAGAAGGAGGACGGAAGCTTCGTCTTCGGCATCGACACGGACCCTGTCGCGCCCGCGGAATTCGGCTCGCCCGTGGTCTATACGGACGCGCTGTACAAGGCGAGCCGGGGCACCCCGTCCGTGGACGAGAAGCCTTATGAAGACGTCTGGGGACGTTTCTACAGCGCCTTCAGCCCGGTGCTGGATTCCGCCGGAAAGGTGGCAGGCGTGGTCACGGCAGACTTCGACGCGACCTGGTATGAGACGCAGATCAACCGGAGCCAGTGGACGATTCTGCTTGCCGCCCTCCTCTTTTTGTCGATCGGCATTGCGATCACACTCGCGCTGACCGGCCAGTACAACCGGCGGATCGCGGCGATCGGGGAGAATCTGCGCGCGCTGGCGGAGGATCTGGACGCGATGACCAAGGAGTATTCCGAGAACACGGGGGAAAAAATCTCCTCCGACATGCGCACCGCCGATATCCAGGCCCTGGAAGAACATATCTCCGAGCTGCGCGGTAAGCTGCGCAATTATATTTCTCATTCCACCACGCAGGCCAACAGTATGATCACCGCCATGGCCTCGGACTATCGCTGCGTATATTATGTAAACCTTGACGAGAATGACGGCGTATGCTACCGCGACGACCCTGCCGATCCGGAGCAGACGCCGGCGGGCATGCATTTTCCCTTCCGGGAGCGTATCACCTGGTATGCCGAAAACTGCGTCACGGAGCAGTACCGCGAGGGCTTTCTCAGCTTTGTCGACGCCGACAATATCCGCACGAGGCTCGCTACCGAGCCGATCATCGCCTATCGCTATCTTGCCCGGCGTGCCGGGCGCGAATACTATGAGATGATCCGTGTGGCAGGCGTGCGCCGCGCGGAGGAGCGCGACGACCATATGGTCCACGCCGTCGGCCTCGGCCTGACGGTCATCGACGAGGAAATGCGCGACGCCATGGCCAAGAACGACGCGCTGGCGGAGGCCCTGGCTGTGGCGGAGGAGGCCAACAAGGCAAAGACCTCCTTCCTCTCCAGCATGAGCCATGAGATCCGCACGCCCATGAACGCCATCATCGGCCTCGACACGCTTGCCCTGCACGACGAGACGATCTCTGCCCAGACGCGGGACTATCTGGAAAAAATCGGCGGCAGCGCAAGGCATCTGCTGGCCCTCATCAACGATATTCTGGATATGAGCCGCATCGAGTCGGGCCGCCTGGTCCTGCGCAAGGAGGAATTCTCCTTCAGCGCGATTCTCGAGCAGATCAACACTATGGTCATGTCCCAGTGCTCCGATAAGGGACTCGATTATGAGTGCCGTATCCTGAGCAAGGTTGACGATTACTACATCGGCGACGACATGAAGCTCAAGGAAGTGCTCATCAACATCCTCTCCAACGCCATCAAGTTCACGGAGGCTCCCGGCAGCGTCACTCTGAGCATCGAGCGCATCGCCTGCTTCGAGGAACAGTCCACGCTGCGCTTTCGCATCAAGGATACCGGCGTCGGCATGGACAAGGAATTCATCCCGAAAATTTTCGACGCCTTCTCCCAGGAGGACAGCAGCACCAGAAACAAATATGGCAGCACAGGTCTCGGCATGGCCATTACCAAAAATATCGTCGAGATGATGAACGGCACGATCAGCGTGGAATCCGAAAAGGGCGTCGGCACCGGATTCACCGTCGTCGTCACGCTGCGAAACGCCCACCACCAGGGCCCGGATATGCCGGACAGCGTCGACCTCACCCGTATGCGCGTGCTGGTCGTGGATGATGAGGAGATCCCCGCCGAGCACGCGCGCATGGTGCTGGACGAAGCGGGCATTCGCGCGGACGTGTGTACCTGCGGCGAAGAGGCGCTGCGCATGCTGGAGGTGCAGCATCTCAAACAGGAGCCGTACAATCTGATCCTGCTTGACCGGAACATGCCTGGCCTGAACGGTGTGGAGACGGCCAGGAAGATCCGCGCCCACTATGACAACGAATCGACCGTGATCATCCTGACGGCCTACAACTGGGACGACGTTGTGGAGGAGGCCCGGAAGGCCGGCGTTGACGGATTTCTGGCCAAGCCGCTCTTCGCTTCCAACGTCATTGCCGAGTTTGAGCGCATCGCCCGCCATAATAACATGAGCATGTTCCAGGAGAAACAGCGGGCAGAGCTCGCCGGCCGCCGCATCCTCCTGGCGGAGGACATGGAGATCAACGCCGAGATCATGATCGACATCCTCGACATGGAGGAAATGACCGTGGATCACGCGCAAAACGGCAGGATCGTCGTGGAGATGTTCGAGAAGAGCGCGGTCGGCGCCTACGACGCCGTTCTGATGGACGTGCGCATGCCGGAGATGGACGGCCTGGAGGCCGCTGCGGCAATCCGCGCCCTCAACCGGCCGGACGCCAAAAAGATCCCGATCATCGCCCTGACGGCCAACGCCTTTGACGAGGATGTGCAGCGCTCGCTGCAGGCCGGTATGAACGCGCATCTGTCAAAGCCGGTGGAACCGGAGCTGCTGTATCAGACGATCGGAGAGCTGATCTACGAGGCGGAAAACAGCTGAAAAGGAAAGAAAACACGCGAAGCCATGCCTCCGGCGGGAGAGATGGCTTTCGCGTTTTTCATGATAAAAAGGAGTGATATGCATGGATTTGAAAAAAACGATCCGCAGTCTGGAAGGGCGCGGCTTCCGGGTTTCTCATTTCGCAGACGCTGCGGCCGCGGCGGACCATATCTGCGCCGGGCTCAGCGGGAAGACCATAGGCGTCGGCGGCAGCAAGACCGTGGAAGCGCTGGGGCTCTATGAAAAGCTTTCGGAGAACAACACGGTGTACTGGCATTGGAAGACGCCGGGGCGCGATACGCTGAAGGCGGCGGCGCTGGCGGACGTGTACCTCTCCAGTGTCAACGCCATCAGCGAGGACGGCGAGATCTTCAACATCGACGGCAGCGGGAACCGCGTGGCCGGGACGCTTTTCGGGCATGAGAAGGTCTACCTCATCGCGGGTACCAACAAGATCGCGCCGGACTTCGACGCGGCTCTCTTCCGCGCCCGCAACACGGCGGCAGTGCAGAACTGCGCCCGCCTCGGAAAAAAGACGCCGTGTCAGGCAGACGGCAAATGCCACGACTGCCGCAGTCCCGAGCGGATCTGCCGGGCGCTCACGGTGCTGTGGGCTCCGATGTCCGGCATGGAGACCGAGGTCGTGCTCATCGACGGCGACTTTGGGATGTGAGGAAAGGCAAATTTCCAATAAAAAAGTCACAAAGCGTTGACTTTAACGTCTGTTACAGGTAAAATAATCATGTTGTCAAACGACAGCGGAATACTCAGCAAAATCACAATTATTTTCATAGAGGTGTTTGCATGTACAAGGTAGTAACCAAGCGTTTCCTCAACGACGCCAAGACCATCTGTCTGTTCGAGATCGAGGCGCCGCTGGCCGCGAAGCATGCGCAGGCCGGTCAGTTCGTCATCTTCCGCCTGGATGAGCAGGGCGAGCGCGTCCCCGTCTCCGTTGCGGACTGGGATCGTGAGAAGGGCACCGTGTCCGTCATGGTACAGGCTGCGGGCCGCACCACCAAAATGCTCCATACCGTGGAGCAGGGCGACTATATCTCCGACTTTGTCGGCCCCCTCGGCCGCGCGACCGAGATGGAAGGGCTGAAGAAGGTCTGCGTTGTCGGCGGCGGCGTCGGCTGCGCCATTGCCTACCCCATCGCCAGAGAGATGCACAAGCGCGGCATCGACGTGACCTTCATCGGCGGCTTCCGCTCCGCTGATATCGTCATCCTCAAGGACGAGCTGAAGGAAGCCTGCAACAAGCTCATCATGTGCACCGACGACGGCACCTACGGTGAGAAGGGCTTCACCACCGTCTTCCTCAAGCAGGAGATCGAGGGCAATATCGCCGGGGGCAAGCCGCAGTTTGACCGCGTGATCGCCATCGGCCCCGACATCATGATGAAATTCCTGGCCGATGTGACCCGCCCCTACGGCATCAACACCATCATCTCCCTCGACCCCATCATGGTCGACGGCACCGGCATGTGCGGCGGCTGCCGCGTCATCGTCGGCGGCGAGACGAAGTTCGCCTGCGTTGACGGTCCGGACTTCGACGCCCACCAGGTCGATTTCGACTCGCTCATCAAGCGCGCCGCCTTCTATAAGGAAGAGCAGGACGCCGCTGCCCAGCACATCTGCAACATGACGGGAGGAAAGAGAAATGGCTAATATGAGACTGACCAAGAACGAAATGCCCGAGCAGGACCCCGTCGTCCGCGCCGGTAATTTCGACGAAGTGGCCCTGGGCTACACGGCCGAGATGGCCATGGACGAGGCCAAGCGCTGCCTCAACTGCAAAAATCCCGCCTGCCGCACCGGCTGCCCCGTGTCCGTGCGTATCCCCGAGTTCATCGCCAAGGTTGCCGAGGGCGAGTTTGAAGCCGCCTATGAGATCATCACCTCCACCAACTCCCTGCCCGCTGTCTGCGGCCGCGTATGTCCGCAGGAGAAGCAGTGCGAGTCCAAGTGCGTTCGCGGCGTGAAGGGCGAGTCCGTCGCCATCGGCAGACTCGAGCGCTTTGTGGCCGACTACCACATGGCCGAGCAGGCCAAGCTCGAGAAGGTCGAGATCGAGGTTCCCGCCTCCAACGGCCATAAAATCGCCGTCGTCGGCTCCGGCCCTGCGGGTCTGACCTGCGCGGGCGACCTTCGCAAGATGGGCTATGACGTGACCATCTTCGAGGCACTGCACAAGTCCGGCGGCGTGCTGGTTTACGGCATCCCGCAGTTTCGTCTCCCGAAGGAGATCGTCGCCAAGGAGATCGACAATCTCAAGGCCATGGGCGTGAACATCGTCAACAACGCCATCATCGGCAAGTCCGAGACCGTGGACGAGCTCTTTGCCGACGGCTTTGAGGCCGTGTTCATCGGCTCCGGCGCGGGCCTGCCGCAGTTCCTGCACATCCCCGGCGAGAACCTGCTGGGCGTCTACACCGCCAATGAGCTCTTGACCCGCGTCAACCTCATGAAGGCTTACCGCGACGATTACGATACCCCCATCAAGCACTTCCACCGTGTCGCCGTTGTCGGCGCGGGCAACGTGGCCATGGACGCGGCGCGTGTTGCCAAGCGTCTCGGCGCGGAGCATGTGTACATCTGCTACCGCCGCGGCCGCGACGAGCTGCCCGCCCGTCTGGAAGAGGTTGAGCATGCCGAGGCCGAGGGTATTGAGTTCCATCTGCTCAATAACCCCACCCGCATCCTCGCGGGCGACGACGGCTACGTCACCGGTATTGAGCTTCTGCGCCAGGAGCTGGGCGAGCCCGACGAGAAGGGCCGCCGCTCTCCTGTCCCCGTGCCGGGCAGCGAATGGGTCCTGGATGTGGACACCGTCATCATTGCCATCGGCACCAGCCCCAACCCGCTCATCCGCAATACCACCGGCGGCCTGACCTTCACCCGCAAGGGCGGCATTGAGGCCGACGAGGGCGGTGTGACCGCGCGCGAGGGCGTCTTCGCCGGCGGCGACGCCGTGACCGGCGCTGCCACCGTTATCCTCGCCATGGGCGCAGGCAAGGCGGGCGCCGTCTCCATCGACAACTACATCAAGAGCAAGAAATAATCCCCATATAAAGTATTTACCGGCAGGGCTTTCGCCCTGCCGGCAGACTGTAGACAAAGTACCCATAGGGAGTGCGAAAGCACTTTCTATGGGTACTTTGTTATGGTATAATAGAGTCGAGGGGGCGAGGGAAATGATGACGCGCAACGGAGGAAGGAATCGGGATCAAATAGAGTTCACGAGTTTGGAAGAACTTGTGCCGGAAGATCATCTGGTACGAAAACTGGAAAACGCCATAGATTGGAGCTTCATCTATGAGCTTGTGGAAAACAGCTATTGCGAAGATAACGGACGCCCAAGCCTCGACCCCGTCATTTTGATCAAATTGGCAGTAATCCAATTCATGTTTGGGATTCGGAGCATGCGGCAAACGATCCAGGAGATCAAGGTAAACATGGCATACTGATGGTTTCTTGGTTTGGGGCTGCATGACTCAGTGCCGCATTTCAGTACGTTCGGAAAAAATTACATGCGGCGCTTTCAGAACACAGACCTGTTTGAGCGTATCTTTCAGAGAATACTGAAAGAGTGCATGGAAGCGGGATTGGTAGATGAGTCTGTAGTATTTGTAGATTCGACCCATGTAAAAGCCAGAGCCAACAGCAAGAAGTATGAAGACGCGGTCGTTGAAGAGCAAGCCCAGTGGTATGAGAAGGAACTTCGGGAAGAGATTGACCGGGACCGGGAAGCGCATGGAAAGAAGCCCTTGAAGGACGAGCCGGAAGAAAGCAAGGATGACGAAGAAGAGGCTAAACCACCGAAGGAGAATGGAAAAGGAAAGCCGAATCCCAATACATCGAAGAAGAAAAAAGCAAGACAGAAAAAAGAGAAGCACATCAAGCAGAGTACAAGCGATCCGGAAAGCGGCTGGTTCCGCAAGGGAGAGCACAAGAACGTCTTTGCATACAGCGTAGAAACTGCCTGCGACATCAACGGCGTCGTCCTCGGCTACAGCGTCCACCCCGGCAATGAAAACGACGGCAAAACCTTCCCCGGCGTATACGAGAAGATCAAGCATTTGGATATAAAGGTTATGGTTGGAGACACCGCATACAAGACGCCGGCCATAGCCAAGAAGATGAAAGACGATGGCATTGACCTTCTGAGTACCTACTCCTGTCCCAAGACGAAAGATGGCTTTTTCCTCAAGCGCGAATATGTCTATGACGAATTCTTTGACTGCTATCTTTGCCCGGCAGACGAGATTCTCAGTTACAGTACTACGAACCGGGATGGGTACAGGGAATACAAGAGCAACCCGCAAATTTGTGAGCATTGTCCGTATCTAAATCAATGCACCCTCAGCCAGACGCATGTAAAGGTAGTTACCCGACATGTCTGGCAGGACGCGGTAGAGGAAGCGGACGAGAATCGTTACAGGTACGATCTTAAAGATCTTTACAAATACAGGAAGGAAACCATCGAGAGAATCTTTGGGCTGGCCAAGGAGTTCCATGGCTTCCGTTATACACAGCAGTATGGTAAGGCGCAGATGGAAGTTAAGGCTGCGCTAACCTACGCATGCCTAAATCTCAAAAAGTTAGCAAAAAAGCGGTGGAAAACTCGCCCTATTCCTTCACTTTTTCAGTTTCTTTTGGACATATATTTCGATTTTCCAACATTTGTGCAGAAAACCCGCTTTCGGCCTGAACCAAAAGCGGGTTTGTCTACGGTCTGCCGGCAGGGCTTTCGCCCTGCCGGTGTTGTTTCATGACCGCGTCTCAATGATCCGCATCCATGGTATTGTCACCCATGTATCGTCTGAACTCCGCTTCCAGCTGCGCCCTGTCCGGCAGATAGAGCTGATAGCGACTGACGAAAACCTGATTGGTGATGTTTTGCAGCGCATACTGCATGACCACTTTATCCTGATACGCTCCGAGTACGATGCCAATGGGCTCGGTGTCGCCTTCGGTGTTCATTTCCTCACGGTAATAGTTAAGATAGAAGTTCATTTGCCCGATGTCCTCATGCTGGACTTCGCCGCGCTTGAGGTCAATGAGCACAAAGCATTTGAGAATCCGGTGATAGAAAACAAGATCGACCTTGTAAGTTCTCCCGCCGATCACGATTTTCTGCTGCTGCCCAACATAGGTGAAGCCCTTGCCAAGCTCCAGAAAGAACATGCTCAGGTTATTGACCAGAGCCTCTTCCAGATCACCCTCTTTGTAGACAGGGAGCTGCGGCAGGCCGGTAAACTCAAAGATGTACGGCTCGCGCAGAATATCCTCCGGGCGCTCGATGATTTCCCCCTCTTTGGCAAGGCGCAGCACCTCCGCTCTGTCTGTGCTGAGGGCGAGGCGATGAAAGAGCATACTGTCCATCTGACGTTTGAGCTCACGGACGCCCCAGTGCTCGGATTCTGCTTCTTTTTCATAAAAAGAGCGCTCCAGCGGATCGTCAATCTTCAAAAGCTCGACATAATGGCTCCAGCTCAATTTTGCAGACACTGTCTGCAAAATTGGATAGGTAAGATACAGCTTGCGCATCTTGTTGATATTGCTCATGCCGAAGCCGCTTCCATACAGGTCTGTCAGATCACGAGACAGCTTCTTTAAAAGCGCAGAGCCGTATTCTGCTTTCGCGCTTCCTCCCTGTTCGTATTCTACGATCTGCCGCCCGATTTCCCAGTATGTTGCCACAACCGCAGTATTCACCGCAGACGCAGCCCGGCTTCTGCCCTGCTCCAGCGTGTCGCCGACGTGTTGAAGCAGCTCCTGATAGTCGGGATGAACGGTCAAAGAATCTGGTTTCATGGTTGGCACCTCGGTTCTTTCTCATTTCATGCGGTTTCTCTGATAGCACATATATTTTACCATAGGGGGCAAAGGTATTCAATATGCGAACGATTGAGAAAGAGAGCCCAGGAGGAATACGTCCCTGGACTCTCTTTCATTCCAATGCTGCTTTTCTTGTTACGCCGCAAGCTGGGAAGCAAGGAAGCTTGCGACCGCCTGCACACGCTGGTCGGTGATGGGGTTTTGAAGCCCGGCCTCCGCCGCCGCGGCGACGATGCCGATCTCCTCGGTGTCCGCCAGGCGCAGAAAGCTGCTGAGGCCTGCGCCGTCCGCCTGCATGTCGCGCTCGTAAATTTCGAGAGCGCAGCAGGCGGAGACCGGGTAGCTGATGACGTAGAAGGGCTGCTCAAAGAAGTGGGAGATATCCACCCAGTCAATGACATCGCCTTCGCCATAGTACTCGTCAAGCCCGTATTCCCTGAAGAGCGACCACATCAGCGCGTTGAGATCCGCCGTGCTGGGATTTTCAAGCCGGAAGGCCCGGAACTCGAATTCGGCGTAGAGCGTCTCCCAGAGAAAGGTGTCAAGCACGTCGTACAGATTCAGCTGACGCAGCGCCGCGACGCTCTGCTCACCCAGCGCCGCCGTCAGCGGACGGAGACTGAGAAACTGCATGGCCTGCGAGAAGACCTCCGCAAGATCCATGCTGCGGTAGGCACAATAGCTGATATATTCTTCCGCGTAATGCCCAAACTCATGCGTGACGGTGATGATGTCCGAACGGTCCTCATAGGGATTGACAAAGAGGAAGGGGGCCTCATATTCGGACAGATAGCTCGTGAAGGACATGTCGGCCTTGTTGTCGTCCATGCGCAGATCGGCAAGCTCGTTGCGGCGCATGAACTCATAGGCCTGCAGGACCTCGCCGCCGAGGCCGCGGGCCACGGTCTCCAGGACGCCGAAAAGCTGCTCCTCGGAGACATAGCCCTCCAAGAGTTCGGCATAGCGCTCCTCGTTCATGCAGCGCTTATAAACCGGCAGAAGCCATTTCTTCACGCTGTCGAGAAAGGCCTGTCCCTCTTCTACGCTGTAGTCACGGTCAAAGCCAATATCAAACATCATTTCTGCGTAGTCCTTATAGCCCAGCTCCCGCGCCTGCTCCTTTCGGACGGCCATGAGCCGAAGATACAGATCGCCCAGAATGGGGTTATACTTTTCGTAATAGGCGTTCAGAAGATTGTCGTAGTCCCGGTCATCCCAGACATCGTAGAGAATATCACTGACGGGGACCTCGCTGCCGTTTACCATGACCGTGGGATCGGCGATGATATTCCGGTATTCCACCAGCAGCTCGTTTTCCCGCTCAAGCAGGGCAACATAGGCGTCCGAAAGCTTTTCCTCGGCGTTTTCGCCGTATTCCGCCATGAAGCCGGGGCCGAAGTATTCCCGCTCAAGCCGTTCGCCAAAGGGGGAGGCGCCGCAGGTCAAATAAATGTCCTCCATGATAGTTTCAATTTCCGTCAGGGCCGAGAGGCAGGCGGCATACTCCGCCGACCAATGCGCGTCGGAGAGATTGCGGCAGCTTTGAATATCGGCGATGGTGGACATGGTGCTGGCGCTGAAATAGCGGTTGAATACCTCGTCCAGCAGCGCGACCAGACGGCGATAGCCTCCACCGTTCTGCAGCGTCTGGTTCACCCGCTCCTCATACGCGCGGAAAACCGCCGGGTCCGGTCTTTCATAGGGCATGTCGTCGAAGCGCAGAATCTCGTCCGTTCCGTCCTCGCGAAACCACCCGTTCGGCAGGGCGGACCCGCACAGGAAGAGCAGCGCAAAAAGCATGGCAAAGATGGCCGTCAGTTTCTTTTTCATCTCTGACCTCCTGAGAAATATCATGTCGTTCGCTTTATTCTGACATTCTGATTATACTATGTTCCTGCCGGGACAAAAAGGGACAAAGTATGAATTTAGAATTCTTAAGGCTTTGTCTTGCAAGCGTCGCCCGCTTTCGCTATAATGTGATCAAATACCATACAGTATGGGGAGGTTCTTATGAACGATATCTATGTCTGCGGGCATCGCAACCCGGATACCGACTCCATCGTCGCCTCGATGGCCTATGCCAATCTGCGCAACGCCCTGGGCGACCGGGAATACAAGGCCGTGCGCATCGGCGCGATCAACGACGAGACTCAGCGCATGCTGGACCGCTTCGGCTTTGAGCCGCCCATGTACATCCAGAATATGCGCGCTCAGGTCTCCGACCTGGACTTTGACCACCCGCCCGAGCTCAACAGATCCGTTACGCTCGATCTCGCCTGGCGCAGCATGCGCGACAAGGGGCTGTCCGCCATCCCCATCCTCAACGATGACGGGACGCTCTACGGCATGCTCTCCACCGGCGATATCGCCGCCTATGAGCTGAGCAACGTCTTTGACTGCAAGGTGGATTCTCTGCCGCTCTTTAACCTCATCAGCGTGTTGGAGGGGCGGCTTGTCAACGAATACTCCAACATCACCGAGACTGTCTCCGGCAAGGTGACGATCGCCCTGCCCAAGGCCTTTGAGGACGCAAGCTTCACCAACAAGGACAGCATCCTCATCTGCGGCGATCAGCCGGAGATCATCGCCAAGGCGCTGGAGGCCGGCGTGGGCTGCCTGATCCTCTGCCAGACGGAGGTGCCGCAGGAGCTTGAGGAGAGCACCGCCCCCACCTGCATCATCTCCACGCCGCTCAATGCTCGCCAGGTTGCCCGCCTCATCTTCCAGGGCATTCCCGTTTCCCGCTTCTGCCAGACCGAGGGGCTGATCTCCTTCCATCTCACGGACTATGTGGACGACGTGCGTGAGACGCTGATCAACAGCCGCTTTCACTATTATCCCGTGCTCGACGAGAACGAGCATGTGGTGGGCACCCTGTCGCGCTATCACATGCTGCGTCCGCGGAGCAAGCGCGTCGTGCTGGTGGATCATAACGAGGCTTCCCAGTCCGTACCGGGGCTTGACCAGGTGGAGATCCTCGGCATCATCGACCACCACCGCCTCGCGGATATCCAGACCAAAATGCCCGTCGCAGTCCGAAACGAGCCGGTGGGCTCCACCAATACGATCCTGACCTCCATGTATCAGGAGCACGGCGTCATGCCCTCTCCGGCCATGGCGGGTCTCATGTGTGCGGCTATCCTCTCCGATACGGTCATGTTCAAATCCCCCACCTGCACCAAGAAGGATATCGCCATGGCCAATCGCCTTGCCCGTATGGCCAACGTCTCCGTTGAGGAGCTGGGAAAGACACTCTTCACCTCAGCCGGGGTGGACGGCAAGAGCGCGGAAGAGCTGTTCCGCACGGATTACAAGCAGTTCCACATCGCAGAGAAAAATCTCGGCGTGAGCCAGATCACCTGCGTGGGCGCGGACGCCTACCTCGCCAGAAAGAAGGAGCTGCTTGATTTCATGAGCGAGCTCAGAGCCAAAAACGAGTTCGACATCGTGATCCTTATGCTGACGGATGTGCTGAGCGAGGGCTCGCATCTCCTGTATGTCGGCAGCGACGAGATCATGCGTCAGGCCTTCAACACCGATCCGAAGGACAACGACCTCTTTATCCCCGGCATGATGTCACGAAAGAAGCAGCTGATCCCCACGCTCACGGCGCTCTGGGGCTGAGAGAGGACGCCAATGAAAATCACCAAAATGCACGGAGCCGGAAACGACTTTGTGATCGTGGACAAGCGTGACGGCTCCCTCAGGCGGGAGGCGCTGCCGACGCTTGCCAGACGCCTCTGCGCCTCTCACACGGGCGTGGGCGCGGACGGCATGATGGTTGTCATCCCGGCGGAAAAGGGCGGGGATTACGGCATGCTCTTTTTCAACAGCGACGGCAGCCTCGGCGAGATGTGCGGCAACGGCGCGCGCTGCATCTGCCGCTGGGGCTGTGAGCACGGCCTTGCGGGCGAAAGACAGCGCGTGGAGACCACGGCGGGCCTCGTCACGGGTGAGCGCGTCGACCGCAGCCGCTACCGCGTACGGCTGAATGACCCATCGCTGATCGATCTGCACCGCACAGTCCGCGTGGACGGGACGGTGTACGACTGCGCCTATGTGGAGCTGGGCGATCCCGGCATCCCGCATGCGGTGCTGCTGCTGCCGGACTGGGACGTGCGGGAGAGGGAAAGCCTGCGCGCACTGGGCGCGGCGCTGCGGAATGACGCGGCGTTTCCGAAGGGCGCAAACGTGAGTTTTGTAAAGCGAAGCGACCCGGACGCGGTCAAGGCCGTTACCTATGAGCGGGGCGTGGAGGATTTTACCCTCGCCTGCGGGACGGGCTGCGGCTCCATCGCCGCGGCGCTGGCGCTGTCGGGACTTACTTCCGGCGGAGCGCTCAAAGTGATCATGCCGGGCGGGGAGCTCTCCGTCAGCCTCACGAACGACGCGGGGGTAATCCGCGACATTTTCCTCACCGGGCCTACCTGTGTCGTTCTGGAGGGGGAGGTTTCCGACGAGCTGCTGGAGGGCCTATGCACGACATTTTAAGCTATCTCGCCGCTGCGTACGATCCGATTGCGATCATCGTCTACGGCTCCTTTGCCGACGGGACGAGCAATCTCTTCAGCGACTTTGACGCCCTGCTCGTCACCGCGGACGGTGAGCGGCGGCATGACGACCGGTTCGTGGACTTTACCCAGCTTGACGTCTTCGTCCATCCGCTCTCGGACTTTCAGGGAGAATATGACCCGGCGGAGTATGCGCGCATCTACGGCGGACAGATTCTGCTTGATAGAGACGGCGTGGCGGCAGCCCTGCTGGAAAGGGTGACTCAATGGGTGGACAGCCGCGCGAAAAAGACGCAGGAGGAGCTGGACTTCAACGTGTCCTGGTGCGAGAAAATGCTGCGCCGGGCGGAGTGTACCGACGCCGAGGGCTGCTTTCGCCGCCACTGGCTGCTGGTGGAGAGCCTCGAAATCTACACCGAGCTTCGCGGCTGGCCCTATCTCGGGCCGAAGAAGGCGCTGGCCCAGTTGGAAAAAAAGGACCGGGCGGTGTTCGCGCTCTATGAAAAAGCGCTGACACAAAACGAGTATGCGTTTCTCGCCGCCTGGGTGGAGCACATCCGGGAGCGCTATGAAAAGGGACAGAAAAAAAGAAAGAAAGCATAATGCAAGGGGGCGCAGCCGAAAGGCCGCGCCCCCTTGCATGGTTTATTCCGATGGTTCGTAAAACCTGTCCAGATACTCCTCCAGCGTCAGCCCCAGCTCGCGGATCTCCTGCGCGGCGTCAAGCCCCACATAGCGGTAGTGCCAGGGCTCATAGATGATGCCGGTGATCTCACTCTTGTCGTTGGGGTAGCGGAGGATGAAGCCATAGTCCCAGCAATGCTCCATCAGCCATTTCTGCGTGGGCATTTCCTCCTGCTGTTCGTTTAAATAGAGATAGTTGTAGTCTATAATATCCGCGGCGAGACCGAGCTGGTGCTCACTGGTCCCCGGCACGGCCACCGTCGTGGCGGCAAGCGCGGGCGCGTCCTCGGGATCGACGCCATCCTCATAAACCAGGCGCGCGATCTTGCTGTCGAAAAGATTTTCCTGCATGTTCATATCCCGGTAGGCCGAGCATACAAAGGGGTGGTTTCCCGCCGCCGAGCAGTCCGCGATCATCTGGATCATGGCGTCCGCCGCCCGCTCGTCCAGGAACTGATCGTCGTCGCCATAACCCCAGGTGACCTGGCGCAGCACAGGCTCATAGCCCTCTTTCATTTTATGCCAGGGATTGACAAGCGTCAGCAGCTCCGTCCGTTTACGCAGCGGCGTCGGCGTGGGCGATGGCGTCGGCGTGGGCGATGGCGTCGGCGTGGGCGATGGCGTCGGCGTGGGCGATGACGTGGGAGTGGGTGATGGCGTGGGAGTGGGCGATGGCGTGGCGGTCGGTGTGGGCGAGGGAAGCTGCGTCGCAGCCGGTTCGCTTCGTATCGCCTGCGCCGCGGGACGATTTCCCGCGAACAGCAGGAGCATCAGAAACACCGCGGCAAGCCCGGCCGACAGCATGGTCGGCAGCGCCTTGATCGTGCCGTGATCATTTGTCTTCTTTTTCAAATGCAAACCCCTTTACGAAATCACACCCAGATGCTCTAGCAGGATCTTGACCCCAATGAGAATCAGAATCACGCCGCCCGCGATCTCCGCCTTGGCCTTGTATTTGAGCCCAAACAGGTGCCCGATATAGACGCCCAGCATTGAAAGGAGAAAGGTCGTTACGCCGATCAGACCCGCGGCGGGCAGAATACGCACCTGCAGAAAAGCAAAGGTGACGCCAACAGCCAGCGCGTCGATGCTCGTGGCGACAGCCAGCGGCAGCATGGCCTTGAAGCTGAGATCGTCGTTGAGCTCGTCGGCATGCTTTGCCTCGCGGATCATGCCGACGCCGATGATCGTCAGCAGGCCGAAAGCGACCCAATGGTCCACGCTCTCGATGATATGCTCGAAACGGTAGCCGAGCGCCCAACCGATCACCGGCATCAGAAACTGAAAGCCGCCAAAGTAGAGACCCACCAGCACCGCGTGGCGCAGCTTCAGCTTCTTGAGACTGAGTCCCTTGCAGATCGAGACCGCAAACGCGTCCATACTCAGCCCCACGGCGATCAGCAGCAGTTCGGCAAAGCCCATATACAGTATTCCCCCTGACGTCCATTTCAGAAATCCAAGAGACTGTACAACATGTTTCCTGAAATGTCAAGTAAACGCTGTTTAATTCCCATGCGCTGTGAATAAGAAAGGCAGGAGCACATGAAGGAAGTTTATGATTTTTTCTGCGCGGCGAGCGTCTGCTTTCTCGCCGTCTGCGCAGGCAGCCAGCCGCACCTGTATCCCTTTGAAAGATTTTTCCTCCATCAGGGACGGCTCTATTTCCGCACCGGCCGAGCGGAGGCCGTCACCCAGCAGCTGCACCTGAACCCGCGGCTGGAGCTTTGCGCCGTGATGGAGGATGGGCGGATCAGCGTGGAGGGCAGCGCCGTTCTCGACAACGACCGCGTTGTCCGCAGCGCCCTGCTTTCAGGCGATGACGACGCCGAGCTCTGGTATCTGCGCAACTGTACGCTCACCCGCTTTTCGCTCGACGAGCCGCCAATGAGCCGCCGCATCGTATGAGCGTTTTCATTTTTGACTGTACATTTTCGCCCGCGTGTAGTATGATGACCCCTGCACAATTCATCAGAAACAGGAGCATACTATGAACCAGAAAGAACTTGGAGAAATCCGCCGCCGCTTTCGGCTGGATCGCAACAATATTCAGCACATCTACGGCTGCTATGTCAACACCAATAAGGAAATCATCACGAGCTTTGACGAATCCCTCGGCCTTCTGAGCCAGACGGAGACGGAAAAGTATCTCGGCCTGCTGAAAAAGACGCTCTCAGGCGCCCTGGGCAAAAACCTGCTGGATATCAGCTTTGCCACCAGAGAGGTCATGGACGGGGAGCAGTATCGGCTTCTCAGTCAGCTTCGCAAATCGGAGCTGCAGGATGCGTCCCTGCGGGAGGAATTCTGCCGCAGCATCGTGGAAAAGCTCGATATGGAGGAGCGCAACTACCTCATTCTCATGGCCTATGATGTCTACGACGTGCCGCATTACGGCAAGGACGGACTGCGCGACGAGGACAACGGGGGAGACCTGTACAAATACTTCGTCTGCTGCGTCTGCCCGGTGAAGGAGGGCAAGGCGGAGCTCGGCTACGCCCCGGAGGAAAAGCGCTTCCACAGCGCGGCCATCGGTCAGGTGGCCGGGGCGCCCGAGCTGGGTTTTCTCTTCCCGGCCTTCGACGGACGTGCAACCAATATCTATAACGCCCTTTTCTACACCAAAGACAGCGGCAAGGAACACGAGGATTTTGTGGACGCCGTTTTCCGCACCCAGGCGCCCATCCCCGCCGGGCGGCAGAAGGAGCTGTTCGGGGAGATGCTGGGCCAGAGCCTGGAGGAGGAGTGCAGCTTCGACGTGGTGCAGGCTGTGCACGAGCAGCTTTCCGAGCGCATGACCATCCATAAGGAGAGCAAGGACCCGGAGCCGCTCACCATCAGCGACAAGGAGATGGGGGATATCCTCGAAAACAGCGGCGTCAGCCCCGAGCGCGCGGAGGCCTTCTGCCGTCGCTGCGAGGAGGAGCTGGGGGAGGACACCCCGCTGCGCCCGGCCAACATCTCCAGCGCCAGCCGCATGGAGATCCAGACGCCGGAGGTCAAGATCAGCGTCGACCCCAAGCACAGTCACCTGATCCAGACCCGCGTGATCGACGGGCACAAGTACATCCTGATTTCTGCCGACGCGGGCGTCGAGCTCAACGGCCTGGCTGTGGAAATCAAAGAGTAACCCAAAAAACAAGGCGGTACCCGACTTGAATCGGATACCGTCTTGTTTTACTCTTCCGTGATCCTGCGGCACTCGATGTAGTAGCGCTTTTCCCAGGCATGGCCCATGGAAAAGGTCTTGCGCGGCAGAACGCCGTCCATCACGATGCTGCGGAAAAAATCGTCCTTGGAAATCTTCGGCAGCAGAAACGCGATCGAGCCGACGCGCTTGGCAAGCCTGACAGCGGTGCTCTCCTCATGCACATAGTCGATGCTGCCGCCGCTTTCGCTGAGAAAGCGGTCCAGCAGCGGCTGCAAAATGGCAACCGGGAGCGAGCCCTTTGCCTTGTCGAGAAACAGCGTGCCCTGCCGCTCACCCGACTGCCAGTCCACCAGCAGACCGCCGGGACCGCACACGTCCTTTGCCGCAAGCAGGAGCTTGTTGACCGGTACGTCCGTCAGCAGACGGTGGATGGGCTCAAACTTCTGGGATTTGTCCCGGATGTTTTGCAGCTCCACCATGGCGTAGCGCGCGGGATGCTGTGTCCCGGCAAGCTCCGGGCGCGCCTTCTTCAAGCACTCCCAGCAGGTCTTGGCCGTGGCGAGAGAGTGGTTTCCGTCGCCCACCGCGTAAAGGAGCGGGGCTTTGCCGGTCCCGGCAAAGCGCGCGCGGGTTTCCTGCTCATAAGTGTCCAGCGCGGCGTCCAGGGCCTCAGCGGCGGCGCCCTGCACAAGCCGACCTTCCACCTCGTCCCCGCCCTGCATGAGGGAGAAACGGTACACCCGCGGCAGCGAATTCTTTTTACGCTCCAGAGAGTCAAGCACCTGCCCGGATTCGTCGTCCATCAGCAGCATGACGTGGCTGGTTTCCAATGCCGCCCCGCGGCGGATGCGCACACGCGGGGGGATGCGCGAGACGACGGTCTGCTCGGTCGCGCGCACGGCAGAGGCTGCGTCATTCTGGTAGTCGTATTCCTCCAGATCGATCACGCCTACCACGCCGCGGCGTATGGAACCGTCAAACAGGCGGCGCTCCACATAAATATAGGCGTTCGGGAAGCGGCGAAAAACGTCCGATTCCAGATAGCGGCGCATATGCTCGTTGATGGAGGTGATGCGCGCTTCTTCGCTTTTGCCGAGCTCCGCTTCGGGGAAGGTGATGTGGTAGGCAGAGGGCTTGTCCGCAACACGCTCGCGCACCTCCCGCCAATATTCCGGCTGCGAGGTGAACTGATCGCAAGCGATTACCGCCCAATCCTCAAGAAGCTCCTCGCGCGGGATCAGAAGCTCACTTGCCTGAAAAACAGCCATGTGCACATACCCCCTGCTTTTGAATTTTTTGCCATTATACCATGCCCTCGTAAAATTGGCTATAGTAAAAACGGATGGAATCCACCGGTGTTTCCTTGCTTATCCATTGCATGTTTTCCCTGTCTGCGTTAGAATATGCCCATGGAAAAGAGCGCTGTGAAAAAACGCGGCCCTGCCGCCATCCTTGCTCTCTGCCCAGCGGCGCATGGGATCGCGCTGCTGGGCGGGGGGATCGTTGCCGCTTTTTTCGCCCTGCGGCATGACAGGGCGCTGATGCAGGCGCTGTCGGCGGGGCTGGTGCAGCCGCTGCATCACTTTCTTGCCCGGCTTACGGCACTTTTCCCTTTTTCCCTGGCGGAGTGGCTGTATGCTGCGTTTCTTGCCGGAGGGCTTCTTTACATACTGAGAGAGTGCATCCTGCTTCTTGTCCGGCCCGAGCGCCTGAAGCGCCTGTACCGCCTGACGGTCCGCCTTGCCGCGCTGGGCCTTGGCGTCTATGCGCTTTTTTGTCTGCTGTGGGGTGTTTACTATTACGGGGATGATTTTATCGCCCGCAGCGGCCTGAATAGCGCCGAGATCAGCGCTGAGGAGTTGGAGCTTGTGACGCTCTACTTTGCCGACCGGCTGAACGAATACAGCGCGGCGATCCCACGGAATGCGGATGGGCTTTGCCGCACGGACAGGGGAGCGGTACTCGAAAGCTCACCGACGGTTTTTCGGGCGGCGGCAGAGAAATACCCCTGCCTCAATGGCCCGGAGGTACCGGCAAAGGGCATGTTCTTTTCCCGGATCATGAGCATCATCGACTTTACAGGCTTCTTCTGTCCCTTTACTGCCGAGGCAAACGTCAACACGGATTTCCCGGCGGCGCTTTTTGCCGCTACCGTCGCCCATGAGCTGTCCCATCAGCGGGGAGTGGCAAAGGAGCAGGAGGCGAACTTTGTCGCGGTGCTGGCGTCATTGGAGAGCGGGGACGCGGATTATGGCTATTCCGCCTGTATGATGGCCTATGTGCATCTTGGAAACGCCCTGGCGGGCGTCAATCCCGAAGCCTTGGGGATGATCTACAGCGGCCTGGACGCGGGAGTCAAGGCGGATCTGCGGGAAAACAATGCCTACTGGGCGCGGTTTGAAACACCGGTGCAGACGGTGACGAACACGGTCTATGAGGGCTTTCTGCAAAGCTACGGACAGACGCTCGGCATGCGCAGCTACGGCGCCTGTGTGGATCTGCTGGTCAATTACTATGCCGCGGACGCACGGGCGCACTTTGCCGCCGGGGGAGCCACCGAAAAATAATAAAGCAAAAAGCGAAAAAATCACTTGACAAATCCCGAAAAGAATGTATAATAGCTTTGCGTTTAGCGGGATTGTGTAAAGGTAGCACAGCGGACTCTGACTCCGTATGTGAGGGTTCGAATCCTTCTCCCGCTGCCACTTTTAAGCCTCAAATCCAATGGGTTTGAGGCTTTTTTGTTTACATCAAGAACTTTTTAAGGCGAAATGGCCCGAACCGCATCTTTCGACGCAGCCTCTTGTCACTTTTGTCACACCTATTTTGCAAGTTTCGTGCCGGATATTGTCGATTTGCCGCGCTATCCGCCTCTGAATCGCCATAATACATTCCGAAATTTGCTTTGCGCAGAGCCCTGAAATTTGCGTCCGTAAAGCCTTTTTTGCGCCTGCAAATGGCCGAGTGATGACAAAAATGATGACAAAAATTTGACCGACAAATATCGTCAAAACCCGCACAGCGCAAGGCTTTCAGCGATTGCGTTCACTCCAAAAGCGAAAAAAGTCCCCTCCTTTAACCGCCTTGTTCAGTTTGAATGAGGCGGTTTTTGCTTTTTGGAGGTGTTTTTCATATAAGCGAAAAATGCAAGGTAATCGCAATCGCAAACCAAAAAGGTGGCGTTGGCAAGACCACCACCTGCGCCAATCTCGGTATCGGTCTTGCCCAGGAGGGAAAGCGCGTCCTGTTGGTGGATTCTGACCCGCAGGGCTCGCTGACCATCTCTCTTGGCTTCACAGAGCCGGACAAGCTGTCTTTCACGCTGGCAACGGCCATGAGCCGTGTTGTGGAGGATCAGGAGATTTCGCCCGGTGAAAGTATCCTGCACCATGCCGAGAACGTCGATCTCGTCCCCGCCAACATTGAACTTGCCGGGATGGAGGTTTCTCTCATCAATGCGATGTCCCGCGAGAAGGTACTCAAGCAATACCTGGAGCCCTTGAAGCGGGACTATGACTATATCCTCATAGACTGTATGCCCTCCCTGGGGATGCTGACGATCAATGCGCTCGCGGCGGCGGACATTGTTCTTGTCCCGGCCCAGCCGCAGTTTCTCTCCGCGAAGGGCCTTGAACAGCTCTTGCAGACAGTGAACAAGGTGCAACGGCAGATCAACCGCAATCTCAGGATCGACGGCATCCTGCTCACTATGGCGGACAACCGGACGAATTACTCCAAAGAGGTCGGCGCACTGCTGCGCTCTACCTACGGCTCAAAGGTCAAGGTCTTTGACACGGAGATTCCCCGGTCTGTCCGGGCGGCTGAAATCAGCGCCGAGGGCAAGAGCATCTACGCCCACGATCCCCATGGAAAAGTTTCTGAGGCATACCGCTCTCTCACGGGGGAGGTGTTGAAGATTGAAAAGCAGCGCGAAAAACATAAGTCTGACCCTCTCGATGACCTTTTCTCCACGGAGGAGGAACGGTCAAAGGATGTGGTCGATTCAATCGTCAACATCCCTCTCTCACAGCTCCATGACTTTCCCAACCATCCCTTCAAGGTGCGGGATGACGAAAAAATGCAGGCAATATGGACTGCTCCATTTTCCTCGGCGGTAAGGAGCCGACCACACTGAAAGAGCTGGCAACTGCCTTGGGCAAGGAGACCATCGACACCTTCAACACCGGTGAGAGCCGGGGCCGCGAGGTATCGCACAGCCTTAACTATCAGAAGCTCGGCAAAGAGCTTATGAGTGTGGATGAGCTTGCCGTCCTGGACGGCGGCAAGTGCATACTACAGCTTCGCGGTGTTCGCCCTTTTCTCTCGGACAAGTACGACATTACAAAGCACCCCAACTATAAGCTCACGGCGGACTTCAATGAGCGCAACACCTTCAATGTGCAGGAATACCTGCAGCATCGGCTGAAGCTTAAAGAAAATGAGGTATGCAGTGTGTATGAGGCCGATCTTTCTGGCGACGAATAGCGTGAGCGATCCACCCATTCCCCAAAAATGAAAAGATTTCGATTTTGGGGAATGGACTGTGCTTGGCAGAAAGCTTATAATAACTGCCTGACCTCTGATTGGGCCGGAAATCAAGCGAAAAACCATGTTTTTGAAAGGAAACATCTATGAACAAGAGAATAATCACTGTTTTGATTGCCCTGCTGACTGCCCTGATGCTGGTCGGATGCAAGGCAAAGGACAGCAAGCCAAGCTTGGAGATCATGCCCAATGATGACAACACCATTTCCATCACGGCTGATAAAGCGGGAATCAGCGGAGGCGGCGGCGCGGACATCACCGTGTCCGAGGGCCAAAAGCTGGTCATTGACTCGACGCTCAGCAAGGGCGAAATTCAAATCAGGTTCTTCCACGACGAAGCTCCCGCAAATCCCGACGCCTCCGTGGATGAGATTTTTCATACAAATGATGCTCCCACGCTGGACGTTACCGTGAGTGCTGCCGGAACGACTGAGCATACCGTTGATCCCGGCAACTACACGATCATGGTTAACATCCTGAAAACGACTACGGGAACAATTATCATCAGTGCCAAGTAAAACTTATAAGCATTTTTAAGACTTTTCCACTACGGGCATTCATGATATAATCATCTCGGCAAATCGAAATCTGAGGAGGGTGCAATATGGACAGACCGATCCTGTATGTGAATGCCTGTGTGCGAAAAGAGTCCAGAACCGGAAGTCTGGCGGAAAAGCTGCTCGCCAGGCTGGACAGGCCGTTTGAAGAAATCCGATTGGAGGATATCTCCTTTCCCGCCGTCGATGAAGAGTATCTCAACAAGCGCGATTGGCTCATCTCGGAGGAAGCGTTTCATGATCCGCTGTTTGACTTCGCCCGTCAGTTTTCCGAAGCGGAGGACATCGTGATTGCGGCTCCCTATTGGGATCTCTCTTTTCCGGCCATGGTAAAGCAGTATCTGGAACAGATCACGGTTGTGGGGATCACCTTCAAGTATTCGGAAGAGGGCGTCCCCATTGGGCTTTGCAGGGCAAAAAGACTATTCTATGTGACCACAGCCGGAGGATTTTTCGCTCCGGAGGAATATGGCTTCGGCTATGTGAAAGCGCTGGCGCAGAATTACTATGGGATTCAGGACGTCAGGAAAGTGGAAGCGCTCGGGCTCGATATCCATGGTGCCGATGTCGATGCAATCATGACGTCTGCGGCAGACTGGCTGCAAAGTATGAACCTGGCCTGACAACTTCCAGTTTGTCGAGTTGTTAAAATATGCAACTGTGGGCTTTCCTCTCTCCACGCACTGTGATATACTCTTCTCCGTTGTGGAAAAGGAGGAGCCTATGGATTTTACACACGACGATCAGAACTGGAACAGGCTGACCTACAAAGAGAAAAACCATCAGCTTTTTCTCAAACAGAAAGCTGTTCTGGATAAGTTTATGGAGCGCGGCGCGATCTCGAAGGCGCAGCACGATAAGAGCCTGCATGATCTCAGAGGAGTGATTTCGCAATGATTAAGCCGATCATCAAAGATCCCATCTTTCTTGCACAGAAGTCCGCACCGGCTGTGCTGGCGGATCTTCCTGTTGCCCAGGATTTGCGTGACACCCTTGCAGCTCATCGTGACGGCTGTGTAGGGATGGCGGCGAACATGATCGGTGTTGCCAGGAGAATCATTATTTTTGATGATAACGGCATCGCTTCTGTCATGTTTAATCCCGAAATCATAAAATCCTCCGGCCCGTATGAGGCGGAGGAAGGCTGCCTGTCTCTCACCGGAACGAGGAAAGCAAAAAGATACCGTTCCATCAAAGTGCGGTATCAGAACGAGCGATTTGAAACGCGGCTCAAGACCTATACCGGCTGGACCGCGCAGATTATTCAGCATGAAATAGATCACTGCAACGGTATCCTCATATGAGAAATCACTGCCCCGAAGGAAAGGGAAACAACAACTGTGAATAAAAGAATAGGCACAATTTTCTTTGCCTTGCTGATTGCTTTCCTGTTAGTCGGCTGTAAGGCAAAAGACAGTGAACCAAATCCGGAGATCAACCCCATCAGTCAAAATGAACCTGTCACAGTTGAGGCCGGAGCTTCCGTCATAAATAATCCCTCTGAACAGCCATCCGGTCAAGATCAGAAATCTGCTGCCGAACGGTTTGTTGGCGTGATGGGATCAGAATTCATGATTCCGGAGGGCTTCATCCAACTGGATGAAAGTCCGAGTATCGGATATCAATATACGTTCTGGCATCCGGATCAAGAGATTCGGATTGTGGTCTATGAAATCGCTCCAGGAACTATTCCGGAAGGAGCGTATAACAATAACGGAGAAGAGATTTTCTACTCCAAGGAGAGTTCAACCGACAATGGATTGAAGACTTTCTGGATCACTTATCCGACTGCCAAGAGAGAATATGGCGATTCCATTACGGCAGAGTTTGAGAAGCACTTTCGTTTCTGATTCATAAGCAAATCATAACAATAAGAACCTACGCTAATTTGCCTGTGAGCTTTCGCTCATTGCTCACTATAAACAATTCCCTCCGCCCACCTATGGCTGGAGGAAGAATGACTGCCTGACCGTTACGGCGGGCTTAACAGATCGCCCGAAGCAGTCATTATCATAAAGAATCTGTGGAGACACGCACAATCTCATATCGGCATGAGAGCCAGTTGGTAGAAATACCGGCTGGCTTTTTTCATGCCCAAATTCATCCCGCGTGTGCGCACGGCGCGGGAAATCTATCAGGAAAGGAGGTCGGACAA
>CADADE010000019.1 GCA_902786615.1 Oscillospiraceae bacterium
GAGCTGCTGTTCCTCGCGCTGTTTCTGCGGATGCTCAAGGTCGGCGGCCGCTGCGCCTGCATCGTGCCGGACGGCGTGCTCTTCGGCTCCTCCACCGCGCACAAGGCCATCCGCAAGGAGCTGATCGAGGGCAACCGCCTCGAAGCCGTGATCTCCATGCCCTCCGGCGTTTTCAAGCCCTACGCTGGCGTGTCCACCGCCATCCTGATCTTCACCAAGACCGGCTACGGCGGCACGGACAAGGTCTGGTTTTACGACATGAAGGCTGACGGCTTCTCCCTGGACGACAAGCGCAGCGAGACGAAGGAGAACGACATCCCCGACATCATCGCCCGCTTCCATAGCCTTCCCCTTGAGGGGAAAATGCCCACGAAGCCAACCACGCCTCAAAGCCTTCCCCTTGAGGGGAAGGTGTCGGCGCAGCCGACGGATGAGGTGTACAACGAATCCGCCCGTGCCCGCACGGAGCAGAGCTTCTTCGTTCCGAAGGACGAGATCGTGGCCAATGACTATGACCTCTCCATCAACAAGTACAAGCAGACGGAATACAAGCCTGTGGAGTATCCGCCCACGAGCGAGATTCTGGCCAATATCAAGGTGCTGGAGGCGGAGATCGGGAAGGAGCTGGCGGAGTTAGAAGCTATGCTCGGGGAGTGAAGAATATGTTTAACTTAACTATCTGGGAATGTATATATGTTTTTTCGGTTTCTCTGCAACTGTCTGGCGCTTTGTTGTTGTTAATTAAATACTCTTTCGTGAACATTGAAAAAGGGATCCTTGAAGCCAAAAAGAAAGAGAACCATGTTGAAAATGGGAAGTTGATTCTGGGGAATACCCAACCAACGCCGTCTGAATATGCGGAAAACGTTTGGCTGAATCGCATTGCTTTTGCGCTTATTGCTTTAGGTTATTTACTTGGTGTATTTGGCGTAAACACAGGAAATAGGTTTGTGCTCTTTGCGTGGATTCTTGTTCTCTCTGTGGTGATAACTTCATTCTTTGCCGTTACGGCTAAGAAAAAAGGTATGGAGCAAGCAAATTGATATTTGTGGGGATGATGGGATGGAATACACAAAGCTAAAAAATTTAAACCGATATATAAGCGAAAGCGTAAACCCGATGAAAACACCGGATACCATATATGAAGTGTATAGTGTCCCAATATATGAAAGCGGACACCCCGAATATCTCCGAGGAGATGAAATCGGTTCAAGTAAGGTAAAGGTCCAAAAGAATGACATTTTGCTTTGCAAGATCAACCCACGTATTAACCGCGTCTGGGTTGTCGCCGATGAATCTGATTGCCCTAACATTGCATCTTCCGAATGGATCGTAATTAGAAACCCAGCGTATAATCCATCCTTTCTAGCGTGGTACTTTAAGAGCCTTAAGTTTAAGCAATTAATGGTTAGTGAGGTTACTGGAATAGGCGGATCTCTTACCCGCGCCCAGCCTAAAGCAGTAGCAGAATACCCGGTTCCTATTCTCCCGATTAAGGAGCAAAACGAAATAGCAAGTACCTTAGATAAAGCAGATCATATAATTGCTTTACGAAAGCAGCAACTTTCTGCCCTTGACGACCTGATCAAATCCCGATTTGTTGAGATGTTTGGGGATATAATCCAGAATGATAAGGGATGGCCTCAATACATTTTTTCAGACATAGCGACTTCACGCCTAGGGAAAATGCTTGATGCCAAGCAACAGACTGGAAAAAACAGATACCCTTATCTTGCAAATTATAATGTGCAATGGTTTAGATTTGAGCTTGAAAGCCTGAACGAAATGGATTTTGACGAATCTGATCGGGTGGAATTTGAGCTTAAAGACGGTGATTTGCTCGTATGCGAAGGTGGGGAAATCGGCCGCTGTGCCGTCTGGCATAACGAAGTACAGCCCTGTTTCTTTCAAAAGGCATTACACCGTGTAAGATGCAACACAAATATTGTATTACCTGAATATCTGGCAAGATGGTTTCAGTTTAACTGTGATCATAACGGCTTTTCAGCAATTGAGGGAGCAAAGGCTACTATTGCACATCTCCCGGGTGCTAAATTGAAAGCTCTACATGTGGTCGTTCCGCCGATTGATCTTCAACAGGAGTTTATTTCTTATATAAGGCAGATCGAAAAATCCAAATCTGTTATTCAGAAGTCCCTTGACGAAACACAGCTTCTGTTTGACAGCTTGATGCAGGAATACTTTGGTTGAAGGAGAGAATAGAGAATGGGCTCATACGATAAACTTAAATCAATAATTGAAGATATCGATATTCTAATTAGTAAAGGCGTCGAATCAACCGCTCCTGAGTTTATTGGATGGAAGACGAAAGCAGAGAGATTCCTTGTAAAGGAATATGGCCAAAATAGCTATGAGTTTCAAGAATTTAATAAATACCATTTTACACTTACAATTTACGCTGGAGGCACTTCAAGAAGCTCATTTGTTAAGGCATGTGCACGTGATCTATTGAAAGTTAAGGCTTTTTTCTCTGTTCTATTAGAAGAACTACAGGAAAACACAGAAGACCACTTTCAAATCAGCTCAGAAGAGACTAGAGAATCAATACTGCAATTAACTCAAAACAAAGCGCAAGAATACAAAGAGAAAAAATATCAAGTTTTTGTCAGTTCAACATATAAGGATTTGATTGAAGAACGTGCTCTAGTGACACAGTGTCTTCTTGATATAGGATGTATACCCGTCGGAATGGAGCAATTTCCTGCAAGTGGAATGAGCCAAATGGAGTATATCAAGAAAATGCTTGTTGACTGTGACTACTATATCCTAATTCTCGCAGGAAAATATGGTACCTGCGATTCTGACGGAATCAGCTACACTGAAAAAGAATATGATTACGCAATATCCATAGGATTGCCGGTTATGAGCTTTGTGTTCAAAGACATCGGGCTACTTCAACAGGCAAAATGTGAGGATACTGAAGAAGGCAGAGCTCGTTTAGAATCGTTTAGGGAGAAAGTGTGTAAAGAAAAACTGGTCAAAAAGTACACCAGTCCGCAGGAATTGCAAGCCCATGTTGCGATATCTATGCAAAAATGTGTAAAAGACTTTCCCGCTGTTGGTTGGGTAAGAGCAGATCGAGCAGATAATATAAAAATATCTGATGAAATACTTGGAGAAAAGATTGAGAAATATCTACATGACAACTTAGGCGTATGGGACGGCGGAAGCTACTAAGTAAAGGTTTATCAGATGAAGCTTGTAAGTTTTAACTCAATTCTTCAACCGCAGCAGATTCTGTGAGTAATGTGCTTGTCGAAAAACTGCTTAAAGGAGGTTACCCCATGACCAACTTTGACATTTTCCTCTCCGAGCCTAAGTTTGCCTCTTTCGCGGAGGTGGCGGTTTCGGCGGAGAGGATCCTGCAGATCGACCCCGCGGCCTGTGTGCTCAACTGCCGACGGGCGATGGATATAACTGTCCTTGTCGCAAAGCGAAAAATCTAAATCTGCCGTCGATAGCCCCTTGATGAAATACAGCTTTTGTTTGACAGCTTGATGCAGAAATACTTTGGGTGAGGTGTTTTTCGTGCTGATTATTACTGTGCTATCCTTTGCTTTCCAGATTTCTGGAGCGATAATTCTTCTAAATTGGAGCGTTTCAAACTTAGATAACAGGATTAAGGCAAAGTGCTTTGATCAACATACGTCGTTGACACTTGAAACTACATCAGACGGTATAAAAATTCGGCTTAGGAAGGACGACCTTCAAAGATACGCCATAGAACTGTACAAATCGGTTGTTGCTATTGCCAACATTTTAATTGGTTATTCCTGCGCTATATTTATGGAGGATAATATAGTATCTAAATATGTAACACTATTGCTTGTTGTTGTAGCTGTCGCTGCTATATTATTAGTCGAAAAGCTTGTGATAGAAAAGCTAGCAAGAAAAAAGTATAATGTCGATTTGCTATTAGGCGATAAAGAATATAAGATACCTTACGGAATGGTTGCCTTTAAGAAAATAGAGGGGAATGAAGATGAAACATGATATACAATCCCTTGACGAAACAAATCTTTCGATTGATAGCCTGATGCAGTAGTGTTTTGGGTAAAGCGAACAATGGCCGAAGAGAAAGTAAAACAACACTTCGTCCCTTGCTGTTATCTTGCGAATTTTGGAATCAGCGGGAACGATAAGAGAGCAACAGAGATTTATGCGTATGATACCAACACTTTCAAAACCCAACGCGCATCAGTAGAATCCTTTGCATTTAGCAATAACTTTTATAATCTTGATATTCCGAACAATCAGAAAGGATTGGAAGACTTCTTTTGTATTGTTGAAGGAGATTATAGCGAGATACTGAAACAGGTTCTCTCTCCGCCCAGAAATAAAACAATTAATAGAGAGCAGAAAGAAGCCTTGGCAGCACAATTTGCTATTCAGCATATACGAACAAAAGCTCATCGAGACCAGTATTGGGAAATACTCAAGGCACTAGCCCAAATAGTACCTGAAGCTAAGCTGAAGCATGTCTACAAAAGCAAGAAAGAGTATTTACGGTCACTTCATGTAAAAGAAATAATGTCTTTCGATTCTATCAGATTTTTTGCAAACCTACTTTTAGATCGAATATGGATTATCTGGCGTAATGAAACGGAGACTCCGTTCTACACTTCAGACAACCCGGTTTGTACCATTTTTCACGGGGATCCCCGTTCTTCAATTGCCGCTCCAGATGTTGAAATATACATTCCTCTTTCTCCCAGTATGGCAGTAAGTGCATACGATAAAAGCATAATAGAAGCGGATAGAGATAGAGCTGTTGCTGGTATTTGCGACAAAAGAATAATAGATGGATTTAATCTCTATTTGCTGCCCTATTGTACGCAGTTTGTGTTTTCAAATGAGGAATCATTTGATTCCTATAAATTAAAGGACTGATATATCACGCATGTATAAAAATGAATCATATAAGCTTGCAGAGTGTTTTCATCAAGTTGCTTGTGATATCTTTCCGGATGATATCTTTGACGAAGAGGATGACGGACATTGGTTCGTCCCTTACATAGTTAATCTTTCATTCGCATGTGAGTTGTACCTGAAATCACTATTGTCAGATGGTGAAAGCGAAGCGCACGGACACTTTTTAGTGGAATTATTCAACGAACTTGATAACAAGAATAAAAAGATGATTCTCGATGCACCTCAATTCAAAGGTGACGAAGAATTCGATGATAAACTGCATGAAGCTAACAACCTATTTACAGATTGGCGATATTGTTTTGAGCATAAAAAGCCTTTGTCCTTCGATTTCGTTTTCATCGAAAACCTTGCTATGGTATTACATGCTGTTGCGGAAAACGAGGTGACGCACTATGACCAACTTTGATAACTTCCTCTCCGAGGCCAAATTTGCCTCCTTCGCGGAGGTGGCGGTCTCGGCGGATAAAACATTGAATAACGAGCTGGAAATCTTCAAAAAATAACTATTTCTGTCATCCATGAGCCTCTTAACGAAACACAACTTTTGTTTGACAGCTTAATGCAGGAATACTTTGGGTGAGGTAAGATAAAAGATGATATATGGGTATCAACAGGAAGAATTGCGATCGTACTGTCGTAGTTGTATTGAGTCCTTAGAAATATGGTCACGGCGCATAATTCATGAGAAGATGGTAGAAACATATGGCGAAGGGTTCCTTGATTTGGTTTTAGATAATGGTGAATATTTGATAAAAAAAGATATTCGCAATCATGTTCATCAATTGAAATCAAGTGATTCTACCCGCATCAAAAGAACCGTTGATGCATTATTTTTGGATGATATTATTTATTTCTTATGTAATCCTAAATGGTATAGTTCACTATTTAAACCTGCTTTAGACATCGTGTATCCACAAGGGAAAGACGAGGCTCGAGAGTTCTTAACCCGACTAATACCTATAAGAAATTCATTGTCTCATTCCAACCCAATTAGTGTGCATGATGCGGAACGTGCGATTTGTTACACGCATGATTTCGTAGAGGGAATAAAACAATACTACAGAGATCGAGGCAAAGAACGAATGTGGAATGTGCCGCAGATAATTAGAATCACCGATTCAAGGGGAAATATCTTTACTGATCCAGAAAGCAGTGCGCTTGGAGCCCTTTATACTATAACCCCAGAGTTTCATTTGGGAGAGGAGTATAGTATCGTTGTTGATGTTGATCCTTCTTTTGAGCGAGAAAGCTACAAAATCTTATGGGAAATGCACGGTGCAGATATAAAAGAGGCACAAGATAAAAATACATTCCAAGTTAAGTTTAGCGAAAGGGACATAGCAGAACAATGCTATATCGGTTGCAAAATCTTATCGAATAAATCGTGGCATAGATATCACGATTCTGATCACACAGTCGTTTTTGTATTCAGCGTTTTACCGTTGTAAAATGGCTTTACTGTGCAATCAATATTCTATTATGCATAAAAGTGCTGAGGTGACCACCCCATGACCAACTTTGACATTTTCCTCTCCGAGCCCAAGTTTGCCTCTTTTGCGGAGGTGGCGGTTTCGGCGGAGAGGATCCTGCAGATTGACCCCGCGGCCTGCGTGCTCAACTGCCGCAGGGCGATGGAGTTTGCCGTCAAGTGGATGTACTCCGCGGACGAGGCACTCGAACTGCCCTGGGACGACAAGCTGGTTTCCCTCATGAGCACGGACGAGTTCCGGGATGTGGTGGGCGCGGACATGCTGCAGCGCCTCCACTATATCCGCAAGGTCGGCAACACCGCCGCCCACGCGGGCAGCAAGATCAGCCGCGAGCAGGCGGTGCTGTGCCTGGAAAACCTGTATATCTTCCTTGACTTTGTGGCCTACTGCTATGGGGAGAATTACGAGGAGCGGGCGTATGATCCGAATCTTTTGAACCCCATTCAAGAGCCGGCCGGAGGGGACTCCCCTGCTAAGGGAGTAGCGGAGGAAGAGGTCGACCTCGCGGCGCTCATGGCCGAGAATGCCGCGCTCAAAGCCGAGCTCACCGCCCGGCGCGAGAGCCAGCAGCAGAGCTATGTGCCCAAGCCCCTGGAACTGACCGAGTACAAGACCCGCAAGCTCTACATCGACGCGATGCTGGAGGATGCGGGCTGGGTCGAGGGCAAGAACTGGATCAACGAATACGAGATCCCAGGCATGCCCAACAAGTCCGAGGTGGGCTTTGCCGACTATGTGCTGCTGGGGGACGACGGGCGCATCCTCGCGGTGATCGAGGCCAAGCGCACCTGCGTGGACGTGGCCAAGGGCCGCCAGCAGGCCAAGCTCTACGCCGACCTGATCGAGAAGCAGCAGGGCCGCCGCCCGGTGGTGTTCCTCACCAACGGCTTTGAGACCCGCATCGTGGACAACCGGTACCCGGAGCGCCGGGTCGCGTCGATCTATTCCAAGCGGGATCTGGAAAAGCTCTTCAATCTCCAGCGCATGCGCTCGAGCCTCAAGAACATCATCGTGGACAAGCACATCGCCGGACGCTATTACCAGGAGGCCGCCATCAAGGCCGTGTGCGACAGCCTCGGGCAGAAAAACCGCCGCAAGGCGCTGCTGGTCATGGCCACCGGCTCCGGCAAGACGCGCACGGTCATCGCGCTCGTCAAGGTGCTGCTGGAACAGGGCTGGATCAAAAACGTCCTCTTCCTCGCCGACCGCAACTCCCTCGTCACACAGGCCAAGCGCAACTTCGTCAATCTCCTGCCCGACCTCTCGGTGACCAATCTCTGCGAGGAAAAGGACAACTACGCCGCCCACGGGGTGTTCTCCACCTACCAGACCATGATGAACTGCATCGACGCGGTGCAGGACGAGGAGGGCAAGCTCTTCTCCGTGGGGCACTTCGATCTGGTGATCTGCGACGAAGCGCACCGCTCCATCTACAACAAGTATAAGGATATCTTTACATATTTCGATGCGCCGCTGGTGGGTCTCACCGCTACGCCAAAGGACGAGATCGACAAGAACACATACGATGTGTTCGAATTGCAGAGCGGCGTGCCCACCTACGGCTACGAGCTGGCCCAGGCGGTAAAGGATGGCTATCTGGTGGACTTCCTGTCCGTGGAGACCACGCTGAAATTCATCCAGCAGGGCATCGTGTACGACGAGCTGTCCGAGGCCGACAAGCAGGCCTATGAGGACACCTTCGAGGACGAAAACGGCGAGCTGCCGGAGAGCATCGCCTCCTCCGCGCTCAATGAGTGGATCTTCAACGAGGACACGATCCGCGAGGTGCTGAACGTCCTCATGACCCACGGTCTCAAGATCGACTACGGCAACAGGATCGGCAAGACGATCATCTTCGCCAAGAACCACACCCACGCGGAAAAGATCCTGGAGGTCTTCGGAAAGGAGTATCCGCATCTGGTCGGCTGGGCCAAGGTCATCGACAACTACATGACCTACGCCCAAAGCGCCATCGACGAGTTTTCCGAGCCCAATAAGCTGCCGCAGATCGCCATTTCTGTGGATATGCTCGACACCGGCATCGACGTGCCGGAGGTGCTGAATCTGGTCTTTTTCAAGAAGGTCATGAGCAAGGCCAAGTTCTGGCAGATGATCGGCCGCGGCACGCGTCTCTGCCCGGGACTGATCGACGGCGCGGACAAGGACAAGTTTTATATTTTCGACTTCTGCGGCAACTTTGAGTTCTTCCGCATGAACAAGGGCAAGCCCACCGCCAACATGATCGCCCTGGCCGGGGCCATCTTCCACCTCAAGGCGCAGATCGCTTTCAAGCTGCAGGATCTGGCGTATCAGACGCCGGAGCTGATCGCCTTCCGCAAGTCGCTGGTGGACGACATGGTGGAGAAGGTGCGCGAGCTGAACCGTGACAACTTCGCCGTCAAGCAGCACCTGAAATACGTGGAGCTGTATTCCAACCCAGATAACTACAGCGCCCTCACTTACGAGGACACCCTGCTCATGGGGCAGGAGCTGGCCCCGCTGATCGAGCCGGAGCATGACAACGCCAAGGCTCTGCGCTTCGACGCGCTGCTCTACGGCATCGAACTTGCGTATCTGGCAGGGAAGAAGTACAGCCGTGCGCGGCACGACCTCATCAAGAAGGTCGCTGCGGTGGCCAGCGTCGCCAACATCCCGGAGATCATGGCCGAGAGTGAGCTCATCGACAAGATCCTGCACACGGATTATCTGGACAACGCGGGCATCAACGAGTTTGAGCACATCCGCGAGAGCCTGCGTGATCTGATCAAGTACATTATCGCTGATCGCCCGATTTATGAAACGAACTTCGACGACGAGATCCTCGCTATGGATTGGAAGGAATCGGAGCTGGAGAATGACGATCTGAAAGACTACAAGGCCAAGGCGGAGTTTTATGTGCGCCAACACCAGGACAACGCCGTGATTGCCAAGCTGAAGAGCAACGTCCCACTGACCGGCGAGGACGTGAAGGTGCTGGAGGGCATCCTCTGGAGCGAGGTCGGCACCAAGCAGGAGTACGAGGCCGAATACGGCGCCAAGCCCCTAGGGGAGTTCGTGCGCGAGATTGTGGGGCTGGACATGAACGCGGCCAAGGCCGCCTTCGCCGAGTATCTGAACGATACGAATCTGGACAGCCGGCAGATCTATTTCGTCAACCAGATCGTGGAGTACATCGTCCACAACGGCATGATGAAGGATCTGTCCGTCCTGCAGGAGACTCCCTTCACCGATCAGGGCAGCATCGTGGAGGTCTTCACCGATCTTTCGGTCTGGATTGGCATCCGCAAGATCATCGAGCGGGTCAATGCCAACGCCGTCGCGGCATAATGATGCGAAAAATGGTCTAATAATTTGGCACCGTATAGGGAGATCGCAGAAGCTGAAAAACGTTCTCCATACAGAAAGAAACAGAAGTGCGTCGCTTGAAGTGAAGGAGCATAAAATCGTTCAAAAATAGCATAAATGCACCTCTTTTGCCGTTTATAATCAGAGCGGTCAAAGCGGTGCATTTTCTTTTCTGTTAGGCGATACAGCTGCTGCGCGTTTTTTTGACACCCTAAATTTCCCCAACCATGATGATGGGCCTCGGCTGCAACGCGGCGGGCGTCACGGGCTGCCGTATCATCGACAGCGAGCGCGAGCGGCTGCTGGCGGTACTGACCAACGCCCTTGTGCCCTGCAACGGGCGCTTCCCGACACTGATCGCGCTCAGTGGCCTGTTTCTGGCCGGAAATGCCGGCGCGGGACGGAGCATGATCACGGCACTGTGCGTGGCGGCGCTGCTGGCACTGAGCCTTGGTATGAGCTTTCTGGCGACCTGGCTGCTCGGCCGTACGCTGCTGCGCGGGAAGGCCTCGGCCTTTGTGCTGGAGCTGCCGCCCTACCGCAGGCCGCAGATCGGGCGGGTGCTCGTCCGCTCGCTGCTCGACCGGACGCTGTTCGTGCTTGGCCGCGCGGCGGCGGTGGCGGCGCCGGCCGGCGCGCTGCTCTGGCTGCTGGGGAACGTCAGCGTCGGCGGCGGGAGCCTGCTGACGATCCTCGCCGGCGCGCTCGACCCGGTCGGATTGCTGCTGGGGATGGACGGGGCGATCCTGCTGGGCTTTCTGCTGGGCCTGCCGGCCAATGAGATCGTGCTGCCGGTGATCCTGATGATCTACAGCGCGGCGGGCAGCCTCAGCGAGCCGTCCTCGGCGGCGGAGCTCGGCGCTATCCTTTCCTCGCAGGGCTGGACCGTCTGGACGGCCGGCGCGGTGCTGCTGTTTTCCCTGTTCCACTGGCCCTGCTCGACAACGCTGTGGACCGTGAAAAAGGAGACCGGGCGCTGGAAATGGGTCTTTCTGGCGGCGCTGGTGCCGACGCTCTGCGGCGTCGGCTGCTGCCTGCTGCTGCGCCTGATCCATGCGCTGTGCGGCTGAAAAGAATAACCGGCCCATCCGAAAGAATGGGCCGGCTGCCGTCGGTGGAAAGGATGCAGGGTCAGTCGCTTGAGGAGGACGAGGACGAGGAGCTGGACGCAGATGCGGCCTCCCGGTCGCGGATCATGTGCTGGAGCGTGACGAGGATCGCGACGACGAACTTTTCGTACTCCGGCCGGTAGATATCAATGCAGTATTTGTCGTGCAGGGAGAAGAGCTTCTGGGCAATGACGGCGATGACCTGCCCGTTTTCGTCATAGAGCTCGAAGTTGAGGCCGAGGATGTTGCCGCGCAGCTGCCAGCCAAGGCCCTCGATGTTGGTGACGTCCTTGACCAGGTGGAACAGCTCGTTCGACAGTTCAAAGGCGGTGCCGTCCGCCATGGTGATGAAGTGACGCTCGTGGAGCGTGAAGAATTTCCGCTCGATGTGCGCCACGGGCCTGCCGGATGCGTCGAACACGTCGGTTTTGTCATGCAGGGACGGGAATTTGGTTTCCGCGCGGTAGACGACGTTCTCACCCGCGTCGGTGATCTCGATGCGGTGATGGAGCGTCATGACCTTGGTGCTGGTAAACAGCGAGCGCACGGGCTGGCCGAAGCGCTCCACATTGTTGACGTTCGCGTCCTCGCCGGCCTCGCGGAAACGATGGATCTTTGACAGTACGCCCATAATGAGTTCCTCCTTGATTGTTTGTTGTCGAAAATGATTATATCACGCAAGCGCAGAGAAGGAAAGACAGATTATGCGTGAAGCGGGAAGCAAGAGGATTCGACCCGCCCTGAACAAAAGCAAAACCCGGTGCAGCGAAAGGCCTAAGTTGTCGACAAGGCCTGTAGCGTTCGCACGGTTTTGCTTTTGAAAGGAGGAGCAGCGGAACGAGCGCGAGAGGACTTTTTTGCGCAATGCAAAAAAGTCGTCGCAAGCGATGTGCAGCTTGCGACGACGTGGCAGCGGGAGAAGGATTCGAACCCTCAGCGCCTTTGGCGCTTCGCGACGCGATGGAAATGATGTGAGGGTTCGAATTTCATGTTAAGCAAAAGAAAAACAGCCCATCCTTACGGATGGACTGTTTCCCTTTGGCAGCGGGAGAAGGATTCGAACCCTCACATACGGAGTCAGAGTCCGCTGTGCTACCTTTACACAATCCCGCTAAACGCAAAAGTTATTATATCCATTTTTGCGCATTTGTCAAGAATTTTTTTCATCTGCCGGTGAGGACTCCGGCACCGCCGTTTCTTCGGGAAAAAAAGGTTCCGGTTCGGGCTGGTTTTCCGGCTCTTCCGGCACATGTCCCGGCTCTTCCGGAGAAGGAATCGGCGTGTCCGGGATCAGCGGGTCATAGTAATTGACCAGCAGATCCACGCAGGCGCCGTAGCTTTTCAGACCGAGATCCTGGTTATAGCTGTGCAGGAAGCCCTCGTAGACCGTGTTGGACACGCTCTGCACCGGCGTTTCAAACTGTTTCCAGTATTCTCGCCCTGCGGCAAAGTCCGCCAGCACGGCCTCGTTCAGACGGCCGTAAACCCGAGCCCAGGCCTCCGGATCCGCCCGGCGCAGGGCGTTTCCGAGGTGGGTATAGGCCAGCAGGGCGGCGGAATAAACATAGTCGGGATCCCCGTCCTCCAGGCAGGCCAGCACCGCGACAAAATTGGCCTCCTGCTCCTTGGCCACGCCCCGCTGGTGCGCCAGCTCGTGCGCGACCGTGGAGGCGAAGAGCGGGGCCGGGAAGTCCAGATTGACGTTGGCCTCCGCGGTGAAGGGGAAGAAAAAGCCGGTGAAGTCCAGATAGCTCATCACCCGCGAGCACATCACGCCCTTGGCACGCAGCGCGGGCCCCTCCAGGCAGGGGAAATCCGCCTCCACGGCGCGGTAGAGCGCGGGCGAGCGGTCCAGGATCGCGCCGCGGTCGCCGGCATAGACGCCGTTTTCATCCCGCGCCACGCGGCCGCTGTACTCGCTGGAAAGCTCGGCAAAATACGCCGCCACGCGCTCGAGCTGCTCGACGGAGATCGGCTCGCTTCTGAGGCCGCTTTGCGCGATGAAATCGTCCCCGTAGTAATACACGCCCCAGAGCAGGCAGAAGCCGGCATAGACCGTAAGGCCAAGCGCCAGGAGCGTGGTGACCGTGCGGTAGAGGCGGAGGAAAAAGTGGGGCCGGGTGAAAAGCCGGACAAGCTGGGAGCAGAGATAATACACCAGCAAAAGGACCAGCAGCGCGATCAGCAGCTCCGCGACGGAAAAGGGGACCTGCCCCGTCTGCGTGGACAGCCACAGGTGCGCCGGGCGGACCAGATGCCCGCTGAGCCAGACGTTCAGGGCGCGGAAAGGCCGCGTCAGCAGGTGCAGCAGGATCAGCACCGCGCTGGCGAGGATCAGAAAGTGCCGGAAGGGGCACAGCTTATACCAGGCCCGAAAGCCGCTCTTGACTTTATCATCGGTGAACATGGCATCATTCTACGCCGCAAAATTCGACTTGGCAAGAGAAAGAGTCTGGAAAAAGAGACAGACAGGAGGCGGTCTGTAACCGCTTCCTGTCTGTTGGTTTTATTCGTCGAGCTTCAGGACGGCGAGGAAGGCCTCGGTGGGGATCGAAACGGTGCCCAGCTGGCGCATCTTCTTTTTGCCTTCCTTCTGCTTTTCCAGCAGCTTCTTCTTGCGGGTGATGTCGCCGCCGTAGCACTTGGCCAGCACGTCCTTGCGCATGGCGCGCACGGTCTCGCGGGCGATGATCTTGCCGCCGATGGCCGCCTGGATCGGCACCTCGAAGAGCTGGCGGGGGATATTGTCCTTCAGCTTTTCGCAGAGCTTGCGGGCGCGGGGATAGGCTTTCTCGCGGTGCGCGATGAAGCTGAGCGCGTCCACCGGGTCGCCGTTTAAGAGCATGTCCACCTTCACAAGCTCCGAGGGCTTGTACTCGGAGAACTCATAATCCAGCGAGGCATAGCCCTTGGTGCGGGCCTTGAGGGTGTCGAAAAAGTCGTAGATGATCTCGTTGAGCGGCATCTCGTAATGCAGCTCCACGAGGCGCGTGTCGAGGTACTGCATGTTTTTGTACTCGCCGCGGCGGTCCTGGCAGAGCGGCATGATGTTGCCGACAAATTCGTTCGGCGTGATGATCGAGACCTTGACGTAGGGCTCGTGCGCCTCCAGGATCTGGGTCGGGTCGGGATAGTTGTGGGGATTGTCGACCATGACGACGCTGCCGTCGGACTTGATGACCTTGTAGATGACCGAGGGCAGGGTGGTGACGAGCTCCAGGTCGAATTCGCGCTCCAGGCGCTCCTGGATGATCTCCATGTGCAGCATCCCGAGGAAACCGCAGCGAAAGCCGAAGCCCAGCGCCACGGAGCTCTCCGGCTCATAGCTGAGGGAGGCGTCGTTGAGCTTGAGCTTGTCGAGCGCGTCGCGCAGGTCGGGGTACTTGGAGCCGTCCTCGGTGTAGATGCCGCAGAAGACCATCGGCCGCGCCGGACGGTAGCCGGGCAGAGCCTGATCCGCGGGGCGCGCGGCCTCGGTGACGGTGTCGCCCACCTGGGTGTCCGCCACGTTCTTGATGCTGGCGGTGAAGTAGCCGACGTCGCCGGCGGCGAGCTCGTCGCAGGGATCGAGGCCGATCGGGCGCATATGGCCCACCTCGACGACCTTGTACTTCGCGCCGGTGGACATCAGCAGGATCTCGCTGTCGCGGCGGATGCGGCCGTCGATCAGGCGCAGGAACACGATGACGCCGCGGTAGTTGTCGTACTGGCTGTCAAAGATCAGCGCCTTGAGCGGCGCTTCGGGATCGCCCGACGGAGCGGGCACGTTTGCCACGATATCCTCCAGCACCGCGTCGATGTTGATGCCGGCCTTGGCGCTGATCTCCGGCGCGTCCTGGGCCGGGATGCCGATGATCTCCTCGATCTCGTCCTTGACGCGCTGCGGCTCGGCCGCCGGGAGGTCGATCTTGTTGATGACAGGCAGGATCTCCAGGTCGTTATCCAGCGCGAGATAGGTGTTCGACAGGGTCTGCGCCTCCACGCCCTGGGAGGCGTCCACCACCAGCACCGCGCCCTCGCAGGCCGCGAGCGAGCGGCTGACCTCGTAGTTGAAGTCCACATGGCCCGGGGTGTCGATCAGGTTGAGGGTATAGTCCTGCCCGTCGGCGGCGCGGTAGGTCAGACCCACGGCGCGGGCCTTGATCGTGATGCCGCGCTCGCGCTCGAGATCCATGTTGTCAAGGATCTGATCCTCCATGACGCGCTGCTCCACCGCCCCGCACTTCTCGATCAGACGGTCGGACAGGGTGGACTTGCCGTGGTCGATATGGGCGATGATGGAAAAATTCCGAATGATCTTCTGGTCGATCATGGCTTCACTCTCCGTCCGCAAACTCGGTCAGGGCCAGCTCCGCCCGGTCGGTGACGGAGCGGATCTGCTCCAGAAAGGTCAGGGCAGCCTTGAGCGTGCTGGCCGGCGCGTCCTGGCTGTCGCTGCGGCAGAGCAGATAGTCCGCCGTCACGCCGTAATAGTCGCAGGCGCGGCACACGAACTGCAGTCCGGGCTCGCGCGCGCCGTTTTCATAGTGGCTCAGCAGCGCCTGGCTGATGCCGAGATCGGCCGCCACCGTGCGCTGGCTCAGATTCCGCTGCCGGCGCAGGGCCGAGAGCGTCTGGGAAAAGCTTCTGTCCATGGGATGCACTCCTTTGCGATATAACAGAGCGTATTATAACGGATGAAAGAGCAAATGGCAACAGAAAAATCAAAAACCCTCCGGAAAAATCCGGAGGGTTGGGGGTGACAAAGCATCAGCCCTCGATGAGGATCTCAGCACCGTCGGGGATGGCCAGGGAATCGCCGATCTCCACGGCGTCCCACTGCGCCTGCGTGCCGGCATAGCGGATCGTTTTCAGCGCGCCGCATTCGAGAAAGGCCTCCGGACCGACGGACGAAAGGCTGGCCGGGAGCCGGACGGTCTCCAGCGCACCGCACTGGCGGAACATCGCCCCGCCGATCGCGGAGAAGCCGTCGGGAACCGCGACCGAAACCAGACTGTCGCAGCGCAGGAAGATTTCTCGCCCGAGCTCTCGCAGCCCGGCGGGCAGCTCCAGCGAATGCAGCTCGTAGCAGTAGGCGAAGGCCTGGTCGCCGAGGCTCTCCAGTCCCTCCGGCAGGGAGACTTCCTGCAGGCGGCTGCAGGAGAGGAAGGCCTGCTCCCCGATGGACAGGAGCGAGCGGGGGAAGCTCACGCTGCGCAGGAAGCTGCAGCCGGAAAAGGCCCGGTCCCCGATGCGCGTGAGGCTGTCCGGGAGCGTAAGGGAGCTCAGCTCATAGTTTTCGCAGAAGGCGCCGGGCGCGATCTCCTCCACGCCGCGGGGGACGCTGAAGCGCTGGCTGGTCTTGGCGCTGGGATAACGCAGCAGGACGCGCTTTTCCTTATCATACAGCACGCCGTCCGCGGCAGAGAAGGCGGGGCAGCCGCCGTCGACCTTGAAGGCGGCGAGACCGTAGCAGCGGGTGAAGGCCTCCGCGCCGATTTCCTGCAGGCTCGCGGGGAGGTAGAGCGTTTCCGTCAGCTGGTAGCCGCTGAAGGCGCAGGCCGCGATCCGGGTGACGCCCTCCGGCACGCGGAAGCCGCGGCTGCTTTTGGCGGCGGGAAAGCAGAGCAGCAGGCTGCGGTCGGTGCTGTAGAGCACGCCGTCAACAGAGACGTAGGCCGGGTTGCCCGGCTGCACGAGGATCTCCCGCAGCGAGCCGCAGCCGAGGAAGGCGCCCTCCGCGATCTGCGTGACCGAGGCCGGGACAGTGAGCGTCTCCAGGCGGCAGCCGTCAAAGGCGGCGGCGCCGATGGCGCTCAGCCCCTCCGGCAGCGTGATCGCGCGCAGACGGGTGCAGCCGCGAAAGGCCTCGGCGTCAAGCGAGGTGACGGCCGGATCCAGGACCACCGTTTCGATCGAAGCGCGCTCCTGCTCGGTGAACGCGCGCTCCAGCGCGGGCATCGCGCCGCTCCCGGAGACCGTCAGCACGCCGTTTTCCAGCTGAAAGCTGACGGTATAGTCCGTCAGCGGCGGGAGGAAGTCCGGCGCTTCCCCTTCGGGAGGCATGCCGCGGGTGAGCGCCTCCTCCGCGGGCGCGGCGGGTGCTTTCCCTCCGAGCCGGGGGAGGATCAGGATCAGCAGAACGAGCACGAGTACAGCCGCAAACAGCAGCGGGACAAAGGCTCTCCGACGGCTGCGGCGCGGCTGTGCCGGCTGTTGGTGTTTGCCGGTTTTCATGGCGAATCCCTCCCGAAACCTTTGGTTTTTCCTCATTATATGCGGTTTTCGGCGAAGAATCAAGAGCGGAGCGGAAGGCGGAAGGAAGGAAAGAAGAAAAAGTTCACAGATTTGTTTTAAAATATTGAAAGACCGACAGATTTCATAAAATAAAGTGCCAAATTTCAGCAATTTTCCAACTTGCTCACCAACACTTGCGCATGATAAAGTGTTGACAAGCAAGAGAACCCGGAAGAAAACACAACAGGAAGGAGGCATGCATGGAGCGGGAAGAGATCATACAGGATCTGCATGTGCAGATCGAAAGCATGGCCAGGCTGCACGTTCGGCACGGGCTGTATCATTCCGAAGGCTTTCGTAAGCGCAGAGAGCACGTGAGGAAAATGATCCGGGAGCACAACGTCGACGTCAGAAAAGAGCTGGATCCCATGGTCGGCCTGCTGTACAGGCGCTACTTTGACTGACACGCAAATCCCTCCGAGCACGGCCCGCAGGAACGGGCGGCGTTCGGAGGGATTTGCTGTTTTTATGGGTTCACCGCCTCGCCTGCTTCTGGCGGAGGGTGAGGGAGTCGGCGATCATGGCGATGAATTCGCTGTTCGTCGGCTTGCCCTTGATATTGCTCACCGTGTAGCCGAAGTACTTCTGCAGCACCTCGATGTCGCCGCGGTCCCAGGCCACCTCGATGGCGTGGCGGATGGCGCGCTCGACGCGCGAGGGCGTGGTGGAAAACTTGCGGGCGACCTCGGGATAGAGCACCTTCGTGACGGCGTTGATCATCTCCATGTCATTGATGGTGAGGATGATCGCCTCGCGCAGGTACTGATAGCCCTTGATGTGCGCCGGGACGCCGATCTCATGGATGATGTCGGTGACGGTGGCCTCCAGATCCAGCGACTCGCGCCGGGAGGCGTCCCGCGCAGGCTCGAAGCCCACGGCCGGGGCGCTGCGCATCGGGGCGGTCAGGGCGCGGATGCGGTCGAGCAGCGTGGGCAGCTCGCAGGGCTTGGGCATGAAGTAGTCCGCGCCGAGCTCGGAGCACTCGGCCACGATCCGCTGGCTGACAAAGCTGGAAAGCACGATGCAGGGAAGCCGGCTCCCGCTTTCGGACAGACGGCGCAGCAGCTCCAGCCCGTCCAGCTTCAGAAGGACCAGATCGGTTAGCAGGACGTCGGGCTTGAGCTCGGCGGCCAGCGCGAGGGCGTCGGCACCGTTATCGACGGCGGCGACCACCTCCATGTCGCCCTCGCGGGACACCAGGTCTGTCATCGAGCTGCGAAAATCGGCATTGGCATCGGCTAAGAGAATACGAATTTTGGTTTCCATAATTTGTTTTCCTCCCTATGTGCGGCGCTTGGCCTGCGCTGAAGTTTTTTACAGGAAATAACCCCTTGTCGAAGCAAATTTACCATAAATGACAATCGGAAACAAAAGAATTACGTCGAAAGGCGCGCAGAACTTGTTTACATAATATTTCACCGTTCCGACCAGCTCAACAGCATTCGACAAAAGAAAACTGACTTTTTTTGGGAGAGAGGGCAGTTTTTGTCGAATATCCATAAAATGACAAATATCGACAAAAGGAAGCCGCTGTCAGAGGACAGCGGCTTTCGTCGTTTTCGGTCAATATAGCTGCTCGAAGCTCTCGTAGTGGTCGCCGGTGTAGTAAATGAGGCCGTCGTTGGAGAAAACGATGCGCTCGGCGCCGCGCGATCTGGCCCCGAGGGTATTGACGTCGCACTCCGTCCAGACGCGGCCCTTCGCGCGGGGCAGCAGGCCCTCGCGGTTGCCGAAGCGGTCGCCGCCGATGCATTTGCCGGGGCAGCAGGGCTCGAGCGAGCCGCCGTTCCAGCCGGCAGCGCGGGCTTCGTCCTTGGTGATGAAGTTCGGGGGCAGATGGCCGTAGAGGTGGATATAGAGGGCGAGGTCCTCCTTGGTAGTATAGGAGCCGTCCTCATCCAGCGTCTCCTCCGACGGGGCGGACGCCTCCGGCGCCTCGTCCGCGGGCAGGACAACGAGACCCGGCGCCTCCGGCGCGCTCGTCGGCTCCTCCTCGAGAATGTCAGCAATTTCGGAGGCGGCGCGGAGCGCCTGACCGGGAGAGCAGGCGGTGAGCAGCGAAAAAAGCAGCAGCAGGGCCAGCAGGAGGCCCGTCGATCGGACAAGTCGTTTCATGGCAGTGATCCTTTGTCTGGATGGAAATAGCGGGTTTCGGTTGGGATGGAGGTGAATATCCCCCAGTCAGCTTCGCTGACGGCCCCCTTTGGGTAAGGGGGCCATTGAGAAACCCTCAGTCGCTTCGCGACAGCTCCCTTTTGCGAAAGGGAGCCTTACGGAGGACGGGCCGCCGAGGGCGTCGGCCCCTACGGAAAATTCGGAAATGGAACGGAACAATTTTATTCATCATAACACGATTTGCCGCCGGGCGCAATCATTTCAGGATGTCATTGTTTTTTTCGCGCGGCGCCGCTATGGTGCATGGCGGTGAGGGAAAGGAGGCCGCTGGGGTGAGCGAGGGAAAACGGAGACAGACAACGGACATGCAGAAACTGGCGAGAAAGCTGCTGCGTCTGACGCTGGGGGAGGACGAGGAGCTGCGCCGGGAACTGGAGGCGCGCGGCGTGGAGCCCAATGGGGCCGGCGCGCTGCTGTATGCCCAGTGGAAGAGAGCCGTCAACGGCGATCTGAAGGCGGCCGCCTTCCTCCGGGATCTGGCCGGGACGGAGGAGCCGAAGAAAAAAGCGGCGCCGATCGATCTGCGGTCGATGAGCGACGAGGAGCTGCTGGCGCTGGCCGGGGAGGCGCCGCGATGAAGGCGCTGGCGCCCGAGGCGCTCGGGGAGCTGGCGCGGCGGGAGCTGGCCCGGCGGCACTTCAGCGAATATCTGGCCTACGTCCAGGGGCCGGGCTGGAAGCGCACGCGGCTGAGCGAATTCCTCGCCGCGCGGGTACAGGACTTTCTGGAGCTGCAGAGCGGACACGCCTACGACATTCTGGTGATAGAGACGCCGCCGCAGCACGGAAAGAGCTGCACCGTCACCGAGAGCCTGCCCGCCTGGTATCTCGGCCGCTATCCGGAGCGGCGGGTGATCCTGGCAAGCTATGACAGCGATTTTGCCGAGCGCTTCTGCCGCCGGAACCGGGAGAAGATCCGCGAGTACGGGCCGAGGCTGTTCGGCGTCGGCACGGGCAGCGTGGACCGTGCGCAGGAGCTGGAGCTGTCAAACGCCGGGGGACGGCTGATCAGCCGCGGCATCATGGCCGGCATCACCGGCAATCCGGCCGAGCTGATCCTCATCGACGATCCGGTGAAAAACCGGCAGGAGGCCGACTCCGCCGTCTTCCGCGAAAGACTGTGGGAGGAATGGCAGAACTCGCTGAAATCGCGCCTGGCGGCGGGCGGCAAGGTGATCCTGATCATGACGCCCTGGCACGAGGACGACCTGGCCGCGCGGATCCTGAGAACGGAGGACGACGCCGAGCTGCTGCGCCTGCCGCTGGAGGCGGAGGAGGGCGACCCGATGGGCCGCCGCCCCGGCGAGCCGCTCTGCCCGGAGCTGGGCAAGGACAAAAGCTGGCTGCGGCAGTTCAAGGCCGCCTACCTCGCCGATCCGAAGGGCGGACGGCGCGCCTGGACGGCGCTGTACCAGTGCGCGCCGCGCCGGGAGGAGGGCAACCTCATCCGCCGCTGCTGGTGGCGGCGCTATGACCCGGCGGAGATCCCGCGCTTTGCGGCGGAGATCATCAGCGTGGACGCCGCCTTCAAGGGCGGGGAGGACAACGACTTTGTCAGCGTGCAGGTCTGGGGCAAGCTGGGCGAGAACTATTATCTTCGCTGCTGCCTCAACCGGCATCTGGACTTTCCCGGCACACTGGAGGCCATCCGCACCGTCGCAAAGCTCTATCCCGCGGCAAGGTGCGTGCTGATCGAGGACAAGGCCAACGGCCCGGCCGTCATCCAGACCCTGCAGCGGGAGATGTTCTGCATCCCGGTCAATCCCCTGGGCGGCAAGCTTGCGCGCGTCAACGCGGTCGCGCCGGCCATCGAATCGGGCCACGTCTTCATCCCGCTGACGGAGAAGGCGGCCTGGGCCGAGGACTTCATCGACCAGTTTACAGCCTTCCCCGCCGGCGCGCACGACGACATGGTGGACGCGGCGACGCAGGCGCTCAGCCGCCTGATCTTCGCCGGCGGGACGCTGCCGCCGCCAAAGGCGCCGCGCGAGCGGCCGGAGGAGCGCGCCTTCAACGACCCGGGCGTTTTATTCGACCCGTATGGAGTTAATTAAAAACGGGGAAAGACACCTCATCAGTCAGCTTCGCTGACAGCTTCCCCTCAAGGGGAAGCCAACGGGGAAAATGCATCGACAGGAGGAAAAGCATGACGGAATTTGTATGCGGGCTGATCGGCCTGCTGCTGGGCGCGGCGGTCTTCGCGCTGGGGATCGTCTCCGCGCGCGGGACAGAACACGCACAGACCCCGCCCGCCGCACCGGATGCGGAGGAGCAGGAGCGGCGGCGGCAGATCGAGGCCGATCAGCGGGCCTTTCGCGCGCTGATGGGCTATAACGCGGACGTGGCCTACGGCACGGACCGCATGAGGGAGGACGGCGTATGAGGCGCGGCGACGAACAGAACCGGGCCTGGACCTATTACGAGCTGGGCCGGGCCTACAATAACTCCCTCACGCCCAACCAGTACCAGCTCGTCAACACGAACATCGAGTTTTTCGCGGGCAACCAGTGGCTGCACATCCCGGAGACGGAGGCCATGAGCCGCCTGGCCAGGCCCACCTTCAACATCATCAAGCGCATCGCCTCGCTGTTCGTTGCCTCGCTGACCTCGTCGGCGGCGACGGTGAGCTTTGAGCCGCTGAGCTACTACGACGGCGAGAACCTGGCCGAGCCCGAGACCAACGCCGCCGTGTACGCCACGGCGGAGGTGCGCAATCTCTTTGAAAAGTTCAAGATGGACTTTCGCGTGCGCGAGGCGCTGCTCGACGGCGCGCAGACCGGCGACTACTGCGCGCACTTCTACTGGGACCCGGACGCGCTGCCCTACGGCGGCGCCTTCAGCGGCTGCCGGGGCGAGATCAAAATGGAGCTGGTCGACGGCATCAACGTGATGTTCGGCAATCCCAACGTCGCGGACGCGGAGAGCCAGCCCTATATCCTGATCGTCGGGCGCGACACGGTGGAAAACCTGCAGGCCGAGGCGAAAAAATACCGCCGGAAGGGCTGGCACGGGGAGATCCGGCCCGACGCGGACGTTCAGGACCAGGCGGGTGTGGGCGGCAAAACGGAGCTTGCGCCCGAGGATGAAAAAACCGGCAAGGCGCTCTATGTGCTGCTGTACACGAAGGTGACGGAGGAGGAGAGCGTCCTCGATCCGAAGGGGCAGGCGGAGACGGAGCTTCTTGGCGGCGAGGACGGCGAGCCCGTCCCTGAGCGCGACGAGCTGGGGCGCGTGAAAACAGGCCCCGCGGGCGAGACGCTCTGGAAGCGGCAGGAGAAGAAGCGCAAGGTGACGCGCGTGCATGTGACGAAGGCCACGAAGGACGGCGTCATCTACGAGGATCTGGACACGGGGCTCAGCCGCTATCCGATCGCCTGGGGCAACTGGGAAAAGCAGAAAAACCAGTACCACGGGCGCGCGCTCGTGACCGGCATCGTGCCGAACCAGATCTTCATCAACTCCATGATGGCGCTGGTGTTCCGGCATCTGCAGCTGCAGAGCTTCCCGAAGACCGTCTACAACGCCGACCTGATCGCCGGCTGGGACAACGAGATCGGCTCGGCCATCGGCGTGCGCAATCTCCCGCCGGAGATGAACCTGCGCGACGTGGCGGCCAGCATCCAGCCGGCGGATATGTCCAATCAGATCATGCTGGCCATCGACAAGGCCCTCAGCTATACGAAGGAATGCCTCGGCGCGACCGACGCACAGATGGGCAACGTCCGGCCGGACAACACCTCGGCGCTGATGGTGCTGCAGTCGAGCTCCGAGGTGCCGCTGGAAAACGTCCGCGCGGGACTGCACGAGTGGCTCGAACAGATCGGCGCGATCTTGCTGGACATGATGGGCACTTACTACGGGCAGCGCCCGCTGGTGCGCGAGCGCAGCATGGAAGAGCCGCTGCTCGACGAGGCCGGCCGCCCGCAGATCGACCCCGTGAGCGGGCAGATGCGGATGCAGACCGTCACGCGCCGGGTGCTGGAGGATTTTGACTTCAGCCAGTTTAAAAATCTCTGGCTGAACATCGCCGCGGACGTCGGCGCGACGACCTATTACAGCGAGATCGCCATGGTGCAGACCCTCGACAACCTGCGCCGCGACGGCGTGCTGGAGGTGCTGGATTACCTCGAACGCATCCCCGACAAGCTGATCCCGCGCAGACAGGAGCTGATCGAGAGCATCCGTGCGCGCGAGCAGAAGGCCGAGGAAACGGAGCATCCCGCCGAGGGCCTGCCCGCCATGGGCGGCAGCCTCGACGAGGACAAGCTCTTCGGCGGCCTGACCGGCACGGTGCAGGCGCGCTACGACGCGCTGCCGAAGGTCGCGCAGCGGGCGCTGATCGGCCAGGCGGCGAAATAAAAGCAGGTTCCTCCATTGCAAAACAGCGTTTTGCAATGGGTTAATCTTTCTCACCATGAAAGGAGATAACGATGAGCGAACAGATCGAACAGATCGGACAGACAGCCGCGCCGGAGGAGGATCTCCTGCTGCCCGAGGGATGGACCGAGGGCGAGGACATCTTTGCCGGAGAGGCGGCCGGTGGCGGCGAGGACGGCGACGCCCTCCCGCCGCGGGAAGAGCCGACGGAGACGGCCCCCATCACGGGCGAATCGACGGCGGCGAGCCCTAAACTGCGCTTCACGGCCCGCGTCGATCATGAGGACCGGCAGGTCGAGCTCGACGAGAGCGAGCTGCCGGCGCTGTACCAGAAGGCGCAGGCCACGGAGCGCGCCCAGCGCAGGCTGCGCGAGCTCAGCGAGCTCAAGGAGGCCGACGCGGCGAGGGATCTCGGCGCGGAGGCGGAGGAGCTGCTGCGCGTGTTCCCGGAAATGCAGGGGCGCAGCATCCCCACGGAGGTGGTGCTGGAGAGTCTGCGGGGAAAACGGTCGCTGACGGCGGCCTTCGCCGCCTGGAACGAGCGGCAGCACCGGGAGGCGCTGGAAGCCCTGCGCCGTGAAAACGGCCGCCGTCTGGCCGGACGCCGCGCCGCCGAGCGCGCGCCGGTGCACGGCGTGAGCGGAGGCGGAAGCGCGGATACCAGACCGGGCGACCCCTTCCTCGCGGGCTTTGACAGCGAAGCCTGGTAGGCTTCAACGAAAACCCGCTTCGCTGGGCTTTTCGTTGAGGGGTTTCGCCCTGCTGCGCGCACTCGCTTGCGTGAGACGCTCGCACACTGGCAGGGCGCAAAGTGTGTTTTCCGAGGCGCATGTCCCCGGAAAACACGGATTTGGTTGATTTTTCGCGTTGCGACGCGAAAAACTCTGCGAGGCTTTTTTGACAGATCCTCAATCACAGAAAAAGGAGAGATGTAACTCATGGCAGGCGGAATGAACCTGGCAAGCAGATACCTCAAGCAGGTAGACGAGCGTTTCGCTCAGGAATCTCAGGCCATGCTGGCTCTGAGCAAGGATTATAAGTTCAAGGGCGGCAAGACCTTTATGGTCTACAGCCTCCCCGTCGTTCAGATGAACGACTACACCCGCAGCGGCGACCAGCGCTACGGCGTGCCGGCCGATCTGAGCCGCAGCGTGCAGAATCTGGAGGTCACGCGCGACCGCAGCTTCACCTTCATCATCGACAAGGGCGACAAGCTCCAGTCCGAGATGGTGTCCGACGCCGGCCGCGCCCTGGCGCGCCAGATCCGCGAGGTGGTCGTGCCCGAGTTCGACACCTACGTGTTCAAGACCCTGGCCGACAGCGCCATGGCCGCCGGCAACTACGCCGACAGCGCCATCGACAAGACCAACGCCTATGCCGCCTTCCTCGCCGGCATGGAGAAGCTGGGCGACAACAACGTGCCCTGCAAGGGCCGCGTGGCCTTCTGCAGCTACCGCTACGCCAATCTTCTCAAGCAGGACGCCGCCTTCGTCAAGTACGGCGACGCGTCCCAGGATATGCTCGCGCGCGGCGTGATCGGTGAGGTGGACGGCTGCCGCATCGTCAAGGTGCCCTCCAACCACCTGCCCGCCGGCACGGCCTTCATCATCACCCACGCCGTGGCCGCCGCAGCGCCCCAGCAGCTGGAGGAGTACAAGATCCACGACAACCCTCCCGGCATTTCCGGTTATCTGGTCGAGGGCCGCTTCATCTACGACTGCTTCGTGCTCAACGAGAAGATCAACGCCGTCTATGTGCACGGCGGCCAGGCGGGCATGAAGAGCCTGAGCGTGATCACTTCCGCGAGCGCGCCCGGCAAGAGCCTGCTCTTCGTCAACGGCGCGCTGGAGGGCGCCAAGCGCGTCTACGCGATGGCCGCCACCGCGGCCGCCCTGCCCGCCGTGACCTACGGCACGGCCGTGAGCGGCAGCGCCTGGACGGAGCTGACGGGCGAGAGCGCGGAGCTGACGCCCGCCGCCGGCATGAAGTTCCTGCGTGTGGCCGAGCTTGACGCGGCCAACAAGCCCATCGCCGTCGGCACCACCGTGCTGAACATCGGCTAAGCGGGCGAAACCATGCGGGAGCGGCGGGTGGGATTTTGATGGAGGTGACATGCAATGACCTACGGACAGGTCAAGCGGGCCGCGCTGCGGCTGCTCAACGCCAGCACGATCGCAGGCAGCGAGGTCCCGCTGAGCTATAACGACCAGGCCGATCTGGTGCTGGCCATGCCCTCGCTGGTGGACGACGCCGTGATGCAGATCGCAACGACCGTGAAAAAGATCCCCGCGGCCGTGTGCCTGGACAAGCTGGAACAGCTCGGCGCGGGCGGCGGCACGCTCTATACGCTGCCGGCGGACTGCTGGCGGCTGATGAACGGGGGGCTTCTGCGCGCGGACGGCGAGGGGCGCTGGCACGACTACCGGCTGCTGGGCCGTCAGCTGCTGCTGCCGGGCGACAGACCGGAGCTCTGGGCCGAATACTGGCGCTATCCTGCCTCGGTGGGCAATGAGCCGGACGACGACACACCGCTGGACAACAGCCCCGAGACCCACACGGCCATCCCCTACTTCGTGGCGGGGCAGCTGGTGATGTACGACGACGCCTTCCGCTACGCTGCGCTCCACAACGAGTGGGAAAGCCGCCTGCGCCGCCTGGGCGAGGCCGTGTTTACCGAGCGCAGCCGGGTGCGCGACGCTTACGCGGGCTTCGACTGCGGCGAGCTGTGGTGAGGGAAGGCGATGGAGAGAGGAAATTCCATGGCCCTGCCGGCGGCCAAGGCAGAACGCAGGCTGAACTTTGAGCGGCTCTCCGGCGGACTGAACCTCTGGGAGCTGGATTACCGTCTCCGGCGCAGCGAGAGCCCGGAAATGAAAAACCTGATGTGGCGCGACGGCGCGCTCAACTGCCGCGACGGGCAGGTCTGGCTGGACGAGACCGAGCGCGGCAGCGCATGGGCGATGGCGGACAGGCCCTTCCACGAACGCCTGGTCTTTCACGCGGGCGATAAGCTCTACGCCCGGCATCTGCGGGAGAAGACGACGGAGCTGCTGCTCGAAAACCTGCCGCGCAGCGCCGGCTGCTTCTTCCGCTACAACGAGGCGCTTTACTATAAGACCCGCGGCGCGTATATCCGCATCGCCTTCGACGCGCAGACGGACGCGCTGCAGGCGGAGGCGGTGGCGGCCTACACGCCGGTGACGCTCATCAACGCCGATCCCGACAGCGGCGCGGGCGATCTCTACCAGCCGGAAAACCGCCTGAGCGCGGAAAAGACCGTCTGGTTCAACGCCAAAAGCGGCGTGACGGTCTATCATCTGCCGGTGGGCGGGATCGACGCTGTGACGAAGGTGACGGTCGACGGCGCCGTGCGGAACGAAGGCGATTACAGCGTGGACGCTGCGGCAGGGACCGTGACTTTTCAAAGCGCGCCGCCGGTCACGAACCCGCCGGCGAACAACACGGTGCGCATCACCTACGCCAAGGCCAATCCCGAGGCCTACGCCAGCGTGATGGACTGCCGCTGCGCGGCTGTCTGCGGCGGCACCGGCGCGCTGTGCGTGGTGCTGGCCGGCAGCGAGGCCCAGCCCAACGCCTATTTCTGGAACGGCAGCCATATCGCGATGGACCCGGGCTATTTCCCAATGCCGCAATATCAGTTGGCCGGCGACAGCAGCGATCCGATCACGGCCTTCGGCAAGCAGCAGAGCTATCTGATCGTGCTGAAGGAGCACTCGATCGGCCGCACGGCGGTTTCCGAGACGAAGCTCGACGGGCGCGCGACGCTGGACATGCCCTTTGTGCCCATCAACAGCGAGCTCGGCTGCGACAAGCCGGGGACGCTGTGCCTGGTGGAGAACAACCTCGTCTGGGCGCACAGCCGCCACGGCGTGCTGCGCCTGCGCGACACGAGCGCGGCCTATGAGAACAACGTCGTCTGCATCTCCCGCAAGATCAACGGCGGCGGCGCGGTGAAGGGGCTGCTGGAGGATCTGAAGGAGGGCCCCGCCTGCGCCTGTGACGACGGACACCGCTATCTGCTCGCAGCCTCCGGCCATGCCTGGGTCTGGGACTATGAGCTGTCGGAGCCGGGGGATCCCGCCTGGTTTTACTGGACGGAGATCGGCGCCCGTGCCTTCGCCGTGGACGGCGAGCGGGTCTGCCACCTGGATGAAAAGGGGCGGCTGAGCGCCTTCGAGCGGGTCTACGCCGATTACGGGCGCGCCATCGAGAAGGTGTATCGCTTTGCGACCGAGCACTTCGGCGGCTACGACCGGCTGAAAAACGTCAATTCCGTGGTGCTGGTGATGCGCTCGGATACCAACGCCACCGCCTCGCTGAGCTATATCACCGACCACGAACGGCGCGAAGACCGCAGCGAGCTGCGCGCCTGGAGCTGGATGCTCTCGCCGCGGAATCTGTCGTTCCGCTCGCTGCGCGGGCGCGGCTTTGCCTCGGTCTTCCGGCGCAGCTGCCGCTGCCGGGGCGTGAGGCACTTTGCGATGCGCCTGTCGAACGACCGGGTCGGGCAGGATCTGTCGGTCGTGTCGGCGCAGGTGTTCTATCATTACCAAGGGAGGCAGAGATAATGGCTCTGAGTACTTTTGAATACAGCAAAAGCTGGCGCAGCGCGCAGGATTTCCCCAGCTATGAGGAGAACGAGGAGCGCGTGCGCGACGATATGCAGTGCCTCTTCGACGAGGTGCGCGACGCGCTCAACCGCCTGGTGGGCGAGCTGAAGGCCGAAAACCTGCCCTTCGCGCCGACAGCGGAGATCGACGCGTCCACGCTGCAGAATGCTCTGGAGCTGCTGCAGGCGCAGATCAGCGGCGCGGCCATCGGCCAGCTGCCCAACGCCTCGGTGACCACGGAGAAGCTGGCGGAGCTCGCGGTGACGGGCGCCAAGCTGGCGGAGCTCGCGGTCACGAGCGCAAAGCTCGCTCACGGCGCGGTGACGGAGGAAAAAATCGCGGCGGCCGCCGTGAGCGAAGCGAAGCTCGCCGACGGGGCGGTCACGGCGGGAAAACTTGCCGACGGCGCCGTCAGCGCGGCAAAGCTTGCCGGGGGACTGCTCGACGGCAAGGCCGACCTGGAGGGCGGCAAGGTCATGGCCTCGCAGCTCAGCCTGGAGCGCGTCACCGTCGGCAGCTCCCGCGAACTGCTTTTGAGCGACGAGGGAAAGCTGCTCAGCTGTGCGAGCGACAGCGCGATCGTTCTCACCGTGCCGAAAAACTCCGACGTCGCCTTCCCGGTCGGCACGGAGATCACGGTCTTTCGCGCGGGAAGCGGCGGCGTGACGATCGCAGCGGCGGAGGGCGTGACGATCTGTGCACCCGGCGCGTCCCGGGCGATCGGCGCGCGCTACAGCGCGGTGCGCCTGAAGAAATGGGACGCCAATACCTGGACGCTGGAGGGCGAGGGCCTGGCCCCCGCAGGCTATCTGGATAACTTTTCCGCGGGCCTTGCGCCCGCCGGCGCGATCCGTCTGACACAGGGCGTGCATATCTTCGCCTCGGAGGCGCAGCTGCCGAGTCCGGGCGTGGCGGGCAGGATCTTCCTGGTCGCGGCGGAATGAGAGGAGCGGGACAATGGCGATCTACTATGTGCCGGGCGAAGCGGGCTGGAACGACAACGGGACGCTCGGCTCCGTCGCCCAGCTGCGGCTGAAGCTGGAGACAAGCTATCACGCGGCCGCCAACCGCAGTACGCTGACGGTCACGATGCAGGCCCGCGCGCCCAGATATGCCGGCCGCTTCCAGCTGCTCAACAACGCGCTCGTCGAGCTCAACGGCAGCACGCTCTTCAGCGGCGGCGGGAGCGCTTCGTTCGATTACTACGTCGACTTCGGCGCTGACAGCGCCTGGCATGATCTGACCGACGGAACAAGCGGTCAGGTCTGCCGCTGGACGGCGACGGTGGATCACGCCGCCGACGGCAGGGCGACGGCGGCCTTCAGCGTGACGGCGAGGCTGTACTACAGCGAAAGCTATTTCATGACCTTCTACGGCCTGAGCGGCTCGCAGGCGCTGGATGAGACGAGAACGTTCAGCCTGTCGATCAGCGCCGGGACGGGCAGCACGGTCACGGTGCTGCGAAACGGGACGGCGCTCTCTAACGGCGCGGTGCTGAGCTACGGCGACCGGCTGACGGTGAATTTCGCGGCGCAGAGCGGTTATACGCTGCTGACACACACGCTCAACGGCGCAAGCTTTTCGAGCGGCGGCACGCATACCGTGACCGGCGCGGTCACGGTCGCCGCGACGGCGGTCCGAAAGACCTACACGCTGACCGTCAGCGCCGGGGCGGGCAGCACGGTCACGGTGCTGCGAAACGGGACGGCGCTCTCTGACGGCGCCGTCATCACGCACGGCGACACGCTGACGGTCCGCTTCGCGGCGCAGGCAGGCTATGAGCTGCTGACGCACACGCTCAACGGCGCAAACTTCCCGAGCGGAGGCACGCACACGGTCAGCGGCGCGGTCGCGGTCGCCGCCACCGCCCGCCGCCTGGGCATCCTGCGCCTGGACACCGGCAGCGCGGTCCGGCGATACCGGCTGCTGCTGGATACCGGCAGCGCGATCGTGCCGGTGCGGATCTTTCTCGATCGCGGCGACAGGATCAGCGAGGCCGGAATATGATGGAGCAGGGATTGCAGAACGGAAGGGAGACGCCTATGACGAGACAGGAAACGATCAATAAGGCGGTGGACTGGGCGCTCGCCATGGCGCGGGACGCCCGGCACGGCTACGACCAGGAAAAACGCTGGGGGCCGGATTACGACTGCTCCAGCTTCATCATCACCGCCTGGCAGCAGGCGGGCGTGCCGGTGAGGGCATCCGGCGCGAGCTATACGGGCAATATGCTGCCCGCCTTCCTGCGCTGCGGCTTCCGCGACGTGACCAAACAGGTCAATCTGGCGACCGGCAAGGGTCTGCGCAAGGGCGACGTGCTGCTCAACACCGCGCATCACGCCGAGCTGTACGTCGGCGACGGACAGTGTGTCAAGGCCGGCAGCAACGAGCACGGCGGCGCGACCGGCGGCCAGACCGGCGACCAGAACAGCCGCGAGATCTGCGTGAGCAGCTATTACAACTACCCCTGGGATCACGTGCTGCGCTATATGGGCGGGGAAACGAACACCTCATCCGGCGCTGCCGCGCCACCTTCCCCTCAAGGGGAAGGCAAGGGGAGCGCGGACGGCATCGTGCTGCCGATGCTGCGGCGCGGCAGCCGCGGGGAGAGCGTGAAGGCCATGCAGGCGGTGCTGATCGCCGACGGCTTTGACTGCGGCCCGGACGGCGCGGACGGGGACTTCGGCCCCGCCACAGAGGCGGCGCTGCGGCGCTATCAGGCGGAAAACGGCCTGGAGGCGGACGGCGTGTGCGGCCCCATGAGCTGGAGAAAGCTGCTGGGGGTGAGCGGATGAACGAGCTGCAGGCCCTGAGCGAGCGGGTGCATGCGCTGGAGGAGCGGATGGCCAGGAAGGACACGGAGTTCGCGGTGATCAATACGAAGCTGTCCGCCATCCTCTGGGGCGTGGGCGTGATCGGCACGGCGCTGGTGGGCGTGCTGGTGAAGATGCTGTTCGGCGCATGAAAGGAGAGCATATGCACAACTGGAAGAGAAAACTGACGAGCCGCAAGCTGTGGCTGGCCGTCGCGGCCTTTGTCAGCGGCCTGATCGTCGCCTTCGGCGGCGCGGAAACTGCGGCGAATACCGTCGCCGGCGTCATTCTGCAGGGCGCGGCGGTACTGGGTTATCTGCTGGCCGAGGGACTGACGGACGCGGCCGCCGCCGCAAAGGACGAAAGATAAAAAAGAGCCCGATATGTTGGGCTCTTTTCAAAGGAGGACGCCATGGCGAAGGATGAGAAACAGAAGGAGAAGCAGAGCGCTTCGGGCAGCGCAACCGTGCGCGTGACGCAGGAGAGCGCGCCGGCGGACAAGCCGGACATCGACCCCGTGCCGGACGTGGATATCGACGAGGAGCGCAGGCTTCTGGCCGAACAGGGCGCGGCCGCGCGCGAGCAGGCCGAGCAGCGGATCGACAACGAGGTGGAGCAGGGCGTGGAGGCACTGCGGCGCGCCGAGGAGGACGCGCAGCCCGGCTTTCAGAGCCTGCGCGATCAGATCGCGATCGACGAACGGCAGGCGCTGGACAACCAGGCGCTCTATGCCGAGATGCGCGGCGACCGCGGCGGCATCGGCCAGGCGCAGGTCGCCTCCATCCAGAACACCGCCGCCGTCAACCGCCGCCAGGTCGGGCTGGAGCAGCAGCGCCTGGCCGCCGAGACGGCGCGGCAGATCGAGGATCTGCGCCGGCAGGGCGAATTCCGCAAGGCGGACAAGATCCTGGAGCTGACGCAGAAGCAGCTGTCGGAGCTGATGGAGCTGGAGCGCTGGGCGAAGGAGAAAAATCTGTCCGTCGCGCAGTTCAATACGGAGCTGGCCCGCTGGGAGGCGGAATACGCCTGGAAGATGAAGCGCTTCGGCATCGAGACGGAGCTGAATCTGGCGCAGCTGTCGGGCCTGATGCCGGACGGGACGCCGACCTTTGCCGCACGGCAGGCCGAGCGAAGCCGGCTCGCCGCCGCGGCGAAGATGCTGCTGGAGGCGGGCCTCGCGCTCACGCCGGAGCAGCTGGAGGCCCTCGGCTGGACCGAGGGACAGTACGAGGCCTATATCGATCAAAACAGCAGCGGCGGCGGGAGCGGGGCGGCTCCGAAGCCCGGCGTGCCCTTCCAGCTGCTGGCCTCCTGGGCCTCCGCGCTGCGGGGCAGCGAGAAGCCGGAGAAGGCCTATGCGAAGATCAAATCCTCGCCCATGTACGCGCAGATGAGCGAGGCGCAGCAGCGCTGGATCAGCGGCATCCTGCGCGAGCGCGGGATCGGCTGAGTTCCGCGGCGGGCAGATAAATAAGGATCGGCGTGACCGTTTCGGTCACGCCGATTTTTTGCCGCGGGGCGGGCCGCCGAGGGCGTCGGCCCCTACAAAAATAATTCGGAATTCGGAATTCGGAATTCGGAATGGAAGAGCGGGCATCCGGAGAGGCCGGTTTTATTGCAGGGCGCGGATGGCGCGCTCGATGTCCTCGCGCTCCTCACCGCTGACGATGCCCCATTCCTCGCGCATCAGGCGCAGTACCTCGCGGTAGGCCGCGATCGCGCCGGCTTTGTCGCCGCGGATCTCGCAGATGTGGGCGATGCTCATGGCACTGTCGGTGAATTTCGGCGAGGGCTGCAGCGCCTGGCCTTTGCGGTACCATTCGACGGCCTTGTCATACTCCTGGCGCTGGGTGTAGATGTCGCCCAGGGTCGTGGCGCAGCACCACTCGCTCTCGGCCAGGGATTCCAGCGCCTGAAGCTGCTGTTCGACCTCGGCCGCGTCTCCCGCCGCCAGGGCGATCTGGTAGCGGTACATCGGCACGCGAAAGCTCTTGTCGATGCGCGCCAGCTTCTCCAGCCAGTCCCGCGCCTCGGCGAGCCGGCGGTCGGCGATCAGATTATCCAGCAGCCACATGACGGCGCTGCGGTTGTCGGGATGGCGGCGGCAGTAGTCGCTGAACCAGGCGATCAGGGCGTGGTGGTTGCGCACGCACCAGTCGGGGATATAGCTGCCCCAGGCGTTGGCAAGCTCGCTGATCGCGTCGGGATCGCCGGCCTTCTCCACAGCCTCTTTGCCGACTGCTACGGCCAGCATCCGGTACTGCTCGGCCTGGTTGTTGTAGAGCTTTGCCAGCAGGGTCTTGGCCCGGCCCTCATAGTCCGGCTTTTCGGCAAAGGCCGTGAGCTGCTGTACAAGCTGCCGCTCCTCGGCCTCGCTGAACAGGCCGCGGGCGTAGATGTGGTTTTCGATGCGCTCCATCTGCTGCTCCGGGCTCATGGCGAAGAGCTGGTCGATGCTGACGCCGAAATACACGGCGATCTCCGGCAGCAGCTGCACGTCGGGGATGCTGTTGCCGCATTCCCACTTGCTGACGGTCTGCGCGGTCACGTTCAGCGCGGCGGCCAGGGCCTCCTGCGTCAGGCCGCGGTCATTGCGCAGCCGGCGGATCTCTTTTCCCATTTCCATGTGATTGACCTCCTTTGTCTGTCATGGCCAAAGCATAACAGACCGAAACGCGAAAAACCAGCGACCGCCGCGGGAGTCGACTCGCGCGGCGGTTGAGTTGCGGGGGCGGGAATCAGAATTTGATATCGTATTCAAATACCTGCCGCACCTCGTTTTGTGCTTCGCTTGAAAAAGAGGTGTTTCCGGCGCACTTCATTGCACTGAAAGCAGCGTCAAGGTTGGCGGCGACTTTTTCCGTGATGCCGGAAGAGTGGGTACATTTCAAAAAGAGATGTTGTTCGGTGATGGCGTTTTCCTTGTTTTCCAAGCGCATTTCGACCAAAGCCTTGATTTGCGGCTCGTTCTTGAAGAAGACAAGCTGCGGGCGGATCGGAGCATGCCCCTCAAAAGAAGTTTCAGCGGCGATCTCTCCGGCGGACAATTCATCAGCGGCAGAAGAGTAAGATCCCTGCGCCTTTGCATTGCCCGCTGCGGCTTTCCCAGAAAGGAGCGCCGATTCAGATTTTTTATGAAGCGTCTTCTTTTGCTCTTTGATCGTTACCTTAAAATAACTTGCACCCAGATCCTGAGCGATCCTCTGCAATTCACCGACTCGCGCCTGCCGCAGGTAATCAAAGAAGTAGTCGATGGCAATGTATTGCTGGGGATTGACAGGATTCATATAGTAGAACTCCTGGTTGTTGTCAGGATAGAATGACAAGCCCCATTCATTTACCTTATCGAGATAGACGGTGACGATACGAAGATCCTTTGCTAAGGTTTCATGCCCGATAGATCCTTCGCAGATGATATTGGATGCGTGTTTTTTGTCGATTTCGGCAAGTCGAATCATTTTAGACAGAAGAAAAACCCCGTCAGACAGGTTTTGAGGGAAGATCGGGTTAAGCGCGTCAAGATCTCGACTCAATTTTTCCTGCCGCTGCTTCTCCTGTAATTGGCGCTTGAGCTCTGCAATATCCTCCAAATCAAATTTCCCGTCGCCGGTCTGATCAAGGGAGCGTATCAGGGAATCAGCAGAAGCGGAGACCGTTTCTCTGGCCTTTGCAACATTTTCCTTCGCTGTTTCAAATCCGGACTTCGCTTTTTCAGACAGCCCGCTCGCCAGCCCCTTAAGATTGATAAGCTTCTTATCAGCCATTATTTCATGCCATCCTTTCATCCAGTTGTTTTGTCATAAGCGATGTATAATCTGCGAGTTGTGATCAGGAGCATCATTTCTCCACGGCCCAGCCCTTGAGGGGCAGGCGCTGCATGGCGCCGAAGATCTTGCTCTTCATGTCGGGATAGTCCGCGCTCAGCGCCGCGAGCAGCTGCTTGATCTCATAGCGCTTGCTGGTCTTGTCCATCGGGCAGGGGTTTTCCACGACCGGGAGATCGAGCTTTTCGGCGAGGTTCCGGATCTTCTGCTCCCCCGCGTAGACGAGGGGGCGGATCTGCGTGATGCCGCTGCGGTCGAGGAAGGTCACGGGCTGGAAGCAGCTCAGCCGCCCCTCCAGCAGCAGGCTCATCAGAAAGGTCTCCACCGCGTCGTCAAAGTGGTGGCCGAGGGCGAGCTTGTTGAGCCCGCGCTCCTTCAAAATGCCGTTGAGCGCGCCGCGGCGCATCTTCGCGCAGAGGGAGCAGGGGTTTTCCTCCTGACGCACGTCGAACACGACCTCCTTGATGTCGGTCTTGCGGCAGGTGTAGGGGATGCCCTCCGCTTCGCACAGCGCCGCCACCGGCGTGAAGTCCATGCCCTCGAAGCCGAGTTCGATCGTCACGGCCTCCAGCTCGAAGGGCTTGGGGTAGTAGCTTTTCAGATGCTTGAGCGCCAGCAGCAGCACCAGGCTGTCCTTTCCGCCCGAGACGCCGACCGCCACACGGTCGCCCGCCTCGATCATGCGGTAATCGTCCACGGCGCGGCGCACCGTGCCGGTAAAATCGTTGAGGATGTCGTTCATGCTTTTCTCCGAAAAAAACAAAAAATCAAAATCAGGATTAAAGAGGATTCGGAAGAATTCGAGAGATTTTGAGAGATTTGAAAATCAGAATTAAATTCTTTCAAAAAATCCGTTGACAGGCCTTGCCTCCTGTGGTATAAAAATAAAGCGCGTTCGGCGGAAGCGGCCCGATTTGGGTCTATTTTAACCGCCGAAGCTACGATTGTCAAAACATTTCACATTATATGGAGGCAAAGCTGATATGTCCACCACCATGCTCACCAAGGAGACCGTTGCCCGCAAGTGGTACGTCCTTGACGCAGCCGGCAAGCCCATGGGCAAGACCGCTGCGCTCGCCGCCGATCTGCTGCGCGGCAAGCTGAAAACCGATTACACTCCTCACGTTGACTGCGGCGATTACGTCATCATCATCAACGCCAAGGACGCCGTCCTCACCGGCAAGAAGCTGGAGCAGAAGTACTACCGTACCCACTCCGGTTACCCCGGCGGCCTGAAGTGTCCGCGGCATGCTGCAGAAGAACACCATCGCTCAGTGGCAGCTCAAGCGCCTGCGCATCTTCGCCGGTGCCGAGCACGACCACGCCGCCCAGAAGCCCGAAGTCTGGGATCGCTGAGAAGGAGGTAACACACTATGGCAACCTACAAGACCAAGAAGCCCTATATGTACGGTACCGGCCGCCGGAAGTCCTCCGTCGCCCGCGTTCACCTGATTCCGAACGGCACCGGCGTCATCACCATCAACGGCCGTGACATCGACGATTACTTCGGTCTCGATACCCTGAAGCTCATCGTCCGTCAGCCCCTGGTCGCCACCAGCACCCTCGGCAAAGTCGACATCGAGGCCACCGTCGCCGGCGGCGGCGTGTCCGGCCAGGCCGGCGCCATCCGCCACGGCATCGCCCGCGCCCTGCTCCTCGTCGACGAGGGCAACCGCGCCATCCTGAAGGCCGCCGGTCTGCTGACCCGCGACCCGCGCATGAAAGAGCGTAAGAAGTACGGCCTCAACCTCAAAGCGGCTCGTAGAGCGCCTCAGTTCTCGAAGCGTTAATCAGACGCAGCAAGTGTCGAAAAAGCCCGGAAATACGCCATTTCCGGGCTCTTTTCATGCCCGGGAATCTTTGATCGGATTTGATGGCGTTTCATGGGTTTTGCCGGAGATTTAGTAGTTAATACTGAGACAATAGTTAATGAATGAGACAAAAAAACGAAAATGAGCGAGAGTAAGAAGTGTGCTTGTTCTCATTTTTGGATCTCACTTAACACAGTACGATTATTGTCTCAGAAGCAAATTAACCTCATATTACGGAGCAGGAAACGTTTGACGGATTCTGATGGAATCTGACCATTCGTATACTTGTTTATCCGATTTTGAGACGTTCAGCGGAAAGCTCTTCTGCCGGGCGTCTTTTTCTTTTCAGAAGAATAAGCCTCCATTACATAGCCCGGTGACTGTTTTACGACGGTGACCGGGCTTTTTTCTTTTCTGCAGGCTCTGCAGAGGAAATCTAAGAAACGGAGGATAACCCATGAACAAAGAAACCATTATCATCGACGGCGTGCGTTACTATGCTGACCGTCCCCAAAGCTGCAGAGGCTGCTTCTTCTGGAAAAACCGCAAAGTCGGCTGCTCCCTCAAAAAGGAGAACTGCTACTACCTGGCAGAGTCGCCCAAGCCCACTTCCCCTTGCGTGGGTTGTTGTTACAGCCCTTGTGTGAGTTTCTGTATGAAGAAATGTATGAACGAGGTCTTTAGGACCCGAATGGAGGTGCCGAAGAATGCGTGAGACAGAAAATCTAAACTTCTACAGAAACCTCATGAAACACGAGGTCACCGTGGATCGTAACAAAGCGACTCCCCGATGCAAAAACTGCTGCTACTATCATCCGGATTTTAAGTACAGGAGATGCCTATACGCCACATGTCCTTACGGCAAGCCTGACAGCGAAGTGTTCAGGCAGAAGCCCCTTCGTTGGGACAAGTTTTCCGGTCGGGAGGTGGTGATATGAGTGCATGACTACTTTTATGGCGTTCAGGCAAAGCAGTTCTCCTTTATCCGTGTCCCGACGCTCCTGTTCACGGATGACCAGTACAAATACGTCTCTGCTGAAGCAAAGGTTCTCTACGGGATTCTTCTGAGCCGTATGGATCTGTCGGCGAAAAACGGTTGGATCGATGATCAGGGCAGGGTCTTTATCATCTGCACACTCTCAGAAGTTATGGAGAAGATGAACTGTGCAGACAACAAGGCTACCAAACTGATGAAGGAGCTGGAAGAAAAATGTGGATTGATCGAGCGAAAGCGTCAGGGCCTTTGCAAGCCTGACTTGATCTACGTCAAGAACTTTCTGGATGTGGATAACCCTGTGGAACCACGATTCCAGACTCGTGATAATCACGATTCCGGAGTCGCGGAAATCACGATTCAGGATCCTTCAAAATCACGACCAAGTAATAAAGATCAAAAAGATATTGATCTTAGTTATACAGAGAATCCTATCTTATCCGGATGGGATGCGGATGGGATGAGTGATTATGAGCGTTATAAGAACTGGTTCAGAACGGAATTGGAGTTCGACATTCTCTTGCAGGATCATCCTACAGAAAAAGAAACCATTGAGGGAATTCTGGAGATCCTCGCCGAGACCTGCAGCTCAAAGAGAAAAATGATCCGTATTGCCGGGGATGACATGCCAAGGGAAGTTGTAAAGGGCAGGCTGATGAAGTTGAACTTCATGCATATCCAGTACGTTCTGGATTGTCTGCACGAGAACACTTCCGAAGTGAAGAACATCAAGAAGTATCTGCTGGCAGTGCTTTACAATGCCCCGGTAACGATCAGTCCCTATTACCAGAACCAAGTAAACCATGACTTTCATGGGTTCCGAGCATGAGGAGGTGAAAGATTACCATGGAGAATGAAAAACAGTTGGACCGGGTTGAGAAGATCCCGATCACAGAGCTGGTGCCTTTCAAGAATCACCCCTTCCGGGTTGTTGAGGACGAATCCATGCTCAGGACCACGGAAAGCATTGCTATGTTCGGCGTACTGACGCCATTGATTGCAAGGCCGGCTGAAGACGGTAAATATGAGATCATCTCCGGTCACAGGCGAGCTCATGCGGCAGCTGCTGTCGGTCTAACAGAGGTGCCAGTCATAGTCCGGGACATGGATGATGACGTTGCGAAGATTCTCGTTGTGGACAGCAACCTGCAAAGAGAAAATATCCTTCCCTCGGAGAGGGCATTTGCTTACAAGATGAAAGCAGATGTCATAAAGCACCAGGGAGAACGAACTGATCTAACTTCGGGACAAGTTGTCCCAAAGTTCAAAAGGACAACGGAAGCAATCGGAGCAGAGACCGGTGACAGCTACAAAACTATCCAACGCTTTATCCGCCTTACCAACCTGATTCCGGAGCTCCTGGATATGCTCGATCAGAAGAAAATCTCTTTCAATCCGGCTGTAGAGCTCTCGTATTTGAAGCCAGAGGAACAGCAGAACCTGATCGAAGCCATGGATTTCACTCAGGCAGCTCCCTCCCTTTCACAGGCAATGCGCCTCAAAAAGCTCAGCCAGGAAAGCGGCTGTACTCTTGAGGATATGTGTGTGATCCTGGGAGAGGTCAAAAAGGGAGATTTGGAACGGGTCGCCTTCAAGAGTGAGCAGCTCCGGAAATACTTCCCTAAGTCCTATACGCCCAGACAGATGAGCGATGTGATCCTGAAACTTCTGGATCAGTGGCAGAAGAAACGCCAGCGAGACAAGGCAAGATGACAACAGAACATGTACCTCAAGCAGCGTCTTTGAAGGAATTCAGAGGCGCTATCCTTTTATCAAAACCAAAAAACAAAGGAGAAATGAACATGAAGAACGATGATTCCCTGAAGAGAATTAGGGCCATGGCTGAAGCTCTTGCTAAGCTTCAGAAAGCACAGGACGAAGAAAAGGCTGTGCAGGCTATGGAAGAAACTGAGGATGATGATATGGATCTCGTGGCGGATATGCTGATGGAGATCGCTGATCTGCTTTCTCAGGCTGCGGAACTCAGCGCCCAGGCTGCGGCGCTCATTAACGGCGAGGATATCGAAGCTGACTGCTTCCCTCGCTGCTGTGTGATGGAGGTGTACTTCGATGATGAACTTTGATGAATTTCTGGAAGCCGCAAAGGCTCGTGTTCAGGAGACCATTCCTGACGCGGAAGTAAGGATTCAGCAGGTCAACAAGCTGCAGGGAGAATCCTACACCGGGATCTCTGTCCAGCCGGAAGGCGCTGCGGCGGCTGCGACGTTCAACGTCAGCCCTGCTTTCGAACGCTATCAGGAGAACGAATCCCAACTGGAGGCCATTCTCGGTAAGATCGCTGCTGATGCCAATCAGGTCGCTTCCGCGATCCCGGTCTTTTCTATCTCAGACATCACGGACTATTCCACGGCCAAGGATCATCTCGTGATGCAGGTGGTTCCCGTTGGGCCTAACAAAGATATGCTGGAAAACATCCCGCACAAGACCGTGGAGGATATCGCCGTGGTTTACCGGGTGGAGCTCCCCGATGCTGCTGACAGTTCTGCTACCACATTAGTCACGAATCAGCTGCTTGCCGAGTACGGCGTCACTGCGGACCAGCTGCATGCCGATGCTGTTGCAGCGCAGATTGCCAATCATCCTCCGGTTCTCAAAAACATGTCCGAGATGATGGCGGAGATGTCCGGAGGTCTGTTCGATATGCCGGAGTCTCCCATGTGGGTGGCAACGGTAGACGGCGGAATGAACGGTGCATCCGTCACGCAGCTCCCGGCCTTCCTTGAGGAAGCTGCTGACAGACTGGGCGGCGATTTCTTTGTCCTCCCTTCTTCGGTCCACGAAGTGCTCTTCATTCGAGATGACGGTTCCTTTGAACGCGAAGATCTCGAAAGCATGGTCAGAGGCGTCAATGCCACGGAAGTCAGCGAAGCTGATTTCCTGTCCGACAGCGTTTATCACTATGACAGCGACGATCACATCTTCGAGAAGGCTACGACTTTCGAAAGCAGGGTTGCCGAAGAGCCGGCACTGTATGGAACTGAACCTGCCAAAGAAACGATGACCGTCCTTCTGGTCGAGCCGGACAAGTATCCACGTCAGGTCGAGATGGGCACCGAGCTGGAGGATCTTCAGGCTGCTGTCGGCGGTTATATCGAGGTGGTCTATCCCTATGATGAGCCAGTCGGGTTGATCATGAATGAAGAAGGCAAGCTCGATGGCCTGCCCCTGAACCGGGCGCTCAGAGATGATGGCGGTAAGATCTACGATGTGGTTGCCGGTCCTTTCCTGGTTGTCGGTCTCACTGAGGAGAACTTCGGATCTCTTACTCCGGAACAGCTGGCTGCTTTTGAAGAGAAATTCCATTCCCCGGAGGTGTTTGTCCGCATGGGACGCGGGATCATGGCGATCCCCGTTGACGAAAAGGCAGCCGAGGCGGCTGCGCCGGAAATGAAGCCGCAGAAGCATGTGAAGGAGGAGGCCAGATGATCAGGTGGTTCATTCCCATCATCAGCTTTTTCATCGGCGCATCTTTCGGGATGATGATCATGTGCCTGATGGTTGTCAGCGGCAGGGCTGATGAGAGGGAACGGAAAGAAACGGAGGTGATGAAGGATGCAGGAAGAAGTCGAGAGCAGGACTGTGAACCTGGCGATCAGCACATCGAAGCTGACCGCACGTACCATAGTCTCTGCGGTCCGGGGTTATCTGAACCACCGGAGGAACGTAACGATCAAAAAGGAACAGACCGCTGACAAGGAGCCAAGCGGCAAACAGACAGTGAAGGAACTGCTTGGCCAGGGTCAGGGAGTCACCAATCTCGATATCGCCAAAACGGATCTGCGAGGCTTTGAACGAGTCGCTCGGAAGTACGGTATCGACTATGCCATCCGGAAGGATGCCTCCGTTGATCCACCCAAATACCTGGTCTTTTTCAAGGCAAAGGACGCCGACGCCATGGAAGCGGCATTCAAGGAGTTTTCTCAGAAGGCCCTGAAGAAGGAAGAACGTCCGAGTGTTCTGGATCAGCTCAGGAAGTTTAAGGAGCTTGTGGCTGCCCTGCCCGGCAAGGTCATCAACCGGGAGAAAAAGAGGGAGCTTGACCGATGAATACGAACAAGCTGAAAAAGACCATTATCAAAGCTCTGCCGTATGTGTTTATGGGCCTCGTCTGTACCAACCTGGGCGAGGCCTGGCGGCTGGCTGAAGGAGCCGATGCCAGCAAGAAGCTGCTGTCGTTCTTCAGCACGCTGGGTCCCGCCTTTTCAAATCCTCTTCCGAGTTTTCATCCGGTGGATCTACTGGTCGGTGCCGTCTGTGGCGGTGCTCTGTGGCTGGCGGTCTATATCCGCCACAAGAACGCCAAGCATTTCAAGCACAACCAGGAATATGGCTCTGCCCGCTGGGGCACTCACGCAGACATCGAGCCGTTCATGGATCCCGTCTTTCAGAACAACGTGATCCTTACACAGACAGAGCGAATCACTATGAGCAACCGCCCGAAGAATCCGGCCAATGCCAGAAATAAAAACGTCCTGATCGTCGGCGGATCAGGGTCCGGCAAGACGAGATTCTGGCTGAAACCGAACCTGCTTCAGATGCACAGTTCCTACGTTGTGACGGATCCGAAAGGCAGTATCCTGGTGGAATGCGGCCATGCCCTGCAGGCCATCGGAAAATACGAGATTAAAGTGTTCAATACCATCAACTTCAGCAAGAGCATGCACTACAACCCCTTCGCCTATATCCACAGCGAGAAAGATATCCTGAAGCTCGTCACTACCCTGATAGCAAACACCAAGGGTGATGGCAAGTCCGGGGATGAGTTCTGGACCAAAGCCGAAACGCTGCTGTATTGCGCCTTGATCGGCTATATCCATTACGAAGCGCCTGTCGAAGAGCAGAATTTCGCTACTCTCATCGAGTTCATCAATGCCATGGAAGTCCGGGAAGACGACGAGGAGTTCCAGAACCCGGTGGACATCATGTTCGAGAACCTGGAGAAAAGGAAGCCAAAACACTTCGCAGTCAGGCAGTACAAGAAATTCAAGCTTGCCGCCGGCAAGACCGCCAAGTCGATCCTCATTTCATGTGGGGCAAGGCTGGCGGTCTTTGATATTCAGGAGCTCCGAGAGATCACTGCCTACGACGAACTGGAACTGGATAGCCTGGGAGACAGGAAGACAGCGCTGTTCCTGATCATGTCGGATACGGATGCGACTTTCAACTTCCTGATCTCCATGATCTACACCCAGCTTTTCAATCTGCTGTGCGAAAAGGCTGATGACATCTACGGAGGCAGACTTCCGGTTCATGTCCGGTGTCTGATCGATGAGGCTGCGAACATCGGCCAGATCCCGAACCTGGAAAAGCTGGTCGCTACTATCCGAAGCAGAGAGATCTCGGCCTGCCTGGTGCTGCAGGCCAGGTCCCAGCTGAAGGCAATCTACAAGGACAATGCCGATACGATCATCGGCAACATGGACTCCCAGATCTTCCTCGGCGGCTCTGAACCGACAACGTTGAAGGAACTGGCGGAAGCTTTGGGCAAGGAAACTATCGATACTTTCAATACTTCCGACACGCGGGGAAACAGTCCAAGCTACGGAACCAACTACCAGAAGCTCGGAAAAGACTTGTTGACGAGAGACGAAATTGCTGTCATGGATGGCGGCAAGTGTATCCTGCAGCTTAGAGGGGTGAGACCATTCTTTTCCGATAAGTATGACCTTACAAAGCACCCGAACTACAAGTACACGTCTGATTATGATAAGAAATACACTTTTGACATCGAGAAGTACCTGAACAGGCGCATGAAGCTGAAAGCAGACGATGAATACGATGTCATAGAGGCATGAGGCAGCCTGAGAGCTGCCATACATAGTGTCTTGTTTTTGCTGATACAGACATGTTTCTATTGGCTGAGCATATCCTGCAGGCCAACTGCATCAATGATTGTGATCAGCGGAGGGGTATAGGAGATAATACAACCTTCCTCCATACGTTTTAACTCCCTGTGGAGCGAGGGACGGGAAACATTCATCAGCATCGCCCAGTTGGAAACAGAGCCGGGAATGCGCACTTTATCCTCTCCCGTCTGTCTTGCCTGTGTGAGCAGCCAGAATGCGGCCTTTTGTGCGATCCCATTATAGGAGAAAAGCTCTATGCGCTGCTGCAGCATGTAGGTCGCGGAAGCGATCTCAGCGGTGAAATTCTCCAGTATACGCACATTTTTCTGCATAAGGTTCAAAAGGTCATCTTTGCGGAACATCATTACAGTGACCGGTTCCAGCGAAACAATGTCGCAGGGATACCGCTGACTCTTTGAGAATACTGCGGCAGGCCCGATCATATCACCGGGCACACGGATGGATACATTGACCTGACTTCCGTTCGGAAAAGACTTCTGTGCCTCGACACGGCCCTCCAGAATAACACCGATACGGGTGGCCGGTTCCATCAAATGAAAAATAATCTCTCCCTTATCGTAGCACTGTATGTGGTGCGGAGTCTCTTCCAACGCGGTTCTCAGCTCCGCAGCGGGCACTCCGGAAAACAGAGTGCTTTTCTCAAGCACGGAATAGTCCATAGCGATTCTCCCTTCGATCTGCTGATGCCTCTATTATACACCAATAAAATTTAATTTGTGTATCCCCAGATACAGATTTTTTGAAAAGGCCAGTTTATAATGACATCAGAACAAGCGAGGAGGGAAACGTAATGATCAGAAAAATCATTCACATCGATGAAGAAAAGTGCAACGGCTGCGGACTTTGCGCCAGTGCCTGCCATGAAGGAGCCATCGATATCATAGACGGGAAAGCCAAGCTGGTGCGAGAGAATTTCTGTGACGGGTTTGGCGACTGCCTGCCGGGTTGCCCGACCGGAGCTATCACCTTTGAGGAGCGTGAGGCTCCCGAATACGACGAAAAAGCTGTACAGGAAGCAAAGGAGAAAAAGAAAATGGATGAAATGAAGCATGTACACCATGAAGGCGGCTGTCCCGGTTCCCGGATGATGCAGTTTGAGCAGAATACAGATGACGCTCCCGTACAGACCAGTAAGCCGGTCTCCCGACTCGGCCAGTGGCCCTGCCAGATTAAACTGGTTCCGACGCAGGCTCCATTCTTCGACGGGGCAAAACTGCTGATCGCGGCAGACTGCACGGCATATGCCTATGCCAACATGCATGAAGATTTCATGAAGGGTAAGATCACAATCATCGGCTGTCCCAAGCTGGATGCGGTGGATTACAGCGAGAAGCTGACGGCGATTATCCGGGACAATGACATCAAGAGCGTGACCATCGTACGTATGGAGGTGCCCTGCTGCGGCGGACTGCAGAGAGCGGCAGAGACGGCACTTCAGGCGAGCGGTAAGTTCATCCCGTGGCAGGTCGTCACAATCTCAAGGGATGGCAGGATTTTGGAATAATGGAGGTACCACAATGAGCTACATTGAATGGAAAGATAAAACGGCTGCTTTCAAGCAGATCGATGTCAGAGGAATTCAGGGGAACTTCTTTCAGGGTATCAAGCGTCAGGCGATGCAGCTTACTGTCGGAAACGGACTGGAGATCGTCCAGTCCTTTGATCCCATCCCACTCTATGAGGTGATGGAAGGTCTCGGCTTCGAGCACTATACCGAGCAGAAGGGTGACGCGGAATTCCATGCGTATTTCTACCGCGTAGAAGAAAAGCAGGAAGAAAAGGACATCCCGATGCGTCCGGCAGCGCTGACCAACATGCCGCTGATTGATGAAAAGCTCGGCAACATCGCCGTGAACTTCTGGGATCTGACGTGGAACGACGAAAACCGACATCTCCCGTATGAGATGCGCCTCCTGCTTTCGCTTACCAATGCTGTTGGTGCTGGCCGGATGCGTCAGGCGACGCGAGAACTGGTAAAAGCCTATATTCACGGTCTGGACAGCGCAGCACTGGATGACGTGTTCGAGCTGCTGGCATGGAATCAGGGCATCGGCTACTTCAGTTCCGAGATTGGCCCGTCCCCGCTCTTTGCGGCCTACAAGGCCATCAAGAATATGGAAAAGCAGGGCAAGGAGCGCGGCGAGATCTGCGAGATGCTCAAGGAGAAATACGGCGAGAAAAATCCGGATGTGAAAGTGTGACTGCCATGAAAGAAAAGGTCGGAGAGGTTTTCTCCATAGCAAAGGATAATCAACCTGTAACCGGGTGCACGATTTCCAAAGAAGTCTATAGCGGCGGGAATACCATCATCTATTTCTCTCTGGCAAAAAACACGGACATCAGCGCGGAAATCTATCCGTACCACAAACTTATCATTGTGGCCGATGGCAGTCTGGATGTGTACGGTACAGATGGTTATCAGAGACGGCTTGCCGAGGGTGAGGCGGTTCTTACACCGACAGATACGCCAATAGGCATGAGGACAGCGGACGGCGCTGTCTATACAGAAATCTCGATCAGGAGGGATGATACAATGAACGATTCGATCAAAGCAGGTGAAGTTTTCAAATTGGCGGAGCTCGTTCCCTATGTGGAGGGCAAGATCGTCAACATGGACGTCGTGCATAACGACAAGATGAAGTTCGTCGTGATGGCTTTCGATGAAGGAACCGGCCTTTCCGAGCATGCCGCACCCGGCGAGGCACTGATCTTTGCGCTGGACGGAGAAGGCGTGATCGGCTATGAGGGAAAGGATCATCCCATCAAGGCCGGAGAGAATTTCCACTTTGCCAAAGCGGGACTTCATTCTGTCAAGGCCACTAAGCGTTTCAAGATGGCATTGTTGCTGACGCTGGAATAATAGATGAAGAAGAAAATGAGGATTATGGCTATGAAGTATTTTGTAAATGATGGATGCATTGGCTGCGGCCTGTGCGCAGGAACCTGCCCGGAAGTGTTCTCCATGAGCGATGCCGGGGTCGCGGTTGCTATTGAAGCAGAAGTACCGGAAGGAGCTCTGGACAGTGCTGCGGAAGCCAAGGACGGATGCCCGGTCGGAGCAATTGAGGAAGCATAAGGAGGACAATATGAGGAAGCATGTAAAAGGAAATGTGAGCTGGGTCGGCTATATCGATTGGGAACTGGAGAGCTTTCACGGTGACGATTACTCTATCATGAACGGTTCCAGCCAGAATGCCTACCTGATTGAGGAAGAAAAAACCGTGCTCATCGATACCATCTGGACACCGCACCGTTTCGATTTTGTCGAGAATCTGAAGAAGGAGATTGACCTTCACAAGATCGATTTCATCGTTGCCAATCATGGCGAGTGCGATCATTCCGGCTCCCTGACTGCCCTGATGGATGAAATCCCTGATACACCGATCTACTGCACCGCCAATGCCGTAAAGAGCATAGAGGGACAGTATGGTAAACGCGGCTGGAACTTCCATGTGGTTAAGACCGGCGACAGTGTGGATATCGGAAACGGCAAGAAGCTGGTGTTTGTGGAGATGCGGATGCTTCACTGGCCGGACAGCATGGCGACTTTCATGACCGGAGATAACATCCTCTTCTCCAATGACGCTTTCGGCCAGCACTACGCTGTTGAGGAACTGTTCAACGACAAGGCTGACCAGTGCCTTCTCTGGAAAGAGGCCATGAAGTATTTTGCCAATATCCTGAATCCTTTTGCTCCGATCCTGACAAAGAAGCTGGCAGAAATCACCGGATTCAACCTGACATTTGAGATGATCGCTCCGTCTCACGGTGCCATTTGGCGCGAGAATCCGCTTCAAATCGTCCAGAAGTATACGGAATGGGCTGAAGCTTATCAGGAAGATCAGGTGACCATTGCCTACGATACCATGTGGGAAGGAACCACCAAGATTGCTCACAGGATCGCAGAAGAAATCCACCGTCAGAGGCCGGATACCGTTGTTAAGGTGTTCAACATCGCCAAGGCTGACAAGAATGAGATCATGACCGAAGTGTTCAAATCCCGTGCCATCGCAGTAGGCAGCCCGACCGTTTCAAACAGCATTCTTTCCAGCGTAGCTGGTTGGATGGAATTCCTGAAACAGCTCAAGTTTAAGAACAAAAAGGCCGCGGCCTTCGGCTGCTATGGCTGGAGCGGTGAGAGCGTCAAGCTCCTGCAGGCAAAATTGGCCGAGGCTGGTTTTGATGTGATTAACGAAAACATTCGGCCACAATGGAATCCGGAAGAGAATGATCTGGCAGGGATTCCGGCGCTGGTCACCAGTCTGATCGGGAAGGCAGAGGAAACTGCTGAAGAAACCATAACCTCTGATAAACCTGCCAAATATCAGTGCGGCCCGTGCGGGTATATCTATGATCCGGAAAAGGGCGATCCTGACAGTGGTATTGCTCCCGGCACTCCCTTTGAGGCATTGCCTGATGACTGGTGCTGCCCGGTCTGTGGTGTAAGCAAAAATATGTTTGAAAAGATTCAATAGATTTGAGATATAGAAGAGCAGTTTCATAAATGTATAGTTTTACTATCATTTTCACCCTCTTTTTTGGAAATTGTATTTCCAGGAAAGAGGGGTTTTTATTCCAATCTGAATTCACCTCTTGACAATATGTAAGGGAGCTGATGAGCCGGGATGAACTGGCTGTTATGAATGGCAGCAAGTGCGTCCTGCAGCTCAGAGGCGTCAGACCGTTCCTTTCGGACAAGTACGATATCACTCAGCACCCCAACTACAAG
>CADADE010000020.1 GCA_902786615.1 Oscillospiraceae bacterium
AGCCTTGGCGAGGTACAGGTTGTACATAAGAGCCTCAAGACCCTTTGCGCCCTTCTCGCTGGCCCATGCATCGTTCACAGCCTTTGCAAAGGTGTTGGCGTACTTGATGGGATCATACTTGAAGTACTCATCGTCGTAGATCTGCTCCTGAACAGTGGTCCACACGCTCTTGTCAGTGCTGTTGACGGTCTGCAGAGCAGCGATATCAGTGCTCTCGGTCATGCGATAAGCGCCGTTTACAGCGTCGTACACAAAGTAGTTAGTACCGTCAAAGTAGATCGGGGCACCGTCTGCGGTGTCGAAGCCGCTGTCGGCGATCTTTTTCGTGAGAGCCTCATCGGTGTACAGGGTGTGACCGACAGTGGTGAAATCGCCGATGTGCTTGTTCATGTAGGTGGTGATGCTGCTGCCGATGATGTCTCTCAGTGCAGCCTTGGTGTTGTCGACGAGAGTGCTGTTGCTGACAGTAACAACAATCTTGTTGCCGGCAGCATTCGTGGTGACGTAGGTGTAGCCGTCAACGTCAGCAAAGACGCCCTTGGCGAGGCTGGTGATGACTTCGTCCATGCCCTTGATGGTGCCGAACACGGCGGTGTCAGCGGCGAGAGTGCCGTAGACGTACTCGATGTTGGCCTTGGCGTCGGAGATGGCCTTCTTGCTGGCGGTGATAGAGGGCCAGGCGCTGGTGCCTTCGGCGGGAAGTTCGGGTGCTACGTAGACGACGCTGGTGGTGGTGGCGGTAGCGGGAGCTGCGAATGCGGCCGTCGGGATAATAGCGACGAACATCATCACGCAAAGAACCAGTGCAAGCAGTTTCTTCATTTATAACAAATTATTGACGATAATCATTCTGTTATCGTATGCGCTTCCTGCGCGTACCCCAGAATTCACCCCCAATCGCGCATTTATTATTTTCCCAAAGCTGCCCTTTTCCGCTGAAATACAAGGACCTGCGGGCGCTTGCGGCGTCCCCTTTTTTTACCTCTAAAAAAACAGTATTCGCTTCCGCCGCCTGCTATTGACCGAAAGCGCGGGACGCGCCCGCCGGAACACAAGGAGGAAGTACCATGCCAAAACTCCCGGCAGGGATGAGAAAAACCAAACAAGGCGCCTATGAGAGCCGCTTTACTCTGGACGGGAAGCGATACAGCGTCTACGGAAAAAGCATCCGGGAATGCAAGGAAAAAGAGGACGCGCGCAAAAGAGAGATCCTGGAGGGGCTGAGCGCCGCCAACAGGGAATATACGCTCGATCAGTATTTTGAAAAGTGGGAGCAGGCGCGCCTCGGCAGCGTACGGGAGAGCACCATCCGCACAGAGCGCTATATTTTCCGCCTGGTCAGCACCCTGCAATTGAGCGCGGACAGTTCGCGCTTCGGCGAGCTGCGCCTGCGCGCGCTCGGGAGCCAGCAGGTCAAGGACGCCCAGGCGCTCCTGCGGCAGACCTACAGTGTCTCCACCGTGAACCGCGCCATGTCGGTGGTCAAGGCCATGCTGGAATCCGCCGTGGTCGAACGGCTGATTTCCTGGAACCCGTCCAGGGGCCTGCGCCTGCTCAAGGATGCGAAAAAGCCGCCGCGGGAGACGATACACCGCGCGCTCACCCTGGAGGAGACAGAGGCGTTTTTTCGTGCAGCCGCGGCACGGGGCTCCTGGTATGTCCATTTCTACGCCTTCCTGCTGAACACCGGCTGCCGCTTCGGAGAGGCGGGCGCGCTCAAGCCGGGGGATATCACCGACGGCATGATCTGCATCGAGCGCACGCTGACCAGGACCATCAACGGGCGGCTGGTGATCGGCAGCGACGCGAAAACCGGCCACTCCGTGCGCGTGATCCCGGCGCGTCAGGAAGCGCTGGACGCCCTTGCCGCCCAGCAGGAACAGAACAGGCTGCATTTCGGGCAAACGATCGGCGACGATGAGGAGCTGCCGATCTTTCGCGCGCCGCGCGGCGGGCTGCTCGGCGCGCGCTGCATCGGAAGCGATATCGACCGCATCTGCCGGGACGCCGGGATCGAACGCTTCACCGCCCACGCCTTTCGGGACACCTTCGCCACCCGCGCGGTGGAGTCCGGGATGCAGGCCAAGACCCTGCAGGAGATCCTCGGCCACGCGGATATCAGCATCACCATGAACCTTTACGCCCATGTGATGGAGGAGACCAAGCGCAGACAGATGGCCGCCGTGGAGGTCATGCGGCAGAAGTGAGCGAAGGGCAGATTTTTTATTTGTGCACAAATTCTTAACATTATTTATGATTTGTTTTCAAGCCCGATACTTGACGCGGCCTTAGGCTTGTGATAAAGTGAGGCTATATCTGGTCAAGAAATAGGAGACGTTAAAGAAATGAAAAAAACAATCAGCATTCTTTTGGTTCTCTGCCTCAGCCTCGGCCTGGCCGCCTGCGGCGCTGCCAACAAGGCTGCCGCTGAAACGCCTGTCCTGACTGCTGCCGCGTCTGCCGCGCCCGCCGCAACTGAGGCGCCCGCCGCGCCCGCTGCGTCTGAGACACCTGCCGCGCCCGCCGCGTCCGCCGCGCCGGAGGCCACCCCCCAGGCAAGTCCCCTGCAGATGCTGGTGGATTCCCTGAACGAGGAAGAGATCGCACAGCGTACCGAGGACGATCCCTCCATCGGCGTTTTCGAGCTTGGCAGCGAAGAGAATACCATCGTATATAAGTTTGCCATGCACATCTTCCAGTACGTCATCATGATGGCTCAGGCCGGTGACGCGGAGAACATGAACGCCTACAACCGCCTGCTCGACTCCCTGCCCGCGCTGGAAAATTCTCTGGAAAACGCCCTGCGTGAGTCCCAGCCCGATCTCAAGGTCGTTGTGTACCTGATGACGGACGAGTACTCCGAAGAGGTCACCGCCGTCGTTGAAAACGGCGAGATCATCTATGACCTGGTCAACGGCATCGGCACCGTCCCCAAGGGCGTGACGCCCATTCTGGTCCCCGAGGAGCTGCCGCCCGAGGTTCAGGAGCAGCTTGACGAGCTCAAGACCGCGCTCAGCGGTGGAGCCGCCGCCCCCGCTGCCACTCCCGCCGCCTGATTCCGCGCGCACTGACAACAAAAGAGTCTTTGACGAGCCTTCCGTTTGGAAGGCTCGTTTCCTTTGCCGCGGCGCTCTTTCCTGTTGACAAACCCTTGCCCCGCGGGTTACAATTTCATGTAGGGCAACACCCGCTAATCTATATTATTATGAGGAGGAAACGTCATGGACGCTGGAGGCAGTACCGGCACGTCGGCAGGCCGAAGTCGGAAGTGGAATACGTATGGCGTTTCCACAGCATGATCCTGTCCGCCGAACAGCGCCTGCTTTCGGGAACACGATCTCCGTAATAATTGCCGCGCTTTGGTCTGCGTGTCGGCTTCCTACCCTGGACGGTATCTGAAAGGAGGAATCCCCGATGGCAGAACACAATGTTTCCCTGGCAAAGTCCCTGAAAAAGCTGCTGGACGATAAAAAATACCAGACGCTCAAGGATATTCTCACCACCATGAACGGGGCGGACATCGCCGCCGTTTTTGAGGACATGGATGAGGAGCGCACCCCGCTGCTCTTCCGTCTGCTGCCGAAGGAGCTCGCGGCGGAAACCTTTGCCGAGCTCAGCCCCGAGCTGCAGGAGCATTTGATCCGCGGCTTTTCCGATAAGGAGCTGCGCGAGGTCGTGAGCGAGCTTTACGTTGACGACGCCGCCGACCTTGTGGAGGAGATGCCCGCCAGCGTCGTCAAGCGCATCCTGGCCCAGGCCGATCCCCAGATGCGCCGCGAGATCAACGAGATCCTGCGTTATCCCGAAAACTCCGCCGGGTCCATCATGACCACGGAGTATGTCTCCCTGCGCCCGAATATGACCATTGCCGAAGCCCTGCAGCGCATCCGCCGCACGGGCGTGGACAAGGAGACCATCTATACCTGCTATGTCACCGAGGAGCGCCGCCTGATCGGCACCGTGTCCGTGAAGGACATGCTCCTCGCCCAGGACGAGAACACGCCCGTCTCCAGGATCATGGATGAAAACGTGATCTCCGTCAACACCTTGACCGACCAGGAAGAAGTCGCGCAGATGCTGTCGAAGTACAACTTCCTGGCCCTGCCCGTGGTGGACAACGACAAGCGCATGGTCGGTATCGTCACCTTCGACGACGCCATCGACGTCCTCGTGGAAGAGACCACGGAGGATATCGAGAAGATGGCCGGTATGCTCCCTTCGGAGAAGACCTACCTGCGCTCGACGCCCTGGGATCTGTTCCGCCACCGCATCCCCTGGCTGCTGCTGCTGATGGTGTCGGCCACCTTTACCGGCATGATCATCACCGGCTTTGAAAGCGCCCTCGCCGCCCAGGTGGTGCTGACGGCCTTCATCCCCATGCTGATGGACACCGGCGGCAACTCCGGCTCCCAGGCCTCCGTCACCGTGATCCGCGCCCTCTCCCTGGGCGAGCTGGAGCTGAGCGATCTGCCCCGCGTCATCTGGAAGGAGGTGCAGACCGCGGCCATGTGCGGCCTCGTCCTCGCCGCCGTGTGCTTTCTCAAGATCATGCTGTTTGACCGCCTGGTTCTCGGCAACAGCGACATTACCGTGATGACTGCCTTTGTCGTGTGTCTCACCATGGCCGTCACCGTGCTGGTGGCCAAGGTCGTGGGCTGCACGCTGCCGCTGGTTGCCAAGCGCCTCGGCTTCGACCCCGCCGTCATGGCCAGCCCCTTCATCACCACCATCGTCGACGCCCTGTCCCTGCTTGTCTACTTCGGTATCGCAAACGCCCTGCTGTTTTGATCTGAGTCCGATAACATTATATATAGGAGGTTTTATTCATGGCAAACAAGTACGCCGGAACGCAGACCGAGAAGAATCTGGAGGCCGCCTTCGCCGGCGAGTCCCAGGCCAGAAACAAGTACACCTATTTTGCGTCCAAGGCCAAGAAGGAGGGCTTTGAGCAGATCGCGGCCCTCTTCCTCAAGACCGCCGAAAACGAAAAGGAGCATGCCAAGCTCTGGTTCAAGGAACTCAACGGCATCGGCAGCACCGCCGAAAACCTCGCCGCCGCGGCGGAGGGCGAGTACTATGAGTGGGTCGACATGTACGAGGGCTTCGCCGACACCGCCGAGAAGGAGGGCTTCCCCGAGCTCGCCGCCAGGTTCCGCGGCGTCGCCGCCATCGAGAAGCACCACGAGGAGCGCTACCGCGCGCTGCTGAAAAACGTGGAGATGCAGGAGGTCTTCCAGAAGAGCAGCGTCAAGGTGTGGGAGTGCCGCAACTGCGGCCACATCGTCGTCGCCGAGGCTGCGCCCGAAATCTGCCCCGTCTGCAACCACCCGCAGGCTTACTTTGAAGTAAACGCCGAGAACTACTGAGGCCGCCCCATGAAGCAGATCGAGCTTTTTTATCTCAAATCCTGCCCCTACTGCCGAAACGCGAAAAAAGCCATCGGCGAGCTGACGGAGGAAAACCCCGCCTACGCCGATATCCGCATCGACTGGATCGAGGAGAGCGAGCAGCCAGCGATCGCGGAGGCCCGCGATTATTACAGCGTGCCCACGATCTTCTTCAACGGCGAAAAGCTGTACGAGGCCCACTTCAGCCACAGCTACGCCGACATCAAAAACAACATCCGCTCCGCCTTCGACCGCGTCCTGGCAGGCTGAGCAAAACCCGAAACGTAAGCCCATGTCAAGAAAACCTTGACATGGGCTTTTCATGTGGCTAAAATAACGTATCATACCGATCTTTTATAACGTGAAAGGAGAGGAACGCGGAATGAAGCGTCAGAATCTGCACTGTCACACCAGCTTTGACGACGGAAAAGACAGCCCGGAGGAGATGATCAGCGCAGCCATCAAGGCCGGTCTTGACAGTATCGGCATCAGCCTGCACTGTCCGGTCCAGGGTGAGGAGGGCTGGAGCTGCTCCGACGAGGATGAGCCGCGTTTCCTCGCGGAAATGCGCCGCCTGCAGAACGTGTACGCCGGGCATATTAAGGTCTGGTGCGGGCTGGAATATGATATGGACGCCGCACGGCGCAGCGTTCCGCCCTATGATTACATCATCGGCTCCTGCCATATGCTCTCAGGCATCGGCATCGACAACGACCCGGAGACCGCGGCGCACCTGATCGCCTTTTACGGCGGGGCCGAACGCGCCGCCGCGCAGTACTATGCGCGCCTGAGCGCCATGGCCGACTATCCGGAGATCGCCATCGTGGGCCACTTTGACCTGCCCACCAAGTATAACGAGCGCGTGGCGCTCTACGATACCGCCGCCCCGGCGTATCGGGACGCCGCCTTCGCCGCCATGGAAAAGCTCAACGCCGCGGGCAAGATCTTCGAGATCAACTCCGGCGCCATCAGCCGCGGCTGGCGCACCACGCCCTACCCGGACGCGGAGCTGCTGCGCCACCTGAAAAGCATCGGCGGGCGCGTCTGCATCAGCTCCGACGCGCATTCCGCCGCCGCCATCGACTTCGGCTTCGACCTGTGCGAGGCGCTGGCCCGGGACTGCGGCTTCGAGGAGGTCTGGCAGTTTGACGGACGGGACTTCGCGCCCGTGCCTTTCATATAATATACGAGGAAACACTTTGCCATCAATATTCTATTGGGAATGAGGAATAAAGAATGAACAAGTATCTGTCAATGTCCAGGGACGAAATGCGCGCCGAGCTCGATGGGCTCATGGCGCAGTACGAGGCCGTAAAGAGCCGCGGGCTCAAGCTCGACATGTCGCGCGGCAAGCCCGACCCCACCCAGCTCAACCTCAGCATGGATATGCTGAGCCAGAACCCCTATGAGCTGATCTACAGCCGCAAGGGCACCGATGTGCGCAACTACGGTGAGCTCGCCGGCGTCGACGAAGCCAAGGAGCTCTTCGGCAATGTGCTGGGCCTGCCGATGGAAAACATCATCATGGGCGGCCAATCCAGCCTTGCGCTGATGTACGACTGCGTGATCAAGGCGATCGTCCTCGGCGTTTACGGCGGCAGCAAGCCCTGGGGACAGCAGGGCCAGCTTCGCTTCCTCTGCCCCGCCCCCGGCTATGACCGCCATTTCCGCATCTGCGAGGAGTTCGGCATCGAGATGATCACGATCCCCATGACCCCGGAGGGCCCGGACATGGAGATGGTGCGCCAGTATGTGGAATCTGATCCCGCCGTCAAGGGTATCTGGTGCGTGCCCAAGTACTCCAACCCCCAGGGCTACACCTACTCCGCCGAGACCGTCCGCGCCTTCGCGGCCCTCAAGCCCGCGGCCGACGACTTCCGCATCTTCTGGGACAACGCCTACCTGGTGCACGGCTTCCGCGAACAGGACGACGAGCTGCTGAACATCTTCGACGCCTGCAAGGAATACGGCAGCGAGGATATGGTCTACGAGTACATGTCCACCAGCAAGATCACCTTCTCCGGCGCGGGCGTCGCCGTCCTCGCCGCGAGTGCGAACAACGTCAAGCATCTGCTCCGCCAGATGGGCGTGCAGACCATCGGTTACGACAAGATCAACCAGATCCGCCACGTCCATTTTCTCAAGAGCGTGGACGGCATCAAGGCCCACATGAAAAAACAGGCCGACTACCTGCGCCCGAAGTTCGACTATGTGCTCACCGCGCTGGATAAGGGCCTGAGCGAGTACGGCATCGGCTCCTGGACCAAGCCCAACGGCGGCTACTTCATCAGCTACGACGGCCTGCCCGGCACGGCAAAGCGCTGCGTCGCCCTGTGCGCCGACGCGGGCGTGAAGTTCACCGGCGCGGGCGCGACCTTCCCCTATGGAAAGGACCCGCAGGACAACAACATCCGCATCGCCCCGTCCTTCCCCTCCATCAGCGATCTGCACGGCAGCATGGAGGTCTTCTGCCTCTGCCAGCGCATCGCCGCGCTCGAGACTCTGCTCGCGCAGTAAGACCATGAAAACCGTCATTGCCTCCGATATCCACGGCTCGGCGTACTATTGCCGCCTGCTGCTGGAGTACCTGCGCGCGGAAGGAGCCGACACGCTGCTGCTTCTGGGCGACACACTCTATCACGGGCCGCGCAACGATCTGCCTCGGGACTACGCGCCCAAGGAGGTCACCGCCATGCTGACGGGGCTCATGCTCCCCGTCTTCGGCGTGCGCGGCAACTGCGACGCCGAGATCGACCAGACCGTGCTGGGCTTTCCCATCATGGCCGACTACAGCCTGCTGCTCGACGGGCCGCGCAAAATCTTCGTCACCCACGGGCATCTCTACACGCCGGAGGAGCACCCGGCGCTCTGTCCGGGCGATGCGTTCCTCTTCGGGCACATCCATGTCCCCGTCTGCGAGGAGCGCGGCGGCGTTCTGATCCTGAATCCCGGCTCCGTGTCCATCCCGAAAGAAAACAGCCCCCACAGCGCCATGTGCTATGAGGGCGGCGTTTTCCGCTGGATCGATCTGGAGCGCGGCGAGGTCTACAGAGAACACCGCTGGCAATAACGAACCGAACACGCAAAAACGCCGCCCCACCCGGGGCGGCGTTTTTGCGCGTCGTGTCATGATTGACAAAACCTGTCATATTATGTAGAATAATAGTCCCAACAGGGGGAAGGCGTTGTCAAGTGAGAAAAGGCGGTTCCGCTACATCTCCGAAAGGAGGTGTTGTACATGCCGATTACATTGACGTTCCATGTTCTTTATTGGACTGTTACGATCCGTGTAACAAGCAGAAACCGCCACTCGGCCAAGTGACGGTTTCTATCGCATAAAATAGAACCTCATTAGGGCGGAGCCGCTTCAGGCAACGCCTTTTATATTTTAATTATAGTGCTGTCAAGCAAAAATGTCAAGACAGATACCCGTCGCCGTTGGAGTTGCCGTTGTTGTACACGGTGTCGCCGCGGTAGCCCTCATCCGAGTAGGCGTCGTAGGAGGGAGCGGGGTCGTAGTTGACGACCGGCCGGGCGCCGCCGTTATTCTGGGCGGGCGCGTTCTGCTGAGGCGCAGGCTGCGCGGCGGCAGCGGGGGCGGGCGTTGCGGCAGGCGCGGGCGTCACGGCGGGAGTGGGAGTCGGCGTTGCGGCGGGCGCGGGCAGAGAGACCGTGGTCGCCACGGCGCCGGCGGCGTTATTGGAGCTGGAGGAAGAGCCGGAGGAGGAAGCGGTGCTGCCTGCGGAAGAACCCTGCGCGGGGGCGTTCATGTCAAAGAAGTCCTCGTCGGTCATGGTGAAGCCCACAAGCTTGATGTGCGTCCAGTCTTCCAGACAGGTGTAGCAGGTGTAATCCTCTTCGTGATGCCAGCCGCCGTCCTTGTCGGTGATGCCGTAGCCGGTGTTGACGCCGTCGGTCACCATGTCGCAGCGCAGGGAGAGGATACGGTCACCGGACAGGATGTAAGCGGCGTCGCCCTCCTTCACATTGACGAGGGCGCCGAAATCCTGCGTGGAGTGATCGGCAATGATGTTCCCGACAGGGGGATCATAATACAGCAGGGCGCTGTCAGGGTTGTCCACGACTGCCTGGCGCACGGCCTCCACGTCCTTGTCGGGGTCGGAGCTGCCGTTGGGGTTGGTGCCCCAGTTGAACAGGGCGACGTCAATGCCGACGGAGGGGATCACCAGACGGCCTTCCATATACTGGCGCTGGCGGAGTTCTTCCCAGACCTTCTCATTCTGCGCGGTCAGGGCCTGCACCTCGGGGGAGATGGTCTTCCCCTCGCTCGCGGGTTCCGGCGTCACGGCCGGGGCCTGCGTGGGCGTCGGGGCGGGCGTGGACGCGGTGGAGGCCGCCGTCGGGATCGGGGCGATCGTCGCCGGCGGAGGCGTCGTCTCTTTGGCGGCGCAGCCGCACAGCAGCAGGGCCAGGGTAAGCGCAGGGATAAAGCGTATATTCTTTTTCATAATGCTCTCATTTCTTTCTCTAATAAAATTTTACCCATCATACCATAAAAAAACAAATTTCGCCACTATAACATTTGATTTTACAATTCCGAAACAAATCCGCGCTTATCCCTGTAATATCTTTGCGGTATATTATACTTGCAAGCAGCAAAGAACTTCAATTGAATCCTTCTTAACTTTGCAGAGTGGTCAGGCGCTCTGCTTTGTTATTTTAAATCCCATGCTCTGCCGTTGACAAAAGGCCGCGGCGGTGATATCATAACAATGAAGAGCGAACCACGCACACGGTTAGCTCCTCAGTTCAGATTGAAATGTGGCATAGCCACAAAGACAACCGTCACTTTTGGGGAGTGGCGGTTGCTTTTTTTACGTGCTGTGCCTTTGCTTTCCTTGAAGTCTTCCGCACGATGACCGTAACGGTCCACTTCTTTATGTGGAAGGTAAGACGCATACGCACCATCTCCCCTCTGGGAGAGATGGAGCCTGCCCGCCTTGCCGCGAATACAAATTGAGAGCCACCATTAAAGGTAGCTCTCAATTTGTGCGGCTGCGGAGATTCCGTGCCGCCTGTATCTGCCACAGGCAGCGGCGGCCCGCAATCCCGCCTGCGTGTTTGTATGAACGCTCTTCATCGTACCCTTGCGGGCGATCATATTCTACACAGTTCGATGGAAAATGTCAACAGCGGCGCAGAGAGTTGACAAAAGGCCGCGGCGGTGATATCATAACAATGAAGAGCGAACCACGCACACGGTTAGCTCCTCAAGTTAACGCCAGTTATTGTGGCATAGCCACAAAAACAACCGTCACTTGGTCGGAGTGGCGGTTGCTTTTTTTACGTGCTGTGCCTTTGCTTTCCTTGAAGTCTTCCGCACGATCACCGTAACGGTCCACTTCTTTATGTGGAAGGTAAGACGCATACGCACCACCCCCTTTCAGAGGGATGGAGCCAACCGCCTGCGTGTTTGTATGAACGCTCTTCATCGTACCCTTGCGGGCGACTATATTCTACATAGTATGACAGGATCTGTCAACAAGAAACGCAAAACCCGCCAAGCGGACAGGCGGTGGGCGCTGCTGCAAAAATTAATTGAAACATCTGCGCGGCGCCGCTGTCGGCAGCTTACTATATATAGTATATTTCCCGCAAGGGAGGCGGCACAGGCGCACTAGGCGACGTTTCCGTTTAACAATTACGAAACATTTGCTTCAAAATTCCCGCAGATTTTAACAATTGTGAACGCTGAAAGCGTGGCTTTTGGAAAGAATCTGCCGGATCGGCGGGAAAAAAGCCAGAACGGCGCGAAAAGGAGAGAAACTGTTTTCTCAATTTAAACTCATTTTTTGCGTTGCTTTTGCACATTTCGGAACTTTTTGAGGAATTCAGTACAAGATTGCAACCTTTTCGGATACCGTGTCACTTTTTTGCAATTTTTAATAAACTGTGAACGATTTAAAAAATACGAAACAATTACTTGACAAATCCGTAATGGCGCGTTATACTGTGCCTGCACAAAGGGAAAACCCCTTGTGACATATTTTAAGGAGGACATATCCAAATGAAGAAACTGCTTGCACTGGTTCTTTGCGTGATGATGTTCGTCGCGGTTATCCCGACGGCCGCATTCGCAGCAGATCCTGCCACCAACACCAGCGTCGTCTACGTAGCACCCAAATTTCCCGAAGCAGGCAACAGCGCCTGGCCCTCTATCACCGCCAGCAAGAAGGCCATCTCCGACGCCAAGGCCAACATCGAGTACGTCTACGGCGCACTTGCCGCTGACACCGCCGTGTTCGGCACCATCAAGGGCATGGACGATGTCATCACCAACCTCGCCAAGGGCGTCTTTGCTGACGTTGACGGCTACACCTACGTCACCACGAATAAAGAGGGCAAGCCGGTTGTTGTTACTGTCGGCAACAGCACCCTCGTCGACAACACCAAGGCTGCACTGAGAGACATCATCGGCAGCAGCATCACCACCTACATGAACAAGCACATTGGTGATTTCACCACTGTCGGTCACAACCTGTACACCGATAAGGATCTCAAGAATAAGATCGTCGACAGCACCTACGACACCAAGGACGGCGCCACGATCTACTTTGACGGTACTAACTACTTTGTGTACGACGCTGTAAACGATGCTTATCGCAAGACCAACAGCACTGATATCGCTGCTCTGCAGACCGTCAACAGCACTGACAAGAGCGTGTGGTCCACTGTTCAGGATAAGATCTACGACGATGAGTACTTCAAGTATGATCCCATCAAGTATGCCAACACCTTTGCAAAGGCTGTGAACGATGCATGGGCCAGCGAGAAGGGCGCAAAGGGTCTTGAGGCTCTTATGTACAACCTGTACCTCGCCAAGGCTTGGACTCCGTACGCTTTCCTCGACGACAACACCCTTCCCAAGGCTACTCATATCCCCGCTACTATTACCGATCCCGACCTGAACAGCATCGTTCTCCCCGACGGCAGCATCCTTCCCTGAGCATTCGTAAAGAACCAAAAACTCAATCCTGACAATTGAGTTCCAAAGCACAGGCTCCGCGAAAGCGGAGTCTGTGTCTTTTTTTTTCTGCGCTATAACATATATAAAACGGATTGTTTCTTGCTAAGATCCAGATGGAAAAAAGATAGTACAATAAAATGATAGCATTTGAACGTATCCCGATTGTACCCCACACAGCGCCAAATATCAAGCCAGAAAAGCAGACAAAAAGAGTGAGGCAAATTATTCGTACACTCTGCGAATTTGCCTCACTCTTGTGTTCAGCGGATCGTATTGGCGTAAATCACAAGGCGCTCGCCGGCCGACAGAGCATCGTTGGCGCGCGAATTCCAGGAGCGGAGCTGACCGACCGTGACGCCGTAGCGGGCGGCAACGGCGGACAGCGCGTCGCCCTCGGCGGCGGTGTACACGATATGGTCGCCGACGATGGTAAAGCTGCCCCTGGCGTTGCGCTCCCACAGGGCGGAGCCGCCGGAAACCGGCACAGCTTCCGCGTCGGAAAGATTGATCTTTTGCTCAGACATGGTCAAAACCTCCCAGAAATTATACTTGCATTATACATGATCTGCCGTAATTCGCAACTTAAAAATTCCTAAAATGCGTATTGGCTTAACGCAGCAACCCCCAAATCTGACCTCCCTTTGGAAAAAGGGAGGTGGCCGAAGGCCGGAGGGATCGGAACAGTCTCTAAGCAAGGCTCTGTTTAAGCTTTGCACAAGGCGGCCGATCCCTCAGTCACAGCCTCGCGGGAGATCGGCTGTGACAGCTCCCTTTCGCAAAGGGAGCTTGGAAGCTGATGCAAGCCGATACCCATGATTCCTAATATAGAAACAGACGGCGGGACACCCCGCCGCCTGTTGATCTTAATGGCAATTGAAATAATCCACGGCGGTGCTGTCGGTGATCACCACGTCGCATTTGCCAGCGTAGAGATACTCAAAGCACTCCGTCGTGCCGCCGGCAAGCCGCGTGATCTGGCCGAGACGCTTGATGAGGCGCGGGTCCTCGTCCAGGGCGGCGCGCGCCTCCGGCGTGGAGGGCATGCACATCTTGCGCCCGCCGAGGCGCAGCTTGTTCCACACGGCGGAGCCGTTTCGCGTGGCGATCACAATGTCGTTGTGGATATAGGGCCCGTACTGGGTGTATTGGCCGGAGGCCGCCTCCTTCGGGTCCAGGGCGATGCCGCCCCAGGCCACGTCAATGTTGCCGGAGGAGAGCTCCACATACACATTTTCCTTCTCAATGGGCTGCATTTTCAGCGTCCAGCCCAGCTTATCGCACACGGCCATGGCCAGCTCCACATCCAGCCCCCAGTATTCTCCGTTGGAGAGATAGGAGAAGGGGAAGGCGTTGATGTCCAGACCGATGATCAGATCCTGCGGCTCGGGCGGAACAAGCAGCTCCAGCGCGTCCGCCTGCTTGGCATAGTTGAGCGCGGGGCGGCCCAGCCATTTGGTCGACAGCTGATCCACCCGCCCCTCGGCGGCCAGCACGCTCAGCGCCGCCGTCACATAGAAGTAGAGGGGATCGTTGTTGCGAAAGGCGAGGGAGTAGTCCTGCGGGACCAGCACCTGCACAATGTCGATGCCGTAGCGGTAGCTCTTCCCGCAGGCGCAGAGAGAGAAGAGCATGCACAGGGCCAGGAGAAAACAAATCAGGCGTTTCATTCGTCTTCGTCGTCCTCTTCCCAGAGCGTTTCGTCAAAATTGGGCGTCCGTCCCGGCCGGCTGGGCTTCACCGGCGCGGGCTTTACCGGCTGTGCGGGCGCGCTGCGGCGGGCCTGCTGTACCGGCTGTGCGGGGCGCGGGGCGCGCGTCTCCGGCTGCGGCGCGGGGGCGCGTGTCTCCTGCGGCGGTTCCGGCGCGCGCGGTCGCGGCGGCTGGGCCTGCCTGGCCTGCTGGGCACGCTCACGCTCCAGCGCCTCCTGCCGCAGCTCCGCCTCGAAGCGGCGGCGGTAGGACTCGTAGCGCTTGCGCTCCTTCTCCTTGACGATGATCACCGCGGCGATCCCGCCGGCGACGGCCGCCACAAGCAGGATCTCCAGCACGATGATCCCCGCGCGGCGCGCGCGGTCGGAGAGGGCGATGGCGTGGGCGCGGCGCTCGGATTCGTTCTGCGGGGCCTGCTGGGTCACGGGCGTGGGCGTCGAGCGGGAGAAAAGCGAGGACTGCTGCGGCTGCGGCGTCTCGGCGGCGGCAGCCTGGGCCGCCTGCTCGGCGGCAAGGCGCGCGGCCTCCTGCGCCTGCTGCTCCTGCTGATAGGCGGCATACTGCGCGTCCACGCCGAGGGTGTAGTTCTTGAACAGGGCCGCGAGCTCCCCGATCAGGGCCTCGTGCCCGCCCACGTTTTTGGTCATGACGGTCAGCACAAAGGGGTGCTCGGTATAGACGATACCGGCGGTGTGGTTCCAGTCTGTCCCCTCGTTATCGAGGTAGCTGCCGTATTTCTGCGCGATGTCATAGGGGTGCATCTCGTCGGGCAGACGGAAATAGTGGGCCTGCTCGGCCTTGAGGAGCTTGTCGGTCACGCCGGGGAAGCGCTCCGGGGCCTTGTAAAGCGTCTCCAGGACCTGGGTCATATAGCGGGGGGAGAAGTAGCAATAGAGCATATAGCGCTCGTCGTAGCTGTCGAGGCGCGCGTACTGCTTGGCCTCCTCGCGCCAGGACTCGTCCCCGCCCAGGAAGGTGCGCACCTTATGGGCGTAGTCGTTGTTGGAGTAGACCAGGATGTATTCAAACACCGTGTCCAGATCCAGCCCGCCGATCTGCGTGTCGGGGGCGACCTCCCCGGAGCGGATGTGCTCGGAGAGTATCATCATCAGCGGCACCTTGTACATGCTGCCGGGATAGAACCAGGCATCGGGGTTCATGAACCACTCGTCCCCCGTGGCCGTGTAGCAGTAGCCGATGCCTACGCGGTCGGCGGGGACATTCTTTTTGGCGAGAAATTCCTCCACCATTTCGGTGATGGCGGCATTGTCCAGAAAGCTGTCGCGCGGCGCCGCGGGCGCGTCCACGACCGGGGCCGCCGTCCCGAGAGAAGCCGATTCGTCAGGCGACACCCCCTTGATCTGCATTTGCTCCGCAAAAGCCGGCGCAGCCGCGCCCAGCATGAGCGCCAGGCACATCAGCCAGGTGAGAGCGCGAATCCAGTTTCGATTCATTCCGACCAATTCCCTCCGTTTACACAAAATCTGCGTAAAATAATACAAAATATATTGTAGCACAAGAAGCCGCTTTTGGATACTGGAAATTTTAAAAACATCAGGAGAGAAAATCTCTTTCCTTTTTCACCAAAACTGGTATAATGATAGCAACGATATTCTGCGATTTTTCACAAGCAAGGAGGAAGCAGCATGGAACACACCCACCTGATCGAACGCCTGCGCGCGGGCAACCGCAGCTACCTGAACGGCGAGTTCGCGGGCGACGTTTCCGCCGCCGCCCGGGAAGAGACGGCCGCCCACGGCCAGCACCCCAGGGCCATCGTCATCGCCTGCTCGGACTCGCGCGTGATCCCGGAGGCCATCTTCTCCGCCGGGATCGGGGAGCTGTTCGTCATCCGCCTCGCGGGCAACGTACTCGACCGGCACCAGCTCGGCAGCATCGAATATGCCGCGGCGCACCTGCACTGCCCGCTGATCCTGGTGCTCGGACACACCGGCTGCGGCGCGGTGAGCGCGGCGCTCTCCGGCGGGGGAGAGGGCTATATCCAGTACATCACGGACGAGATCCTGCTCGCCGTGGGCAAGGAGCGCGATCCCGACCGCGCCTGCCGCCTGAACGTCCTGCATGCGGTGGAGACGATCCATCAGGCCTTTGCCGATCACCCGGAGATCCCCTCTGCGGATCTGGACATCCGCGGCGCTGTCTACGATATCCGCAGCGGCGCGGTGGAGTGGCTTTGAATACAATGACGCAACGGAGGTGCCCTGTATGAAAATAACGTTTCTCGGCGCAGCGCATGAAGTGACCGGCAGCTGCACCTATATCGAAGTGGGTGACAAGCGCGGACTCGTGGACTACGGCATGGAGCAGGGGAAGAATCTCTTCGAGAATGAGCCGCTGCCCGTGAGTCCGGGCGAGCTGGACTTCGTCCTGCTGACCCACGCCCATATTGACCACTCAGGCCTGCTGCCGCTGCTGTGGAAGCAGGGCTTCCGCGGCTCGGTCTATACCAGCGCCGCCACGGTGCAGCTGTGCGACATCATGCTGCGCGACTCGGCCAACATCCAGCTGCAGGAGGCCACATGGAGGACCCGCAAGGCCCTGCGCGCCGGCAATGAGCCTGTCACGCCGCTCTACGATCTGGACGATGTGGAGGGCATCATGTCCAGAATGATCCCCTGCTCCTATGACACGGTCATTCAGGTCAACGACTGCGTCTCCATCCGCCTGACCGACGTGGGCCACCTGCTGGGCTCTGCCGCCATCGAGGTGTGGCTGCGGGAAAACGGGGAGCAGCGCAAAATCTGTTTCTCCGGCGACGTCGGCAACCTTGACCAGCCCATCCTGCGCGACCCTCTGTTCGTGCGCGACACGCAGTATCTGGTCATCGAATCCACCTACGGCGACAGGCTCCACGCCCATGAGAGAACGGATTTTGTCCCGGCGCTCGCCGCCCGGATCCAGGAGACGCTCGACCGGGGCGGCAACGTGGTCATCCCGTGCTTTGCCGTGGGCCGCACCCAGGAGATCCTCTACTTCCTGCGCGAGATCAAGGAGCGCGGCCTTGTCACGGGCCACGGCGACTTCCCCGTTTATGTGGACAGCCCCCTGGCCGTGGAGGCCACCAGCATCTTTCTACAGTGCGACACGCAATTTCTGGACGAGAAGACCCAGGCCATGATCCGCTCCGGGGTCAACCCCATCTTCTTCCCCGGCCTGGAGCTCGCGGTCTCTCAGGCGGAGTCCGTGGCCATCAACGAGGACCGCACGCCCAAGGTCATCCTCTCCGCCAGCGGCATGTGCGACGCGGGCCGTATCCGCCACCACCTCAAGCACAATCTCTGGCGGCCGGAGTGCCGCATCCTCTTCGTGGGCTATCAGGCCGATGGCACCCTGGGCCGTATCCTGGTGGACGGGGTCAAAACGGTCAAGCTCTTTAACGAGGAGATCAGCGTCAGCGCGCAGATCGACGTGCTGCCCGGCGTCAGCGGCCATGCGGACAAGATGGGCCTGATCGCCTGGCTCAAGGGCTTTGAGAAAAAGCCGGAGCTCATTTTTGTAAACCACGGCGACCCCGACGCCGCCGACAGCTTCACCGAGTGCCTCAACAAGGAGCTGGGCTACCACGCCTTTGCCCCGTACAGCGGGACGCGCTTCGACCTTCTGCGCGGCGAATTCGAGTACATTGCCGAGCCGCAGCCCATCGAATCCAGACGCGAGCCGAGCAGCAAGGCCGCCCGCCTCTTCCTGGCGCTGCTCGCCGCGGCGGAGCGCCTCATGCGCGCGTGCAGACGTATGGAGGGACACCCCAACAAGGAGCTGGTGAGGTTTACCAAAGAGATCGAGAAATTGTCGGATTCCATGGAAAAATGAGGGTTCCAGCGGTTTTTGCGTTGACATAATTCCCTCGCTGTGCTACCATATCCGTAGCACATTTCACAGCAAGCACGGTGTGCAACAGGAGGAACAGCATGTCAGGCCCTTCATTTGAACCGGAAAAAGCATTGGGAAAAAAGCTTACGGAGATGGACAAGCAGGAGCTGTGCGCCTTTGTCTCGGATCTTTGCCGCAGCGTCGTGGCGGAGGTCGGGTCCAGGGGACGCAGGGGCGGCATCTATCCCGAGAATATCTGCCTCGACGAACAGGGCAGAATCGCCATCGGCCCCGCGGGGAAAGGCCCCTGGGAGGGGCAGGAGCTGGACTTTATCGCGCCCGAGCAGTATTGGAACGGGCAGCTCTCCGCCGCGTCGGACGTGTATTCCGTGGGTCTTCTGATGTACTATGCCGTAAACGGCGGCAAGCTCCCGATGGAAGGGGAGTGCAGGGACCCCCAGCTCCGCCGCATGGGCGGCGGCAACCCCCAGGCCCCCAAGAGCGCCGGAAGACGCCTCGGCACCATTATTGAAAAATGCCTGCGCTTTAAGCCCGCCGAGCGCTACCAGACGCTCGAAGAGCTGCGCGTGGTGGTCGACAGCTGCCTGAAAAAGCTCTACCTCGGCGGCGTGCCCAGCTCCGAGGCGATCTTCAAAAAGAATGACGACGACCTCAACGACGTGGAGCGCATGATGGTCGGCATCATCGAAAAGGATGAGGACGCGGCCATCGAAAAGGCGGAGGATTTCCCGACCGAGGAGCCGGAGGACGGCGTCAAGGTCTATAAGCCCGCGCCGAAAACCGCCCAGAAGGAGATCATCTCAAACAAGCAGGCGGATATGCTGGCGAAAAAGATGATGGAGACCGCAAGCCCCGCCGCGCCGAAGCTCGACAGCGACGAAGTGCTGCGGCCGGTCACCATTTCCCAAAACGCGGCCCGCACCTCGCCCGCAGTACAATATAAGCTCAAGACAGACAGAGAAAGGAAGATTGCAGAAGAGGTGAAAAAGCGCAGAAGAAGACCGCTGGCCGTGATTCTCGTGCTGTGCGCGGTGCTCGTGATGGTGGCGATCATCATGAACGCCATGCTGAGAGATTATGAGCGGGAGAGCAGCAGGCCCGACCCGATGCTCCAGACCGTGGCGCCCGTGACGGCGACAAACGATCCTTACGCGGGAGAGCCCATGCCCACGCCGGAGCAGATCCGCCTCGAGGACTTCAACACCACAACGCCTGGCCCCAGCGTGACCATGGATATCGGCATTCTTCCGGAGCCTGAGATCGTCACGCCCGTGCACGGCTATCAGGTCATCAAGGACAATGTGAGCTGGACAAAGGCAAAGGCCGCCTGCGAGAGACTCGGCGGACACCTGGTCATCATCAACGATGAGGATGAGTTCAACGAGGTCACGCGCCTTGCCGACGCGCAGGGTCTCATCTACGTCTGGATCGGCGCGCACCGCGTCGGCGGCGTGGAAAAGTGGGAGGACGGACGCGATCTCACCGAGGGCTACGTCAAGTGGGCCCGGGGCGAGCCGACCTATATCGATCGCAACGACCAGGTAGCCGAGGACTTTATCATGCTCTGGAAAAATAACGGCGACTGGGTTTACAACGACAACCGCGACGACCCCTATGCCGACTACCCGGATATGTTTGAAGGCATCATCGGCTACGTCTGCGAGTTCAACGACAGCGCGGCGTAATGCCAAAAGACCCGCGGGACGCGTCCCGCGGGTCTTTTGCGCCCGTCGATGAAAGCTTCGATCAAAACCGAAAAGAGCCCGTCCCTTTTGGGACAGGCTCGTTTCGGGTAATTTTTTTCAATTACACAGCGCGGGCGACCTTGCCGCTGCGCAGGCAGCGGGTGCAGACGTAGACGTGCTTGGGAGAGCCGTCGACGATGGCCTTGACGCGCTTCACATTGGGCTTCCAGGTACGGTTGGACCGTCTGTGAGAATGGCTGACCTTAATGCCAAAGGTAACGCCCTTATCGCAGAATTCGCACTTCGCCATGGATGAAGCACCTCCTTGCATGTGTTGACTGTCTGCAAGACAGCTCATTTATAATAGCAGATCGACCACACAAATGCAAGGAAAATTTTGAAGTTTGGCGGAAAAAAGTTTTTTTGCATTCAACGCCCGGATGCGTGGAAAGGACTTGCCAAAAGTCAGAAAAATGGGTAATATATGTTTTACGATAAGAATAAGAAAGGATAAGTGTGAGGCATATGCGCAGCAAGTATTCCGTCAAACTGAAAAAAATCATCGAGAGGCACGGCGGCATCACGGCCCTGCACCTGTCCTCCGATTATGAAGAGGCGCTGGTCACCACCTCGGACGTGAACCGTCCCGCCCTGCAGCTCACCGGCTTTTACGATTACTTTGACCCGAGCCGCATCCAGATCATCGGCCGTGTTGAAAGCACCTATCTTGACTGCCTCCCTCCTGAAGAGCGCCTGACCACCTTTGAGCGCTTCATGCAGCATGACATCGCGGCGCTGGTGTTCTGCCACGGTGTGCAGCCCTTCCCGGAGTGCATCGAGATGGCGCAGAAATATGACCGCAGCGTCTTCATCACGGACGAGGACACCTCGGAATTTCAGGCCGACCTGATCCACTCCCTGCAGAAGTACCTGGCCCCGCGCGTGACGGTACACGGCGTGCTGGTGGAAATCTACGGCGAGGGGGTGCTGCTCATGGGCGACAGCGGCATCGGCAAGAGCGAGACGGCGCTGGAGCTTGTCAAGCGCGGCCATCGCCTCATCGCGGACGACGCGGTGGAGATCCGCCGCGTGAGCCGCCACTCGCTCATCGGCAGCGCGCCGGAGCTGATCCGCTATTACATGGAGCTGCGCGGCATCGGCGTCGTCAATGTGCGGCACCTGTTCGGCATGGGCGCTGTCAAGCCCGAGAGCAATGTCGATCTCTGCATCCAGATGGAGCCCTGGGACAACAACAAGGCCTATGACCGCCTCGGCCTCACCAATGAGAGCACAAGCTTTGTCGGCGTCGATATCCCGCAGGTGACCATCCCCGTGCGCCCGGGGCGCAACCTCGCCGTCATCATGGAGCTTGCCGCCATGAACAACCGCCAGAAGAAGATGGGCTACAACGCCGCCGCGGCCCTCGCCATGGAGCACGACGCGGCCATCGACGCGGGACTGTTTTAATCCATTGCGATTTTTGTGCGAAAGCTTGCTGCAATAACAATTTTTCATGTTCAGGAGAAGCAACATGGAGCAACTCGAACTTGCCATACAGGAGATCAGGGAGAAGCTGCCGGGACTCGCGCTTTATGAAAATGAGCCCATGTCCGCCCACAGCTCCTTTCGCATCGGCGGGCCCGTGCGGGCGCTGGCCGTGCCGCAGGATGTGACAGGGCTCACGCAGATCTGCTATCTGCTGAAAAAGCATGAGCTGGCCCCCTACATCCTCGGCAACGGGACGAATATTCTTTTCCCGGACGAGGGATTGAAGGATCTCTTCATGATCTCGACGGAAAAGCTCACAAAGCTCTTTCTCCTGCCGGACGGCGCCATCTATGCCGAGGCCGGGGTGCCGCTTTCCAGGCTCGCGGGCTTCGCCCAGCAAAACGGGCTGACCGGGCTGGAGTTTGCCTCCGGCATTCCCGGCAGCGTGGGCGGCGGCCTGATGATGAACGCCGGGGCCTACGGCGGAGAGCTCAAGGACGTGGTGGAGAGCGTGGTGATCCAGTTCCTGCCCGAACAGGCGCTTTACGAGCTGACGAGAGAACAGTGCGCCTTCGGCTACCGCAGCAGCTACTTCCAGAAAACGCCGGGCTGCGTGATCGTGAGCGCGGTGTTTCGCCCGGAAAAGGGCGAGCCGGAGGCCATCGCGGAGAAAATGCGGGAGCTCAACGCGAAGCGCCGCGAAAAGCAGCCGCTGGATCTGCCCTCGGCGGGCAGCGCCTTCAAGCGGCCCGAGGGGCACTTTGCCGCCGCCCTGATCGACGAGGCGGGCCTCAAGGGCTATACGGTCGGCGGGGCGCAGGTGTCCGAAAAGCACGCTGGCTTTATCGTGAATATCGGCGGGGCCACGTCCCACGACGTGCATGAGCTGATGAAGCACATACGCCGCACGGTCTATGAGCACAGCGGGGTCGTGCTCGAGCCGGAGATGATCCTGCTCCCGCCCGACTACAGGCTCGAAGACCACGGCCCCCAGATCCCGCTACACCGGATTTGGGGCGAACAGTGACCCGTGATGAACATAAAAAATAAAGACACAGAGCCGTGAGATTTTCTCTTTACGTCCTGATTTTTGGAGGCAATTATGATGAAACGTGTTTTTGCCATCCTCTTTGCGCTGATTCTGGCACTTTCCCTCGTTCCTGCTGCAGCAGCACAGGTGGGGTACTCAAGTCCAAATGAATTGGAGGACGGCGCTTTCTATACAAAAGAGGATATGCTTGCCATGTATGAGCTTGGCTATAACGACGGTCTGAAAGCTGCAAAGTCTGAAACCGGCGCTGACCTCACGTTGGTGACAAAAACGGGTTCTGCCGACTCCAATACACTCTCAGGCATTACCTATGTTGTCAACACCAACACAGAAAAATTTCACTATCCGACTTGTAAGAGTGTTGACAAGATTAAAGAAAAAAATAGGATGGATTTTTCCGGCACTCGTGAGGAACTGATCGCCGCCGGGTATTCACCGTGCGGCAGTTGTAAGCCGTGAGATCGGAAACGCACAGAGCCTCTCAAAAAACGGTAAAAACACTCCACTAAAAAAAGAGGAATAATGTATGGATTTCTTAATCATAACGGGTCTCTCCGGCGCGGGGAAGAGCCGCGCGGCGGACGTGCTGGAGGATCTGGATTATTACTGCGTGGATAATCTCCCGGTGGCGCTGATGCCGAAGTTTGCCGAGCTCTGCATCGCGACGGGCGGCCGCTATGAGAAGGTCGCCCTGGTGACGGATGTGCGCGCCAAAAACGGCTTTGACGAGCTCTTGAAAACCATCGACCAGCTCCAGGAGATGAATTGCAACTGCCGCATCCTGTACATGGACGCGGATGTGCCCACCATCGTGCGCCGCTATAAGGAGACCCGCCGCCCCCACCCCCTGGCAAAGCGGGGCGGCAGCATCGAAGAGGCGGTCTATCAGGAGATGGATCTGCTCGCCCCAATCCGGGAGCGGGCGGACTTCATCGTCAACAGCTCGAATCTTACCCTTGGGCAGCTGCAAAGCAAGCTCTTTGACCTTATCTCGCCCGCCGGAACAAAGCGGAAGCTGGAGGTCACGGTGGAGGCCTTCGGCTTCAAGCACGGCATCCCGCTGGACGCGGATCTCGTGTTCGACGTGCGCTTTCTGCCGAACCCCTATTACATCGAAGAGCTGCGCCCCCAAACCGGCCTCGACCGTCCTGTGGCGCAGTACGTCTTTGACAGTGTGGAGGCCCGCACCTTCATGGAAAAGGTGGAGGATCTGCTGAACTTTCTGGTGCCGCTGTATATCGAGGAAGGAAAGCTCAGCCTCACCATCGGCGTGGGCTGCACCGGCGGCCGCCACCGCAGCGTCGCCATCGCCGCGGCTCTGACCGAGTTTCTCAAGGCCAAGGGCATCAGTGCGACAAACGTCAACCGGGACATTAAGAAATAAGGGGGCGCGGCATGTCATTTTCCTCAGATGCAAAAAAAGAGCTGTGCCGTGACCGGATCGAGCGAAAGGACGACGCCGTGGCCGAGTGCTACGGCGTGCTGCTCTACTGCAACAGCTTCTCCCCGCGGGAGATCCGCATCATCACCGCGAGCCCCCATTTTGCCGCGCGGCTGCCAAAGCTGTTTAAACGCGCCTTTTCCCTTGCCTTCGATACGCTCCCGCCGGAGAACGCCTCCGGCAAGCGGAGCTTTACCGTCACGGACAGCGAAAAGCTCAGGCAGATTTTCTCCGCCTTCGGCGCGGAAATTGACGGCACCCTCTCCCACCACGTCAATTTCGGCGTGCTGGAGGAGGAGCACTGCCGCGCCGCGTTTATCCGCGGGGCCTTCCTCGCGGGCGGCAGCGTCACGGATCCCGAGAAGCGCTACCACCTGGAGCTTGCCACCGCGCACCAGAGCGTGAGCCGCGAGGTTTATACCATCCTGCTGGACATGGGCTTTTCGCCCCGGGAGACCCAGCGCGCGGGCAACGCCCTTTTGTACTTTAAGCAGGCGGACGCCATCGCGGACTTCTTTACCGCGGTCGGCGCGCCGACGACGGCCATGGGCGTGATGACCGCAAAGGTGGAAAAGGAGATGCGTAACACCGTCACCCGGCAGATAAACTGCGACAGCGCCAACACCGACAAGACCGTCGCCGCCGCGCAGGAGCAGCTTGCCGCCATCCGCCGCATCGTGAAGGAATACGGCAGTCTCGACGTCCTGCCGGAGCCTTTGAAGGACGCGGCTCTGCTTCGCGTCACGAACCCGGAGGCGAGCCTTGCCGATCTTGCCCAGCTCAGCTTCCCGCCCGTCAGCAAGAGCTGCCTCAGTCACCGCCTGAAAAAGCTTCTGACCTACACCCCGGAGGAGTAACACCATGGCCTTTGTCCATTTGCATGTTCACAGCGAATACAGCCTGCTCGACGGCGCGTGCCGGACGGACAGGCTGCCTTCCCGTGCCAAAGAACTGGGACAGACCGCCGTGGCCCTCACGGATCACGGCGTCATGTACGGGGCGGTCGCCTTCTTCAAGGCCTGCGAAGCGGCGGGGGTCAAGCCCGTCATCGGGTGCGAGGTCTATGTCGCCCCCCACAGCCGCACCGACCGCGTCCACGGCGTGGACAACGAGTATTCCCACCTAATCCTTCTCTGCCGCAATGAAGTGGGCTACCGCAATCTCTGCTATCTGGTGTCCTCCGCGTTTACCGAGGGCTTCTATGTCAAGCCCAGGATCGACTGGGCGCTGCTGCACGCGCATGCCGAGGGCCTTGTCTGCCTCTCCGGCTGCCTTGCGGGGGCCATTCCCCAGATGCTGATCCACAACGATTACGAGGGCGCGAAGGCCAAGGCGCTGGAGCTGCGCGATCTCTTCGGCCCGGAATGCTTTTACCTTGAAATCCAGAACCACGGCATCGCCGATGAAGCGCGCGCCGCCCAGGGCCTCATCCGCCTCAGCCGGGAGACCGGCATCCCCCTGGCCCTGACCAACGACGCGCACTATATCGACAAGTCCGACGCCTATTATCAGGATGTGCTCATGTGCATCCAGACCGGCAAGACCGTGGATGAGCCGAACCGCATGCGCTTTGAGACCCAGGAGTTCTACCTCAAGGACGAGCGGGAGATGCGCGAGCTGTTCCCGGAGCTGCCGGAGGCCGCCGACAACACCCAGAAGATCGCGGACATGTGCGATTTCCGCTTTGAATTCGGAAACTACAAGCTGCCGCGCTTCAAGCTCCCGGCGGGGGAGACGGACAGCTGGGCGTATCTGCGGAAGCTCTGCGAGAAAGGCTTTGCCGAGCGTTTTCCCGACCGGCCGGAGATCCACAGGCAGCTCGACTATGAGCTGGATATGATCCACCGCATGGGCTTTGTGGACTATTTTCTCATCGTCTCGGACTTTATCGGCTACGCCAAGCGAAACGGCATCCCCGTCGGCCCCGGGCGCGGCAGTGCGGCGGGCAGCGTGGTGAGCTACTGCCTGCACATCACGGACGTGGACCCCATCAAATACAGCCTCTTTTTTGAACGCTTCCTCAATCCCGAGCGCGTCTCCATGCCGGATATCGACGTGGACTTCTGCGTGAACCGCCGGGGCGAGGTCATTGAGTATGTAAACCGGCTTTACGGCCACGACCATGTGGCGCAGATCGTCACCTTCGGCACCATGGCCGCCCGCGCCGCGATCCGCGACGTGGGGCGCGTGCTGAACATGAGCTATGCCGAGACGGACGCGGTGGCCAAGCAGGTGCCCATGGCGCTCAACATGACGCTCGACGAGGCGCTGCGTTTATCGAAGCCCCTGCGCGAGATGTACGAGGGGGACGAGCGCGTCAGGCGCCTCATCGACGTGGCGAAGGCTCTCGAGGGCATGCCGCGCCACGCCTCCACCCACGCCGCCGGCGTCGTCATCACGGACAGACCTGTGTATGAATATGTCCCCCTCGCCATGAACGACGAGTCGGTGGTCTGTCAGTACCCCATGACCACGCTGGAGGAGCTGGGACTTCTCAAGATGGACTTTCTGGGGCTCAGAAACCTCACGGTGCTCGACGACGCGGAAAAGCTTGTGCGCGAGAAGGAGCCGGACTTTCGCGTGGCGGAGGTCCCGGTGGACGACAAGGAGACCTTCGACATGCTGGCGGCCGGCCACACCTCCGGCGTGTTCCAGCTTGAAAGCGTGGGCATGACCGCCGTCTGCACCGGCATCAAGGCCAAGAGCATCGAGGATATCACCGCCATTATCGCCCTCTACCGCCCCGGCCCCATGGATTCCATCCCGAAGTTTATCGAATGGTCCCAGCACCCGGAGAAGATCCAATATAAGCACGAGAGTCTGCGCCCCATCCTTGCCGTCACCTACGGCTGCATCGTGTATCAGGAGCAGGTCATTGAAATCTTCCGCTCCCTCGCGGGCTTCTCTCTCGGGCAGGCCGACAACATCCGCCGCGCCATGTCCAAGAAAAAGCACAAGATCATCGACGCCGAGCGCATCGCCTTCGTTCACGGCGACGAGAGCCGCAGCATCGACGGCGCGGTGAAGCGCGGCATCCCTGAGGAGACGGCAAACTCCATCTATGACGAGATCCTGGACTTTGCCAGCTACGCCTTCAACAAGGCTCACGCGGTGAGCTACGCGATCGTGGTCTACCGCACGGCCTACATGAAGCGCCACTATCCCCAGCAGTACATGGCGGCGCTGCTGACCTCCATTCTCGACAACAGCGGCAAGGTCGCCGAGTATATCGCTGAGTGCCGCGAGATGGGGATCCGGCTCCTGCCCCCGGACGTGAACGCCTCCGGCGCAAACTTCACCGTCGCGGGGCAGAACATCCGCTACGGCCTCGTCGCCATCAAGGGCATCGGCTGGGGGGCCATCGACTCGCTGGTGGCCGAGCGCAATGAAAACGGGCCCTTCCGCGACTTTGAGGACTTCTGCCGCCGCATGAACGGCAAGGAGCTCAACCGCCGCGCTGTGGAGAATCTCATCAAGGCGGGCGCGTTCGACTCCCTGGGCTATAAGCGCAAGGCGCTGATGGCGGTGGTCGGGACGATCATGGACTCCATTGCCCAGTCCGCGCGGGACAATATCTCCGGGCAGCTCGACCTCTTCGGAGACTTCGACGAGGCGGGCGAGAAGCCCCCGGCGGTCATCCCCATCCCCGAGATGGAGGAATATAGTCCCATGGAGAAGATGGCGATGGAGAAGGAGACCACGGGCCTCTATCTCAGCGGCCACCCCATGGACGCCTATCGGGAGGCGGCGCGCCGCATCGGGGCGGTGCCCATCGGCGCGGTGATGGGGGACTTTGCCGCCGAGGACGGCCCCCGGCGCTTCCAGGATAACCAGATGATTACCGTGGCGGGCGTGGTGGAATCGGCCCGCACGCGCACGACAAAGAACAACACCCTCATGAGCTATATCCAGCTTGAGGACGACACCGGCAGTATGGAACTCATGGCCTTTCAGCGGGCGCTGGACTCCGGCGGGGTCTATGTGAAGGAAAACGCCGCCCTGCTGGTCAAGGGCCGCATCTCCGTGCGCGACGAGAAGGAGCCCCAGCTCATGGTGGACAGCATCCGCCCCCTCTCGGACGTAAACGCCCCCGGCGAGAAGCTGCCGCCGCCGAAGGAAGCCAAGCTCTGGGTGAAGCTCAAAAGCGCGGAAGACCCCGAGCTCGAGCGCATCAAGCTCATCCTCACCATGTTCCCCGGCAGACAGCAGATGATCATTTACTGTGAGCAGGAGAAAAAACGCATCGGCGCGACCTGCCTGATCCATGAGGGGCTGATTGCGGAGCTGGAGGAGCGGCTCGGGAAGGAAAACGTGGTGGTGAAGTGATGGCAAAAAAACACGATATCAATCTGGACTTTGTCCGGGCCGTTGCGGCGCTTTTCATCGTCTTCTCCCACTTTTTCGACAACACCGGTCTCTATGAGTTCGACACCGCCTTTCCCATCAAGCTGTTGTCCGTCGGACTGCGGATGATCGTGGGCACCTGCGTTGCCATGTTCATCATGCTGACGGGCTGGCTCTGCTCGGAGAAAAAGCTCTCGGCGCGCTACTATCTGGGCTTCCTGCGCATTTATATCACCTTTCTCGTCTGCAGCGCCTTTGCGTATCTTGCGCGGATTTTCCTCCTGCATGAGCCGCTTTCCCTTCGTGAGATGATCAGCGGGATCATCAATTTCGAGAGCATCGAATATGCCTGGTATCTGCTCATGTACCTGGGGCTTTTCCTGATGATCCCGTTTCTGAACCTGGCCTTCAACGGCCTGGAGTCGGACCGGCAGCGCCTGGTGCTGATCGGCACCTTTTTATATCTCTCCATCCTGCCGAGCATGCTGCACCGCCCGGTGCATCTTATGACGGTGTGGTGGAAAAATCTCTCGCCCATTGCCTATTACTTTACCGGCGCGTATCTCAAACGCACCCGGCCGAAGGTCTCCGCCGGGAAAACGACTTGCTTGCTGCTCGTCCTTGTGGCAGCCTTTGTCGGGCTCGACGTGCTGCTTCTCGGCCCGGGCGGGGAGTGGACGATCGACGTGACGCGCTACGACCACTATCAGGGCTATGTCACCGCGCTGCTGTGCTTTCTCATTCTGCAAAACGCCGGGGCGGATCGCTTCCCGCGGGCGGTGCAGAGCTGGATCACGCGCCTTGCGGGGCTCTCGCTCTCCATTTATCTTTTGAGCTGGATCACCGACGCGCTGATTTATCCCCGCTTCAAGGCCGCGGTGCCGGACCTGAACCGACAGTTCTGGTACATGCTGCCCGTCGGGCTTCTGAGCTTTCTCGGCGCGGCGGCGCTGGCCTGGCTTGCCGAGCGGATCATCAGGCCGCTGGACAAGAGCCTCCGCAGCCTGCTCATCAAACACATCCCGGCCCTGCGGCAATAAAAAACACCTGGCAAATTCAAACGAATTTGCCAGGCTTTTTTATTGCCCAAGCTCCCGCAGAACCTCGAACACGTCCCGGTGACGGATATCCCGCGGATCGAAGCGCAGCAGATTATACACAAGCTGCATCACACCGCCGGCGGCGAAGGTGCTGAGGAGCGTCCCGATCCCCACCGGGCCGCCGAGAAGCCAGCCGGCCAGCAGTACCACGGCCCACAGCAGGATCTCCACCACGCCGATGGGGACGCGCGGCATCCGCTTGCCGAGGGCGATGAGCAGGGAATCACGCGGCCCGCAGCACTGGGCGGCGCGCATATAGATCCACATGCCCACGGCGTTGAACACATAGCCCGCAAGCATGATGGCAATGCCGCGCCCGAGATGGGTGTTCAGCGGCAGGGGATTGAGATCGTTGAACATCTGGACAAAGTTACCCGTGAGCAGGGCGTCGATGATCGTGCCGAAGCCGATGCGCTCGCGCAGCAGGAGGTCGATCGCCAGCACAGCGACGGCGATGACCGTCATGGAAAGACCGTAGTTCAGCGGTGTGTGGTAGGACATGCCCATGCCAAGGCAGTCCCACGGGGCAAGCCCGATGTCGGCAAAGATCGTGAGGTGGACGCCGAAGGAGAAGACCAGCAGTCCCCCGACGATCTGCAGCCATTCCAGAAATACTTTTTTTCTGTTCATCCTGTGTTCTCAGCGGACGCCGCGCTCAAGGCGCTTTTGCTCCTTGACGCGGTTGAGCTCTGCGTCGGCGGTTTCAAAAAGCAGCTCCTTCGGGTGCTCCCGATCGGCAAAGGCGAAGCCCGCGCTGATCGTGAGGGGAGGCAGCCCCTCGACCGGCCTGAGAAGCTGCGCGCTGATGCGGGCGATCTTACCCTCAATGACGCTGCGCATGCTGCTCTCAATGCGCGTGACGATGACGGCGAATTCCTCCTTGCTGATGCGGCACACATAGTCAACCGAACGGAAGCTGCCGTGCAGCACCTCCGCCACGCGCTCCACGGCGCGCTCCGCGCACTCCCTGCCGTTTCGGGCCTTGAGAAGCTCGTAGTCGTCAATGGTGCAGATGAGCAGGGCGCTGTGCTCGGGATCAACGTCGCGCATGAAAATTTCATACGCGCTCTCGTTGTAAAGGCCGGTCGCAGGGTCGTGCAGCGCGTCGTAGGCGAGGTTTTCCTGCAAATGCTCCCTGCGCGTGCGCTCCGGCACCCTGGTGCGCTCGTCCGGGGTGTCCCGGCGCACGATCAGAAAGCGCTCGTACTCCTCCGCCGGGATCGGACGGGAGAAGAGATAGCCCTGCCCGATGTCACAGCCGATGGACTTGAGCGTGAGAAGCTGCTCTGCGGTCTCCACGCCCTCGGCCACCGTGGGCACGCGCAGAGACTCGGCAATGTCAATGACGATCTCGAGGATCTTCGTATTCTTGCGCTCGCGGAAGGCGCTGCGCAGAAACTGCATATCCAGCTTCAGCACGTCCACCGGCAGCGAGGTCAGCATGTTCAGCGAGGAATAGCCGCTGCCGAAATCGTCCATCTCGATGCTGAAGCCGGCCTCCCGCAGGCGGTTGACGGTTTTGATGATATGGGCCGAATCCTCCGTATAGGCGGACTCGGTGATCTCCAGCAAAAACTCCGCCGGCGTGAGGGAAAATTCCGTCAGAAACCCCTGCAGAATCTGCAAAAGCTCGGGGTCAAACAGATCGACGCGGGAGACGTTGACCGAGACCGGCGTGGCAAAGCCGAGGCGCGTCTTCCAATCCCGGATCTGTCTTGCGGTCTCCCGCCAGACATAGCGGTCAAGCTGCTGGATGAGGCCGTTGCTTTCAAAGAGCGGGATGAAAACGCCGGGATTGATAAGGCCGAGCTTCGGATGCTGCCAGCGCACCAGCGCCTCGGCGCTGTTGAGGACGGGCGCCTCCGGTCGGATATCGAACTTCGGCTGATAGTAGACGAGAAACTGCTTTTGCTGCAGGGCTTCCGGGAAGTCCTCCAGAAGCTGGGCGGCAAAAAGCTCGGACTCGTGCAGGGCGCTGTCGTAGATGGCGATGGACTGGGTGAAGCTGCTGCGGATGGTGTCCGCGGCGGTTTTCGCGCGGTCAAAGCGCCGCTCTACATCGAGGGCCTGATCGACGTTGGGGTAAATGCCCATACGGATACGCACGCGGCTGTCAAGCCCCTCGGAGATCCGGCTGAAGAGGGCGGCATAATCCTCCCGATGCGGACAGTAGACCAGAAATATATCGCTCTCGCGCCGACAGACAATGGCCTCGCGCCCCACGGCCCTGGCGAGGTTCTCCGCAAGCTGCCTGAGAATGCCGTTGCTGAAGGCCTTGCCGTAGCGCTCGTTGATCAGGCGGAAGTGATTGACGTTGACGACCGCCGCGTCCATGGGACGGTGCTTGTGGTGCGCGTCCATCTGGTTGGCATAGCCGAAGAAATACTCCTTGTTGTACAGTCCCGTGAGACTGTCGCGCTCCGTCAGGCGGATGATGTCACGGTTTTCCGAGGATTCGATGGCGCGGTGCACGCGGGCCAGAATAACCTCGGCCTGGGGGTAGGGCTTGGGAATGAAATCCATGGCCCCGCGGGTAAGACTCTCAACCTCCGCCTCATGGTCGGCGGTCATCACGATCACCGGGACCGCGGCAAGCAGGGGATCGTTCTTGATGCGCACCAGAATATCCAGCCCGCGGCTATCGGGCAGAACTGGGTCAAGCAGCACAAGACTGACCGTTTCCCTGTTTTCGTAGAGCTTTTCAATGACCTCGTCGCCGCTTCCGGCAAGGAGGATATCATAGCCGCTTCCAAGGATCCTGCACAGAGCCTCGCGGTTCGCGGGCTCCTCCTCCACCAGAAGGATTCTGCGCTTTTCACCGATGGTTCCGTTGGCAGGCGCTGTATCAGACATAGATAGTCCCTCGCTTATTTCGTTGATTGAAAAACATTCTACCAGAATGCAGGAAAAAATACCACCGTGAATTTTATAAAAATTGCCTCCCCGGCGGGGAGGCAAAGACTCAAAATAACGCGAGGCGTCTATTGCGTATCGTCCCGCTGCAGACAGAGCGCATAAAAGGCGACGGCGCTGGCCGCCGCGACGTTCAGGGAATCCACCCCGTGGCTCATGGGGATGCGCACGGTGTAGTCGCAGGCGGCGATGGTGGAGGCGGCAAGGCCGTCCCCCTCGGTGCCGAGGACGACGGCGAGCTTTTCGATCCCCGGCAGACGCGGATCGGAGACGCTCAGGGAATCGTCCCGCAGGGCCATGGCCGCCGTCTGAAAGCCGAGGCTGTGCAGCAAAGCCTGCCAGTCGCCCGCGGGCAGATAGCTCCACGGCACCTGAAAAACGGTGCCCATGCTGACGCGCACCGCACGGCGGTAGAGGGGATCGCTGCCCTCGTTCGTGAGAAGCACCGCGTCCACGCCCAGGGCCGCCGCCGAACGGAAGATCGCCCCGAGGTTCGTGGGGTTCATCACGTTTTCCAGCACCGCCACACGCCGCGCCCCGCGGCAGAGCGCTTCCGCCGTCGGCAGCGCCGGGCGGCGCATGGCGCAGAGCATGCCGCGCGTGAGATGAAAGCCGGTGAGCCGGATCAGAACCGGAAGCTCGGCAGCGTAGACCGGCACGTCCCCGCAGCGGGCGAGCAGCTCCTTCGCCCGCCCCTCGATCAGCTTTTTCTCCATCAGCACCGATACTGGCACGCAGCCTGCGTCCAGCGCCCGTTCGATGACCAGGGGACTCTCGGCAATAAAAACGGCGTTGGCGGGATCGGCGCGGTTGAGAAGCTGGTTTTCCGTCAGCCGGGCGTAGAGATCCAGCGCGGGATCGTTGAAATCGGTGATGTCAAGGATGTTCGGCATGTTTATCTCCTGTCAGCAGCAGGGCGGGTACAAAACCGTACCCGCCCGGATGATATTTCCTATAATATGGATTAATACGCAACGCCCCAGTAGATCATGGTCTTGGCGGGCTTGCCGCAGCAGGCGCAGACTTCGCCCAGCTTCTCCTGATGGAAGGGAATGCAGCGGGAGGACATGCCTGCCTGCTCCTTCATCTTGAGCTCGCAGGCTTCCTCGCCGCACCACATGGTCTTGATGAAGCCGCCGTTTTTCTCCTGCAGCTCCCTGGCCTCTTCGATGGACTGGGCGGCGTAGATATGCTCGTCCAGGTTCTTTTTGGCCTTCTCGTAAAGACCCTGCTGCACGGCCTCCAGCAGCTCCGGCACCTTCGCGGTAAGCTGCTCGAGGGCGATGGGGGTCTTTTCGCCGTTGTCGCGGCGCACGGCCATGCAGATGTTATTTTCAATATCCTTGGGGCCGAGCTCCACGCGCAGGGGCACGCCCTTCATCTCATACTGGGCGCATTTCCAGCCGAGGCTGTTGTCGCTGTCATCGAGCTTGACGCGGATGCCCGCGGCCTTGAGCGCCTCGTACAGCTCGCCTGCCTTTTCCAGGACGCCGGGCTTGTGCTGTGCCACGGGGACGACCACCACCTGGATGGGCGCCACGTGCGGGGGCAGGACCAGACCGTTGTTGTCGCCGTGAGCCATGATGACCGCGCCGATCATGCGCGTCGTGGAGCCCCAGGAGGTCTGGAAGGGGTACTGCAGCTTGTTGTCGCGGCCGGTGAAGGTCACGTTGTAGGCGCGGGAGAACTTGTCGCCGAAGTAGTGCGAAGTCGCGCCCTGCAGGGCCTTGCGGTCCTTCATCATGCACTCGACGGTGTAGGTGGCCTCCGCACCGGCAAATTTCTCCTTGTCGGTCTTGCGGCCGCGCACCACGGGGATGGCGAGAACCTTTTCAAAGAAATCGGCGTAGCAATTGAGCTGCTGCTCGGTTTCACGCTTTGCCTCCTCGGCGGTCTCGTGGATGGTGTGGCCCTCCTGCCACCAGAACTCGCGGGAGCGCAGGAAGGGACGGGTGGTCTTCTCCCAGCGGATGACGGAGCACCACTGGTTGTAGAGCATGGGCAGCTCACGGTAAGAGTGCAGCACACGGGACCAGTGATCGCAGAACATGGTCTCGGATGTGGGACGGAAGGCAAGGCGCTCTTCAAGCTGCTCGCTGCCGCCCATGGTGACCCAGGCCACCTCCGGCGCAAAGCCGTTGACCAGCTCGCCCTCTTTTTTCAGCAGACTTTCCGGGATCAGAACCGGCATGGCCACGTTGACGTGCCCGGTCTTCTTGAATTCACCGTCCATGATCCGCTGCATGTTCTCCCAGATGGCGTAGCCATAGGGGCGCAGAATGGTGAAGCCCTTGACAGAAGCGTATTCCACCAGTTCCGCCTTGCGGCAGATATCCGTGTACCACTGGGCAAAATCGACCTCCATATCGGTGATCTGTTCGACTCTCTTGTCTTTTGCCATAATAAACCCTCTCAATCGCCAGGGCCCTTGCCCCGCCGTAATGTCGGCCGACGGCCGCAGAAACCTATTGTAAAGCCGCAAACCATGCTTGTCAACCACTTTTCGATCCGCTTTTTTGAACTTTCGCGCTTTTATCCCTATTTTCTCCTTGACCAAATGACGCGGAGCGGGTATAATTTCAGAGAATGCCGTAGGGGAAACGCTGAATCGGCGCTTCCCAAGAAACAACGGAGGTGAAGCCCCATTAACAAGCAGAAGTTTCTCGCTGAGCTCGGAAGACTGCTGACCTTTATGTATGAAGAGGACAGGATCCGGGCGTTGGAGCTCTATGAAGATATATTCGATTCCACCGGCAACGAGACGGCTGTGTTGCAGCTTCTGGTCTCGCCGACGCGTCAGGCCGTGAACCTTGCCCGCGCCTATGACGCCAAGGAACGCAGACTGCAGAACGACGATACCGACGCGCCCGCATACCTGCAGGTGATCGAGCAGCTTCGCCGGCAGGCAATGGCACTCTCGCCTGCCGCTGTCCGGCCCGAAAACGCGCAGCCTTCGGCCGAACCGCAGAAACCCGATGATGATGTGAACCTTGACGGCTTCGTGTTTGAACCGGCGGGGGAAAAGGCGGACGCCGGGCTTCCTGACCCGGAGTCGCAGGAGATCAACGCTTTTCCCGATGAGGACCGCGAAAACCAGGCCGCGCCCCTGTCCGCTCCGCCTGCCATGGTACAGGAGAGCGACAGGACCGCCCCCCAGCAGAATGTGGATGAATTTGCCGACGCGGTAGAGGCGTTCCTGGCCGATTTCAACATCAGCGATGAGGCTATCCGCGCCGGGGCTCCCGTACAGAATGCGGCCGATACAGGCGCTGCCAACACAAACAACTGGGAGACGCCGCCGGCTCGGGTACCGGATGAGGGAGCGGCAAACTGGGATCTTCACGCGGGTGAGACCGCCGCCCCGGCGCAGCAGCCGGAGGATCCTGCGGGGCAGCTGTCCGCAATGCCGCCGCTGCGCGAGTCTGTGAGAAGACAGGCGGCCGCAATACCGGAGCAGAGCGCCGAAGCTCTGGAACCGAAGAAAACGGTCAGAAAGCCCGTCGTCGGGCTGCTGATCCTGTTTATCCTGCTGGCAATCCCCCTCGGCCTTGTGGGCGTGTCGCTGATTCTGGCCTGCGCGCTCATCTCCCTGAGCATGGGTGCGACGGGACTTTGCGCGGGCGCTTTCGGCCTCATGTCCGCTTTTACCGCATTCCCCGTGTTTGCGGATATCCTGCTGGTCTTTGGCCTGTCCCTGGCGTCGGCGGCAATCGGCCTGCTGCTGTTCTGGGCGTTCATATGGCTGTTGTTCGGGGGCATCCCCGGTCTGATACGCGGGATCTGCGCGCTTGCCCGCAAGCTCTGTTATAAGGAGGTGGCGGAATGAAAAAAGCCTGGAGAGTCATTCTGGTGATCGTCGCCATCGCCATCACCGTCGGGGCGGTTTGCGCCGGCGTCGGCCTGCTGACAGGCGCGGACACCGACCGCATCGGCACGATCCTGGAGGAAAGAATCGCGGAGCAGTACAATGTGGACGCCTATGCTTTCATCCATGACTGGATCCCGGAGGCTGCGCATACCATACAGGACGGGCTTTTCTGAGGAAGCCTGCACCCGCCTCCCGGAAAGCTTTGTGCCCGGCATCGCTGTTTTTCGATATATAAAAAGTATTCCCATGGAGAGAAAATCCATACCCGCGCTATTCCGGCAGAGCCGGTGGAGCGGGTCTTTGTCACACACGATGACGGCTCATGGAGCCGCCAACATCACAGGGAGGATAAGAACATGAGTCTTCATGAAAAACTAATCCTGCATGACTGCCCTTACTGCGGCGGCGCGGGCCTGCTGGAGGAAGAGCAGGGCTGGTGCTGGTATGCGATGTGCCTGGACTGCGGCGCGCAGACCGCGCAGATCGAATATAAAAAACCGGAGGAGCGCGAAGCGGCTGCACAAAGCGCGGCGAATCTGTGGAACTTCGGCAAGATCATGCGCAGCGGCATCGGCGACTGAGAGACGCGTCTCGGATTCACCGGGTTTTCCCCTGTGCATGGAGATATAGATGGAAGGACACACTCGCATGATCGGATTCTATGACTATACCGTAATCCTGACCTATTTTTCGCTCCTGTCCGCAACGTCGGGGATCGTGGTATCCCTTTCCGGCGGCGGGCATCCGTACTACGGCTGTCTGTTTCTGCTCTTCTGCGGATTGTGCGACGCCTTTGACGGCAAGGTCGCCCGGACGAAAAAGGGCAGGACGAAGATGGAAAAAGACTTTGGCATTCAGATCGACTCGCTTTCCGATCTGGTCGCCTTCGGCGTACTCCCGGCCTGCATCGGCGCGGCGCTGATCCGCGTTTCGCCCTACCTGACCAATGTGCTGGAGGGGATGCCGGTCCGCTGGGAGATTGCCTCCGGCAAATTCCTCCTGCATGCCTGCCTTGTCCTGTATGTGCTGGCTGCCATGATCCGCCTCGCCTACTACAACGTCACCGAGGAGGAGCGTCAGGAGAAGGAGAGCGGCGTGCGCAAGGAATATCTCGGCCTGCCCGTTACCTCTGCGGCGCTGATTTTTCCGCTGGTGCTGCTGATCCAGTATATGTCCAAGACGGACCTCACGCTGGTCTATCTTCTGGTGAGCCTTGTGACGGCGGTGCTCTTCATCAGCCCCGTCCGGATTCCGAAGCCCGGCATGCGCGGCATTCTCATCATGGTCGGCATCGGAGCAGTGGAATTTTTCCTGCTGCTTCTGCGTAAGGTGCTGCTGTGATGGAAAGACAGGGAATCAAACCCGCACCGGAGAGCGCCTCGCTCCGCTTTCTCTATGGAAAGCCCGCCGGTCGGGCGCTGCTGAAGCTTGCCGCCGCACGCCCGGTGTCGCAGCTTGCGGGGCGCTTTATGGATTCGACGCTCTCAAGGCCGCTGATCCGCCCCTTTGCAAGACGGAACAAAATCCGCATGGTGGATTATGTCCCGCTTTCGTACCCCTGCTTCAACGACTTTTTCTGCCGCCCCATCCGCAAGGAGCTGCGGCCCATTGCGCAGGAGGACGACGCCTTCATGGCACCCTGCGACGGGTATCTGAGCGCTTACCGGATCACGGACGGGCTGGTGCTGCCCATCAAACAGAGCAGCTATACGATCCAGGAGCTTCTGGGCGGCGATCCTGCGGCGGAGGCCTTCCGGGACGGGATCTGCCTCGTCTTTCGCCTGTGCGTGCAGCATTACCATCGCTACGCCTATGTGGACGACGGAAGGATCATCCGGCGGCGCTTCCTGCCGGGCGAGCTTCACACGGTGCGGCCCATCGCGCTTGCGGCGCTTCCGGTTTTCACACGCAACTGCCGGGAGTATATGGTCATGGATACGGCGCATTTCGGCAGGCTCTGCCAGATCGAGGTGGGCGCCATGCTGGTCGGACGCATCGAAAACTACAAGGGCGCCGGCGTAAGCTTTCGCCGGGGCGAGGAAAAGGGCCGCTTCCTCTACGGCGGCAGCACGGTGGTCCTGCTGCTGGAGAAGGATCGCGTACAGCTTGACGAGCTGCTTTTCGACAACACGGCAAAGGGGCTCGAAACCCCGGTTCAGATGGGGGAGACCCTCGGCAAAACGATAGGAAATCAGGAAGGGGCTGCTGGGTAAGCGGCTCCTTTTTCCGTAAAAGCATACATTTTATCCGTTTCAGCATGGAAAAACGACAACGCTGCAATTGACAATTTTTGCGGGGTGTGCGATAATACGGCATCAAAGGCGAGACCGCTCGGCTCCCACGCGCGCCTTTGATACCAAGGAACTGTGCAGAAATAAGTTGAGCAAAGATGGCGCAGGATTTTTCACCTGCAGCGAGGCGGAAAATCGCAGGAATACTTTGTGTATTTTAAGATTTGACAACGAAGCTGCAGGCGAAAAAGACCAGCCAGATTGCACAAGTTATTTCGGAACAGATTCTAAGCAAAAAATAGGAGGAGAAATATTATGTGGGACAGAAAAGAATTAAAAAAGAAAGGCATGGCTGCCTTTAAGGCCAACTTCTGGAAGTGCGTTCTGGTTGCGTTTCTGCTGACCCTGTTCGTGGCGGGTACCTCCGCGAGCGCCAGCCGCGCTACCAGCAACGGCCTGAACAGCAGCAACAGCTACAGCTTTTCCGTCAGCTCCGATGGAGACGGCAACGTCTACATGGTTAACAATGAGAGCTATGACAGCCTGCAGGACGCCGTTTCCGCTGTCGGCGCTGCCGAGAACGTGAACCCTGCGAGCATCGAAGCCGTCAATGAAATGGTGACCATGCTCCAGTCCGATCCCGAGGTTCGCACCGCCATGGGCATGATGATGGCTGTGATCGGCGGTACGCTGCTTCTGATCGGCGTGATTGCCGTCGCGCTGCGCGTGCTGGTCTTCAACCCCATCGAGGTTGGCTGCCGCGGCTTCTTCAGCAGCAACACCAAGGCTCCCGCCGAGCTTGACGAGATGAAAGTCGGTTTCCACCCCTACGGCCGCACCGTGGGTGCCATGTTCCTGCGCGACCTGTTCGTTTGCCTGTGGAGCATGCTGTTCGTCATCCCCGGCATCATCAAGAGCTACTCCTACCGCATGGTTCCCTACATCCTGGCAGAAAATCCCGAAATCAAGGGCAAGGAAGCCATCGACCTCTCCCGCAAGATGATGGACGGCCAGAAGTGGAACACCTTCGTGCTCGACCTGTCCTTTATCGGCTGGGATCTTCTCTCCTGCCTGACCCTCGGCCTGCTGGGCCTGTTCTACGTCAACCCCTACAAGTACAGCACCGGCGCGGAGCTGTACCAGGTTCTCAAGAACAAGTAAGACATAACAAAACGCCCCGTCCTCGGACGGGGCGTTTTTGCATCTGGTCGGCTTAATCGGTATAGTCGGTGTCGAAGTTTACGGTGATGGCATAGCCCGGGAAGATCGGAGCAAGCTCCTCCTGCAGCGCCTTGCACAGGCCCGCCTTGTCGCGCACGGTGAAGTCCACCAGCGCGTCGAAGCTGAGCGTTTTCTTCTCATCGTCAAAGTAAATGCCGTGGGTGCCCAGCACGCCGGGGTGCTTCATGGCGGCGGCGTTGATCTTCTCAAAGTCCGCCTTCCGCTCGGTCTCCACCGCGTAGAAGCCGACGGTCAGAAAGACATGGAACTTTTCCAGCACCTTTCGCTGGATTTCAAGCGTCAGCTTGTGGAGACTCCTCCCGTCGGCGTCGGCGGGCACCTCCACATGGATCGAGCCGATGGCATTGTCCGGGCCGTAGTTGTGCAGGATCAGGTCATAGGAGCCGAGTACGCCGGGCACGGACTCCACACACGCGCGGATCTGGTGGGTGATCTCACTGTCAGGCCGGGAGCCCATGATGTCGCTTACGGAATTCATCAGCATCTCAACGCCCGCCTTGAGGATGAACACGGAGATAACAGCGCCGATGATGCCGTCCAGGTTTACCTTGAAGATGAGGTTTATAAGCGCACCCACCAGCGTCGAGGCGGAGATGATGGCGTCGAAGCTCGCGTCCGAGCCGGAGGCGATCAGCGCCTCGGAATTGTATTTCTCGCCCTGGGCCTTGACATAGCGTCCGAGCAGAAGCTTGACGACGACGGCCACGGCAACGATGATGAGCGTCACGGGGCGGTAATCCGGGGTCTCGGGGTGGATGATCTTTTTTACCGACTCGATAAGCGAGGTCGCACCGGCGGCCAGGACGATGGCGGCGATGATCACGGCGCTGAAATACTCGATGCGCCCGTAGCCGAAGGGGTGATTCTTGTCCGGGCGGCGCTTGGCAAGCTTCACGCCCAGAATGGTGATGACCGAACTGAGGGCGTCGGTCAGGTTGTTGACCGCGTCCAGCACGATGGCGATGGAGTTGGAGAGAAGACCCACCATCGCCTTGAAGGCGGCGAGGAAGACGTTTGCCACAATGCCGATCATGCTGGTGCGGGTGATCTGCTGCTCACGGATTTTGCTGCTGTTCACATGGATGCCCCCTGTGTAGTTGGATTTTTCACCCAGTATAGCACAAATTTTCCGTTTACACTACCGCTTTTTAAATTGCTGTGTTATAATAGGCAAAATCTTATCAATCCACATTGCGTGCGAATGTGCCGCAAAACGCGGCGCGGGGAGGAGACTGCCATGAAAATCGTGATTGCCGGCGCTGGAAAGGTGGGCTTTACGGTCGCCCTGAGACTTTGCCGGGAGGGGCACGACATCACCCTGATCGACGAAAAGCGGGAGCCGCTGGAGGCCGCGGCCAACGCCATGGACGCCATGGGCGTCTGCGGAAGCTGCGCCTCACCCGCCACGCTGCGCGAGGCGGAGATCGACGAGGCTGATGTTTTCATTGCCGCTACCGGCAATGACGAGGCCAATCTGGTCGCCTGTCAGTTCGCACGCAAGATGGGCGCGAGGCATACGGTCGCCCGCCTGCGCAACCAGGAATATCTGGACAGCGGCGAATCTCTGCGTGAGATCATGGATCTGAATCTCACCATCAACCCGGACTATATCACCGCGGGGGAAATCTCCCGGGTACTGCAGTTCCCGGCGGCGACGCAGGTGGACAGCTTCCCCGACTGTGAGCTTGAAATCGTGACCTTCCGCATCACGGAGCACAGCCGCCTGAACGGCGTCGCCCTGACAAAGCTGCCGAGCCTTATCAGCCACAAGGTGCTGATCTGCGCCGCCGAGCGCGGCGGAAAGGTGAGCATCCCCGACGGCAGCTTTGTCCTGCAGACGGGCGACCTTATCTCCGTGACCGCGCCGCCCAAGGTGCTGCGCAAGTTCTTCATTGCGGCGGGCGCGTACCAGAAGCCTGTCAAAAACGTGCTGATCCTCGGCGGCAGCCGCATCGCCGTGTATCTCACCCATCTGCTGGAGGCTACCGGCGTCAAGGTCACCATTATCGAGCACAGCAACACGCGCTGCCAGGTGCTGGCGGAGCTTCTGCAGTCGGCGGATGTGATCTGCGGCGACGGGACGGACACCACGGTGCTGGCCCAGAGCGGCCTGAAGAATGCGGACGGCTTTGTCGCGCTCACCAATCTGGACGAGGAAAACATCATCCTCAGCATGTACGCCGAGAAGAGCGGCGTGGAAAAGGTCGTCTCGAAAATCAACAACGAAAAATTCACGGACCTTTTGCGCGATGTGTTCCCGGATACCACGCTTTCACCCAAAAATCTGGTGGCGGAGCGGATCGAAGGCTATGTCCGCGGCCTTGCCCACGCCTCGGAGGAATCCACCATCGAAGCGCTGTATTATCTCGGCAGCCAGGATGTGATGGCCACAGAATTTGTCGTGGGCGCGAAGGCCGCCTGCATCGGCAGAACACTCGCGGAAATACGTCTCAAGCCGGGGGTGCTGATCGCCGCCGTGGTGCGCGGCGGCAGCAGCTTCCTGCCCGACGGCAAAACCGTTCTGGCTCCCGGCGACAAGGCCGTGGTCGTGACGGCGCGGCGCAGCATTTTCAAGCTGGACGATATCCTGGCCTGACGGAGGAACTATGAATTACCGTGTCGTATTGAACATTCTGGGAAAGGTGCTGGTGGTGGAGGCGATCCTCCTCCTGTTTCCCATGGCGACGGCGCTGTGGTATGACGAATCGGTGCAGCCCTTCCTTTATACGATGCTGCCGCTGTTGATCCTCGGCGGCGTGCTGAATCATATCCGCCCCAAAAGCAGCGACCTCTTTGCCCGCGAGGGCTTTGTGGTGGTCGGGCTTTCCTGGGTGCTGATGTCTGCTTTCGGGGCGCTTCCCTTTTTCTTCTCCGGGGATATTCCCCGCTATATCGACGCGCTGTTTGAGACGGTCTCCGGCTTTACCACCACGGGCTCCAGCATCCTCACGGATGTAGAGGCCATGAGCCGGGGCTGCATGGCCTGGCGGCTTTTCACCCACTGGGTGGGCGGCATGGGCGTGCTTGTCTTTATTGCGGCCATCCTGCCAATCTCCGGCGATCACTATATCCACGTCATGCGGGCCGAGGTGCCGGGACCCACGGTGTCGAAGCTCGTCCCCAAGGCACGAAAAACGGCGCGCATCCTCTATATGATCTATGCGGGACTGACATTTCTGGAGTTTCTGTTCCTCGTTTGCGGCGGGATGGGCGTCCATGAAGCGGCCCTCCACGCCTTCGCCACGGCGGGCACCGGCGGCTTTTCCACCAGGGGAGCCAGCATCGCGGCCTTTGAGAGCGTCTATATTGAGATGGTCGTAGCGGTGTTCATGATGCTCTTCGGCGTGAACTTCAACCTCTTCTACTTCATCCTTCTGGGCCAGGGCCTCTCCATCTTCAAGAGCGAGGAGCTGCGCGTCTACCTCGCCCTCATGTTCGGCTCGACGCTCGTCATCGCGCTGAACATCATGCACAGCGTCGGCGGCTTCGGCCAGGGGCTGCGCTATGCCTACTTCCAGGTCGCCACGGTCATGAGCACCACGGGCTTTGCCACCTACGACTTTGACAAATGGCCGGAGCTGTCACGCTGGCTGCTGGTGCTGCTGATGTTCGGCGGCGCGTGCGCCGGCTCTACGGCGGGCGGACTCAAAATTTCGCGCGTCATTATTCTCTTCAAGTCCTATCTCTATGAACTCAAGCAGCTCATTCTGCCCACCCGCGTCAAGCGCATCTGGTTTGAGGGCAAGTCTGTCAGCGACCAGACCGTGCGCAGCGTCCTGGTCTATTTCCAGACCTACATCGCGATCACCGGACTGAGCGTCCTGCTGCTCACGCTGGACGGGCATGATATCGTGACCAATCTCACGGCCTCCATCGCCTGCATCTCCAACATCGGGCCGGGCCTCGGACTGGTCGGCCCCACGGGAAACTTCGCCTTTTTCTCCACCCCCAGCAAGCTGGTGCTGATTTTTGAAATGCTCCTCGGCAGACTGGAAATCTTCCCGATGATGTTCCTATTCGCTCCGAGCGTCTGGCGTAAGAGATAAAAAACAGGGACTGTTCCTCGGAACAGTCCCGTTTTCACTATATCAGGCGCTTGCCTTTTTTGCGAAATTCCCTCGCCTGCTCGACCGTGGGCCAGGTGAAGTAGCGGCCCTTGTCCGTCTCGTTCTTTCGGCTGCGGACGGTGCCGCCCGCGATATCCTCGATGGCCCGAACCATCAGCTCCCCGCCGACGCGCTTGGTCTTCTTCATGAGATTGAACATGCTTTTGCAGTCGGAGATGTCCACGCTGCCCTGCTCGATAATGTCTCCGTCGTCGAGCTTCGCGCTCATGTAGTGAACGGTGGCGCCGCCCAGCTTTTCCCCGTTATAGAGATACCAGAAGGAGGGCAGACACCCCCGGTAATCCGGCAGCAGCGCCCCGTGCACGTTGATAACGCCGTACTTCGGCACGCTCAAAAGCTCCGGCTTGATGATCTGCGGCGCGGAGTAGGAGATGATGAGATCGGGATTGAGCTCCCGGATATGCTGCACAAAGGCAGGCGCGTTGCTGTCAGTGATGACGCGGTGGGGGATATGGTTTTTCTTCGCCGTGTCCAGAACCGAGCAGCTCCCATGAAACAGCCGATAGCGCGAAAGCCGGTCAAGGTATTTTTCAGCCTCGCGCCCGATTGTAAGCGCGCCCATCTTTGCGCACTGCACGGGGCCGAACCATTTCAGGTAATCGCTGAGCCGGTTTTCCATCGCGGATTTGCAGTTGACCTCCACAATTTCCAGGATCTCACAGACCCGGGCTGCTTTGTCGATGTTTTTCGGAATGAAAAAACGGTCGGCCTGCGTCATCACGACGACTCTCAGTTTGCTGTCTGACATTCCTTTTCCTCTTTCCTCTTATGCTCATCCGCCCAGCGCAGCAGCGTTGAAAAAATGTTTTCCGGCCGGCGCCCCGCGATCTGGCAGACGATGCATACCACTGTCCACCAGATCATCCGAAGGTCAAAGCAGATCCCCTGTTTGTCCAGATAGACCAGATCCAGCTCCAGGCGTACCGGCAGCACGTCGCGCACATAGCTCTCCTGATCCTCGACCTGATCTCCGTAGAGGTAATCGTAGAGAGCCGAGGGCCCGGTCAGGCCGGACTGTACAGCAGAGATGCGGGCAAAACGCCCGGCTCGCGTCTGCTTCAGCTGATCTACCGCGGCAGGCCGGGGGCCGACGATGCTCATGTCCCCGATCAGGATGTTGAGAAGCTGCGGCAGCTCGTCGATCTTGGTGGCGCGCATAATGCGCCCGAAGGGGAAAATCCGATCCTCTTCCCCGCGAAATACGGATTCGTTTGCCTTGCCGACCCGCATGGAGCGGAACTTGAACATTTTGAAGATGCGGTCGTCCCTGGTGGTGCGCCGGGCCAAATAGAAGATGGGGCCGGGATCGGACAGCTCGATCCCGACTACCGCGATCAGCCAGAGCGGGAGGGTCACAATCAGTCCCAGCAGGGAACAGCCCATATCAAACAGGCGTTTCAGAAAAAGGTACAGGGTATGCAAGCCTATTCACCTCAATAAAAAATCAATCCCGGCGGAAAACGCTTTCAAAAGCCTCGGCATAGAGGCAGCCGGCCTGTGCGCCGCGCCAGGCCGCAAGGCCGCGCAGAGCCTCGGCAGAGCGAGGATGGGGGTAGGGGCGCATAACGCCCTTGTAGCAGGCAAGCGCCCGCAGCTTGAGCTCCAGCCCGTCCTCACCGATCTCCACATAGCAGTTCGGCATGAAGCGGTTCAGGGAGCTGTCCAGCGACCATTCGGTGGCGGAGGGGGTTTCCATGTACCGCAGCTCCCGGAGCGCGGGGATCCCCTCGCGCCGCTGGAAAAGCCGCACGGCGGCCTGGACCGCGCCGCTGGTGACGGCGTGGTCGCTGTTGGTATCGGAGGGATGGTGGGTGATGACGGCTTCCGCGCCGAAATCCTGAATACAGCTTTCAACAAATTGCACCAGCTCCAAATGGGGCACGGTGTTCATCTTGATGTTGGGGAAGTCGGCGGCGTAGGATTTCTCGATCCCCAGGATCTCAAAGGCGCGCGCCTGCTCCTCCGCCAGGTCGGCGGAGAGATTGGAACGCGCGGCGGCGTGGCTTGCCATGGTCGCCACGGCGACAGCGTTCCCTGTGCGTACAAGCTTGTGTATGGCAGCGCCGGCACCCAGACATTCATCATCCGGGTGGGCGACAACGATCAGGTAGTTCATAGCTCATCTCCTGTGACTCTTTCTGTCGATTCTATAACTTTACCACACGCTGCGCCAATAATCAAGCTTGACAGGCGCGCCTGTTGTTATCTTTTCCACAAACGGTATTTTGTGTTGAATAACGCCGGGTTTTCTGCTAATATATAGTTTTGTCGGGGCGATCAGCCCCGTCGATGCGTGCAGCGCTGCGAAAGCCGTTTTGTAAAACTCTGTAACATGCCTCGGGGCGGGCGATCAGTGCCTCCCGGGCTGTGCAGCGCTGCGAAAGCCGTTTTGTAAAACCCTGTACCATGCCGCGGGGCGGGCGATCAATGCCTGCCCTGCACCAAGGTATAGCGTTAATAAATCTCCGCGGCATCCAGCCGTGGGAAAAGGAGAAAACAATGGAACATAACGAAAAGACAATGGACAAAATCGTCGCCCTGTGCAAGAACCGCGGCTTTGTTTACGCGGGCAGCGACATCTACGGCGGCCTCGCCAACTCCTGGGACTACGGCCCCCTCGGCGTGGAGTTCAAGAACAACGTAAAGAAGGCCTGGCTCAAAAAGTTCGTGCAGGAGAGCGAGTACAACGTCGGCCTGGACGCGGCCATCATCATGAACCCCCAGACCTGGGTCACCACCGGTCACGTCTCCAGCTTCTCTGATCCGCTGCTCGACTGCAAGGCCTGCAAGGCTCGCCACAGAGCCGACAAGCTCATCGGGGATGAACATCCCGAGGTCAACGTGGACGCCATGAGCTTTGACGAGATGGACGCGTTCATTGCCGAACATGAAGATATTACTTGCCCCGTCTGCGGCAAGCATGACTTTACCCCGATCCGCAAATTCAACCTCATGTTCAAAACCGCCATCGGCGTGACCGAGGACTCCTCCTCCGTCTGCTACCTGCGCCCCGAGACTGCCCAGGGCATCTTTGTCAACTTCGCCAACATTCAGCGCACCACCCGCCGCAAGCTGCCCTTCGGCGTCTGCCAGGTGGGCAAGGCCTTCCGCAACGAGATCACCCCGGGCAACTTCACCTTCCGTACCCGCGAGTTCGAGCAGATGGAGTGCGAGTTCTTCTGCAAGCCCGGCACTGACCTTGAGTGGTTCGCCTACTGGAAGGACTACTGCAAGAAGTGGCTCCTGTCCCTCGGCATCAAGGAGGAGCATCTGAGACTGCGCGACCATGAGCCTGCGGAGCTGGCCTTCTACTCCCGCGCCACCACCGATATCGAGTATGCCTTCCCGTTCACCGACTGGGGCGAGCTGTGGGGCATTGCCGACCGTACCGATTACGACCTGGGCCGTCATCAGGAGGCCAGCGGCAAGGATCTGACCTACTACGACCAGGAGACCAACGAGCATTACATCCCCTACGTCATCGAGCCGTCCCTCGGCTGCGACCGCGTGGCCCTCGCCTTCCTGTGCGAAGCGTATGACGAGCAGGTCGTTGGCCAGGACAAGAAGGGCAACGACGATGTGCGCACCGTGCTGCACCTGCACCCGGCGCTGGCCCCCTTCAAGTGCGCCATTCTGCCGCTTTCAAAGAAGGAAGTGCTCACCGGCCCCGCCATGGAGCTCTACCGCGAGCTCTCCAAGGAGTTCATGTGCGACTACGACGAGACCGGCTCCATCGGCAAGCGCTACCGCCGCGAGGATGAGATCGGCACCCCGTTCTGCATCACCTTCGACTTCAACCGCATCCCCATCAGCGAGGTCAAGGACTATATCGCCGAGCGCGTGAAGTTTTAAGAGAAACTGAAGGACAGGGATTATCTGTGAAAGACGGATTTTTTAAGGTCGCCGCCGCCGCGCCCGTCATCCGGGTGTGCGACTGCGACTATAATGCGGACAGGGTCATCGAATGCATCGAGAAGGCCGACAGGCTCGGCGTGAAGGTGCTGGCTTTTCCGGCGCTGACGCTCACGGGCGTGGAGTGCCGCGATCTCTTCCGCCACCGCGTCCTGCTTGACGGTGCACGCGCTGCGCTTGAAAAGGTGCGCGCGGGCAGTACGGGCAAAGACGTGCTGACTTTTGTGGGGCTCCCCTATGAGCTCGGCACAAGGGTTTTAAGCGTCGCCGCCGCCGTATATGACGGCGAAATTCTCGGGCTTGTTCCGCAGACGCAGGCAGGCAATACCTCTTTCCGGCGGGCGCCGAAGTACCCTGCCACGCTGGATGACGAGGCATTCCCAATCTCGTCCGGGCTGCTCTTTGAACACAGGGCGGTTCCCGGACTCAAGGTGTCGGCGGAACTGGGCGCGGATCTCAACGCGGTGACGCCGCCCTGCGTGGATGCTGCCCTTGAGGGCGCTGTGCTCATTGTGCAGATGGCGGATTTTCCGCAGACGATCGCCTCCACCGCCGATACGCAGCTGAACATCCGCAGCCAGTCGAAGCGCCTTGCGGCGGGTATGCTGCTTGCTGCACCCGGGCGCGGCGAAAGCAGCACGGACAACAGCTACTCCGGCCTGTGCATGGTTGCGGAAAACGGCAGTATTCTCGCCGAGGCCGAGGGCGGGGACAGCTTCGCTGTCACGGAAATCGACGCGGAGTATCTTCTGAACCTGCGCCGGGAGCGCGGCGGCTTTGACCGTGAGAGTGAATTTGACGGCGTCCGCCTCTGGGGACGCGAGGAAGCGGAGGAAACCACCCTCACCCGGCGCTTCAACAAGCACCCGCACCTGCCTGAGGATCCTGCCGAGCTGCCCGCCTGCTGCGAGCGCATGCTGGATATCCAGGTCTCGGCGCTGGTCAAGCGCATGGAATACGCGAAGCTCGACCACTGTGTTGTGGGCATCTCCGGCGGCGTGGACTCCACGCTCGCGGTCATGGTCTCCGCCATGGCGGTCAAGCGCATGGGCCTCCCCCCCACGAACGTCATCGCCTGCACCATGCCCTGCTTCGGTACATCGAGCCGCACCAAGTCCAACGCGGTCATTGTTGCCGAACAGTTGGGCTGCGATGTGCGCGTCATCGACATCACCAAGGCTGTTTTGCAGCACTTTGACGATATCGGGCACGCCCACGACGACTATTCTCTCGCTTTTGAGAACGCCCAGGCGCGCGAGCGCACCCAGGTGCTCATGGATATTTCCAATAAATGCAACGGCCTTGACGTCGGTACCGAGGATCTGAGTGAGTTCATCGACGGCTGGTGCACCTACAACGGCGACCACACCAGCATGTACGATGTGAACCTCGGCCTCACCAAGACGCAAGTGCGCGCGAACGTCGGTCACATCGCCGCAAAGACAGAGGACAAGGTTCTCAAGGCGGCGCTCTATGACGTGCTGGATTGCCCCGTTACTCCGGAGCTGCTGCCCATTCACGACGATATGATCGAGCAAAAGAGCGAGGACGCCGTCGGCTCCTACTCGCTCCAGGATTTCTTTACGCACCACATTCTCATTAACGGCTTTGCCCCCTCCAAGGTCTTCCGCCTTGCCAAGGCGGCCTACGGTGACGAGTTCAGCGACGAGGAATTGAAGCGCTGGCTTGAGAGCTGGTGCAGACGTCTGTTCAGCCAGCAGTTCAAGCGCTCCTGCCTGATGGACGGCCCGGCGGTACAGAAGTTTACCGTCTCCCCGCGCACGGGCTTCCGCATCCCCTCCGACGGCGAGGCGGCGCTCTTCCTGAAAAATTTGGAAAATATCTGAGCTTTGACAGCCTCCTTTGCATCGAAGGAGGCTGTTTTTTTAGCAGATTTTACATTTCTGCTGTTGAATGAATCGGCATAGAATAGTAAACTAACAGAGTATCGACTATAAACCATCCAACAGGAAGGAGAATGACAAATGAAAAAGCTGCTCGGCATCCTGCTGGCGCTTGCGATGCTGGCGTCGCTGACCGTACCCGCCTTTGCCGACGAGCCGGATTACACCACCGGCACGCCCTGGCTCTGCATCGACCTGGACGGCGTCGTGACCGCAGACACCCCCGCCGATCTCAAGGACAACTTTGCCCTTGCGGTCAACAAGGACAAGATCCTCGCACTGGAGATCCCGGAGGGTCGTGCCTTCGGCGGCACGGTGGCGAGCGTGGCGCTCAAGCAGGCGGAGGATCTCAAGAACATGTTCCTCGGCGACGCGCCGGAGGGGCATGACGCAAGGCTCGCCTATGACCTCTTTCAGCTGATGATGGACTGGGACAGCCGCAACGCGCTGGGCGTCGCCCCGCTCAAGGAGCAGATCGCCCCCGTGGAGGCCATCGACTCGATCGAGAAGCTGAGCGCGTATTTCGTCGAGACCCGTGACGAGGACGAGCTTGCCTCGCTCTATTTTGCCGGCTCCTCTCAGGATCAGTTGGATTCCAACAGGCATGTGCTTGCCGTGTCGGATGTCGCCCTGCTGCTGGGAGACTCCGCCGAGTATGAAAAGCTGACCGACTACGGCGCTATCAAAAAGGAAGCCATCACGGAGCTTGCGCGCAAGATGCTGGTCAAGCTCGGCTATACCGAGGACGAGGCGCAGCAGAAAATCGACAACTGCTTTGCCTTTGAGACAATGCTGGCTCCCGCTCTGTACACCAATGAGGATCAGAACAAGCCGGACTATCTGGAGAAGATACTCAACTTCTACAGCTATGATGAGATGAAGGCGGCGGAGGGCCCGCTCCCGATCCTGGAGGATATGGCGGCGATGGGCTACCCTGAGACAGATCGCTATCAGATCGAAAACCCGGACGGTCTTAAAAAGCTGATCGAGCTCTATACCGACGAAAACCTGCCCCTCATCAAAGACTATCTGATCATAATCGGAACGCTCGGCGCGGCCGGAAGCCTTGACCGCGAGTGCTATGAATGGAGCTATGCCTGCAACAACGCAGTTTCCGGCGCGAACGGCATGCTCGACGACGAGACGGTGTTTTCCAATGCGGTTTCGACAGCGCTGGCATGGCCTGTGGCGCAGCTCTACACCCAGACCTACCTCAAACAGGAGGACAAGGATCGCATCATGGACATGATGAAGCAGATCCTGGATACCTATCACGGCATCATCGAGGAGGCTGACTTCCTCTCTGACGCGACCCGCGAAAAGGCCATCGAGAAGCTGGACGCCATCGAGCCGCGCAGCCTGTACCCCGACAGCTGGGACAAATACGCCTGCGACGGACTGGACTTCGACGGGCCGGAGAAGGGCGGCACGCTCTGGGAGGCCTCCCGGCGCATCGCCGCGTACAATATCGCCAAGAGCATCAAGGAGTTCCCCGATCCCGTGGACAAGGAAAAGTGGCCTATGCCGCCGACAATCGTCAACTGCTTCTATGACTGGACGACCAACACCATCACGATCCTCGGCGCCTTTGCCCAGGGCGGTCTTTACAACAGCGACATGAGCGACGAGGAAGTGCTGGCCAAGCTCGGCTGCGTGATCGGCCATGAGATCTCCCACGGCTTCGACTCCAAGGGCGCGCAGTTCGACAAGAACGGCGACATGGCCTCCTGGTGGACGGACGAGGACTATGCTACTTTCCTTGCCCGCAACCAGAAAATGGTGGACTACTACAACGCCATGCACCCCTGGGAGGGGCAGGACTTCTACGGCAGCATCATGACCGGCGAGGCCGGGGCCGATATGGCGGGCATGAAGGCCGTGCTGCGCCTTGCCGCCCAGAGGGAAAACTTCGACTATGACGCCTTCTTCCGCGCCTTTGCCGACGTCTGGCTCGAAAAGGGCAGCCTGCAGAGCGCCTATTCGAGCATCAACAACGTGCATCCGATGTCTTATCTGCGCATCAACTGCACGCTCCAGCAGTTTGACGAGTTCCTGGACTTCTACGGCATCACCGAGGGCGACGGCATGTACCTTGCTCCGGAGGATCGCGTGATCGTGTGGTAAAACGAAAGAAGGAAAAACCGGTATGCGAAAAGGAATCATTTCCGCACTGTGCGTGTTTGTGTGCCTGTGCGTGATCCTGAGCGCGGGCGCTGCTGCCGACACCGGAAAAACGGACAGAGCCCCCTTCGCCTATGAGCATGACCCGCGGGACAATCCCAGCGCCATGCGGGATGTCGTATATAATCCCGACGCGGTTTACTGCTTCTCTCCAAGCAAGGCGGAGGAATCCACGCTGAAAGACTATGCAGACGCCATTGACTGGACAGATGAAAAACAGGTCGCCAAGGCCCGCGGGCAGCGCCTGGCTTATCACGACAGCATGCAAGAACTGTATGATATCATCCTGGACATGGTCAAGGCCGACGAAGAGATCGAGACGATCGCACGCGCCGTCAGCCGGCGCCGCAATGAGCTGCGCCTGGAAGCCAGTAAGGACGACCCCGAGGGGCTGGCGCTCACCAAAAAACGGAACCTGGAGACCTACGGCAATGAGCTTGGCCCCACACCGGAATGGCTGTATGAAAAATACGGCTCCTGGGAAGAGGTGCTGATCAAGGCTCTGGGAACCAACGCAGGTATGGACGCCTGCTTGGGCCTCTACGACGAATATTACTATCTCTACAATCTGGAGAACGGGATCGACGCCGGAGCGCCCCTTCAGGAACAGCCCGCCCCCGACAGCAGTGACGCGGCCCGGGTGGCCTGATACCCTTGTGTTTTCGTACAATTTCACAAGAAGCACCCGCGTGTCCCCGTGGAATTTTTACACGGGGACATGCGGTTTTTCTTGTATCTTTATTCCGGTTTGCAGTATAATTTGCAGGTGGAAAACCCTAACCAAGAGTCAGGAGGAATAAAAAACATGTTTAAGAGCGAATATCTCAATCGCGTATATGCCGATGTGGAGCGCCGCGACGCCGGCGAGCCTGAGTTCCTGCAGGCCGTGCGTGAGGTCTTTGAGTCTCTCGAGCTCGTGGTCGACAAGCACCCCGAGTGGGAGAAGGCCGGCCTGCTTGAGCGCTTCGTCGAGCCTGAGCGCGTGCTGGAGTTCCGCGTCCCCTGGGTGGACGATGAGGGCAAGACCCGCGTCAACCGCGGCTTCCGCGTGCAGTATAACTCCGCTATCGGCCCCTACAAGGGCGGCTTGCGTTTCCACCCCTCCGTGAACCTCTCCATCATGAAGTTCCTGGGCTTTGAGCAGGTGCTGAAAAACTCCCTGACCACCCTCCCCATGGGCGGCGGCAAGGGCGGCAGCGACTTCGACCCCAAGGGCAAGTCTGACGCCGAGGTCATGCGCTTCTGCCAGAGCTTTATGACCGAGCTCTATCGTCACATCGGCCAGTTCACCGACGTGCCCGCCGGCGACATCGGCGTGGGCGCGCGCGAGGTCGGCTTCCTCTTCGGCCAGTACAAGCGCATCGTCGACCGC
>CADADE010000021.1 GCA_902786615.1 Oscillospiraceae bacterium
GGTCATCTGCCGCAACTGCGCCACCTTCATCAGCCCCATGGTTCCCGCCACCCTGCTCGGCATCGGCCTTGCCGAAGTCGACATCAAGGACCATATCAAGGCGAGCTTCCTGTACGTCTGGGGCTTCTCCATTCTGTGCATGATCGTCGGCATGGTCATCGGCATCATCTGATTTTTCCGCAGACTCCCCTCCTCCGGGCAACCGGAGGAGGGAGTTGCCTGTTTTTTCAGAACCGCCGCCGGTACGCGGCGGCTGTGAAAAGACGGGCAGAATGCCGAAGCCCATAAAAATCCCGGAAAAGTCGTGCCTTTCGGGCGTGAAAAAAGTAAAGAATTGTCACTCCTGTGCATTGACAAAACAGGGCCTGACGCATTAAGATATACTGTAAAGACTCCTGTGCCGGGGCTTCCCTGTGCCGGGTTTTTTGAGTCAGATAGCGAAAAAATCAGAGGAGGTACGTATGAAGAAAGTACAGTTTACCGAAACAGTCCTTCGCGACGCCAACCAGTCACTTGTCGCGACGAGGCTGGGCTTTGACCAGTTTGAGCCCATCCTCAAAACCATCGACCAGGCTGGCTTCTACTCCGTGGAATGCTGGGGCGGCGCCACGTTTGACGTGTGCCTGCGTTTCCTGAACGAGGATCCCTGGGAGCGTCTGCGCAAGATCCGCGCTGCCATGCCCCACACCAAGCTGCAGATGCTGCTCAGAGGCCAGAACATTCTGGGCTACAAGCACTACAGTGACGACATCGTCCGCCGCTTTGTCCGCGCCGCCGTCAAGAACGGCATCGACATCATCCGCATTTTCGACGCTCTCAACGACGTGAACAACCTCAAGGTCGCCGTGGAAGAGACCGTCAAGTCCGGCGCTCTGGCTTCCTGCGCCATCTCCTACACCACCTCCCCCGTACATACCCTCGCCAAGTACGTTGAGATGGTCAAGGAGCTCAAGAAGATGGGCGCGAAGACCATCTGCATCAAGGACATGGCCGGCATCATGAGCCCGAAGGAGGCCTATGACCTCGTCTCCGCGCTGAAGGACGCCGTGGACCTGCCCATCGTTGTCCACACCCACTGCACCACCGGCCTTGCGTTCATGACCTACATGAAGGCTGTCGAAGCCGGCGCAGACGTCATTGACACCGCCATCTCCCCGTTCTCTGGCGGCACCTCCCAGCCCGCGACCGAGACTCTCGAGTACACCTTCCGTCAGATGGGCTACGAGACCGGCCTGAACACCGACAAGCTCCATGAGATGGCCGACTTCTTTAAGCCCATCCGCGCCGATTTCCTGGCGAAGGGCACCCTCAACCCCATCTCCATGGCCACCGACACCCAGTGCCTGACCTACCAGATCCCCGGCGGCATGCTCTCGAACCTGCTCAGCCAGCTCAAGAGCCTCAACGCCCTGGACAAGTTCGACGAAGCTCTGCTGGAGACCCCGCGCGTGCGCGCCGACATGGGCTATCCCCCGCTCGTCACCCCGACCTCCCAGCTCATCGGCACCCAGGCCGTGCAGAACGTCCTCGCCGGCGAGCGCTACAAGAACGTCGGCGCCGAGCTGAAGGCCTACTGCCGCGGCGAGTACGGCCGTACCCCCGCCCCCATCAACCCCGAGGTGCAGGCCAAGATCCTCGGCGATGAGAAGCCCATCCAGGGCCGCTACGCCGACACCCTGCCCAAGGACGTGTTCAAGAAGGCCAAGGAAGAGCTGGGCGACACCGCCCGCTGCGATGAGGATGTGCTCAGCTACATCTCCTTCCCGCCGGTCGCCGAGAAGTTCTTCGCCCAGCGCAAGGAGCAGGAGGAGAAGAAGGTCAAGTACTCCATCACTGCCCTCGACTGAGACAGGAGGAAACTACCGTGATTGATCTGGTCAATATTTCGATCCCGAACGCGTTCGGTTACGCGCTGCTGGGCTATCTCGTCGTGTTTATTGGTCTTGTGATGCTGATGTGCGTCATCTTCGGCATGGGCAAGGTCATGCACAAGGAGAAGAAGACCGCCGCGGCTCCTGCCGCCGCTGCCCCCGCCGCTGCCGCGCCTGCCGCCCCCGCGCCCAAGGCCGAACCGGCTCCCGGCACCGCGGGCGACTTCAAGCTCTACAACACCGATCCGCGCGACGCCGCCATGGTCATGGCAATCGTTGCCGATTCTCTCGGCAAGCCGCTCAATGAGCTGCGCTTTATTTCCATCAGGGAGGTCAAATGAAGATGAAGTATAAGGTTACGCTGAACAAGCGCGTTTATGAGGTCGAGGTCGAGCAGGGTGAGGCCATGCTCATCGACGAGTATGAGATCAAGGCTCCCGCCGCCCCCGCCGCCGCAGCCCCCGTGGCTGCCGCTCCTGTGGCTGCCGCCGCTCCGGCCGCAGCTCCCGCTGCCGCCCCCGCCACCGGTCTTGCCGCGGGCGAGGTCATCAAGAGCCCCATGCCCGGCAACGTCCTGAAGATCAATGTCACCCCCGGCCAGAAGGTCAACGAGGGCGACGTGCTTCTCATTCTTGAGGCCATGAAGATGGAGAACGAGGTTGTCTCCACCAAGACCGGCACGGTCGCGCAGATCGTCGTCGAAAAGGGTGCGGTTGTAGAGACCGATTCTCCGCTCGTCGTGATCGCATAAGGAGGCAGGTATGGATATACTTGGTGTCCTGCAAAAGCTGGTAATGGAATCCGGCTTTGCCTCCTTCTTCCTGACAGACGGCGGTTGGAAAAACCTCGTCATGATCATCATTGCCTTCGTACTGCTGTACCTCGGCATTGTGAAAAAGTTTGAGCCGCTGCTGCTGGTCGGCATCGCCTTCGGCTGCCTGCTGACGAACCTCAGCTACTTTGTGGGCCAGGGCGCAAACGCCCTCTACCACCCCGAAATCTGGGCCGCGTTCCTCGACGAGACAAGCCCCGCCTACCACAGCTACGGCGCTGTCATGAAGCAGGCGGGTCTCCTGGACTTCTTCTACATCGGCGTCAAGGCCGGCATCTACCCGTCCCTGATCTTCATGGGCGTCGGCGCGATGACCGACTTCGGTCCCCTGCTCGCAAACCCCAAGAGCCTGCTGCTCGGCGCGGCGGCTCAGCTCGGCGTGTTCGTCGCCTTCTTCGGCGCCGTGTGCCTCGGCTTCACCGGCCCCCAGGCCGCTTCCATCGGCATCATCGGCGGCGCGGACGGCCCGACCGCCATCTTCCTCACCACGAAGCTCGCGCCTGAGCTTTTAGGCCCCATCGCCATCGCGGCTTACTCCTACATGGCCCTGATCCCGCTGATTCAGCCCCCGATCATGAAGGCCATGACCACCGACAAGATGCGCAAGGTCAAGATGGTCCAGGGCCGCGAGGTCTCGAAGACCGAGAAGATCGTCTTCCCGATGGTCGTCTCCACCTTCGTTATCCTGCTCCTGCCCTCCACCGCGCCCCTGATCGGCTGCCTGATGCTCGGCAACCTCTTCCGTGAGTGCGGCGTGACCGACCGTCTGAGCGACACCGTGCAGAACGCGCTGATGAACATCATCACCATCTTCCTCGCTACCTCCGTCGGCGCTACGATGGTCGCGCAGAACTTCCTGAACTTCAACACCATCAAGATCATCGTCCTCGGCCTGATCGCCTTTGCGATCTCCACGGTGGGCGGTCTGTGCGGCGGCCTTGTGATGTACAAGACCTCCGGCGGCGCCATCAACCCCCTGATCGGCTCCGCGGGCGTCTCCGCCGTGCCGATGGCCGCGCGCGTCTCCCAGGACGTGGGCCGCAAGTACAACAAGAATAACTACCTTCTCATGCACGCCATGGGCCCCAACGTGGCCGGCGTTATCGGCTCCGCCATCGCGGCAGGCTTCCTGCTCTCCGTCTTCGGCTGAGTCGGCAAATCAACACCGTGCAAGAATCCTCCGGGCTTTTGTCCGGGGGATTTTTGGCTTTCTCGTGTTGACAATGTCTTTTTTGCAAGATATACTATATTATTGAAATAATATCAATTTCTTCAATTTCTGTATCTTACGGAGGAATTGCCATGATGAAGCTGCGCAATACGGTGGTTTTGATCCTTTGCCTCTGCCTGTTTCTGTGTCTCGCGCCCCTCGCGTTCGCCGAGGATGGAGGCGAGAATGTGGTAAGCAAAGTCTATGACAAGAGCGTCATCGTCGGGTTCGACACGGCGGATTACAGCTCCACGGTCGAAACCGACCATAAATTCGCCATGATCGAATTGGAGAAGTATTTTCCCGCGCAGCTGACCGCCTATTTCGGCGGCGCTGTCTGGTATCAGGCGGACGAGAACGGCGTTAATACCGTTTTGCGTACCGAGCATGAGGCTGAGCAGCGGCTGGACGTCACGTGGAAATGCCTTGAGGATTACAACGATGCGCTGGACGCCTTCCACTTTGTCCCCGAGCTGTCGGGCTATCCGATGGCAAACGGGGTGGAGCTGCCGGTGATCACGGTCAACATTCTCGGCGATATTGAAGTTCCCGAACTTAACATGCTTCCTCCGGCTCCTTTCGCTTCGGTTCCGATCCTCGGCAGCTCCACCCCCGGTTTCCTGATGAGCCGCCAAATGAGCGAGTCTTATATTCCCGACTTTAACTCTCTCCCGCCGCTGCGCAACCAGAACCCCTACGGCACCTGCTGGGCCTTTGCCACGCTTGGCGCGATGGAGATGGACATGATCAAGGGCGGTCTCGCCGATACCGATATCGACCTGTCCGAGCTGCACCTGGCTTACTACGCCTTTCATGATTTCGTTGATGAGAAGGGCTGCAACGATGGCGATACGGTCAGTCTGAACGGGGCGAATTACCTGAACGTCGGTCTCAACAGCTACCTGGCGTCCATACGCCTGTCTTCCATGATCGGTCCCGTTTCCGAAAGCGAAGCCCCCTACAGCCTTGCGGACAGCTACGAAAACCCGGATAAGCGCATCCCCGGGCGCAGCGGCGCGCTTCAGCTTGAGGCCATGTATTGCATCAGCGCGCTGGATACGGACTCTGTCAAGGACGCCATTTTACAGCACGGCGCTGTGAGCGCGTCCTACTATGCGCTCACCTCGTCCGCCAACATATATCTTAACTCTGTCAAGAACGCCTATTATTGTCCGGACAATATGGGCCAAAACCATGCGATCATGCTGGTCGGCTGGGACGACAACTTCCCTAGCAGCAATTTCCTCACCGCGCCCCCGCATAACGGCGCGTGGCTTGTGCGAAACAGCTGGGGCGCAACGGACCAGTGCCAGTGGGACTATGCGGGATATTTCTGGATCTCTTATGATGACGTCAGCCTGAATTATGTCAATAAGGCTAACAATACGCCCAACACCTTCTACGCCTTTGATGTGCAGGCTGCGCGCTATGACCATTGCTATAACTACGCAAACGGTCTCGGTGTCGGAACCCTGACTTCCGGCGCTACATCCATGAACGTCTCACAAAGCTTTCAGGTGGATGGCGGAGAAGACATTTCGGCTGTCGGCCTCTATATTCAGACCGCAAACACGTCTGTTGCTATTTCTCTGAGCAACGGTTCAAGAAGCGTGAAAACAACGGGCTTGCATTTCGCCTTCCCCGGCTACTATCTCGTCCCTCTGGAGGAGTCTCTGCCGGTCACGGAAGCAAGCAGCGTGACCTTAACCGTGTCTCTTGACGCCGGCAGCACGGTAATCCCCTATGCCGTTGAATATGGAAGCACACAAACTGTGACACTGAACGATCAACGCTATAGTATCGTTTTTGGCTGCAGCACCGGGAGCGGCGGCGTGACATACAGTCCCGGCCCTCATTATAATAACGACGTGCGCTATAATAACGACGTGCGCTATCTTCTCTTCACGAACGACGGCGTTTCCATCGACGACAAGCTCTTCCCCGACGAAGGCTTCCTCACTTATGTGTCAGAGCAGATCGACACAGACAAAAGCGGCTATCTCAGCAAGGAAGAGATTGCCGCCGTGAAGGAGATCGACGTCTCCGCAAGCGCTGACGAGCGCGGAACCATCACCGATCTCAGCGGAATCCAAATCTTCAGCGAGCTGGAAACGCTGAACGTCAGCTACAACATGATCGAGACGCTCGATCTCAGCCAAAACGCAAAGCTCCGCCGGCTGGAATGCGACGGCAACGCGCTTGAGGCGCTCGATCTCTACGAAAACACCGCTCTGGCCACCCTGCACTGCAGCGGCAATGCCCTGACGACGCTGACGCTCGGCACAAGCGAAGCCGTGAATGAAAATCTGAAAACCCTGTGGTGCGATCATAACAGCCTTAAGACGCTCGATCTCACCAACACGCCCGCCCTCACAAAGCTGTACTGCGATCACAACCCCCTCAAGGCGCTTGACCTCAACAATGCCTGCCCGGCGCTGAATGCGCTGGTGACCGGCTCCAAGGGCGCGGACGGGCACTATCTCGACACTACGACGGGAAATGAACTTGTCTGCGACCCGCAGCTTCTTCTTCTCACCGCGCCTTTGACCGGCGACGGCCTGCGCATTGACGAAAAGAGCTTCCCCGACGAATCGCTTCGCGCCTGGGTCAGCGCAAACTGTGACGTGAACGGCGACCAGCTCCTCTGCAACGCGGAGCTCAGCGCCGTGAAATGGATCGACGTCAGCGAGCAGAAGGCTCCCATCAAGTCTCTCCGGGGCATTGAACAGTTCATCTCTCTGGAAGTTCTCGATTGCAGCGGCAATCAGCTGATACGCCTGGATATCGGCGGCAACCGCGCTCTTCGAAAGCTGAGCTGCCAGCGCAATCCGCTGAGAGCCCTCAACATCAGCTTTAACCCGGCGCTGCTCAGTCTGGCTGACGGCTTGCCCGCCGCGGCTGACGGCGTGCTCACCTGGTCGGACAGCGCCGGAACGTCGCTCCTGTGCATTAACGCCAGCGTTACGCTGGTCACGCCCACCATGACCCCCGACTTTGTCCTGCCCTCCGCGCTGACCCGGATCGGGGAGAACGCCTTTGAGGGCGCTGCGTTCACCTGCGTGAGACTGCCGGAGCAGGTGCAGGTGATCGAAGCGAACGCCTTTGCCGCTTGCGGGAATCTTGTCAGCGTCTTTATCCCGCAGACGGTCCTGGACATTGACGAAGCTGCCTTCGGCGAGCTTGACGAGCTGTACATTTTCGGTCAGGACGGCAGCTCGGCAAAAAGCTTTGCAGTCGACCGGGGCTACACCTTCATCCCCCTCGCATAAAACCGGAACAAGCAAAAAGATCCCCGTTCACTCGTCTGAATGAACGGGGATCTTTTTATGTTCTGTATTACACCAGATCCTTGTGCTCCTCGTAGAACTCGCGGTAGTCCTTGAGCATGTACTTGAGCAGGTTCGGGGTGTCGAGCTGGTAAGGGCATTTGCTTGCGCAGCTGCGGCAGCCGAGGCAGTCGTCGATCTTGTTCATCTTGGCCTGCCACTCCGGCGTCATGTACTGCTGCCAGGGCGAGCGGCGAAGCAGCATGTTCATGCGCGCGCAGTTGCGGATCTCGATACCGACGGGACACGGCATGCAGTAGCCGCAGCTTCGGCAGAAGGAGCCGGAGAGCTCCTGCCGCTCCTTTTTGATAAAGGCGTCCAGCTCCGCGTCCATGTGCGGGTCCTCCTCGGCGGCGTCCAGCCACTGCTGCAGCTCCTCCAGCTTCTGGATGCCCCAGATGGGGACCACGTTGTCATAGAGATTCATGAAGGCGTGGCAGGCGCGCACATTGGTGAGCATGCCGCCCGCGAGCCCCTTCATGGCGATGTAGCCCATATCGGCGGCCTTACACTTCTCCGCGAGGGCCAGATCCCGCTCGGACGAGATGTAGCTGAACGGAAACTGCAGGGTCTCAAACCAGCCGGAGGCGATGCAGTCCTCCGCGACCTGGACGCGGTGGGTGGTGACGCCGATATGGCGGATCCAGCCGCGCTCCTTCGCCTCCAGCGCGCCGGCAAAGGCCCCGTCGGGGTTGTTGGGGTCCGGCACCGCGGGCACTTGGTGGAACTGGAAGAGGTCGATATAATCGGTCTTCATCATTTTGAGGCTGTTTTCAATGTGCGCGAGAACGCCCTGCTTGTCGGCGGCGGCGCTCTTGGTGGAGATCACGATTTTGTCGCGCACATCGTGGAGGGCAAGGCCGATCTTTTTCTCGCTGTCGGTGTAGGCGTTTGCCGTGTCAAAATAGCGGATGCCGCCGTCGTAGGCCGCCTGCAGCAGCTTTACCGCGTAATCCGTGTCGCAGCGCTGCACCGGCAGGCAGCCCATGGCAGGCTTGGTCACAACAAGGCCGGTTTTCCCAAGTACAAGTGTTTTCATGTATGTGTCTCCTTTTTTTATGGGATCATGCCGGAGGAGTTCAGAGGAGCCCCCTCCTCTGATTTTTCGCCTCGCAAGCGAGTGCGCGCAGCAGGATGCAATCTTATCGGAAAAGTCTCCTGGACTTTTCCGCATCAAAATGGCCAGGTCGGCAGCCAGGAGCGCAGAATGCCGGGCTCCACCGGCAGCCCCGCAAGGCTTGGATAAAACAGCACAAAGGCCGCCAGGCTCAGGCACACAAAGCCGCCGACCAGCGCCCTGCCCCTTGGATCATTGCGCTCCGTCAGGTCAAAGCAGCGGCCCAGCGCCAGCGCCAGAAAAACTGTGCAGGGAAAATAGTGATACGCAAAGGTCAGGCGCGGCACCAGCACCCAGGGCAGAAGCTGGGCAAGATAGCCGATCAGGATAAAGGCGGAGGCCCGATCCCGCCGCACAGCGGCAAGATAACCCAGCACGAAGAGGGCAAACAGCCCGCCCCAGCAGAGCACGGGATTGACAAACGCGCCGAAGCTGATGTGCCGCCCGTCCGGCAGGTAGTCCAGGTAATACAGGATGGGCCGGATGTCCAGCAGCCACTGATACCAGTGGGAGGAGTAGGGGTGCGTGGCGACAAGCTGGGAATGGTAATTGAACATGTAGCTCTGGTTATCCAGCACGATTTTCAGATAAGCCGGGCTCAGCGGGTTTGTTACGCCCCGGGCAACGCCGTAGGGGATATAGGACAGGTAATAGATCAGGCAGGGCACGGCGATGAAGAACACGACGCAGAAGAGCGCGTTTTTCACGAAGTCCCGAAAGCGCAGTCTTCCGCTTCTGAAGCCGCGGATCACCCACAGCGCCCAGATCACCGCAAGCCCCGCCCCGGCATAGAAGCAGGTCCACTTGCTGGCCGCGCCCAGGCCGAAGCTCACCCCGCACAGGGCGAGAAAGACAAGCTTTTCCTCGCTGACGAAGAGATACATGAACAGATACATCAGCAGGATGAAGAACACGGCATAGGTGTCGATAGTGGCGATGCGGGTCTGGACAAAGTGCATGAAATCCGTCGCCATCATCGCCGTGCAGGCCGTGGGCGCAAGCCGCCCGCCGAAGAGCTTTTTGGCGAAGATATACAGCAGCGGCAGCATCAGCACGCCGAACAGCGTCCCCGAAAAGCGCCAGCCGAAGGGCGTCATGCCAAAGAGGGCGATCCCCAGGCCGATGATGCTTTTGCCGAGGGGCGGGTGCGTGATCTCATAGGGATAGACGCCGTTGAACTGCTCCCAGGCCGTGCGGGCATGATAGATCTCATCGAAGTAGCTGGAGTTCAGGAAGGTCTGCTTTGCCGGACAGAGCGCCTGCTCGTCCGTGAGCTCCGGCACGTCGGCGCTTGCGGGGATGATCGTCCCCTCCTCCGTGAGCGCGGCAAGCTCCCCCAGCCAGACATTGCCGCTGCCGTGAATGAGCAGCGTACCGCCCGTGACCTCGCGCTCCAGCTCCACCGGGAGCCACTTGAGCACCTCCGCATGGCTCTGCTCCACCTGGGCTAGAGGGAGGCTGACACCGCTGCCGTCGGTATATTCCACGCTGTAGCTGCCGATCCCGACGCCGGTAAACAGCATGAGCCGCGCCGCAGGTCCGCCGGCGGCGTCCAGCTTCACCTCCGCCGTGCGCCCCTCCATATTAGCGAAGCTCCGGGGCGATTTCGTATTGCCGAGGCCGGTGAACGCCGCAGCGGCATACAGCAGCGTGAGCAGCGCCATGATCAGCGCGTCTTTCCTGTCCAGGCGGCGGGATGGGCGCTTTCCGGCGAGGGTGCAGGTCCTGAGATCCGGCAGGAGCATGAAAAACGCCGCGATCAGGAGGAAGCATGCCGCCGGCAGGAAGTATTTTGCAAGTTCGTACATAGGCATTCAGCACGCCCCCGGCTGTCCGGGGGCGTCCTCTTTTCAGATACTTTTCAGAATTTCGTGCAGCTCATGCACGTCGGCCAGGACATAGTCGGGCTTGCGTTCGGCCTCGTCCACCATGGCCCGGGTCGTCTCGCCGGAGAGCACCAGCACGGACACAGAGCCCGCGTTCTGCGCCACGGCGATGTCGGTGTAGAGCCTGTCCCCCACGGCGCAGATGCGCTCGTTGGGGATGCCGGTCATCTCGGCGATCACGTCGATCATGTTCCGGTTGGGCTTGCCGATGTAGTTGGGCTTTACGCCGCTGGAGGCGGTGAGCAGGGCGCAGATGCTGCCGCAGTCGGGCAGCACCTCGTCATGCGGCATGGGGCAGACCCAGTCGGGGTTGGCCGCGATGAAGGCCGCGCCGCGCCGCAGGAAGTGGCAGGCCCTGTCCAGCTTCTCATACACCAGCTCCGTGTCGAAGCCCTGCACCACCACGTCCACCGTGTCGGCGTCCGTATGGCCCAGCTCGTCGTTCACAAGGTCGATGCCGTAGCTTTTAAGCTCCCGATAGAAGGCCTTCGTCCCGGCGAGATAGACCTTTGCGCCGGGGTGGCGCTGGTTGAGGTACATGCCGGTCGCCATGCCGGAGGTGAAGACGTTCTCCCGCTCGCAGGGGAAGCCCAGCTTTTTCAGGCGCGTGATATAATCCTCTCCCGCGCGGGAGGAGTTATTCGTGAGGTAAATGTACTTTTTCCCGAGGCGGGGCAGATCCTCCATCAGCTCGATCGCGCCCGCATAGACATTGTCGCCCAGGTACAGGGTGCCGTCCATATCGAAGAGGAACAGCTCGGTATTTTTCAGCTTTGTCGTGTCCATATCTTTCTCCGTTTTGATTTCATTTGTGTCAGCACAAGCTCCTTCTTTAGCTCCCTTTGCGAAAGGGAGCTGTCAGCGCCGATCTCACGCGAGGCGATGACTGAGGGATCGATCCCCCAGTCGCTCCGCGACAGCCCCCTTTTTCCAAAGGGGGCTTGATTGCTTCGCAATTGGTATTACCCTTCGCCCCAGAGGAGCGCGCAGCGCACAGCCTTGTCCCAGCCCCGGATGAGGGCCTTGCGGCGGGCCTCCTCCATCTGGGGATGGAAAACCCTGTCAACGGCCCAGTTCGCGCGGATATCGTCCAGGCTCTCCCAGAAGCCCACGGCGAGACCCGCGAGGTACGCCGCGCCGAGACCCGTGGTCTCGATGCAGCGGGGGCGGAACACATCCGCGCCGAGGAGGTCGGCCTGAAACTGCATCAGGAAATTGTTGGCGGAGGCGCCGCCGTCCACCTTCAGCTCCGCGATGGGGATGCCGGAGTCGCGCTCCATGGCGCGGGCGATGTCGTGGGTCTGGTAGGCCAGGCTCTCGAGCGTTGCGCGCACCAGATGGGCGCGGGAGAAGCCGCGCGTAAGGCCCACGATGCAGCCGCGGGCGCGCTGGCTCCAGAACGGAGCGCCGAGGCCCGTGAAGGCCGGGACCACATAGCCCCCGGCGGTGTCGGCCACCTTTTCGGCAAACTCCTGGCTCTCCTTCGCGCTGGTGATGACGCCGAGCTCGTCACGCAGCCACTGGATGGCCGCGCCCGCAATGAAGATGGAGCCCTCCAGCGCGTAGTCCACCTTGTCGCTGGTGCTGGCGGCGATGGTGGTGACAAGGCCGTTCTTGCTCTCGACCGGGGTGCCGCCGGTATTCATCAGCAGGAAGCAGCCCGTGCCGTAGGTGTTTTTCATGGTGCCGGGCTCAAAGCAGCACTGGCCGAAGAGGGCGCACTGCTGGTCGCCCGCCGCGCCGGCAATGGGGATCTCCCCGCCGAACATCTCAAAATCGGTCTTGCCGTAGATGCAGCTGGAGGGCTTGACCTCCGGCAGCATGGAGGCCGGGATGTTCATGAGCTTCAAAAGATCCTCATCCCACTGCAGGGTGTGGATATTGAAAAGCATGGTGCGGCTGGCGTTGGTGTAGTCCGTGACATGGACGCGCCCGCCGGTGAGCTTCCAGATCAGCCAGGTATCGACCGTGCCGAACAGGAGCTTGCCCGCCGCGGCCCGCCTGCGCGCGCCGGGGACATTGTCCAGCAGCCACTGGATCTTGGAGCCGGAAAAATAGGCGTCGGGAATGAGACCCGTCTTCGTGCGGATCTCTTCGGCATGTCCGGCTGCGACAAGCTGGTCGATGATGTCGGAGGTACGGCGGCACTGCCAGACAATGGCGTTGGCGATGGGCTCGCCCGTCTCCCTGTCCCAGACGATGGTGGTCTCGCGCTGGTTGGTGATGCCGATGGCGGCGATGTCCTTCGCGCCGATGTTGAGCTTGGCCATGGCGGCGTGGGCCACCTCGTAGGTGGTGTCCCAGATCTCGTCCGCGTCATGCTCCACCCAGCCGGGCTGGGGGAAAATCTGGCGGAATTCTTTGTTCACGACCGAGCAGATATTGCCGGACTTGTCAAAGAGAATGCAGCGGCTGCTGGTCGTGCCCTGGTCAAGCGCCATGATGTACTGCATGGTTTCTCCCTCCTGTAGTATATTTTAGGCAATACCGCATAATTCGGCAAGAGCAGATCCTGAGAAAATTTGGGTTCTGATAAAGGCACTTTTTCGCAGATGTACTTTGTGTACCTCAAGGAAAAGTGACGAAATCAGAGCACAAATTTTCCAGGAGATGCCGAAGGCGGATTGTGCGGTGTTGCCTTTATCGAATGACTGCCTTGATCAGCGCCGGGCGCTCCACCGGCTCGTCCGAGAAGCTGCAGCAGGCGCGCAGCAGCTTCGCCGCCTCGCGCGCTTTCTCCTCCGTGGCGGCGTGGATGGTGCCGAGACTCTCGCCCTGCTCCACCCGGTCGCCCACCTTTTTGTGCAGCACCAGGCCGACGGAGAGGTCGATCACATCCTCCTTGGACGCGCGGCCGCCCCCGAGGTGCATGGAGATAAGGCCGACCTTCTCGCACTCGATATGGCTCAGATAACCCGCGCACGCGGACGGAACCTCCATCTGCACCGGCGCGAGGGGCAGGCGCTTCGTATCGTACACATCCGCCGCGCTGCCGTCCTGAGCCTCCACAAGCTCGGCAAGCTTCTTGAGCGCCGCGCCGCTGTCGATGCTCTCCTGCAGCATCTGCCGCGCCGCCGCCTCATCCGCGGCGAAGCCCGCCTCCGTCAGCATGCAGCTGCCGAGGGTGAGGCAGAGCTCCAGCAGGTCGCCCTTGGTCTCCCCGCGCAGGACGGAGATGGCCTCCTTGACCTCCAGGGCGTTGCCCACCGCGCAGCCGAGGGGCTGGTCCATGTCGGTAATGACCGCCGCGCACTTTTTCCCGGAAAGTCTGCCGATGCGCGTGAGCCCTCGCGCAAGCTCCTGTGCGTCGCTCTCGGTCTTCATGAACGCGCCGCTGCCGCACTTGACGTCCAGCACGATCACGTCCGCCCCGGAGGCCAGCTTCTTGGACATGATGGAGCTCACGATCAGCGGGATGCTCGGCACGGTGCCGGTCACGTCCCGCAGGGCGTAGAGCTTTTTGTCCGCCGGGACAAGCACCGCCGTCTGCCCCATGAGGGCAATGCCGATGCGGTTGACGTTTTCCAGGAAGCGCTGCTCCCCGATGGAGATGTTGTAGCCCGGAAAGCTCTCCAGCTTGTCCAGGGTGCCGCCGGTGTGCCCCAGGCCGCGCCCGGACATCTTGGCGATGCGAAGCCCGCAGGCCGCCACCATCGGGCAGAGGATCAGACTGGTCTTGTCGCCGACGCCGCCCGTGGAATGCTTGTCCGCCTTGATTCCCGTAATGGCGCTGAGATCCACCACGTCGCCCGAATTTTTCATCGCCGTGGTCAGATCCAGCGTCTCCCGGTCCGTCATGCCGCGAAAATAGATCGCCATGCACATGGCGGACATCTGATAATCGGGAATCTCCCCGCTTACATAGCCGTCGATCATGAATTGGATTTCTTCTGTGCTCAATTCTCCGCCGTCGCGCTTTTTCGCAATGAGATCCGGCATCAGCATAGTATGGCCCCCTTTGTATGATTGTCAGAATGTATAGAATGATAGTTTATTATACCGCATTTCCCGCCCTTTCTCAATAGCGAAAAACCAGATATTTCTTCCCCTCGATCACCCGTTCGACCGTCCTTGGGTCCGGCGCGCGAAGCTCTGCGGGCAGGGCCAGGAGACTGCTGATCCCGTCAAAGGCGGTAAGGCTCCCGTCGCCCCGGGAATACCACAGCAGCCCCTCCTCCGGCGGCTGGGCGGGCCAGGGGCAGGCGCTGTAGTCGGTTTCTGTGTTATGTAAACTTTCCGTCTGTTCCGCCGCGCCGTCCTCCCGCTCTTCCCGCTCCCGGTCGGAGACAAATTCGATGGGGTCAGGGAAGGCCGCAAGCTCCCGGCGACTGAGTCTGCGCCGCAGCCGGAGCCCGCCGTTTTGCGGCTCCATGACGCCGAGATAAGCGCTTTTTCCCCCGCCGTGCGCCCAGAGGCGGACAAGGCCGCCGCCGTGCGGCACCTCGGTCTCCAGGACGGTGTACAGGCCGTCACGCGTGACGGTGAGCGCGCCCGCCGCTTCCTGATTTATGTAAACCGGTATGGTCATGATCGTACCTCCCTGCTTATTTGCATATAAACGCCCCTGCCCATTTTTATGAGCAGGGGCGCGGGATTATTCGATTATGACCCCAGGCCGAAGCTGACGGCGAGGGCGTTGTCCACAGCGTTCATCGTACCCTTGTCAAGCTTGCCCATGCGCTCGCGCAGGCGGGACTTGTCGATGGTGCGGATCTGCTCGAGCAGGATGACGCTGTCGCGGTTGAGGCCCACGCTGCGGCCGTGCAGCTCGATATGGGTCGGGAGTTTGGCTTTTCCAAGCTGTGAGGTAATTGCCGCGGCGATGACCGTGGGACTGTGGCGGTTGCCGGTATCGTTCTGTACGATGAGCACGGGGCGCATGCCGCCCTGCTCGCTGCCGACGACCGGGCTGAGGTCGGCAAAGTAAATATCGCCTCGTTTGACCATGTTTCATTCACACTCCGATGAAGAGTCGCCCAATACAGTGTATGTAGGGTGCTGCTCTTAGTCTCACCGGGGAGCGAAAAATTTATACATGGTTTTATTCCCCGCCGACGCTCCCGAAGATTTTGGCGATGGGCGAATCCGCGGAGACGACCAGGGTCTTGCTGCCTTCGCCGAGGCTCTTTTCCGCCATGTCGAGGGCGCGCATGAACTCATAGAAGTCCGCCTCGGCCGGGGTGTCGTAGACCTCGGAGAGGATGCGCATGTACTCGGCCTCGCCCTCGGCCTTGAGCCTTTCGGCGGCGGCGTTGGCCTCGGAGAGGGTGATGGACACGGACTTGTCCGCCTCGTTGCGGATCTGCTTTGCCTCGGCGGCGCCCTCCGCCACATAGGAGGCGGCGATGTTGTCGCGCTCGGAGATCATGCGCTCGTAGACGGCGGACTTGTTCTCGTCCGGCAGGTCGATGCGCTTGGTCTCGATGGCAAGGAGCTTGATGCCGTAGCTGTCGAAGGTGTTGCCCACATTGTCCATGATGCGCTGGGCCAGCAGCCCGTCGCGCCCGGAGATGACCTCCTCCTGCCGCATGGAGGAGATCACCGTCTTGAGGCTGTTGTAGACGATGGTGTCAATGCGGTACTCGGCGTTTGCGATGTTGCCGGAGAGGGTCTGGATGAATTTCAGCGGATCGCTGATGCGCCAGAGGACAAAGGAGTCGGCGACCATGGACTTTTTGTCGCTCGTGATCACGTCGCTCACGGCGAGGTCGTATAGCATCTCGGTCTTGGGCAGGGTGCTTGCGCTCTGGATGAAGGGCAGCTTCATGCTCAGGCCCGGCTCGTCCACGATCTTCACCACCGCGCCGAACTGGCGGATGATGGTATATTCGTTCTGCTGCGTGGTGACAAAGCACACCCCGGACAGCAGGATCGCAAGCACGAGAACCGCGGCCGGCAGGATCAGCTTCATATTCTTTTTCATCCGGTCACACCTCCCAGATTGACGGTGGCAAACTGCTCGAGCGGCAGCGCCGTCTGCACGCCGGTGTCGGCATCCAGGATATAGAGCTTCATGCCGGGCAGGATGGATTCCATGGCCTCATAGAACAGGCGCTGCTTGGTGATGAGCGGGTACTTCTGGTACTCGTTGAAAAGCTCGGCAAAACGGGCGGCCTGACCTGTGGCCTCGTTGATGCGGCTGGCCTTGTAGGCCTCGGCGCTCTTGATGATCTGGTCGGCGTCGGCAGCGGCGGCGGGAATCACCTCGTTTGCGTACTTTTTGGCGTTATTGACCGTGGTGTCCGCCGACTGCTTGGCAGTCTCGACGGCGGTGAAGGCGCGCTGCACGTCCCGCGTGGGCGGCTCCGCGTCCTGGATGCGGATGTTGGCAAGCTGCAGGCCGATGTCCTCCGCCTCCAGGCGGGCCATGACCTTTTCCTTGATGGCGGCCTGGATCTCGCTCTTGCCGGTGGTGATGACCGTGTCCACGTTATAGAGGCCTATGGTGTCGCGGATATAGCTCTGGCAGATCATCTTGAGGATGTCCACCGGGTTCTGGGAATTGTAGAGATACTTGATGGGGTCGGTCACGCGGTATTCCACATAGAAATCCACGTTGACGAAGTTATAGTCGTAGGTGATCATCAGGGACTCTTCCTCGACATTCTGCGTGCTGCCGATGCGGTAGCCGAGGGGGAAGCCCTGGATGGTCTTGGTCACCTTCGTCACCTGCTGGACAAAGGGGAGCTTGAGCTTAAGGCCGGAGGTGGAGACCATGGTGGGCTTGCCGAAGGTGGTGATCACGGCGTACTGGTCCTCCTTGAGGGTATAGAAGGCGTCCAGCACCATGAGCGCAAGCAGCACCAGGATCAGCGCCAGGATCGCCGCCCTGCCTGGGAGGTTCAGGCTCAGCTTCGGCAGCGGCTTTCTCCCCGGGCCGCCGAAGCTGCCGCCGTCGGGCTTCTTCGCCGGGCCGCTGGAATAGCTGCCGTCGGGGTTTATGTTCATACGCGGAATTCTCCTTTCGCTTTGTTATGATCTGATTATACATCAAAGCCCGCCTCTTGTGAAGTATGCCCCGCGAGAGTTGATAAATTATTAACCATTCATCGCCGTGTGTTCGAGCTTGCTTTCAGGGCGACAGCGCGCAAAGCGCCCCCGGCGAAAAACCGGGGGCGCTGCGTTTTATATTCAGATCAGGTACTGCTTGATTGCCTCGGGGCATTTCTCGCGGTCGGAGCTCATGGAGATCACGAATTCGATCTTCTCGCGCTCGGCATAGGCGGCCAGCCACTGGATAAAGGCCACGACCGAAGCCTCGTCCCTGTCGTTCACCAGTTTATAGAAGTTATCAACGAAGAAATGGGTGATGTCATAGTTGCCGGCGTGGATGCCGGAGATAAAGCCCTTGAGAAATTCAAAGGTGCCGATGTCATAGCTTGCAGCGTCGATCAGGCGGGCCTTGTACGGGATATCATAGGTGAGCTTGCGGTCCTTCTCGATGACGATCACGTCGCCCTCGCCCTCGCTGACAGCCTTGCACACAAGGCCGACCAGTTCCTTCGTTTTGCCGGACCCCTTGAGGCCCATAATCAGTTTAACCATCATGACAACACTCCTTTATTTTTTGATAGTAAAAAAGAAAGATGGGATTTTCTTGGCAATAGCTTACCATTTTTCTCTCTCCGGCGCAAGGGGGGAGTTGTTAATGCGGCGTAAAATTTTCCGCCGCCTTTCCACATAGTTTCAAAAAAACGCCCTTGTTTTTCACACGGCGGCATGCTATAATTTTTTTGGAAGATTCCAGCAGGAATCCGCTCAAAATACTTTTTATGGAGGAAAGAACATGAAAAAGATTCTCGCAATGACTCTCGTTCTGTGCATGATGTTCGCTCTGTGCGCCACCGCTTCCGCGGCTGACGCCAAGGTCAAGGTCGGCATGGTCACCGACGTCGGCGGCGTCAACGACAAGTCTTTCAACCAGCTCGCATGGGAAGGCCTGCAGGCTCTGGATCCCAATGCCTTTGAGGTCAACTACCTTGAGTCCAAGACCGACGCGGATTACCAGACCAACATCAACACCTTCATTGATGAAGATTACGATCTCATCATCACGGTCGGCTACATGCTGGCTGACGCCACCCGCGAGGCGGCCACGGACAACCCCGACCAGAAGTTTGCCATCGTTGATGACTCCTCCTGCGCCGATCTTGAGAATGTTGCCTGCCTGATGTTCGCTCAGGAAGAGTGCTCCTACCTTGTCGGCCTGGTCGCCGGCTCCGTCACCAAGAGCAACACTGTGGGCTATGTCCAGGGCATGGTTTCCGAGCCCATGAACCTCTTCGGCATCGGCTACATTACCGGCGTGCTTGAGGCCTGCCCCGAGGCCACCATTCTCCAGTACAACGCCAACAACTTCGGCGACATCGCCGGCGGCAACACCGCAGCCAAGGACATGATCACCAAGGGCGCCGACGTTATCTACCATGCGGCCGGCGGCACCGGCAACGGCGTTATGAACGCCTGCGACGAGGCCGGTATCTACGGCATCGGCGTTGATAAGGACCAGCGCGTCGAGCTCGGTCTCGAGTGCATCATCACCTCCGCCATGAAGCGCGTCGACGTTGCCTGCCAGGACATCTCCAAGGCTCTCAAGGACGGCACTTTCAAGGGCGGCGTGCATCTCTACAACCTCGCCAATGACGGCGTGGGCATCGCTCCCACCACCGACGTTGTCCCCGCTGAGGTTCTTGAGAAGGTTGAGGCCGCCAAGAAGGCCATCATCGCCGGCGAGAAGACCATTCCCACCGCTGCCGCCGATTGCCCCGCTTTCACGCTCAACGGCTGATTTTTCTCTCTCAAAGAGCACGGCTTTTTGCCGTGCTCTTTTTTTATATGTTCCGGTAAGAAACAGTAGAAAAGCGGCGGGAATTATGTTATAATAAAGTATCAACCTGCTTCTGAAAGGAGTACTTCGCCTATGCTTGATTTCTACCAGATCCGGAGTCCTCTCTCCCAGATCACGGAGGAGAAGATGACCCGTTACATCGGCGCTCTGTCGAAGGAACTCGGCGAGACGCTGGAAAAGGTCCCGCTCGAGCAGTACCTGGCCGACGACTTTGCGCTGCTCTACGTCGCCTCCGGCGGCAGCGAGGGTTATTTCCTCGAAATCTTCGACCAGCTCAAGGCCCGTCGCTGCTACATTCTCACCAGCGGCGACAGCAACTCCCTTGCCGCCTCCATGGAGATTTTGAGCTTTCTGAAAAAGCACGGCGGCAGCGGCGAGATCCTGCACGGCGATATTTCTCAGGTCGCTGCGCGCATCAGGTCTCTGCGCAATGCCCACCGTGCCAAAGCCGCGCTGAAGGGCAAGAACCTGGGCTGCATCGGCAGGCCCTCCGACTGGCTGATCGCAAGCAATTACTCCCCCGACGCCATGATGCAGAAGCTCGGCATGGGCTTTGTCTCCATCGAGATGGCGGAGCTGCTGGAGGAAATTGCGAAGGAAAGCTATCCCGAAAACGAATATACCAGGCTTTTCAAATCCAAGGAGTATGACCAGGCGGAGATTGAAAAGGCGCTGTATGTCTATGGCGCTTTCAAGCGTCTGGTGAAAAAATACGATCTCTGCGGCGTTTCGGTGCGCTGCTTTGACCTGCTGGACACGGTGAAAACCACCGGCTGCCTGGGGCTCTCCATTTTGAACGCGGAGGGCATCTACGGCGGCTGCGAGGGCGACGTGCCCGCGCTTTTATCCATGGCCGTTCTGGGCGCCATCACGGGCGAACCGATGTTCATGTGCAATCCCAGCCGTTTCGACACCAAGGCCGGCACGGCGGTCTTCGCCCACTGCACCATTCCCGTCACCATGCTCAGGAGCTTCACGCTCAACACCCATTTTGAGTCCGGCATCGGCGTCGCCGTACAGGGCCGCTTCGACGACGGCGACGTTACCATCTTCAAGTGCGAGGGGGATCTCTCCCGCTTCCACGCGCAGGAGGGGACGATCCAGAATATGCCCTGGAGCGACATGCTCTGCCGCACGCAGATCAAGGTGAAGCTCGGCGATTTCGATTATTTCCTCACCGATCCCATCAACAACCACCACATCATCTGCCGCGGCAGGCATGCCGATGACGCTGCGGCGTTTTTCCGGCTGCTTGGGTAAAAGGTCCGGCGGATGACAGTTCCCCTCTCCGGGGAGGCAAAAAGGAAACTATTTATTATTTAGACAGGGGGCGGTCACTTTGGCAAAACAGTATGTGGACATGAATACGCCCGTCATTGAAATGCGCAACATCGTCAAACGCTTTGGCAATTTTGTCGCAAACGACGGCATCAACCTCACCGTCCACAAAGGCGAAATCCACGCGATCCTGGGCGAAAACGGCGCAGGCAAATCGACGCTGATGAATCAGCTCTACGGTCTGCTCAAGCCCACCTCCGGCGATATTCTTGTAAACGGCAAAAAAATCGTCATGAACAATCCGCGCGACGCCATCGACGCGGGCATCGGCATGGTGCACCAGCACTTCATGCTGGTACAGCCCTTCACCGTGACGGAGAACATCGTCCTCGGCACCGAGCCCACCAGGGGCATCAAGCTGGACATGGCCACGGCGCGCAAAAACGTGGTGGAAATTTCCGAGCGCTACGGGCTCTCCATCGACCCCGACGCGAAGATCGAGGATATCTCCGTCGGCATGCAGCAGCGTGTGGAAATCCTGAAGGCGCTCTACCGCGGCGCGGACATTCTGATCCTGGATGAGCCGACCTCTTCTCTCACCCCGCAGGAGATCACGGAGCTCATCGCCATTATGCACAATCTGGTCAAAGACGGCAAGAGCATTATCATCATCACCCACAAGCTCAAGGAGATCAAGGAATCCGCCGACTTCTGCACCATCATCCGCATGGGCAAATACATCGGCACCGTGGATGTGGACAAGGTGGACGAGAACGATCTGGCCTCGATGATGGTGGGCCGCAAGGTCACCTTCAAGGTGGACAAGCCCGAGCAGACGCCGGGCGACGTGGTGCTGGACGTACAGGATCTGCACTGTCTGGACTACCGCGGCATCGAGATCGTCAAGGGCCTGAATCTCCAGGTGCGGCGCGGCGAGATCGTTGGCATCGCCGGTATCGACGGCAACGGCCAGACGGAGCTTATCGAGGTCATCACCGGTCTTCGCAAGGGCACGTCCGGCCATGTGCTGGTAAACGGCACGGATGTTTTCAACAAGTCCCCCTCCTTCGGCTTCCGGCACGGCGTGTCCTCCATCCCGGCCGACCGCCAGAAGCACGGGCTGGTGCTGGACTTCTCCATTGAGGACAACCTGATCCTCCAGAACTTTGAAAAGCATCCCTTCGCCAAAAACAATGTCCTGCAGCGCGACTCCATTTTTTCCCACGCCAAGGAGTCCATCGAAAAGTACGACATCCGCCCCTCCGGCAGCGAAAAGCGCGCGGCGGGCACTCTGTCCGGCGGCAACCAGCAGAAGGTCATCATCGCCCGTGAGGTGCAGAACGACAAGGATCTGCTCATCGCCGTCAACCCCACCCGCGGTCTGGACGTCGGCGCGATCGAGTATGTCCACAAGTACATCGTAGACCAGCGCAACAAGGGCAAGGCGGTCCTGCTTGTGAGCTTTGAGCTGGACGAAATCATGAGTCTTTCGGATATTATCGACGTCATCTTTGACGGTCAGATCGTCGCCTCCATCCCCGGCAGGGAGGCCAATGAGAACGATCTGGGCCTGATGATGGCAGGAGGAGGGAAAAAGGCATGACGAAGAAAAAACACTTCCTCGACGTCATTTCGGAAAATCGCTTTATCCACATTCTGCTGTCTATTATCCTCGGCTTTCTGGTGGGCGCGATTTTCCTTGTGGTCATGGGTCTGTCCGTCGGTTCGGCTTACGGACGGCTGATCAACAGCGTTACCAGTCTCAAGGGCTTCTCTTATGTGGTCGTCTATGCAGTTCCTTACATCGTGGCGGGCCTGTCGGTAGCCTTCTCCTTCAAGACCGGCGTGTTCAACATCGGCGCCGAGGGTCAGTTTGTCATGGGTTCCATGGCGGCCGCCTGTGTGGGTATCCTCTTCGGCAGTCTCCCCAAGCCGGTGCTGATCCCTCTGTGCTTTCTCGCCGCAATGGCGGCGGGCGCGCTCTGGGGCATCATCGTCGGCATTCTGAAAACCAAGTGGGGCATCAACGAGGTGCTGTCCATGATCATGTTCAACTGGATCGCCTTCTATCTCTCAAACTTCATTGCGGGCATCCCCGCCATTAAGAACGAGGGTACCGCCGAGGCGACCAAGAACATCTCCGACAACGCAAGCCTCCTCTTCTCCAAGGACTTCATCAAGAGCATGGGCCTTGCCCCGACGGCCAACTGGGGCTTCATTGTCGCCATCATCGCAACCGTTCTGATCTGGTTCATTATCGAGAAGACCACTCTGGGCTATGAGCTCAAGGCGGTCGGCTCCAACAAGTTTGCGGCGGAGTACGGCGGCATCAACGTCAACCGCTCCATCCTCACCGCCCTCGCCATCTCCGGCGCGCTGGCGGGTCTCGCGGGCGCGCTGCAGCTCATGGGCATGGGCAAGCGCATCTCCATCTTCTCCAGTCAGGAGGGCTTCGGCTTTGCCGGCATCGTGGTCGCCCTGATCGGCTGTTCCAATCCCTTCGGCGTGCTGGTTGCGGGTTTGTTCTACGGCGCGCTGATGTACGGCGGCAGCAAGCTCAACCTTGAGGGCGTACCCACCCAGCTCATCAGCGTCATCGTCGGCACCGTTGTGTTCTTCATCGCCATCTCCGTCATCTTTGAAAACCTCAAGCGCTTCAGCGCCCGCGCCAACCGCAACGCAGAGGCCGCGGCTGACACGAAGGCCCGTGAACAGGAGAAGAAGGAGGAGAAAAAATGACAAACTTTGTGAACAGTCTCGGCATCATCCTCTTTGCCACGCTGGTCTATGCGACCCCGCTGCTGTACGGCGCGCTCGGCTCCTGCTTCTCCGAGGTTTCGGGCGTGGTCAACATCGGCATTGAGGGTATGATGACCGCCGGCGCGTTTACCGGCACGGTCGTCGCCTACTTCACCGGCAACCCCTGGCTCGGCTTTCTCTGCGGCGGACTCGCCGGCGCGTTCTTCGGCATGCTCCACGCCTTTGCCACCGTCAAGCTCGGCGCTGACCAGACCATCGCCGGCACCGCCATCAACATGCTCGGCCCCGGCATCGTCATCATGCTGGCAAAGGTGCTGTTTGATTCCACCGACACCATCCCGCTGACCGCCTCGCAGAAAATCCCCAAGCTTTTCGCGGGGACATTTGACACCACCACGGTCTTCGGGCGCTTCATGGACAACGTCTTCGCCAACTACGCCTCGACCTATCTGGTGTTCATCGCGGTGGTCGTCGTCTGGTTTGTGTTCTACAAAACCCGCTTTGGTCTGCGTCTGCGCGCCTGCGGCGAGCATCCCCAGGCCTGCGAGACCCTGGGCATCAATGTCATTGCCATGCGCTTTGCCTGCGTGTGTATCTCCGGCTTCCTGGCCGGTCTCGGCGGCGCGTGCGTCACCATGACGATCTCCACGCAGTTCCGTCCCATCTCCATCGTGGGCCAGGGCTTTATCGCCATTGCGGCGGTCATCTTCGGCAAGTTCCGCCCGCAGGGCGCGCTGATCGGCTGCCTGCTGTTCGGCTTCTGCTCCGGTCTCAAGGTGGTGCTCGGCGGCTCCTCCGGCGTCAATATGCACCTCATCTCCATGATCCCCTATGTGGTCACGGTCATCGTGCTGGTGCTCTTCGTCGGCAAGTCCCGCGTCCCTGCCGCCAACGGCAAGCCCTACATCAAGGCAAAGTAATTTCTGTCACTATGCAGAAGCAAAGGATATGGAGCTTCCATATCCTTTGTTTCGTGTCAAAAAACTTGTTTTCAGGAGTAAACTATGAATCAGTATCTTGATATTTCCCCCGAAGTAAAGGAAGCGCTCGCCGCCGGCAAGCCTGTCGTGGCGCTGGAGAGCACCATCATCTCCCACGGCATGCCCTATCCCAAGAACGTGGAGACCGCGCTGCTCGTTGAGCAGACCATCCGCGATAACGGCGCGACGCCCGCCACCATCGCCGTCATCGGCGGCAGGCTCAAGGCCGGACTGAGCCATGAGGAGATCGAATACCTCGGCAAGACCGGGCGCGGCGTCGCCAAGGCCAGCCGCCGCGATCTGCCCGCGCTGGTCGCCCGCGGGGCCGACGGCGCAACCACCGTCGCCACTACCATGATCATCGCCCATATGGCGGGCATCAACATCTTCGCCACCGGCGGCATCGGCGGCGTGCACCGCGGCGCGGAGGTCACCATGGACATCTCCGCCGACCTTGAGGAGCTGGCGCAGACTCCTGTCATGGTCGTGTGCGCGGGCGCGAAGTCCATCCTCGATCTCGGCCTCACGCTGGAGTATCTGGAGACCAAGGGCGTGCCTGTGGTGGGCTACGGCACCGAGGAGCTGCCCGCCTTCTACACCCGCGAGTCCGGCTTCGGCGTGGACTACCGCGTGGATTCTCCGGAGGAGCTGGCCGCCATGTTCCGCGCCCAGCGCGATCTGGGCTACAAGGGCGGCATGCTGGTCACAAACCCCATCCCCGCCGAATACGCCATGGACAAGACGGTCATCGACGCCGCCATCGAGCAGGCGCTCTCCGACGCGAAGGCAGCCGGCGTCCACGGCAAGGAGACCACCCCCTTCCTGCTGGCGCGCGTGGTGGAGCTCACCGGCGGCGACAGTCTGGAATCCAATATCAAGCTCGTGCTCAATAACGCCATGGTCGCGGCACAGACCGCCAAGGCGCTGTGCGGGTGAGGCGTTTTTACCTCTCTTTGGAAAAAGGGAATGCCACGGTGCTCACACTGGGGCGGGGGGATTTTGAGCCGCCGCACGCCGTCGCGGAATCGTTATCCCCCAGTCTACGCCTCGCGTGAGATCGGCGCAGCCAGCCCCCTTTAGGCAAGGGGGCCGATGCGGTAAACTGATTACATTTTGGAGCTGTTTATGGAAAACGAAGTCCTGGTCTCGATCTGCTGTCTGACCTATAATCATGAGGATTACCTCCGCGACACGCTGGAGGGCTTTCTGATGCAGAAGGTGGATTTCCCCATCGAAATCCTCATCAACGACGACGCCTCCACCGATGGGACGGCAGCCATCGTGCGCGAGTACGCGGCAAAGTACCCCGATCTGATCCGCCCCTTTTACCAGCCGGTGAACCTCTATTCCCAGGGGAAGGATCTGTGCCTGGAGGTGCTGTATCCCAACGCGCGCGGCAAGTATATCGCGCTGTGCGAAGGGGACGATTACTGGACCGAGCCCACAAAGCTCCAGCAGCAGGTGGATTTTCTGGAGGCCCATCCGGAATACTCCGCCTGCGTGCACGACACCATGCTGCACTACTGCGGCGGCGAAGAGAAGGATCGGCCCCTGCTGCACCACGGGGCCGACTGCGACGTGCGCTTTGCGGATATCTGCAACGGCATGTCCTATTCCTTCCACACCAGCTCCATTGTGGCGAAAAAGGCCATCATCGCCAATCCCCAGGACTTTTTCTACGTTGGTCTGAGCCACGGCTTCGGCGATCACCCGGACGCCCTGTGGCTGTATGTCAACGGCCCCATTCGCTGTCTTGACAAGTGCATGTCGGTCTACCGCATCCACTCCGGCAGCGCGTCCTGGAGCGCGGCGGTGGATGAAGACTACGAAAAGCTGCGCGAGTTCATCATCGGCAAGGTGGAGCTGCTGCGCGCTTTCCGCCCCTGGGCGCCCAAGGATCAGGTGGACGTGGTGGATCACGCGATCCTCGAAAAGGAATTTGAGCTCATGTACATCGAGGGGCGGGACGCCGACCAGCGCAAACCGCCCTATGATGAAATTCTGGCAACGAAGCCCCTCTCTTACCGCGTCAAGAACCACATCAAGTGCCTCTTCCCCGGCATTCAGGCGCGCTACCGCAAAAAGCGCGGCTATGTGTCCCCCAAGTCGGATAAGCTGCCCGATCAGCCGCTTTCCCTTGATAATCCGCTTGTGATGGGTTATAATGGCGAGTTAGAAGGCGCTTACGCCTCGGACGAGTGCACGGTCTCCATCCTCTGCACCGCCTATAACCACGCGGCCTTCCTGCGCGACGCGCTGGACGGTTTTGTCAATCAGCGCACCCGCTTCCCCTTTGAGGTGCTGATTAACGACGACGTCTCCACCGACGCCACCCGCGACATCATCCGCGAGTACGCGGAGAAATACCCGGACATCATCCGCCCCTTCTATCAGGAGGAAAACCTCTATTCCCGCGGCATCGACGTGTATCAGACCGTCTTCTTCCCCAACGCACGGGGCAAATACGTGGCCTACTGCGAGGGGGACGACTACTGGACCGACCCCACGAAGCTGCAGCGGCAGGTGGATTTTCTGGAGAGCCATCCCGGCTATACCGCCTGTGTGCACAACACCGTCCTGCATTTCTGCACGGACGGGCACAACGAGCCGCTGCTCGATCGCTTCGAGGGTGATGTTGACTATGCGGAGATCATCTCCAGCATGGAAAATGCCTACCACACCAGCTCCCTTGTCGGGCGGCGGGACATTCTCGCCGATCCCCCCGATTTTTACCGCGTCGCAAGCGAATACGGCTTCGGCGATTACCCGGACGCCCTGTGGCTGCGTCTGCACGGCAGGATTCACTATCTTGACCGCTGCATGTCCGTCTACCGTCTTAACTCCAACGAGAGCGCCTGGAGCGCGGGCGTCGCGGGACAGTACGGGAAGCTGCGGCAGTTCATTGTGGGCAAGGGCGAAATGCTGCGCGCCTTTCGCCCCTGGGCGCCGGAAGAGGTGCTGCCCCTGGTGGACCGCACGATCCTTGAGCGCGAGTTTGAGCTGATGTATATTGAGGGGCGCGACGCCGAACAGCGCAAGCCCCCTTACGACAAACTGCTCAGAGCCCAGCCGCTGAGCTATCAGGCCAAGAACCTTGTGAAATCCGCCCTCCCCGGCGTGCAGCGCCTGTACCGCAGGATGCGCGGCTACAAGGGCTGAACGATTCGTTTGCGTTTTCGGAGTATTCTCTCTTATGGATAAAAAGCAATCCGTTATCACCAATTTCATCTGGCGGCTGATGGAGCGCGGCGGCACCTATGTGATGAACTTCATCGTGTCCGTCATCCTCGCGCGCCTGCTGGAGCCCTCGCTCTACGGCAGCATCGCGCTTGTCACCGCCATCACCGCCATTTTGCAGGTCTTTGTGGACAGCGGCATGGCAAATTCCCTGATCCAGAAGAAGGACACGGACGATCTGGATTATTCCTCCGTCTTTTACTTCAACCTTGTCTTCTGTCTGGTGCTGTATGGGGGGCTCTTCCTCGCAGCGCCCATGATCGGCCGCATCTATCACGATCTGTCGCTCGTGCCCGTGGTGCGTGTGCTGGGCCTCACGATCGTGGTGTCCGGCGTGAAGAACGTGCAGCAGGCCTATGTGGCCAAGACGATGCAGTTTCGCCGCTTCTTCTTCGCCACCCTGGGCGGCACGATCTTCTCCGCCGTCGTGGGCATTGCGCTTGCCTATCTCGGCAAGGGCGTGTGGGCGCTGGTGTTCCAGCAGCTTCTGAACGTGACGGTCAACACCGCGATCCTCTGGCTCACGGTGGGCTGGCGGCCGAAGCCCGTCTTCTCCTGGGAGCGGCTTAAAGTGCTCGTCTCCTACGGCTGGAAGCTGCTTGTCTCCCAGCTTCTGGACACGGCCTATCTCAAGCTCTATCAGTTCATCATAGGCCTGCGCTACTCCACGGCCGATCTCGCCTACTACAACAAGGGCGACCAGTTCCCCAACCTCATCATGGAGAACACCAACGCCTCTCTCGACAGTGTGCTGCTGCCGGTGCTGTCCTCCGAACAGGATGACAAAACGCGCGTGCGGGAGATGACCAGCCGCGCCATCCGCGTAAGCACCTATGTGCTGATGCCGCTGATGGCGGGTCTCGCCGTGTGCGCCGAGCCCGTGGTGCGCCTGCTGCTGACGGAAAAATGGATGCCCTGCGTGCCCTATATGCAGCTTTTCTGCGTGTATTACGCACTCTGGCCCCTGCACACCGCAAACCTCAACGCCATCAAGGCCACCGGCCACAGCGGGATCTTCCTTTATCAGGAAATCATTAAGAAGGTACTGGAAACCGCCGTGCTGCTCGTCACCATGCGCTACAGCGTGATGGCGATCACCTGGGGCCTGCTCTTCTCCGGCTTCGCCTCGGTGCTCATAAACGCCTGGCCGAACCGGAAGCTCTTAAACTACAGCATCTTCCAGCAGCTGCGGGACGCCATGCCCGCGATGCTGCTTTCCGTCGTGATGGCCCTGATCCTGTACCCCGTGACCAGGACAGGCCTGCACGATCTGATAAAGCTCATCATCATGGTTCCGGCGGGCGCGGCGATCTACGTGGCAGGCTCTGTTCTGTTTAAGGTCGAGAGCTTCCGGTATATTCTGGAGATCGCGCAGAAGCTGCTGCACCGCGGAAAGGAGAACACCTGATGCAAGAAAAGAAAAAACTGCTGCTCCTCGGAGGATCGAGCTTTCTTCTGCCCGTGATCCGGGAGGCCCATGCTCTGGGGCTGTACGTCGTCACCTGCGACTATCTGCCCGACAATCTCGCCCATAAGCACAGCGACGAATACCGAAACGTGAGTATTCTCGACAAAGACGCCGTGCTGGACGCCGCGCGGGAGCTCGGCATCAGCGGCGTGATGAGCTTTGCCTGCGACCCCGGCGTCGTAACCGCGGCCTATGTCGCCGAGAAGCTGCAGCTCCCCTCCCCCGGCTCCTATGAGGCCACCTGCATTTTGCAGGACAAGGGGCGCTTTCGCGCCTTCCTGCGCGACAACGGCTTCACCGTTCCCTGGGCGAAGCGCTATACCGAGCGCGCCGCCGCCCTGGCGGATGCGGGCTCCTTCACCTGGCCCGCCATCGTCAAGCCCGTGGACTGCGCGGGCAGCAAGGGCGTCACCCGCGTGGACAGCGCCTTCGCGCTCGAGGCCGCCATCGACCGCGCCCTGGATTTCTCCCACGGCGGAGCCTTCATTATTGAACAGTTCATTCAGCAGAAGGGCTTTTCCTCGGATACCGACTGCTTTGTGAAGGACGGGGAGCTCGTCTACTGCTCCTTTGATGAGCAGCGCTTTGACGGCAGCGCCGAAAACCCCTATACCCCCGCGGCCTACGCCTGGCCCTCCAGCATGCCGCAGGAGATCCAGGCCGAGCTCAGACAGGAGCTGCAGCGGCTCATGACCCTCCTGCACATCGGGACCGGCGTCTTCAACATTGAGACGCGGCAGGGCACCGACGGGCGGGCCTACATCATGGAGTGTACGCCCCGCGGCGGCGGCAACCGCCTGAGTGAAGTGCTGGAAATGGCGAGCGGCGCAAAGCTCATTCAAAACGCCGTGCGCGCCGCCGTCGGTCTCCCGACGGACGAGCTGCGCGATCCCGTCTATGACGGGCACTGGGCGGAAATCATCCTGCACAGCGATGTGGACGGCACGTTCTCCGAGCTTTGGATCGACCCCGCGCTCCGGGGCGCGGTCCGAGAGATCGACCTCTGGGTCAGGCCCGGGGATCGGGTCGAGCGCTTCAGCGGCGCAAACAAGGCCATCGGCACCCTGGTGCTGAACTTCCCCGACCGTGCCGCGCTGGAAAAATACATGTCCGACGATTCCTGGTACCGGATCGCCGCCGAATAAATGGATAAGATTGGAGAGAGAAAGATATGAAGAAGCTTTTGATGCTCGGCACCAGCTACGGTACGCTTCTGATGCTGGATTACGCAAAGAAGCAGGGCGTTCACACCATCGTCACCGACTATCTGGAGCCTGAACATTCCCCCGGCAAGCTGGCCGCCGACGAATACTGGATGCTCAACACCGGCGATCTGGACGCGCTGGAGGCCAAATGCCGCGCCGAGGGCGTAAACGCCGTGGTCTGCGGTATCAGCGAATTTAATCTGGAAATGTGCATGGCCCTCTGCAAGCGGCTGGGGCTCCCCTGCTACTGTACGCCGGAGGCCTGGCACTACTCCCGGGACAAGGTGGATTACAAGGCCCTCGCCACGTCCCTCGGCGCGCCGCTCGCGACCGACTATTTTCTCTCCGATCCCCCCACGCGCGAGGAGCTGGACCGCATCCAGTACCCTGTCGTGGTCAAGCCCGTTGACCTGAGCTGCAACCGCGGCATCAGCTACGTCGCCAATGAAGAGGAGCTCATAAAGGCCTGCGACTACGCCCGCTCCATGTCCAAGAGCCGCAAGCTCGTGGTCGAGCGCATGCTGCACGGCGAGGAGTGGTACGGCACCTACGCCCTCGCGGACGGGAAGGTGAGCCTGCTGGGGCTGTGCGCCATGTATGCCCAGCCGGGCTACCCCAAATTCTGCTACTCCATCACCTCCACCCTCTCCAACCATGTGGAGGACTTCTGCCGCGAGATCAACCCCCATATTGAGCGGGTTTTGAAGGCAGTCGGCTGCCGCGAGGGCTACGCCTGGACGCAGGCCATGCTGGACGAGGACGGACACTTCTATATTATTGAGATGGGCTACCGTCTGGACGGCGACATGATGTTCGTCCCCTTCAAGGAGCTGCTGGACTTCGATGTGGTGGCCTGGATCGTGGACTACGCCCTCGGAAAAAGGAACGATCCCGCCATGCTGCCCCCGTCGCAGGAGAAGGCCTTCAAGCGCTGCGCCACAAGCTACATGCTCTGGACCAACGAAAAAGGCGGCGTCATCGGCGCCATCGAAGGGCTGGACGAAGTGCGAAGCTGGCCCGGCGTGACGGTGGACTCCCTCGCCTGCGTTGGCGATCCCATCCGCCCCTACGGCCCTCTCGGCTGCATCCTCTTCACTACCGAAAACGCGGAGGAGATGTTTGCGCTGATTAAAAAGATCAACGATACCGTGCGCATCACCAACACCGAGGGGGAAAACGTGCTTATTTATTACGATGATTTCGACTACCTCCGCCGCGTCTATCAGGAGGGTCTGGCCGGGAAATAACGCCCCGCGGCCGCATCTATTCACAGCAAGGAGAATGCCTTTTGGAACTGTTCAACAATATCGTCTATTTTATCGGCTCCTGCACGACACTGGTGTGCATCGTGCTCTGCCTCGTCCTGTTTTTCGCCTGCAAGAGCAAGGATAAGGATGGCCGCCGCGTCGAGCTTGAAAGCAGCACCCCCGAAGCCCCCTGGCCTCTCGGTCTCTGGATCGCGGGCGTCTTCGTCGCCGGCACCGGCGTCGCGCTGATGTACGCCCCCGGCGATCTGGTGGGCTATGTGCAGCAGGGGCTCAACCCCGTGGAGTCGATCACGATGGTCGCCCTGCTTAACGGCGCGCCCGTCTGGGCCATGTATTCCGTCGTCGGCCTGTGGTACATGAAGCACATGGACTCCAAGATCGGCAAAATCGCCGCCATGCTCTCCACCGTGCTCGGCATGTCCATCTCCCTGTGGACGGGCATGAACACCGTGACCCGCTTCATCGGCCTGAGCTTTCCCGGACTCAAGTTCCTGCTCGCCGCCATTACGGTCCTCGTCGCCATGACCTCGGCCAAGTACAATCTGCTCAAGGGCATGTCGCGCCTCGCGTTTCTGATGTTCTTCATCGCCTTTCTCGCCGTCCTGTCCACGCCGCTGACGGATTTTCACTTCATGCCCATCACGGGCAGCATCACCCAGAACTTCTGGCGTGAGTATTTCTACGGGCCGACGGCGGCAAGCTGGATTTTCTGGTTCCTCTCCTGGACGCCGACGGTCTCCCGCTGGCTCGCCCACATCTCCAAGGGCAGAACCATGAAGGAGTACATCGCCGGCACCATGATCCTGCCGACCGTCCTGGCCTTTGTGTGGATGGCGGTGTCGTGGATGTATCAGGACGTTATCATGAGCTTCAACCTGGCCAAGAACATCTCCTCCTTCATCCCCTGCGTGATCTTCATTCTCTCCGGCCTGCTCTTCATGACCGGCACCCTGGACTCCGACTGCAAGGTGTTTACGGAGGATCTGGAGTTTCTGACGGGCGGAAAAATCCATCACATCACCTCGATCCCGTATTACGGGCTCTTTGTGCTCTTTGTGTTCAGCCTCTTCATCTCCGGCATCATCCGCAAGCCCTTCGCCTTTAACGAATATTCCTCCCTGATCTTCATGCCCCTGATGTTCCTGAGCATCCGGGAATGCGTAAAGATCATCAAAAAGCGGTAGGCCGCAGCCTGCCGCGGAAAGAAGGATCGCAAGCCATGTCCGAAACCATCAACGTAACGCGCTCCGCCCTGCCCTCCTTTGAGGAATACTGCGACGAGATCCGCAGCATCTGGGACAGCCACTGGCTGACCAATATGGGGGAAAAGCACCAGGCGCTGGAAAAAGCCCTGCAGGACTATCTGGGGGTCCGGCATGTGAGTCTGCTCACGAACGGCCACCTCGCGCTGGAAAACATCCTGCAGGCCTATGACCTGCACGGGGAGATCATCACCTCCCCCTATACCTTCGCCTCCACCACTCACGCCATTGTGCGCTGCGGCTGCACGCCGGTCTTCTGCGACATCGACCCGGTGAGCTACACCATCGACCCGGACAAGGTCGAGGCACTGATCACGGACAAGACCGTCGCCATCCTGCCCATCCACGTCTACGGCAATCTCTGCGACACCGAGGCGCTGGACCGCATTGCCAAAAAGCACGGCCTCAAGCTGATTTACGACGCGGCCCACGCCTTCGGCGTGCGGAAAAACGGCGTCAGCTCCGCCTGCTTCGGGGACGCCTCCATGTTCTCCTTCCACGCCACCAAGGTTTTCCACACCATCGAGGGCGGCGCGCTCTGCTACAGCGACGACAGCCTTGTCCAGCGCATTTATGATCTCAAAAACTTCGGCATCCACGGGCCGGAGGAGGTGCCCTTCGTCGGCGGCAACGCGAAGATGAACGAGTTCTGCGCCGCCATGGGCCTGTGCGAGCTGCGGCATCTGGACGACTGGATCGCCGAGCGCAAGACGGTCGTGGAGCATTACCGCGCCCGCCTCGGCGGGGTGCCGGGTCTGAAGCTCAACACCCCGCAGCCCGGCGTGGAATCCAACTACGCCTACTTCCCCGTGATCTTCGACGGCTACAAATATGACCGCGACGAAGTCTTTGACCGTCTTGGGGAGCAGCATATCGTCGCCCGCAAGTATTTCTACCCCATCACCAATTCCTTTGAATGCTACCGCGGTCTCCCGGGCTTTGATCCCGACGCGACGCCCATCGCCAAATTCATGGCGGAGCGCGTGCTGACGCTGCCGCTGTACCCCGATCTCAGCGCTGACAATGTAGATCGGATCTGTGACATCATTTTACGGTGAAAGCTCTGCTTCCACTGTAAAAATTTTGAATCAAGTGCGTGATTCTCGCCCCTGACGGGGCAAGCGAATCACATGCGCAAAAATCCCCATGCGCGTGAGCTTACATGCGTTGTACAGCCATTTCAGCGCATGGGAATTTAAGATAAGGAGTGTGCGCCATGTTGTTATGGAAATGGAAAGTGATCGCTCCGCTCGCGATGACGGCGATCGGCGCTGCGGTAACGGGCATTGCGATCCTCCGGCAGAAGCTCCCGACGGAGCTGCCCGCCGGGGAGGACGCCGCAGCAAAGCCCGCCGCGCGCAAAACCGGCAGCTACAGCTTTATCTCCGGCTTCAAGGACGCCGCGACGGTGGAAGTGCTCATCGACTATGACCCCGAAAAGTTCAGCTTTGTCGTGGTCGAGGACGAATTTCTCAACTATTCCAGCGCCTCCCATGCGGCGATCCTCTACGGGAAGGACTTCAACGTCCAGCTTGAATATGCCCCCTACTATCAGGGCGAGGATTTTGCCGCCCACCGGGCCCAGCTGGAAGAAAAGTATCAGACGCGCGGGGAGATCCGCTGCGGCGCGCTCACGGGTTTCTGGGTGCTGGACGGTGACAACATTGCCATCCACTTCCCCATCCCGGACGATACGCAGAGCTTCCTGCTTGTGACAGTGCAGAAAACGCCGGATTACGACGACGAGCTCACGACGCTTCCGGACTATGCGCCGCTCAAAGAGCTGCTCGGCACGATCCGCTTCGTGCGAAGCTGAACCCCTTCCACCGCTGAAGCGGTCCCCCTCCCCCAAACGCCGCTACGCGGCTGAGGGAGGCACTCCGCCAAAACAGCCCCTCGGGATCTTCCCGAGGGGCTGTGGTGTTTTATGCGGTTTTGCGGATTATTCGTAGAGGGCTTTGAGCTTCATGAGATGCTCGTAACGTCTCTTGGCTTCCTCCTCGT
>CADADE010000022.1 GCA_902786615.1 Oscillospiraceae bacterium
GAATCCCTGTCAATTCGTCGAGCTTCCGAAAAAGCAGCGGTATGAATCCAGCTACTACAGCGCCGACCAGCTCAAAACCCTGTTTGACGCGATCCGGGACGATCCCATCTATCCCCTCGTGAAGATCACCGCCCTGTACGGCCTGCGCCGGAGCGAAGTCCTGGGGCTGAAATGGGACAGCGTAGATTTCACCGCCGGGCGTCTCACGATCAAGCACACCGTTTCCAAGGTCACGACAACAGTCTGCAAGGACAAGACCAAGAACAGCTCCAGCCACCGATCTTTCCCCTTATCTCCCGAGGCAAAGGGAATCTTTATCCAAGCCAAAACCGAGGAAGCGATCAACCGAAAGCTCTGCGGCGCGGACTACGAGGAAAACGACTTTATCTTCAAGTGGCCCAACGGCACACCCTTTTCGCCGGATTACGTTTCCTCCCATTTCTCGCTTCTCCTGAAGAACAACCATCTGCCGCATATCCGTTTCCATGAGCTTCGGCACAGCTGCGCCAGCCTCCTTTTGAACAACGGCTTTACGCTAAAAGATGTACAGGAATACATGGGTCACGCCGATATTCAGATGACAGCGAACATTTACGGACACCTGGATATGCAGAGAAAAGAGCTTCTGACGCAGAAAATGGCGTCCAGCCTCTTCTAACGCCCCGTTAGAAAAGTGTTAGAAAAACGTTAGAAATCGGCCCTTTGTCGAAGGAAAGTGAGAAACGGGGAAAAATGAACATGCCAAAAAAGTTCTCAAAAGCATAAAAATTGACCCCAAATCCTTCGATTTGAGGTCAAAATGTGGTGCGCGAGGCGGGACTTGAACCCGCACGTCCGGAGTGGACACTAGAACCTGAATCTAGCGAGTCTGCCAATTCCACCCAATTCCACCACTCGCGCGTCTTGTGAAAGCTTTGTTATAATAGCATCCCTTGGCCGACTTGTCAAGCTGTTTTTTCTGTTTTCTTCTCATTTTTTTGCACGGAGAAAATGGCTGACGGTGCTTGTTCGCTCCGGCAGAACATGATATAATATCTTTTTAGTAAAACACTATCAAAGGAGAATCCATGGAAAACATCAGCGAAATACTGGCGCGGGAGCTGGATCGGCCCCTGAGCCATATTGAAAACGTCATCACGCTTTTGGACGAGGGGAACACCATTCCCTTCATCGCCCGCTACCGCAAGGAGCTGCACGGTGCCATGGACGACACCGCCCTGCGCACGCTGGAGGAGCGGCTGAATTATCTGCGCGGCCTCTTTGAGCGCAAGGAGACCGTCAAGAACAGCATCGCCGAGCAGGGCAAGCTCACCGAGGAGCTCTCCGCAGCTATCGACGCGGCTGAGACGCTTGCCGTGCTGGAGGATCTCTACCGCCCCTATAAGCCGAAGCGCCGCACCAGAGCTACCATGGCAAAGGAAAAAGGGCTGGAGCCGCTGGCGCTGGAGCTCTTTGCCCAGGCGCAGGACTGCCCCGCGCCGGAAGCGCTGGCCGAGGCTTACATAAACCCCGAAAAGGGCGTGGAGAGCGTGGAGGACGCGCTGGCCGGAGCCTCGGACATCATTGCTGAGAACATCTCGGACGATGCCTCTATCCGCGCCATGCTGCGCGATCTGATCAATGCGCGGGCTGCGCTGCACAGCGAGGCCGCGACGGAGGAGGACTCCGTCTATCGTCTTTATTACGACTTCACCGCCGCTCTGCCTCGCCTCCAGGGACACCAGATCCTCGCCGTCAACCGCGGGGAAAAGGAGGGTTTTCTCAAAGTCTCTATCGAGCTCGACCGCGAGCTTGCCCTGCAGCGGGTACGCCGCGCCGTGATCCGTCCGGGCAGCCCCGCCATGGCCTTTGTACGCGCAGCTTGCGACGACGCCTATGACCGCCTCATCTTCCCCTCCATGGAGCGCGAGACGCGAAACGCACTCACCGATACCGCAAACGAGGGCGCGATCAAAATGTTCGGCCTGAACCTGCGCCCCCTGCTGATGCAGCCGCCCGTGAAGGGCAAGGTCACGATGGGCCTTGACCCCGGCTACCGCAACGGCTGCAAGGTCGCCGTGGTGGACGGTACGGGCAAGGTGCTCGACACAGCGGTGGTCTACCCCACCTTCTCGGAGGCGTGGAAGAAAGAGGCCATCCGCACCCTCTCGGCGCTTATCAGAAAGGACAACGTGGAGCACATTGCCATCGGCAACGGCACCGCCTCCCGCGAGACGGAGCAGATGACCGTAGAAATGATCGAAGAGCTCCATGGTACGGTGAGCTACGCCATTGTCAACGAGGCGGGCGCTTCGGTCTACTCCGCCTCCAAGCTCGCCGCGGAGGAGTTCCCCGATTATGACGTGAACCTTCGCTCGGCGGTCTCCATCGCCCGCCGTCTTCAGGACCCGCTGGCGGAGCTGGTAAAGATCGACCCCATGGCCATCGGTGTGGGCCAGTACCAGCACGACATGCCGCAGGCGCGGCTGGCCGAAACGCTGGACGGCGTGGTGGAGGATTGCGTCAACGCTGTGGGCGTGGACATCAATACTGCCTCCCCCGCCCTGCTGCAGCGGGTTTCCGGTCTCAACAAGACAACGGCGAAAAACATTGTCGCCTACCGCGAGGAAAACGGCGCCTTTACAAGCCGCAAGACCATCAACAAGGTGCCGAAGCTCGGGCCCAAGGCCTTCCAGCAGTGCGCGGGCTTTCTGCGCGTGCCGGAGAGCAGTCAGGTACTGGACAACACCGCCGTCCACCCCGAGAGCTACGCCGCGGCCGAGAAGCTGCTGAAGCTCTGCGGCTATACGCTGGACGATGTGAAGGCGGGCAGGATCACGGATCTGAAAGCGCGCGTCGCGGCTTATGGAACGGAGAAGGCCGCGGAGGAGTGCGGCGTGGGCATCCCGACGCTGAACGATATCGCGGCAGAGCTCTTAAAGCCTGGGCGCGACCCGCGCGACGAGCTGCCCCCGGTGCTGCTGCGCAAGGACGTGCTCGAGATCAAGGATCTCAAGCCCGGCATGGTGCTCACCGGCACGGTGCGCAACGTCATTGACTTCGGCGCTTTTGTGGATATCGGCGTCCACCAGGACGGTCTCGTGCACGTCTCCCGTATCAGCAATAAATTCATCCGCCACCCAAGCGAGGTACTCGCGGTGGGGGATATCGTCAAGGTCGTTGTCCTTGACGCAGACGAGAAAAAGCACCGCATCTCCCTGTCTATAAAAGATGTAAAGGAGTAAGAATCATGATCGACGGCAGCATCGAAAAGCTGGTAAACTACGCGCTTGAAAAGGGCCTCATCGAGGAATGCGACCGGGTATGGGCGGAAAACGCCCTGCTGAACGCACTGGGGCTCGAGAGCTTCTCCCGCCCCGAGACTGTGGAGGCGCACGACAATCTGGAGCCCATCCTGGCAGAGCTCATCGCCTACGGCGTGGAGCACGGGCTTCTTGACGACAGCATCACCGAAAAGGATCTCTTCGACTCGCGCCTGATGGGCATTCTGACCCCGCGTCCCTCCGAGGTGATCCGCAATTTCAAGGCGCTCTATGCCGAGGACCCCAAAAAGGCTACGGACTACTACTACAATCTCAGCCGCGCAAGCGACTATATCCGCACTTACCGCGTGGTGAAGGATCTCAAGTGGAAGAGCGCCACGGAGTACGGCGAGCTTGACATCACGGTGAACCTCTCCAAGCCCGAGAAGGACCCCAAGGCCATCGCCGCCGCCGGCAAGGCCAAGGCCAGCGGCTACCCCAAGTGCCTGCTCTGCCGCGAGGCCGAGGGCTACGCGGGACGTCTCGATTATCCCGGCCGCGCTAACCACCGCCTCATTCCCCTGCGGCTCAACGGCGAGGACTTCTGTCTGCAGTACTCCCCCTATGTCTACTACAACGAGCACTGCATCGTGCTCAACAGCCGCCATGTGCCCATGAAGATCGACCGCGCGGCCTTCAACAAGCTGCTGGACTTTGTCGAGATTTTCCCTCACTACTTCCTCGGCAGCAATGCCGATCTGCCCATCGTGGGCGGCTCGATCCTGAGCCATGACCACTTTCAGGGCGGTCACTACACCTTCGCCATGGCAAAGGCCGAAGTCGAAACCCCGCTCAGCTTCAATGGTTTTGAGGACGTCAAAGCCGGGATCGTGAAGTGGCCCATGTCCGTCATCCGTCTGAGATGCGCAAACAAAGTGCGCGTGGCGGAGCTTGCCGAGAAGATCCTGAAGGCCTGGCGCGGCTACTCCGATCCCAGCGTCACCGTCTATGCCGAGACGGACGGCGAGCCGCACAACACCATCACGCCCATCGCCCGCCGCCGGGACGGGGACTTTGAGATGGATCTGGTGCTGCGCAACAACCTGACCACGGAGGAGTACCCCCTCGGTCTCTTCCATCCGCATCAGGAGCTGCACCACATCAAGAAGGAGAACATCGGTCTCATTGAGGTCATGGGTCTTGCGGTTCTGCCCGCGAGACTGAAAAACGAGCTCAAGGAGCTGGAAGCCCTGATTATTGAGGGCGGCGACATCAGCGCGAGCGAGAGCTGCGCCAAGCACGCGCCCTGGGTCGAAGAGCTTAAAACCCGCTACATCTTTACGCCTGACAACACCGAAGCCATTCTCCGCCAGGAGGTGGGCGTGGTGTTCATGAAGGTGCTGGAGCATGCGGGCGTCTTCAAGCGTGACGAGAAGGGCCATGCCGCCTTCCTGCGCTTTGCGGAGAGCGTGAATTGAAAACGCAGCGCAGCCGCGGGGCCAGCCTCCGCGCGGCTTTGATTCTCAACGCCGTTTTTCTCATGCTGACGGTGGTGATCGTGCGCGTAGGCTTTGAGAGCAACGACGACCCCACCCTGGCCGCCTTTGTGGACGGGCAGATGGCCGACAGCACCGCCTACATTCCCTATATCAACATTGTGCTGGGCGCGGCGATGAAGGGTATCTACACCGTCCTCGGGCGAGATGTCGCCTGGCACACCTTCTGTCAGTATGCGCTTTTGTACGTGGGCTTCACGGCGCTCGGTTTTGTTCTGTGTGAGCGGCTCGGGGCGCTGCGCGGAGCGGCGGTGACAACGGTGCTGCTGCTCTTTTTCGGGGTAGACGTTTACTGCATCATCAACTACACCAAAACCGCCGCAGTCTGCACCGTGGGCGGGACGGCGCTTCTGCTCTACGCCTTTGAAAAGGAAGGGCGGCACCCGGCGGCGCTCGTGCTCGGCGTGCTGCTTTCGGTGATGGGCTTTCTGCTGCGCAGCATGGAGTTTCTGCCCTGCTTTGCGCTGATGGCAGTTATGTGCCTGCGGCCCCTGTGGGGTATTCTGGAAAGCCGGGAGTCCCCTGGTGAGAAGCTGAAGCGCTTCGGGCGGCTCGCCGCCCCCTTTGCGCTGGTGCTGGCGATCTCCGCGGCGTTCTACGCCGTGAACGAATGGGCCTGGTCGAAAGAGCCCTGGACAAAGTACCACGAATTTGACAAGGTGCGCGTAGCCTACTCCGACTACGGTCGGCCCGCCTATGCCGAGATGCCGGAGGTCTATGAGGCGCTGGGTCTCTCGGAGGCGGATGTGAAGCTTCTGTACGACAGCAATTATTTTGACCCCGCAGTCTTTTCCGCCGAGACCATGCAGGCCATCAGCGAAGCGCGCGACGCCCGCTTTCCGCGCCCCTCTGCCGGGGAATGCGTGGGGCTCTTTCTGGACAAGGCTCTGCCGGGTTTCTTTGTGAATCTGCATATCTACGGCTTTCTGCTGATATTGGTTTTATGGCTTGCGGCGGGACAGCACCGGCTGCGCGACTGGGTCTGCCTCACGGCGGAGGCCGCGCTTTTCGGGGCAGCCTATCTCTATCTCATCTGGCGCGGGCGCTATCTGGTGGACCGGGTCGACCTGGGGCTCTTTCTCTGCGCGTCGGCGGTACTCGCGCTGATGCTGGACGCGGAGAAGCTGCGGCGGGAAAGAATGCTCACCGTCCTGGTGCTGCTCCTGGCCGTGGGCACGAGCCACTATCTCATGCGCGACTGGTACCGCGCTGCCCCCGCCGAGGACAAGCGCGAGATCCGCGCCGCCTATGAGCGGATTATGCAGGATCAGGATCACGTCTACCTTGCCAAGCTCGACGCGGTAACGGACGGGCTCTGGTCCCCCTTTGAGCCCTACGCGAAGGGCTACTGGGACAGGATCGTGCTGCTGGGCGGCTTCGACTGCCTGCACCCGACGATCATGGAAAACCTGGCCCGCTACGGCGTGGAAAACCCCTTCCGCGACTGTGTGGGAAACGACAGGGTCTATCTCATCGAGGATGATATTGAGCTCACCCTCCGCTACCTCCGCGAGCACTACGATCCGCATGCGAAAGCGGAGTTGGTCGAGCCGCTCAGCACGGAGACGGGCATGAGCATTTACCGGATTTTGAAATGAGGGCGCGCATGAAGGAACAATGGAACAAACGGGCCTGGCCGCGCATCCTGCTGGCCTTCGGCCTGAACGCTCTGTATCTGCTGGTGATGCTCAGGCTCTTCGCCCCCATGTGGGAGACGAACGACGATCTCTTTATCTCCAAATTCTTTGACGGCCAGCTCAGCCATAAGACAGCCTTTGTCCCCTTTCTCAACATCACCCTCGGCTGGCTGATGAAGACGGTCTATACCCTGCTGGGCGACGGCTTCAACTGGTACTCCGCGGCGCAATACCTGCTGTTATACCTGGGCTTTTCCGCCATCACCTGGGTGCTGCTGCGGCGCTGGCGTCTTATCCCCGCGCTCACGATGACGGCGGTGCTGCTCTTTGCCTTCGGCACGGACTGCTATCTCAGCATGAACTTTTCAAAGCCCTCCGCCCTCGGCACCGTGGGCGGGATGGCGCTCATGCTCCACGCCATGCGAAACGGCGACCGGCGCGTAAAAATGCTTCCCCTCGCGCTGGGGCTGGGGCTGGCTCTGTGCGGCTTTGTGTGGCGCTTTGAGGAGTTTGGCGTGTGCGCGCTGCTGATGGCGGCGCTCTGTCTTGCCGCGCTCACGGAGATTTGGAAGGAGAACCGGGGAGCTTCCCTCGGGAAAAGATTCGGAAAATACCTACGCTTTCTCGCGCCCTTTGTTCTGCTGGCCGTATGCGCGGCGGGGCTCTTTGTCTTTGATCTCGCGATGTGGAAGCGGCCGGAGGCCGGCGGCTTCCGCGAATTCAACGACACGCGCAGCGCCTTTCTGGACTTTCAGACGCCGGAGTACGCCCAGATGCCGGAGGTCTATGACGCTGTCGGCATGGACGAAAGCTTCGTCTACCTGATGAAAAACTGGAGCTTCTACGATACCCGGCGCTTCAATCAGGAGAATCTGGAAACGCTGATCGCTGCGCGGGACGAGCTGGTTCCCCGCCGCACGCCGGGGGAGTGTCTGGGCGTGTTTCTCAACAAATGTCTGATGGGCTTTACGCAGGACAGGCCCTTCTGGGGCTTTGCGTTTCTGCTGATGATCTGGCTTGCCTGCGGTAAACGGCGAGCCGGGACCTGGATATCGCTTGCGTACCTCGGCGGCATGTTCGCTCTTCTCTATCTGCTGATGATCTACGCCGACCGCTATCTCGCAAACCGGGTGGACATCGGGCTCTTCCTCGCAATGGCGGTGGTGCTGAGCTTTCTGATGGACGAAAAGCGTCTGCGGGAGGAGAAACTGCTGCTCACGGCGGTGCTGCTCCTGAGTCTCTTTGTCACCTGGCGCACGAACCGCGTCTGGTGCCGCTATGACAGCCACAACCGGATCGAGGACAAGAGCGCCGAAAAGGCCGCCGTGGCACGGCTTTTGAAGGATGAGGACAGGCTGTATCTCGTCAAGATCTGGGCTGTGGATCATGTGCTCTACACCCCGCTGGAGACGCCGCCCGCCCGCTATGCCGAGAGGCTCCTGCTGCTCGGCGGATGGAGCATGGGCCACCCGGAGATCAAGGCGGTGCTGGATGAGTGGGGGCTTGAGAACCCCTATCACGACATGGTGAACCGGGAGGATGTGTACCTCATCGACCACGACATAGAACGCACCATAGCCTATCTGCGCGGCAGCTATTTCCCCGACGCCTGGGCCGAGCCGGTCCAGCCGCTGAGTAAGGAGACGGGATATCAGATTTATCGGATCAAGGCTTGATAACATACAGCGGACAGGGTGCAAAAAGCGCCTCTGCCCGCTGTATTTTTCATTGTATATTGTGTATTCCTCTGGTATAATATCGGCGGTATTTAAAATAAACAAGGAGGTATATTCATGATGAAAAAAGTCATTGCACTGTTCCTGACCCTGGTTTTGTTCGCAGGCTGCTTCAGCACAAGCGCTTTCGCCGTGAATGAGGACGTGGAGGGTACCGTCGGCATCTACTCGTCCATGTATCCCTTCGTTCTCGACATGCTGGACGAGGCCATCAAGAAAGAGTTCCCAAATCTCAAGCCCGCCTATGACGGCAGCTTTTTCTTCTACGGCGGCACCTCCTCCCTGATCACGAAGCTCTACGGGGAGATGGAGACCGGCGTGCTCGACTGCGACATGATGCTCGTGGCGGAACCTGCCTTCTCCCTCGAGCTGAAGGAGGCCGGGTATCTGGAGTCCGTGGAGATTGAGGACGCCGACAAGCTGCTGCGCTTCCCCTATGACAAGGACGGATACTGGTACCCCGTGCGCGTGTGCAACATGGTGCTGGCCTACAACCCCGAGATGGTGGACGCCTGGGCTAAAAAAGGCGTCACGATCCCCAAGACCTTCAAGGACTTTGCCACCGACCCGTCTCTCAAGGGCTATATCTCCATGGGCAACCCCATGACCTCCGGCACCACCTTTGCCGCGGTCGCCTCCCTGACCCAGGACAACCACTACGGCAAGGACTATCTCAAGGGTCTCGCCGCGAATAACGTTATGATCGAATCCGGCTCCACCGCCATCACGAAGCTGCAGACCGGTGAGTGCGCCGCCATCATGATCCTTGAGGAGTCCATCCTGAAGGCTCTCAAGGACGCCGAGGACGCCGGCGCCCCGCTCACGAATCTCGCCTGCATCTACCCCGAGGACGGCGTGGTGCTGATTCCCTCCACCGTCATGACCGTGGCAGAGAATCGCTCCGCCAACGTCAACGCCGAAGCCTGCGCAGAGCTTGAGCAGTGGTTTCTCTCCGAAGACGCCCAGAAGCTCATCATGCAGGGCTTCATGCACTCCGTCTTTGCCGACATGAAGGAGATCCCCTGGGGCTCCGTCAGCACTGAGGAGCTGATCGCCAAGGATCTTGGCGTCGACTGGGAGAACGCCTACCACAACCGTGAGGCGCTCAACAAGGATTGGACGGAGATCGTCAACCGATGAACGCGAACAAACGCGCTGAGCTTGCAACGAAGCTTGTCCTCGCGCTGCTGTTTGTGCTGGGGCTGGGCCTGGTGTTCAACGGTCTTCAGGCCCAGAAGATATACAACCAGTCCGGCTTCAGCGCCGAGGGGGCTTTTCAGGCAATCTACCGTCTCTCCGAAGAGACGGAGAGCGACTGGAACACGCTGCTGCGCCCCGCGCTCGAAGCCCTGCCGGAGGAAAAGCAGACGGCACTGGACACGCTTGCCGAAACGCTGCTCCACGATTTCTGGCAGGAGCGGGCAGGCGACGGCGCGAATCCTGCGGATTTTCTCCCCGAACAGGGAAACATGGAGGCTTTGCAGAAGCTCCTGTACATCAGCTATACGGTCGGCGGGCCAAAGGTGAGTTCTTCCGTCAAAAAGGCTGTCAACTCTGCCGGGACGGAGGTATCCGCCGCCCTGCTGGAGGCCGCGGCGGATGAAAACGCCCCCGTGCCTGCCTGCGCCGAGGATGCGCTCAAAAAGCTCACGGGCTCTGCACGCCAGGGCATGCTGATGCAGCTTTACTATCAGACGCTCACCCATGATTCCGCCTTGAAAACCGAAGACGTCAACAGCTTCAAAAAGGGCGTCCGGGACAGGGGCATGCAGCTCAACGCCCTGCGCATGATCGCAAACCGCGAGATGACGCCCCTGCGCCAGTTTGTCATGAGCCACAGCCGCACGGTGGTGCTCATGGGCATCCTGCTCGCGCTCGACGCGCTGGGTCTGGCCTTCATGATGGCGGCGGACAGGGTCTGGCGCTTTGACTTCAAGTGGGTCATCATCCTCGCCATTGTGGACTTTCTGCTGCTGTTCCAGCTCATGCCGCTGGTTTTCACCATCATCAAGGCCTTTTTCCCGGACGGGCATTTTTCGCTGGAGACCTTCCGGCGGCTCTACAGCTATTCCCTCAACTTCAACGCCCTGCGCAATACCCTCATCGCGGCCTTTGCCACGATGATCCTCGGCACGCTCTTCGCCTTCCCGCTGGCCTGGCTCATCGGGCGCACGAATCTCTATGGGCGGCGCTTTTTCCGCTCCCTCTTCGTGCTGACGTATATGGTGCCGCCCTATGTGGGAGCCATGGCCTGGCTGCGGCTTTTAAACCCCAATGTCGGCACCGTGAACCAGTGGCTGCGCGCCCTGCTCCATCTGGGCGGCACGCCGGGGCCGCTGAACGTGTATTCCCTGCCGGGGCTCATCTGGGTGCTCAGCACCTTCTACTATCCCTATGCCTTTATCACCATCAGCCGCGCCATGGAGAAGATGGATCCCTCTCTGGAGGAGGCCAGCCGTGCAGCCGGCGCCTCGCCCTTGAAAGCGCTGCTGTCCGTGACGCTGCCGCTCATGATGCCGTCGCTCATCTCCGGGGCACTGCTCGTATTCGTCAGCGCCGCAAGCTGCTACGGTATCCCCTCCATCATTGGTGTACCCGGGCGGGTACATACCGTGACGACGCGCATCGTGGAGTATGTCTCCCTCGGCCAGCAGGGTCTGAACGACGCGACGGGTCTGTCGGTCTTTCTGCTCGTTCTCGCGCTGCTGATCCTCTTTCTCTCGGACATCGTGCTTGCCAGGCGGCAGTATATCACCGTCTCCGGCAAGTCCGTACAGCCCGCGACAGTGGATCTACGCGCCTGGCGTGTGCCGCTGACCGTGCTGGTGAGTCTCTTCGCCGTGGTGGTGATCCTCATCCCCTTTGCCACGATCTTTGCCACCTCCTTCAAGGTGGACGTGGGCAAGAGCATGCTCATGAAGGAAAACTTCACCCTCACGAACTGGAAGACGGTTTTCGGGCGCAACGAGACGATCTCCTGCCTCAAAAACTCCCTGCTCTACGCCACCGTCACCGCAACCGTCGGCATCATCGTGGCCTGCACCATGAGCTATCTTCTGCAGCGCACCCGCATCCGGGGCCGCAAGCTGCCGGACTTTCTCATCACCCTCGGCAGCGGCACCCCCTCCGTCGTCATCGCTCTGAGCCTCATCATGACGATGAAGGGCAACTTCGGCGTGAACATCTACAACACCGCCTATATCATGATCATCGCCTATCTCATCAAGTATCTGATGATGGGCATGCGCACGGTGGTGTCCGCCATGTCGCAGGTGCATGTCTCGCTGGAGGAGAGTTCCCAGATTTCCGGGGCCTCCTGGCTCAGGACCATGTTCCGCATTACAGGGCGGCTCATCTTCCCCTCCATCGCGGCGGGCTGGTTTCTGATCTTCATTCCCAGCTTCTATGAGCTTTCCATGACCACGCTTTTGTATTCCAGCACCACCAAGACCATCGGCTTCCAGCTCTATGAGTACTGGACCTTCACCAGCCAGCCCATGGCCTGCGCCATGGCCTTCGGCATTTTGATGTTCGTGGTGCTGCTGAACTTCCTCCTGGGCCGCCTGACCCGGGGACAATTCTCGATTTAAGGGAGGGGCCGGTCTATGATACGCATTAAAAACCTCAAAAAGAGCTTTGACAGCACGCAGGTAATCAAAACCTTCGACGCTGAGTTTCAGGACGGGGAGTTTATCACGCTGCTCGGCCCCTCCGGTTGCGGGAAAACCACCATCCTGCGTATGATCGCGGGCTTTGAGATCCCGAGCTCCGGTGAGATCTGGTTTGACGATCAGCTTGTGGCGGGCGGCAAAACCTTCCTCCCGCCGGAGAGACGCAACATCGGCATGGTGTTTCAGTCCTACGCGGTCTGGCCGCATATGAACGTATTCGACAATGTGGCCTATCCCCTGCAGATCCACCATGTGCCGAAGGACGAGATCCGCGCAAAGGTGGATAAAATTCTTGAGACCGTCCACCTCTCGCAGTATAAAGAGCGCCTGCCGAGCCAGCTCTCCGGCGGGCAGCAGCAGCGCATCGCCCTGGCCCGCGCCCTGGTGGCGGAGCCGAAGATCCTGCTGCTGGACGAGCCGCTGTCGAACCTCGACGCGAAGCTGCGCGAAACGATGCGCTTTGAGATCCGCGACCTCACCCGCGCCCTCGGCATCAGCGTGGTCTATGTGACCCATGACCAGACCGAGGCCATGGCCATGAGCGACCGCATCTTTCTGCTCAATAACGGCGTCATCCAGCAGTCCGGCAGCCCGGACGATATCTACAACCGCCCGGTCAATCCCTTCGTGGCAGACTTTCTCGGCAAGGTGGATTTCTTCCCCGGCACGGCGGCGGACGGCGAGATCCGCATCCCCGACTGGGACGCCGCGCTCCCCTGCTCCGGTGCGCAGAGCGGCAAAATCATCCTTGCCGTGCGCCCGGAAAACATCCGCATCCACAAGCCCGGCAGCGGCGTCGGCGGAAAGCTTGAGCGGATGGTATACCTCGGCGACACGACCGACTGCCGCGTGAAGGTGGGCAGCTCTGTCGTGCGCGTCGTGGCGGACGGGAGCTTTCGCCGCGGCTTCAGCGAGGGGGACGACGTCTCCCTCGAGATCCGGGAATTTATGGTTTTCCCGGACGACGGCTCCACCCAGGAGCAACTGCGAATCAGAACCTGAAACTATCATATTGGAGGTTACAGCATGAAAGAAAAATGGTGGCAGCGCAGCGTGGTGTACCAGATCTATCCTCGCAGCTTTCAGGACTCCAACGGTGATGGCATCGGCGATCTCAAGGGCATCACGAGCCGTCTCGAGTATGTCCGTGAGCTGGGCGTGGACGCGATCTGGCTCTCTCCGGTCTACAAGTCCCCCAACGACGACAACGGCTACGACATCAGCGATTATCAGGACATCATGACCGAGTTCGGCACCATGGCGGACTTCGACGAGATGCTTGAGAAGGCCCACTCCCTGGGGCTTAAAATCGTGATGGACCTGGTGGTCAATCACAGCTCGGATGAGCACAAGTGGTTCGTCGAATCCCGCTCCTCGAAGGATAATCCCTATCGCGACTACTACATCTGGCGTGAGGGGAAAAACGGCGGCGCGCCGAACAACTGGGGCTCCTGCTTCGGCGGCAGCGCCTGGCAGTACGACGAGAAGACGGATATGTACTATCTGCACCTCTTCTCCAAAAAGCAGCCGGATCTCAACTGGGACAATCCCGTCGTGCGCGACGAGGTTTTCAATATGATGGACTGGTGGCTGAAAAAGGGCATCGACGGCTTCCGCATGGACGTCATCAGCCTCATCTCCAAGCCGGAGGGGCTTCCCGACGGCGAACCGGGCCCGAACGGCTACGGCTCCTATGAGCTCTGCGCAAACGGCCCGCACGAGCATGAGTACCTCCGGGAGATGAACCGCCGCGTCCTGTCGAAGTACGACCTGCTGACTGTGGGCGAGGCTGCGGCTGTGACGCTGGAGGAGGCCAAATCCTACGCCAATCTGGACGGGAGCGAGCTTTCCATGGTGTTCCAGTTTGAGCATGCGAGCGCGGACTGCGATCCCGTCCTCGGCCGCTATGCCAAGCAGCACAAGAACCTGCCGCTGCTCAAGGAGATCCTGAGCCGCTGGCAGAACGGTCTGGAGGGCATCGCCTGGAACAGCCTCTACTGGGATAACCACGACCAGCCCCGCGTCGTCTCCCGCTACGGCAGCGAGAAGCCGGAATACCGCGAGCTCTCAGCGAAGATGCTGGCCACCTGCCTGCACATGATGCAGGGCACCCCCTACGTCTTCCAGGGCGAGGAGCTGGGTATGACAAACTACCCCTGGACGAGCATCGACGAGATCAACGACATTGAATCGCTCGGCAATTACCGCGACTTCCACGAAAAGGGCCTCATGACGGAGGCGGAGGGCATTGAGATGATGCGCCAGCGCAGCCGCGACAACGCCCGCACCCCCATGCAGTGGGACGACGGCCCGCAGGCGGGCTTCACCACCGGAAAGCCCTGGCTGCCGGTGAATCCGAATCACACGCTCATCAACGCCGCCGAGCAGCTCAGGCGCCCCGACTCCGTGTTCCATTATTATCAGAAGCTCATCGCCCTCCGGAAAGAGCTGGACGTGATCGTCTACGGCCACTACGAGCTTCTGGAGCCGGAACACCCCGCGCTCTATGTCTACACCCGCACGCTGGGGGACGAGAGTCTGCTGGTGGTCTGCAACTTCTCCGAGGACGAGCAGGCTTACGACATTCCGGCGGAATACCGGGGCGCGGACATTCTGATCGCAAACTACCCCGATGCCGCCCCTGCCGGGAAGCTGCGCCCCTGGGAAGCTGTGGTTTACCACCGCAAGTGAGGCGGGCGCCATGCTGTTCAAGGCATCGGAGCCGGAGCTCACCGTCTACATTTCCAAGGACGCGGAGGAGTTTCAGCGGGTCGAGGCAGCGCTCAAGGCGCAGGGTCTGCGCTACCGCGTGTGGACCACGGCGGAGTATCCGGTTTTCGGCTGGTCGCCCTGGGACCCCAGGCTGATGGGGCGGCGGGAAAAGCGGCTGCGCAAGGTCTACCACATTGAGGTCAAGGAGCGGGACCGGCAGAACCTCGTCGCGGCGAATATGGCGATCCGCGCTGTCACGGGTAAGCTCTTCAACGCCGCGCCTTTGAGCGAAATTATATAAAAGTCAGGAGCGGACGCCGCGGCGTCCGCTCTTTTCAATTCCGCCGTGTTTTGTTATAATGTTGAAAAACTGATAAAGGAGTACCGCCATGCGCTTTTTGCATCTTGCGGATCTGCATTTCGGCAAATCCATTTACGGCGTTTCTCTGCTGGAAAACGGCGACCAGCCCGCATGGGTCGAGCGCTTTCTCACCCTTGCAAAGGATGTGAAGCCCGACGCGGTGGTCATCGCGGGCGACGTGTATGACCGCAGCGCCCCCTCCGGTGAAGCGGTGCAGCTGCTCAGCCGCATGCTCACAGCCCTGCATGATCTGGACATTCCGGTTTTGCTCTGCGCGGGCAATCACGATTCCGTACAGCGCCTTTCCTTTTTAAGCCCGCTGCTTGCCCGGGAAGGGCTTTATATCTCCGCTTCTCTGTCCGACTCTCCCCTGCTGTCCCATGTGACGCTGGAGGATCAGCACGGCCCCGTCACCTTCTGGCTCATGCCCTATGTATTCCCCGCGCTGATCGCCCAGGCCCTGGGGGAGGAGCGCTTTCCCGACAGCGACGCCGCCGTGCGTGCGCTTCTCAAGCGCCAGGGCGTGGATTTTACGCAGCGCAATGTGCTCATCGCCCACCAGAATGTGACGGCGGGCGGCGCGGAGGCGGAGCGCGGAGGCTCCGAGTCCATGGTGGGCGGCGTCGGGCAGATCGACTATACCGCCTTTGACGGCTTTGATTATGTGGCCCTGGGCCACATCCACGCGGCGTACTACGTCGGGCGGGAGAGCGTACGCTACGCGGGCTCCCCGCTCTGCTACCACTTCAACGAGACGAAGCAGCCCGCGAAAGGGCCGGTGCTTGTGGAGCTGGGCGAGAAGGGCGAGCCTGTTAAAACCGAGACCCTTGTCCTGCCGCCGCTGCACCCCATGCGGGAGCTGTGCGGAAGCTATGACGCGCTGCGCGAGGCGGCGCTCGGCGATACCGCGCAGGGCCAATACCTCCGCATCGTGCTGACGGACCGCCGGGTTAGCCCGGAGATTGCCGCCTTTTTCCATGAGCTCTATGAGAGCCGGGGCGGCATTGTGATGGAGCTCTGCGCGGATTATGAGCAGTTTGCCGGGGAGACCGCCGCCCTCTCCCGGGGGGATGTGGAGCAGAAGAGCGTGCAGGCCCTGTTCACCGACTTCTATACCGAGCGCGCGCTCGGCGTCCCGCCGACGGACGCGGACGCCGCGCTTCTCGACTATGCCGGAGAGCTGCTCGCCCACGCCGATCCCCACAACGCGCCTATGGAGCAGGACATTCGAAAGCTGTTGGACTTTCTTACCGAACAGGAGGCGAGCGTATGAGACCCCTGATGCTGGAAATGACCGCCTTCGGCTCCTACGCCGGGACGACCGTGCTGCCCTTTGCCGATCTGCGGCAGGGGCTGTATCTTGTGACCGGGGACACCGGCGCCGGGAAGACCACGATTTTCGACGCCATCATTTTCGCTCTGTACGGCGTCGCCAGCGGCAATGACCGCAGCCCCGACATGCTCCACTGCGACCATGTCCCCAGGTCCCGCGACACGGTGGTGCGTCTGCGCTTCAGCCAGGGCGGGAAGGAATACACCGTCGAGCGCAGCATTCACTTCACGAAAAAGCGCGGTGCGGACAATGTGTACGGCGACGCGAAAATCAGCGCCGTGCTCACAGAGCCCGAGACCGTGATCGAGGGCGCGTCCAGGGTCAGCGCCCGGTGTGAGGAGCTTTTGGGCCTCAATGCCGAGCAGTTTCGGAAAATCATCATGCTGGCCCAGGGAGAGTTCCGGGAATTTCTCAAAGCCGACAGCGACAAGAAAAACGAGATCCTAGGCAAGCTTTTTGACAGCGCGCCCTATGTCTGGTATCAGACGCTCCTGGCGGGCGCGCGCGATCAGCTGAGGGCGCAGCGCGGGGAGCAGCGGGAGAATCTTCGCACGCTCTTGCAGAACACGCTTCGTCTGCCCGATGACCAGACCCGGGAGGATGCCGCGCAGTTTCTGCCCGAGCATCCCGAGCTTCTTGAAAACCTGCGCCGCCTTACGGAGTCAGACCGTGCGGCGCTGGAGCGGCTCCGGTGCGCGCGCGACGGACTGAGTCGGCAGATTGCGGATCTGAACGCAAAAAAGGGCGCCGCAGCAGCCGACAACCGGCAGCTTGACGAACTTGCCGCGCTGTGTCGGACATTGGAGGCGCTGGAAGCGCAGGGGCCGGACATGGCGCGGCGGCGGCAGGCGTATGCGCTTGCGGAGAAAGCCGTCCACAAGGTAAGACCCGTTCTGGAACAGGCAGAAAAAGCGCGGGCAGCGCACGCATCCGCCTGCTCGGAAATCGAAGCGCTGAAAAAAGAGCTTGCCGTATTGGAAGCCGCGGCGCAGACGGCGGACGCCGCCGTCCGGGACGATACGCGGCTCGTGGAAGAAATCGCCGCCCTCGCCGCCGCTATTCACAGTATTGAGGAACAGCTTCCGCGCTATAACGATTTAACGCTGCGCGATGCGGAAAAGCGCGCCGCGGAGGCATCTGAAAAAGAGACCGCGGCCAGGCAGATCTCGGAGCAGAAAACGCTCGACGCGCTCGGCGCGGCGCTGGAAGCCCTGCGGGAAGAGCTCATCAATCTTGAGGGCGCCGACGCGGAGGTCAAGGAGGCCGAACACCGGGACGAGCGCGCGCAGGAGCGCCTTGCGGCGCTGGACGGGGAAAACGGTGTCCGGGAGGAAACGGCTTCGATCCTTCAGCAGCAGCAGATGCTGCTCAAACGCCAGACGCGCCTGGAAGCGTTGACCCGCGAAGCCCTGGACGCCGAGGCGGCGTATTCCGACCTCTACCGCCGCTTTATTGCCGGACAGGCCGGACTTCTCGCCGGGGATCTCCGGCAGCGGCTGATTGAGGACGGCAAGGCGCGCTGTCCCGTCTGCCGCAGTAGCCTGAACCGGGCGCATATTCCGCAGCTCGCCGTGACGGGCGGCGAGACCCCGGATCAGGCAGAAGTGGACAACGCCAAGGCGGCCCGCGACCGCGCGGAAAAACAGCGCAGCGAAGAGCAGACACAGCTTGCCGCGCTTGTCACGCACATCGACGCGCGAAAGACGGCGCTGCTGGAGAAGGCGTTTCCCCTTCTCCCGGACTGCGCCGGCTGGGAGACGCTCTGCGCCGCGGGCTACCTGCCCGCCGCCGTTGCAAAGGCGGAAGAGCAAAAACGCGAGACGGAAGCCGCCCTCGCCAAAGCCCTTGCCCGGCAGAAGCGGCGGCAGCACTGCAAGACGCAGCAGCCGGAAAAGGAGGCGCTGCAAAAGGCGGCGCTGGCGCGGCTGGAAGCGCTGGACAAAAAAGCGCAGGAGCAGCACACCGCCGTCAGGACTGCCGAGGCTGCGATCGCGGAACTGAAAAAGCAGCTTCGCTTTTCCGACAGCAAAAGCGCGAAGGCCGAGAAACAGGCGCTGGAAGGAAAGCGGCGGGCGCTGGAAGCACAGGCGCAGGCGCACCGCGCGGCGCTTGAGGAAGCGAGCAAAAAGCTGGACACCGCCCGCGGCAGCCTGGCAGAAAAGGAAGCTGCCGCCGAAAAGCAGCGCGCCGAGTCGGATGCGGCGGAGACCTTGCTTGCCGATACGCTCTCTATAACCGGCTTCGAGAACCTTGACGTGCTTTCCCGCGCCCTCTCGCCCATCGGCGGGGAAGACGCGGAAGAATGGCTCCTGGCCGAGCAGAAGGCTTTCACCAGCTATGACGAAGCGCTTCGACACACGCGCGATCAGCGCGAAAAGCTGGAAGCGCAGACCGCCGGAAAGCAGCCCACCGACCTCAGCGCGCTGGAAGAAGCCCTGACGGAGCTGGGAAACCGGTACCGCGCGGCAAACGACGCCTGCGCCGGGCAGGAAAATCTTCTGCAAAACCACGCCGACGTCCTCACGCGGGCGGTGAAGCTGAAAAGTGCCCTCGCCGTAAGCGAGAGCGCGTGGGCAAGGCTGGACAGGCTTGCCTCGCTTGCCGTGGGCGCGAGCGGCGAGGGCGGCAAGCTGAGCTTTGACCGCTATGTGATGGGCGCAGTGTTCCGGGAGATTTTGGACATGTCCAACCGCCGCATGGAGCTCATGAGCGGCGGGCGCTATGAGCTGGTGCACAAGACCGGCGCGGACCGGAAAAACGCAAAGGCGGGGCTGGAAATCGAAGTGCTGGACAACAGCACCGGCCAGCAGCGCCCCTCCGGCTCTCTCTCCGGGGGCGAGGCCTTCTTCACCTCGCTTGCCCTGGCGCTGGGCCTTTCCGACGTGGTGCGCAGCCACGCGGGCGGGCGGCAGATGGAGGCCCTGTTCATCGACGAAGGTTTCGGCACCCTCTCGGACGACGTGCTGGACAGGGCGCTGGACGTTTTGGGTCAGCTCACCGAGGGCAATCGTCTTGTCGGCATCATCTCTCATGTGGACAAGCTCAGCGAGAGCATTCCCCAGAAGATCCGCGTCCGCAGCGGCGAAAAGGGCAGCACGCTTTCGCTCGAAGTGCCGTGACAGGAGCGCGTAATGCTTGAATGTTCCCGGCCTGTGTGGTAAAATATACGATTGAATACAGAAATACTCGACACAAGGAGAAAAGCTATGATTGCTATCGGCAGTGACCACGGCGGATTTGAACTGAAAAACACGCTTATGAAGCATCTGGAGCAGCGCGGATTTGCGTATAAAGACTTCGGCACCTATTCCGAGGCGTCCTGCGACTATCCCGCCTATGCCAAGGCGGTCGCCAACGCGGTGGCCTCCGGCGAGTGTGAGCGCGGCATCCTCATCTGCGGCACCGGCATCGGTGTTTCCATCACGGCCAACAAGGTTCCCGGCATCCGTGCCGCTCTCTGCGGCGACTGCTTCAGCGCCGAGGCGACCCGTCAGCATAATGACGCCAACATCCTCTGCATGGGCGCGCGCGTGGTGGGCGCGGGGCTTGCCCTCAAAATCGCCGACGCCTTTCTCGATACCCCCTTCTCCAACGACCCGCGGCATATCCGCCGCATCTCCCAGATAGAGGGCTGATTCCTTGGCGCGCATACAGGAATTCTATAAGGGAAAGCGCAAACGGCGAAACTATGCCTTTGTGCCTTTCCTCGTGCTGCTGGCGCTGTTTTCGGTGATGCTGGTGCTCTTCTATGGGATGCAGAAATACGCCGTCATCTCCAAGGACGGGGTCAAGATCGAGCTGCCCATCCTGAACGAAGGGAATACCGTCGCCATGGACAGCGAGGGTCATGCGATCCGCCGCTTTGAGCCGGTCAGCGTGCCGCTGATCTTTGACGAATACGATTTCAGCTACGTGAAGTCCAACGCCGGGAAGAACTCGCCCCCGGTGCGCGGGATCTTCATTCCGGCGGTCAACGTGAACCCCAGCAAGATCATCGAATACGCCGCCCGTCTCGTGGCGGGCAACGCGCTGGTGCTGGAGATGAAGCCGCGCAGCGGCGAGTGCCTGTGGCAGTCCCAGTCCCGGATGGCGCTGGCCTACTCGCTCACACAGGAAAACGAGCTGACCGCCGCCATGCCGGAAATCATCGAAAAGCTCAAGTCCCAGAATATTTATCTCGTCGCGCAGATCAGCTGCTGTATCGACGAGCTGCTGCCCACACGCACCACCGCCTACTGCATCCACACGGAGACCGGCCAGAACTACACGGACGGACTGGGCACCTGGCTTGACGCCTATAACCTCGATCTGAGGACCTGGATTGCGGAGATGGTGCAGGAGCTCTACGACCTCGGCTTTGACGAGGTCGTGCTGGCGGATGTGGCCCATCCCTCGTTGGCGGAGCCGATCCCCCTGAGCTATACGCGCGAGATCTCCACAAACCGCAGCACCGTCGCCGCGGTATGCGGTCTGGCTGCCGGCGTGGCCGACAAGCTGCGGGATCGGGAAAAGGTGCTTTCCATCTACTGCAACACCCGTGAGGCCCTGGTGCGCGATGACTTCACCACCGGGCAGAACGCGGTGCTGTTCATGCAGCTCTATGATCGGGTGTATCTCGAGACCGACAAGTTTACCTACGAATACAACGTCGGGGACATTCAGAGCAGCGTGCGCGTCGGCAATGTCTACGACCGGCTGGTGCCCGTGGTTGTAAACTACATCCCCGAGAACACAAGCTGGGTCCTGGTGGACGGCCCGGACTGATACGCAAAAGCAATCAGGCAAATCCGCATGCGGATTTGCCTGATTGCTTCTGTTTTATCCCAGCCATGCGGCCAGCTCGCCCACCTTCTTAAAGTACAGGGGGCAGTTGCGGCGCATGAAGCTTTCGATCTCCGGGATTTCGTAAGCCCAGCCGACAGCGGCAAAGTCCACGCCGACGGCGGCGGCCATGTCATAGCCGGGCTTCAGATCGTCGATCATGAGAAGCTCCTTCGGCTCCAGCGCAAAGCGCGCCATGATGTCCTCCAGCGGGAAGGGGTGCGGCTTGCGCTGCGCCTCCGGGCGCTCCCAGCCGTAAACCGCGTCCGGCTCCGGAAGACCGTTTGCCCGATAGTCCCGGCGGATGTTGTAGTCGAAGGAGTGGGACACGACGCACACAAGCCCGCCCTCGCGCTTCTGCCGCTCCATGATCTCCCGGATGCCGGGATAGGCTGTCGGGATGTGGTCTTTCACATAGCGCTGCCAATAGCGGGCCTCGTGATTGAGATCCTCGTCCGTCATACCGTAGCGCTCGCGGCACATGGGGACGAATCCGGGGTCAAAGTTCAGGAGAAAATAGTCCTCCAGGCTTATGGTCTCGCCGGGATAAAACTCCCGGAGGTACTCCGCAAAGCAGGGATGGTGAATCGTGGCGGTGGAATTGACCACCGTATCGTCATGGTCAAAGACCAGGCATTTGTATTTCATAGTCGCTCTCCGTTCTGTTTTTGACAGTATAACACAAAACGGAGCATATGCAAGAAAAAGCCGCCCGGAGGCGGCTTTTTGCGTTACTTCTTCTCTTCTTCGATTTTGGCGTCCTGAATGGCTTCGCCCTTCTTTGCACTCTTTTTCGCGCTTCGGGCTTCGCGGCGGGCCTTGATACCGCCGAAGAGCTTCTTCAGCAGCGGCCGGAACACGAAGAACAGCGCCGCCAGGATCACAAGCGTCGGGATCGAGGAGACCAGGAAGACCAGCAGATCCTTGAAGAACTGTCCCGCGTTTCTCATAGCGTCGGTAAAGGCGCGCCAGAGCTCCTCACCATAGGTGATTTTTGTGACCTTCTCGGGCGTGTAGACCTGCACCTCTTTCACCGTGAGGTTCAGCGTGCTGTAGGAGACGCGGCGGTCCCAGTTGTTGAGACTCGTCTGCTGGGCGTCGATGCGGTAGCGCACATCGGTAAGCTTGTCCTCGATGGTGATGATATCCTCCACGGTCTCGGCGATCTCCATCATCTCCAGAAGCCGCTTCTCCTGCGCCTGCAGGGCCTTCAGGCGGGCCTGCACGTCATAATACTGGGCCGTGACGTTCTCGGTATAAGTATAGGTATAGGGGACGTTGCCGAAGGTGGAGAGATTCGACATAATGCCGGCAAATTTCTCACTGGGGATGCGCAGGGTATAGGTGGCGCTGCGGCGGGAGGTATAGCCGCGGGCGCTGTCATAATAGTTGCTGCCGTTGACAGAGCTGGACTCGATAAAGCCGCCCTCTTTTTCGATCATCGCCTCCAGAGCCGCGATGCTCTTTTCAAACTCGGTAGTCTCGATGGTGGCGTCGCCGGAATAGATGATCTTTTCCGGGTTTTCCTCAGGCGCTTTCTCTTCGCCGCCCACCGTGCTCTCGGTCTTGGCGGAGGCCATCATGCCGAAGCCGCCGTCTTCAAAGGCCATGTCATAGGCGGCGTTCATCATCATGGGGGCGGGCTCCGGCATATAGCCGGACGCAGCGCTGCTCTGTTCACGCATGGAAGGGCTGCTGCTTGACGCGCCGCAGCCGCACAGCGACAGGCTCAGGACCAGGGCAAGCAGAAGTGCGCAGGTTCTTCTCGTTTTCATGATTTCGTCCTCCGTTCTATTCATCTATGCATACAAATATCATGCTCTTCGTTTGATAGGACGGGGCAAGGGCCGAAATGTTCCCGCCTTCAAGCGAAAAATTCATCTGTATTCTAATATAGAATACTTCTCTTCGCAAGCATGCGGCGCTGTATTTCCCCTGAAAACGCACAAAAAGGGCGTGAGGGTTTCTTCCAGGTATGGGCAGTTTGAATGAAAATACAGCCGAGGGCGCATCCAGGCTTGACTTTCCGCGAATCAAAGAGTATAAATATACACATCAAACGAATATAACTCACTTCGGAGGACTCTAAAATGAATAAAAACGAAATTAAGAAAATCGTTCTTGCATACTCCGGCGGTCTGGACACCTCGGTCATCATCCCCTGGCTGAAGGAAAACTACAACAATCCCGAGATCATCGCCGTGGCCGGCAACGTCGGTCAGGTCGGCGAGCTGGACGGTCTGGAGGAGAAAGCCTACAAAACCGGCGCAAGCAAGTTCTATGCCCTGGATCTGTCCGAGGAGATGGTCAACGACATCATCATCCCCTGCGTACAGGCCGGCGCGAAATATGAGGAGTACCTGCTGGGAACGGCTTTCGCCCGTCCCATCATCGCCAAGGGTCTTGTGGAAATTGCCCTGAAGGAAGGGGCCGACGCCATCGCCCACGGCTGCACCGGCAAGGGCAACGATCAGGTCCGCTTCGAACTGGCCATCAAGCACTTCGCCCCCGGCATGAAGGTCATCGCCCCCTGGCGTGAGTGGAACATCAAATCCCGTGAGGAGGAGATCGACTACGCCGAGGCCCACAACGTGCCTCTCAAGATCAGCCGCGAGACCAACTATTCCAAGGATAAGAACATGTGGCACCTGAGCCACGAGGGGCTGGATCTGGAGGACCCCTGGAACGAGCCGCAGTATGAAAAGCCCGGCTTCCTGGAAATGGGCGTGAGCCCCATCGACGCGCCCGACGCCCCCGAATACATCACGCTGGACTTTGAAAAGGGCTGGCCGGTCGCCCTCAACGGTGAGAAGCTGAGCGCCACGGACATCATCTGGAAGCTCAACGACGTCGGCGGCAAGCACGGGATCGGCCTTCTTGACATTGTGGAGAACCGTCTCGTCGGCATGAAGTGCCGCGGTGTGTACGAGACCCCGGGCGGCACGATCCTGTACGCGGCCCACGCGGCGCTCGAGACCCTGTGCCTCGACAAGATGACGATGCACAAAAAGCAGGAGCTGAGCGTCTGCTTTGCAGAGCTGCTCTATAACGGCCAGTGGTATTCCCCGCTGCGCGAGGCGCTCTCCGCGTTTGTCACCGCAACGCAGAAGAACGTCACCGGCACGGTGAAGCTCAAGCTCTACAAGGGCAACATCATCAAAGCCGGCCTCAAGAGCCCCTACTCTCTCTACTCCGAGAACATCGCCACCTTCGGCGAGAGCGACTACGACCAGGCGCAGGCCGCGGGCTTCATCAATCTCTGGGGTCTGCCCACCACCGTCCAGGCGCTGATGGAGCAGGGGAAACTCTGAGTCCCTTGCCTCCCCCAGCTGCTTGCAGCGATTGGGGGAGGGGGACCGCTTCAGCGGTGGAAGGAGTCTGACGGAGACAGCCTCGGAGCGAGTCTTCTGTAAGACGCGCAACTCCCTCAGTCACAATGCTTGCGTGAGACGCATTGTGACAGCTCCCTCAGAGAGGGAGCCTGTAAGGAAAGGAACTATCTGAAATGACAAAGCTATGGGCAGGGCGGACGGAGGCTGATACGGCGCAGCTTGCCGACGACTTCAACTCCTCCATCGCCTTTGACAGCCGCATGGCAAAGCAAGATATCACCGGCTCGATGGCCCATGCCGCCATGCTGGGGGCCAGGGGCATCATCACCGGGCAGGACGCTGCGCAGCTCATCGACGGACTGCAGGGCATTCTGGACGATCTTGGCTCCGGCGCTTTGCAGATCGACATGCAGGCCGAGGACATCCATATGTTCGTCGAGCAGGTGCTGACCGAGCGCCTCGGAGACGTGGGCAGGAAGCTCCACACCGCGCGAAGCCGCAACGACCAGGTGGCGCTGGATTTCCGCATGTATCTGCGTGACGAGATCGACGAAATCGCGGCGCTGACGAAAACGCTCACCGCTGTGATCTGCGACAAGGCGGAGGAATACAAGGCCGCCATCATGCCGGGCTATACGCATCTGCAGCGGGCCCAGCCCATCACCTTCGGGCACCAGCTCATGGCCTATGCGATGATGCTGCTGCGGGATCTGGGCCGGCTCAAGGACTGTCGACGACGCCTGAATCTCTCCCCCATCGGCTGCTGCGCCCTGGCGGGCACCACCTACGACACCGACCGCGCGATGGAGGCCAGGTCCCTCGGCTTTGACGGGATCTGTCTCAACTCCATCGACGGCGTATCCGACCGCGACTTTGCAGCCGAGCTCTGTGCAGCGCTGAGCATTGAGATGATGCATCTGTCGCGGCTTTCGGAGGAGCTGATCCTCTGGTCAAGCTGGGAGTTTCAGTTTATCGAGCTGCCCGACGCTTACACGACAGGCTCGTCCATCATGCCGCAGAAGAAAAACCCCGATATGGCGGAGCTGGTGCGCGGCAAGACAGGGCGCGTGTACGGCGATCTAATGGGCCTTCTCACGGTACTCAAGGGCCTGCCGCTTGCATATAACAAGGATATGCAGGAGGACAAGGAGGGTGTGTTCGACGCCTGCGACACCGCCAGGATGTGCCTGGAGGTGATGGCGGGCATGCTCCCCGGCATGAAGGCCCGGACAGACAGGATGCTCAGGGCTGCGTCCGAGGGCTTTATCAACGCGACAGACCTTGCCGACTATCTGGTGATGAAGGGGCTCCCCTTCCGCTCCGCTTATAAGATCTCCGGCGCGCTGGTGAAGCAGTGCATCCAGGAGGGCAAGACGCTCGATACGCTGAGCCTGGAAGAATACAAACAAGCCTCTCCGTTAATCGAAGAGGATGTATATACACACATCGACCTCAGCACCTGCGTGAGCAAGCGTGTGAGCGCAGGCGGCACCAGCGTGGAATCTGTGGAAAAGCAGATCGCTGCGGTGCGAAAAGCATTGGAAGAATGACTGATGATTTGAAAGGAGAAACCACCATGAAAAAAACACTCGCCCTTGTTCTTGCGCTGAGCATGATTTTTGCCCTGGCTCTGAGCGTACCGGCCTCCGCCGCCGACACCCTCACCATGGCGACGAGCCCCGACTTTCCTCCCTTTGAAGAGCTGCAGAGCGACGGCAGCGTCGTCGGCATCGAAGTCGACCTGCTGAACATGATCTGCGAGAAGCTCGGCATGGAGCTCAAGATCGAGCAGATGGACTTTGACTCCGTCCTCCCCGGCGTCCAGGCCGGCAAGTATGACGTCGGCGTGTCCGGCATTTCCGTGACCGAGAAGCGCCAGAAGAACGTTCTGTTCACCGATCCCTACTGCCTCGCCGCCCAGGCCATCGTGGTCAAGACTGGCAGCGACATCACCGGCAAGGCCGACCTCGACAAGAAGAAGATCGCCGTCCAGACCGGCACCACCGCCGAGAGCTTCTGCATGGAGAACGGCTACAAAGTCTCCTCCTTCCAGGCAAACTCCGACGCGGAGATGGCCCTTGTCACCGGCAAGGTTGACGCCTGGGTCATCGACGATCTGACCGCCGCCGAGATGGTCAAGGCCTACAACAAGGATCACCCCGACGCCCTCAGTATTCTGGGCGAGGCCATGACCACCGAGCCCTACGCCTTCGCCTTTGCCTTCGGCAGCGAGGACATGGTCGCCAAAATCAACGACGTGCTGCACGCCCTGGTTGAGGACGGTACCGTCGCCGGTCTCTTTGAGAAGTTCGACGTGCCCTACACCGCGCCCGTCTTCGAGAAGTAAGTTCTATCCTACAGCAAATACGTCCGTACACCCGGGGCGAAGCCCCGGGTTGCGGCGCATATAAAGGAGAAACCATATGAGTGCATGGTTTGCCAAACTACACGAAACATTTATTGAAACCGGCTACTACCGGCTGCTGCTGCAGGGTCTTGGAAACACCCTCGTCATGACGATCGGTGCGCTCTGCATCGGCGTGGTGATCGGCACGCTCATCGCCGTTATCAAATATTTTGCCGAGGACGTCCCCAGCCTCAAGCCGCTGGACATTCTCTGCAACCTGTATGTGACCGCCATCCGCGGCATCCCCGTGGTGGTTCTGCTGATGATCTTCTTCTATATCATCATGACCTCCGCCGAGGGGATCACCGTCGGCATCATCGCCTTCGGCATCAACTCCGGCGCGTATATGGCGGAGATCATCCGCAGCGGCATCAACGCCGTGGACAAGGGCCAGATGGAGGCCGGGCGCAGCCTTGGCATGAGCAAGGTGCAGGCCATGCGCAAAATCGTCTTTCCCCAGGCTGTGCGCTATATCCTCCCCGCCATCGGAAATGAAATGATCGCCCTGCTGAAGGAAACCTCCGTCGCGGGCTATGTGGCGGTAGTCGATCTGACCCGCGCGGGCAACCTCGTGCGAAACAACACCTATGACGCCTTTAACCCCCTGATGGCAGTCGCCCTGACCTATCTGCTGCTGGTGGCGCTGATGACGAAGGCGCTCAAGAATCTGGAAAGGAGGCTTGCAAAGAGTGATAAACGTTAAGAATCTCAAAAAGGTTTTCGACGGCAACGAGGCCCTCAAGGGCGTGAGCGTCGAAATCAACAAGGGGGATGTGATGTGTATCATCGGCCCCTCCGGTTCCGGCAAGTCCACTTTCCTGCGCTGTCTGAACCTTCTGGAGCGCCCCGACGGCGGGCAGGTCATTTTTGACGGCGACGATCTCATGGACAAGCACGTCAATCTCAACCAGCACCGGCAGAAGATGGGCATGGTATTTCAGCAGTTTAACCTCTTCCCGCACATGACGGTACTGGAAAACCTCACCTGCGCGCCCATGATGCTGAAAAAGATCAGCAAGCAGGACGCCGAGAAAACCGCCATGGACTATCTCCAGCGCGTCGGTCTCGCTGACCGCGCGGGTTCTTACCCGAACCAGCTCTCCGGAGGACAAAAGCAGCGCATTGCCATCGTCCGCGCTCTGTGCATGGAGCCGGAGGTCATGCTCTTTGACGAGCCCACCTCCGCCCTCGACCCCGAAATGGTGGGCGAGGTGCTGGACGTGATGAAAAAGCTTGCCGAGCAGGGCATGACCATGGTGGTGGTCACGCACGAGATGGGCTTTGCCCGCGAGGTGGGCAACCGCGTCCTCTTCATGGACAACGGCCTGATCGTCGAAGAGGGCACCCCGAGCGAAATATTTGAGCACCCCAAGAGCGAGAGGCTGCAAAGCTTCTTATCGAAGGTACTGTGAAGGAGAAACAACCATGAACCTGCATGGACGCGATTTTCTCACCCTGCTGGATTACAGCCCGGAGGAGATCGAGGGGCTGCTGGATCTGGCGGCTGAGCTGAAAGCGAAAAAGAAGGCGGGCGTCCCGCACAAAATGCACGAGGGCAAAAACATCGCCCTCATTTTTGAGAAGACCAGCACCCGCACCCGCTGCGCCTTTGAGGTCGCGGGGCGCGACCTCGGCATGGGCGTGACCTATCTGGACCCCAGTGGATCGCAGATCGGGAAGAAGGAGAGCATCGCCGACACGGCCCGCGTCCTCTCCCGCATGTTTGACGGTATCGAGTACCGGGGCTACGGTCAGGCCATCGTGGAAGAGCTGGCACAGTACGCCTCCGTCCCGGTCTGGAACGGCCTGACCAACGAGTTTCACCCGACCCAGATCCTGGCGGACTTTCTCACCATCCGGGAGCATTTCGGGACTCTCCGGGGCGTGAAGCTCGTCTACCTCGGCGATGCGCGCTACAATATGGGTGACTCGCTGATGGTGGGCTGCGCCAAGATGGGCATGCACTTTGTCGCCGCAGCGCCAAAGAAATACTTCCCCGATCCCGCGCTGACTGCGCGATGCCGCGCCATCGCCAAAGATACCGGCGCCGTGCTGGAATTTGAGACCGATCCCGTCAAGGCCGTGAAGGACGCCAAAGTGCTTTACACCGACGTGTGGGTCTCCATGGGCGAGCCGGCGGAGGTTTGGGCAGAGCGTCTTTGCGATCTCGCCCCCTATCAGGTAAACGCCGCGCTGATGGCGGCAGCCGCTCCCGACGCTGTTTTTCTGCACTGTCTGCCCGCTTTTCATGATCTCAAAACCGGCATCGGCAGAGAGATCGGGGAAAAATTCGGCAGAACCGAAATGGAAGTGACGGACGAGGTCTTTGAAAGCCCCCGCTCCTTGGTATTTGACGAGGCCGAAAACCGCATGCACACGATCAAAGCGGTCATGGCCGCAACACTGTGAGGCATATGAAGAAAGCTTATCTTGTACTGAATAACGGCAAGGTCTTTGAGGGAACGCGCATCGGCGCGGAGGGCGACGGTCTCGGCGAGCTGGTGTTCACCACCGGCATGACCGGCTACCTTGAGACTCTGACCGATCCCAGCTACGCCGGGCAGATCATCATGCACACCTTCCCCCTCATCGGAAACTACGGGGTCATCCCCGAGGACTTTGAGGGGGCGTGCCTCGCGAAAGGCTACGTGGTGCGCGAGCTTTGCGATACCCCCTCCAACTTCCGCAGCGAATACGCGCTGGATCGCTTCCTGAAGGAGCACAACATTCCCGGTATCTGCGGCGTGGACACCCGCGCCCTCACCCGCATGATCCGCGAGGAGGGCGTGATGAACGCGCTCATCTGCGACGAGGTTCCGGCCGATCTTGCGCCCATCCGCGATTACGCGGTGAGAGGCGGCGTTGCCATGGCGAGCTGCAAACGGGCGCAGGTCTTTCCCTCCTCAGGTAAGGAAAAATACCGCGTGGCGCTGCTGGACTACGGCGCGAAGCATCACATTGTCGAGAGCCTGCAGGAGCGCGGCTGCCGCGTGATGGTTCTGCCGCACGACAGCACCGCCGAGGACGTTCTCACCCTCGAGCCCGACGGGCTCATGCTCTCCAATGGTCCCGGCGACCCGAAGGAAAACGTTTTTGAGATTCAGCAGCTCAAAAAGCTGATGGGAAAGCTCCCGGTCTTCGGCATCTGCCTGGGGCATCAGCTTGCCGCCCTCGCCCTCGGCGGGGACACGGTGAAGCTCAAGTACGGCCACCGCGGCGCAAACCAGCCGGTAAAGGACGTCAAGCTCGGCCACTGCTTCATCACGAGCCAGAACCACGGCTACGCGGTGGTGAGCGAGAGCGTGAAGAAGATCGCCGAGCTTCGCTATGTGAACGCGAACGACTTCAGCTGCGAGGGGCTGGATTACCCGGAGCACAAGTGCTTTACCGTGCAGTTTCACCCGGAGGCCAGCGCAGGCCCCCACGACACGGGCTTTTTATTCGACCGCTTTGTCGACATGATGGGAGGCGAAGGCCATGCCTAAAAATCCGAATATTCAGAAGGTGCTGGTCATCGGCTCCGGCCCCATCGTGATCGGGCAGGCAGCGGAGTTTGACTACGCCGGCGCCCAGGCCTGCCGCGTGCTGCGGCAGGAGGGGATCCGCACCGTGCTGGTAAACTCCAACCCCGCCACCATCATGACGGACAAGCACCTGGCGGACGCCATCTATCTTGAGCCGCTGACGGCGGAGACTCTGCGGCGTATCATCGCGCTGGAGCGCCCCGACGGCCTGCTTGCCGGTCTCGGCGGGCAGACGGGTCTGACGCTTGCCATGCAGCTTACCCGGGACGGGACGCTGGAAAAATACGGCGTGACCCTGCTCGGCTCCGGCATCGACGCCATTGAGCGCGCCGAGGACCGCGAGCGCTTCCGCGAGACCCTGGCCGAGATGGGCCAGCCCGTCATCCCCTCCGCCACCTGTGAGGATGTGGAGACGGCGCTGGAAATCGCCGACGAAATCGGCTATCCCGTCATTGTCCGCCCGGCCTATACCCTTGGCGGCACGGGCGGCGGCATCGCCCAGGATAAGGATGAGCTTGCCGCCATCGCGCGGCAGGGCCTGGATCTCTCCCCCATCACGCAGGTCCTGATCGAAAAATGTGTCTCCGGCTGGAAGGAGATCGAATTTGAGACCATGCGTGACGCAGTCGGAAACGTGATCGCGGTCTGCTCCATGGAGAACGTGGACCCCGTCGGCATCCACACCGGCGACTCCATCGTCGTCGCCCCGGCCCTGACGCTGGCGGATAAGGAATACCAGATGCTGCGCTCGGCAGCGCTGAACATTGTGGGCGCCATCGGCATCCAGGGCGGGTGCAACGTGCAGTTTGCGCTGAACCCGGACAGCTTTGAGTACGCCGTCATCGAGGTAAACCCCCGCGTCTCCCGCTCGTCCGCGCTGGCCTCCAAGGCCACCGGCTACCCCATTGCGAAGATTTCCACCCGCATCGCCCTGGGCTATACCCTGGACGAGATCAAAAACGACATCACCGGCAAGACCTGCGCCTGCTTTGAGCCGACCGTGGACTACGTGGTGGTCAAGTTCCCCAAGTGGCCCTTTGAGAAATTTGCCGGGGCCAGCCGCAGGCTCGGCACGCAGATGAAGGCGACGGGCGAGGTCATGGCCATCGCCCCCTGCTTTGAAATGGCGCTGATGAAGGCCGTGCGCGGGGCGGAGCTGGGACTTGATACCCTCAACGCCGTGCCCCTGTCCGACGCGCCGATCCGCGAGCGCCTCGCGGCCCAGGACGACCGGCGCATCTTCACCGTGTTCGAGGCCATCAAGGCCGGGTTCACGGTGGATGAAATCTTTGACATCACCAAAATCGACCGCTGGTTCCTTTGGAAGCTCAAGAAGCTCGCCGATTTTGAGGCGCATATCGTATCCCACGGTCTCTCCGACGAGGACTATCGGAAGGCCAAGCTCTTCGGCTACCCGGACGAGGCGCTCAAAAGGCTCTGCGGGCTTAAAAGCGTCCCCGGGATGGATATGCACTACAAGATGGTGGACACCTGCGGTGCGGAGTTCGACGCCGAGACGCCCTACTTCTACTCTTCCTATGACGACGAGTGTGAAAGCCGTCTCTTCCCCCGCTCCGGCAAGCCCGTGGTCATGGTGCTGGGCTCCGGCCCCATCCGCATCGGCCAGGGCATTGAGTTTGACTATTCCTCCGTGCACTGTGTCTGGACGCTGCGGGAGATGGGCTACGACGTTGTGATCGTGAACAACAACCCCGAAACCGTCTCCACCGACTATGATACCGCCGACCGGCTGTACTTTGAGCCGCTGTGCCGGGAGGATGTTTGGAACATCGTCCAGCTTGAAAAGCCGGTGGGCGTGGTCGTGGCCTTTGGCGGACAGACCGCCATCAAGCTCACGGACTTTCTGGACAAGAAGGGCGTGCAGATCCTCGGCACCTCCGCCGACAGCATCGACGTGGCGGAGGATCGCGCAAGATTCGACGCGCTGCTGGAAAACTTCGGCATTCGCCGTCCGAAGGGGCGCGGTGTGCTGACGCTCTCCGAGGCGCTGGACGCCGCCGCATCTCTGGGCTATCCCGTGCTGCTGCGCCCGAGCTATGTGATCGGCGGGCAGAACATGTGCATCTCCCGCGACGCGGCGAGCACCGAAAAGTACATGAAGGGCATCCTCGCCCAGGGAATCGAAAACCCCGTGCTGGTGGACAAGTACATGCCCGGCACGGAGCTGGAGGTGGACGTCATCTCCGACGGGGAGGACGTGCTGATCCCCGGCATCATGGAACATATCGAGCGCGCGGGTGTGCACAGCGGCGACTCCATCGCCGTTTACCCGCCCTACAATCTGAACGACAAGTTCCTGCAGCGCATCACCGAGGTTTCCGAAAAGCTGGCCCTGGCGCTCGGCACGAAAGGACTCGTGAATATCCAGTATCTCATCTGGCAGGACGAGCTGTATGTCATTGAGGTGAACCCCCGCGCCTCTCGCACGGTGCCGTATATCAGCAAGGTGACAAACGTGCCGATGGTCGATCTCGCCTCCAAGATCATGCTGGGCGCGAAGCTCCGCGATCTCGGCTTCGGCACGGGCCTGTACCGCACGCCGCCCTACTACGCCGTCAAGGTCCCCGTCTTCTCTTTCGAGAAGCTCTCCGACGCCAACTCCATCCTCGGCCCGGAGATGAAGTCCACGGGCGAGGTGCTGGGTCTCGGCCGCACGCTGGCGGAGGCGCTCTTCAAGGGTCTGACCGCCGCGGGCTTCCGGCTGCCGGACGCGCTGGACGGGCCGCGCGGTGTGCTGCTCAGCGTGGAGAAGGAGGACAGCCAGGAGATACTCTCCCTCGCCCGGCGCTTTTATGAGCTGGGGCTCACGCTCTACGCCACGCGCGACACGGCGGCGGCCATCGCCTCGCTCGGCATCCCGGTACAGTCGGTTGCAAACGCCGCGGAAAACGATGAAATCTACCGCCTCATGGAGAGCGGCTCGCTGCGCTACATTGTCTATACCGGCGCTGTCAAGGACGACACCATGGGCGACTACATTGCCCTGCACCGCCGCGCCATGCAGCTCGGCGTTCCCTGCCTTACCTCGCTCGACACCGCCAACGCCCTTGCGGAGATCATCGCCAGCCGCTTCCACGAGAGCAGCACCGAGCTTGTGGACATCAACGCCATGCGCACCGAGCACCAGACCATCCGCTTCACCAAGATGCAGGACTGCGGCAACGACTATATCTTCATCGAAAACTTCGACGGGGCCATCACCTGCCCGGAGTCTCTGTGCGTCAATCTCTGCCGCGCGCACACCGGCGTCGGCAGCGACGGCATTGTGCTCATTGAGAAATCCGAGATCGCGGACGTCAAAATGCGCTCCTTCAACCGCGACGGGAGCGAGGGCAGAATGGCGGGCAACAACATCCGCTGCATCGCCAAATACGTCTATGACCGCGGCCTCGTCCGCAAGGAGGAGATGTGCGTGGAGACGGGCAGCGGCGTGCGCTCCCTGCGCGTGTTCCTGCGCGACGGAAAGGTCAGCTCCGTGGAGGTGGACATGGGAAAGGCCTCGCTCAAGGCAAGCGAGATCCCGGTCGTGTCCGATCAGGAAGCGCTGATCAGCAGCCCCGTCAGCATCGGCGGCGCAGACTACGCCGTCACCTGTGTCAGCGTCGGCAACCCCCACTGTGTGGTCTTTTGCGACGGTATCGACGGGCTTGCGCTCGATAGGATCGGCCCGCAGTTTGAGCACGCCCCCCTCTTCCCCGAGCGCGTAAACACCGAGTTTGTGCGCGTGGTGAACCGCCACAGCCTGCGCATGCGCGTCTGGGAGCGCGGCAGCGGCGAGACTCTGGCCTGCGGCACCGGCGCGTGCGCGGCGGTGGTGGCAGCCTGTGAAAACGGGCTCTGCGACAAGGGCAGCGACGTCAAGGTCAGCCTTCTCGGCGGCGAGCTCACGGTGAACTACACGGACGAGCGCGTCCTGCTCACCGGCGGGGCCAGCGTCGTGTTTGAAGGAAGCTTTGAATATTGAGCATCAACATTTGCCCAACAAAAAAAGACACCCTTCGGTGTCTTTTTTTGTTGGGGTATGAATCACACGATGCCCTGGGCCATCATGGCCTCGGCAACCTTGAGGAAGCCCGCGACGTTCGCGCCGACCATCAGATCGCCGGGCTTGCCGCACTCGACGGAAGCGTCGTAGCAGGCCTTGTAGATGCTCTGCATGATGCCGTGCAGTCTCTCGTCAACCTCGTCAAAGCTCCAGGACAGACGCATGGAGTTCTGGCTCATCTCGAGGCCGGAGGTAGCGACGCCGCCCGCGTTGGAGGCCTTGCCGGGGCTGTACAGCAGACCCGCGCCCTGGACGAGGGCAATGGCCTCGGGGGTCAGGGGCATGTTCGCGCCCTCGAAGACGGCAATGCAGCCGTTGTCGATCAGGGCCTTGGCGCCCTCGGCGTCCATCTCGTTCTGACTGGCGCAGGGGTGGGCGATGTCGCACTTGACCTTCCAGATGTTCTTGCAGCCCTCGACGTACTGTGCGCCGGGAACCTCATCGGCATAGACGGAGATGCGGGCGCGTCTGCGCTGCTTGATGTCGAAGAGTTTCTTGAGGTCGATGCCGTTGGGATCATAGACATAGCCCTTGGAGTCGGACATGGCGACGACCTTGCCGCCGAGCTGGGTGGCCTTCTCGGCGCAGTACTGGGCCACGTTGCCGGAGCCGGAGACCACGACGGTCTTGCCCTCATAGCTGTCGTTGCGCAGATACTTGAGCGCTTCTGCGGAGAAGTAGCACAGGCCGTAGCCGGTGGCCTGGGTGCGGGCCAGGGAGCCGCCGAAGCTCAGGCCTTTGCCGGTGATGACGCCGCCGTCAAAGCGGTCGACGATGCGCTTGTACTGGCCGAAGAGGAAGCCGACCTCGCGCGCGCCCACGCCGATGTCGCCGGCG
>CADADE010000023.1 GCA_902786615.1 Oscillospiraceae bacterium
GGTCTGATGGAAGGCGGTGTCGAACACGGCGACCATGGGCACGTCGCCCATCACGTCGCGGCAGGCCTTGATGCCGGTGATGTTGGCGGGGTTGTGCAGCGGGGCAAAGGGGATGCACTCCTCGATGGCGGCCATGACGTCGTCGTCAATGCGGACGGAGTTTGCAAACTTCTCACCGCCATGAACCACGCGGTGACCGACAGCGTCGATCTCCTTCATGGAGCCGACAACGCCGTATTCCGCGCTGGTGAGCTTCTCAATGACCGCTGCAATCGCCTCGGAATGGGTGGGCATGGGGACGTCCTCATTGAAGACGGGCTTGCCGCCGACCAGGGGGCTGTGCTTGAGGTGACCGTCGATACCGATTCTCTCGCAGAGGCCCTTGGCCATGACCTGCTCGGTCTCCATGTCGATGAGCTGGTACTTGAGAGAGGAGCTGCCGGCGTTGATAACTAAAATTTTCATGATTTCTTCCCTTTCTATTGTAATTGTTGCGCTTGTAAACTAAAATAGTGTCAGCCCTATTCTAATACATTTGCAGGAAAAAGCAAGAATATTTTTAAGGAGCGGCTCAACGTGCGCACAGTCGGCATTGTCTGCGAATATAATCCTTTTCATAAGGGGCATCTTTACATGCTGCGGGAGGTACGCCGCGTGCTCGGAGACGATACGACAATCGTCTGCGTCCTGTCCGGGGACTTCGTGCAGCGGGGCGAGGCTGCGGTTTTCGATAAGTTCTCCCGCGCCGAGGCCGCCTGCCGCTGCGGGGCGGATCTGGTGCTGGAGCTGCCGCTTCCGTGGTGCCTCCGCTCGGCGGAGGGCTTTGCCGCCGGGGCGGTCTCTCTGCTTGCGGCGGCGGGCTGTGATACCCTGGCCTTCGGCAGCGAGAGCGGCGATTTATCCGCGCTCGGGAGACTCGCGGACTTTCTGCTCGATCCGGCGGCTGGCGGTGCGATCCGAAGCCTCATGGAGGGGGACAGAAGCCTCTCCTTCGCCCGCGCCCGGCAGCGGGCGGCGGAGGAGCGGCTGGGGGAGGACGCGCGCCTGCTCGCGGCAGCGAACGACATCCTCGCGGTGGAATACCTGAAGGCGATCAAGAGAAACAACAATCCCATGCAGGCACTTGCCATCCGGCGAAGGGGCGGCGGGCACGACAGCCTCGACGCGGACGAATACCCCTCCGCCATGCTTCTTCGCGCTTCGATAGGAAGGGGGGAGGACGTGTCCGCCTTTATCCCGGAGGAGGCGCGGCGGGTTTATGAGAAAAGCGTCAGCCTGAACGCAGACCGACTGGAAACGGCGCTCCTGTCCCGCCTGCTCACGCTTCCGGCGGAGCGCTTTGAAGCCCTGCCCGACGCTTCCGGCGGGGCCGGGCGGCATCTGTATAAGGCCATGCGCGCAGGCGGCGGCCTGCGCGAGATCGCCGCAAGAGCGACGACCAAGGGCTATACCGGGGCACGCATGCGGCGTATGCTCCTGTGTGCGGCGCTGGGGATCAGCGTGGAGGACGGGGAAGGCACCCCGCCGTATCTGCGCCCTCTCGCGGCAAACGAACGGGGCAGGGCGATTTTACACGGCGGCAGGGAAGAGCGCGCGCTCCCGACCGTCGTCAAGCCCGCCGCAGTTCGGGCGCTGGGGGCGCGCTGTACCGGCGTTTTTTCGCTCGGCGCGAACGCCCACGATCTCTACCGCCTCGCATGTGCGGAGCCGTCGGCGTTCAGACCGGACGAGGATTGGAAAAGAGCGCCCGCCCTTGTCTAAAATGCCGAAAGAAAACGAAAAAGAAGTTCAATATTTTGAAAAATCCTACAATTGCAATTTAGCGCCATAAAGTACATAATAGGCTTATCTCAGATCAAAGACAGTTGTCTTTGAAATACGGACGTAACAGGAGGAAACACAATGAAAAAGTATCTGGCTTTGGCTTTGGCCCTGACTATGGTATTCAGCTTCTGTGCCTTCGGCGCTTCCGCTTATGCCGACAATCCCGTCGTGAAAATCGGCGTGTTTGAGCCCCAGTCCGGCGACAACGGCGCGGGCGGCAAGCAGGAAGTCCTGGGCATGCAGTACGCCAATTCCCTGGCCCCGACCGTTGAGATCGGCGGCACCACCTATGATGTTGAGCTTGTCTACGCGGACAATGCGTCCTCCAACGACAAGGCTCCCACCGCAGCCCAGACCCTGATCTCCAGCGGCGTGTCTCTGGTCCTCGGCTCCTACGGCTCCGGCGTCTCCATCGCGGCGAGCGATACCTTCGACGCTGCCGGCGTTCCCGCCATCGGCGTTACCTGCACCAACCCCCAGGTGACTGCGGGCTGCGATGTGTACTTCCGCATCTGCTTCCTCGACCCCTTCCAGGGCACCGTCCTTGCTAACTTCGCCAAGAACGAGCTCGGCGCGACCAAGGCTTACTGCCTCGCCAAGCAGGGCGACGACTACTCCGGCGGTCTGTGCAACTACTTCATTGAAGCCTTCGGCAAGGACAACTGCGTCTATGAGCAGTTCCCGGAAGGCACCTCCGACTACTCCACCTACATCACCAACGCCCAGAACCAGGGCTGCGACGTGTTCTTCTCTCCCGTGTCCACCGAGGCTGCGGCTCAGATCATCGCCAAGGCTGACACCCAGGCCCTGGGCATGCCCATCCTGGCCGGCGACACCTGGGACTCCAACGTCATCCTGCAGGCCGCCAAGGGCACCAATGTCAAGATCTGCGTGACCACCTTCTACCAGGAAGGCGCGAATGCCGACTTTGACGCCGGCATCAAGGCCTGGATCAACGGCGACGCGACCGCCAAGGCCAATAACGGCGGCAACGACGAGCTGGCTGCCGTCACCGTCATGGGCTACGACGCCTACAACATGGCTCTTGAGGCTCTCAAGGCCGCCGGTTCCACCGATCCCTCCGCTGTGCTGGAGGTTCTCCCCTCCGTCAGCTATGAAGGCGTGACCGGCAAGATCGCCTTTGACGACATCGGCGACGCTCTGCGCGACAGCGCCTTCGTCAAGCAGTGCAACACCGAGACCGGCGTTTGGGACTTCGTCAGCGTGGCAACCGTCGGCTGAGTTCCGGACTGAAAAAGAACCTTTTGCTGGCGGGGGCCGCTGCTCCCGCCAGCAATGCTATGTAAAAGTATCCTCATAAAATATCCTCCTGTAGGAAGGAAGCCTGTTTATGGATGCATTAAAAACGACTCTTCCCTATATCATCTCCGGCATCTCCGTCGGCGGACAGTATGCCCTGATCGCCATCGGCTATACGATGGTGTACGGCATATTGCGCCTCATTAACTTCGCCCACGGCGATGTGTTCATGGTGGCGGGCCTCATGATGGTATATCTCACGGCCTCTCTGCCGCTGTATCTGGCAATCCCGCTGATGATCATTCTGACGGTGCTGCTCGGCTTCACGATCGAGCGCGTGGCGTACAAGCCGCTTCGCACCGCACCGCGCATGTCCGTCATGATCTCGGCTATCGGCGTGAGCTATCTGCTCCAGAACCTCGCCCTCTACATCACGGGCGGCCTGAACAAGAACTACCCCCAGATCCCCTGGATCTCCGACCGCATCAGCATCTTCGGCATGGAGACCTCGCGCGTCACGGTGATTACCCCGTTTCTCACGATCATCCTGGTCGTGGCGCTGGTGCAGCTTATCAACCACACCAAGATCGGCATGGCGATGCGCGCCGTGTCCCGTGATTTTGAGACCTCCCAGCTCATGGGCATTCAGATTAACCGCGTCATCTCCGCGACCTTTATTATCGGCACCTTCCTCGCCGCGGTCGGCTCCATCCTCTTCTTCACGAACTACCCCGGCGTGGTGCCCACGTCCGGCGCGATGCCCGGCCTGAAAGCCTTCGTCGCGGCGGTGTTCGGCGGCATCGGCTCGATCCCCGGCGCGGTGATCGGCGCGTTCATCATCGGCGTGGCAGAGAGCGTCATCAAGGGGCTTGACACGATCCTGATCGTCAACGGCGCGATCAGCGAGCAGATCGGCCTTGCCACCTTCTCGGACGCGTTCACATTCGTGCTGCTGATCATCATTCTGGTCTTCAAGCCCACGGGTCTCTTTGGCGAGAAGAGCACGGACAAGGTCTGAAAGGAGGGCGCATATGATCGAAAAGAGAAACAAAAAAGGCGCATGGCTCGCCTTTATCGCGGTCCTGGCCTTCCTCGGCCTCGTCTTTGCCCTTGACCAGATCATCAAGCCCACCGACAGGCTGGGCATGCTGCTGATCGTTTTGCAGAAGGGCTCCGTCTACGCCCTGGCCGCCGTGTCCATGAACCTGCTGAACGGCTACACGGGCCTGTTCTCCCTTGGTCACGCGGGCTTCATGCTGCTCGGCGCGTACACCTACGCCATTTTCACCATCCCCGACAAATCCCGCGACGCGGTGTATCAGTACTATCACGCGGCGATCCGCTTCTCCATCCCGGAAGTGCTGTCGAAGCACATGGGCGGCTTCGGCACGGCTCTCGGCATTCTGATCGCCCTGATCCTCGCGGGCTGCGTGGCGGCGCTGCTGGCCTGGCTGATCGGCCTGCCGGTCCTGCGCCTCAAGTCCGACTATCTGGCTATCGCGACGCTCGGCTTTGCGGAGATCATCCGCGCCGTTTTCCAGTGGAGCAAGCTCGGCCCCGTCACAAACGGGTCGAACCTGCTGAAAAACTTTGCCCGCGCCAGCAAATTCAAATTGGAGATCGGGGCAACAAAGCTGAGTCTTTCAACCTTTGTGCCGGTCTTGATCGCCACGGTATCCATCGCGCTCATTGTCCTGATCGTAAACTCCACCTATGGCCGCGCCTTCAAGGCCATCCGGGACGATGAAATCGCGGCGGAGGCCATGGGCATCAACCTCGCAAAGCACAAGATGATCTCCTTCGTCACCAGCTCCTTCTTCGCGGGCGTTGCCGGCGCGACGCTTGCGATGGTGCTCTCCATCGCCCAGGCCAACAACTTCAAATCCGCCATGACCTATGAGATCCTGCTCATGGTCGTGCTCGGCGGCATCGGGTCGATAACCGGCTCCGTGATCGGCTCCGTCCTTTTCGTGGCGGCGTCGGAATGGTGGCTGCGCGGCCTGGACTCCGGCAAATTCCTGGGCATCGAAGCGCCTAATATCTTCCGCAACGGCTTCCGCCTGGTCGTCTTTTCCGTCATTATCATGATCGTGGTTCTCTTCTTCCGCCAGGGCATCATGGGCGAAAAGGAGCTGCCTGACCTGTTCCGGAAAAAGAAAAAGGCCCCGGCAAAGGAGGCGCAGTCATGAGCGAAACGAAAACCATACTCTCCGTTGAGCATGTGACCATGCAGTTCGGCGGCGTGGTCGCCGTGAACGACCTCAGCATGGAGGTTCGGGAAGGGGAGATCGTCGCCATCATCGGCCCGAACGGCGCGGGCAAGACCACGGCCTTCAACGTCATCACGGGCGTGTACGCCCCGACCAACGGGCGCGTCTACTTTGACGGGGACTGCGTCGTGGAGAACTACCCCCACGGCAAGATGAAAAAGAATTACCTCGGCGAGAACGCGGAGCTGTATAAGCAGGTGAAGGAGCCGACGCCCGATCAGCTCACCAAGCTCGGCATGGCGCGCACCTTCCAGAACATACGCCTGTGGAAGAGCATGACGGTGTTTGACAATATCCTTGTTGCCAAGCACCTCAAACGCAGCAGCAATCTCTTCTCCGCGGCCTTCCGTCTCAACCGCGCGGAGGAGCAGAAGAACCGCCGCGAGGTCATGGAGCTGCTCAAAATCGTCGGCCTTGACGATGTGAAGGACGATCTCGCGACCAGCCTGCCCTACGGCAAGCAGCGCCGCCTGGAAATCGCGCGCGCCCTTGCCACGCACCCGAAGCTGCTGCTGCTGGACGAACCGGCGGCGGGCATGAACCCGCAGGAGACGCTGGAGCTCACGCAGTTTATCGGGCAGATCCGCAAGGACTTCAACGTGTCCATTGTCCTGATCGAGCACCACATGGATCTCGTCATGGACATCTCCGACCGCATTTACGTTCTCGACTTCGGCCGTCTGATCGCGCAGGGAGTACCTGAGGAGATCCAGACCAACGAGAAGGTGATCGACGCTTATCTGGGGGTGGTAGACGATGCTGAAAATTGACAATCTGCAGGTATCCTACGGCGGCATCCGCGCCCTGCGCGGCATCAGCCTCGAGGTGCCCGACGGCAAGATCGTGACCCTCATCGGGGCAAACGGCGCGGGCAAGTCCACGACGCTGCGCACCATCTCCGGCCTTGTGAAGGCGGACAGCGGCTCCATCACCTATGACGGGCAGGAGCTTCTCGGCCAGCCCATTTACAAGATCCTGCAAAAGGGCATCGCCCTCGTGCCGGAGGGGCGGCGCGTGTTCACAAACCTCACGGTGCTGGAAAACCTCAAAATCGGCGCGTACCTTAGAAACGACAAAGCCCAGATCGAGAAGGATCTGGACTGGGTGTATGAGCTTTTCCCCCGTTTGAAGGAGCGTTCCTGGCAGGCCGGCGGCACCCTCTCCGGCGGCGAGCAGCAGATGCTGGCCGTGGCGCGGGCGCTGATGGGCAAGCCCAGGGTCATCATGATGGACGAACCCTCCCTCGGCCTTGCGCCGCTGGTGGTCAAGGACATATTTGATATCATCCGCCAGATCAACGCCCAGGGCGTGACTGTCCTGCTTATCGAGCAGAACGCCAACATGGCCCTCAAAATCGCGGACTACGCCTATGTGCTCGAGACCGGCAAGATCGGCCTCTCCGGCACGGGGCGCGAGCTTCTGGTGAACGAGGACGTCAAGCGCGCCTATCTCGGAAGCTGAAACAGCATACAGAACGCAAAACCTGTCGTCCCGATTTCGAGGCGGCAGGTTTTTGATGACATTTGTCTCGTTGACAAATTCAGACATCTTATGTAAAATATAAACACCCCGATCAGGGGACGGTGAAGAGTTGAACATTCACACGCAGGCGGTTGGTTCCATCATTCCCGAAAGGGGGTGATGCGTATGCGTCTCACCTTCCACATAGGAAAGTACACCGTGACGATTATCGTCCGGAAAACTTCCAAGAAGGCAAAGACACAGCACGATAAAAAATCTGCCGCCACTCTGCACAAGTGACAGCAGGTTTTGTGGCTTTGCCACATTTCTGGTTGATACTTTGAGGAGCTAACCGTGTGCGTGGTTCGCTCTTCACTGTTATTATAGGGCAAACGGGCGCTTTTGTCAATCCCGGCGCGATTGCGTTTTTTGTCAACAGCCGGGGATTTTTTTGCCGGAAATCGCGGTTTACTTTCCGGCTCAGGCGTGGTATAATAATCCATCAATTTCCGGGGGATCGCCATGTTCGATAAACTCAAAAAGCTTGCCGATCAATATGACCTGCTCTGCGCCCGTATGGAGGAGCCGTCCACCTACGCAGACCCCGCCGTCTACGCGAAATATGAGCGCGAGTCACGGGAGCTGGAGCCGCTGGTCACGGCCTGGCGCGCGTATCAGCGGGCCGAAGCCGGGATGGAGGAGGCCCTGCTTCTCATGTCGGACCCGGAGATGAAGGAGCTTGCGCAGGAGGAATACGCCGCCTCCAAGACGGAAAAGGAGCGGCTTGAGCAGCAGATCAAGATCCTGCTTCTCCCCAGGGACCCGAACGACGACAAAAACGTTATTATGGAGATCCGCGGCGGCGTCGGCGGGGAAGAGGGGATGCTCTTCGCCTCCGACCTCTTCCGCATGTATTCCATGTACGCCGAATCCAAGGGCTGGAAAATCGAAGTCGCCAACATCAGCGAAACGGAGCTCGGCGGCATCAAGGAGATCAGCTTCGTCATCGAGGGCGCGGGCGCGTATTCCCGGCTCAAGTTCGAGGCGGGCGGTCACCGCGTCCAGCGCGTCCCGGTCACGGAGTCCGGCGGGCGCATCCATACCTCCGCCGCCACCGTCGCCGTGCTGCCGGAGGTGGAGGAGATCGACTTTCACCTTGACCCCGGCGACCTCAAAATCGACACCTACCGCTCCTCCGGCGCGGGCGGGCAGCACGTCAACAAGACCGAGAGCGCCATCCGCATCACCCACCTGCCCACCGGCGTCGTGGTGGAGTGCCAGGACGAGCGCAGCCAGTATAAAAACAAGGACCGCGCCATGCAGATCCTGCGCGCCAAGCTTTATGAGGCGGAGCAGGCCAAACAGCACGCCGCCATCGCCAGCGAACGGCGCAGCCAGATCGGCTCGGGCGACCGCAGCGAGCGCGTGCGGACCTATAATTTCCCCCAGAACCGCGTGACGGATCACCGCCTCAGCGGGGAGCAGAAAAACTTTAACCTCCAGCCCATCCTGAACGGAGAGCTGGACGCGCTGATCGACAGTCTTGTCACCGCCGACCAGGCGGCGCTTTTACAGGCGCAGACGGAGGCGTAAATGGAGACGAAACGCATCACGGAAAACACAGAAGAGGCTGCCGGGATCATACGCCGCGGCGGCCTTGTCGCCGTCCCGACAGAGACGGTCTACGGCCTTGCGGGAAACGGCCTCAACGAGAGCGCCGTGCGGGAGATTTACGAGGTGAAGGGGAGACCCGCCATAAAGCCCCTCTCCCTCATGGTGCCGGACGAGAGCGCCATGGAGCAATACTGCGAGGATGTCCCCCGGCAGGCGCACGCCCTGGCGCAGAGCTTCTGGCCGGGGCCGCTCACCATCGTGCTGAAAGCGAAGAAGGCCATCCCCTCCATCGTCCTCGCGGGCGGCGAAACGGTCGGCCTGCGCTGCCCGGATCACCCGCTGACGCTCTCGCTTCTGCGGCAGTGCGGCTTACCCCTCGCGGCGCCGTCGGCCAACCCCTCGGGGGAGGCGAGTCCCAAAACGGCGGAGCAGGTGCTTTCGTACTTTGACGGGAAGATCGACGCGGTCATCGACGGCGGCCCCTGCGGGGTCGGGCGGGAATCCACCCTCATCGACCTGAGCCGCGCACCCTATCGCATCCTGCGGGAAGGGGCGCTGCCGCCGGAGACCATCGCGGACGCGCTGGTTCAAAACCTCACGATCATCGGCATCACCGGCCCCTCCGGCGTGGGGAAGACCACCGCCCTCACGTCTCTTTCGTCCTTGGGCGCGCTGGTGCTGGACTGCGACGCGCTTTATCATACGCTGTTGGAAAACGACGCGGAGCTTCTCTCAGCCCTGGAGGAAGCCTACCCCGGCACGGTGCGGGACGGCAGGCTCGACCGCAGGGCGCTGGGGAAAATCGTGTTCGCCGATCCCGAAAAGCTTGCGCTGCTGAACAAAATCACCCACCGCTTTGTCTCGCGTGAGGTGGATAAGCGCCTGCGGGACTTCGCCATGGACGGCGGCGAGCTTGCCGCCATCGACGCGGTAGAGCTTATCTCGGCGGGGATCGCCGAGCGCTGCGACGCCGTGGTTGGAGTCCTGTCGGAGCACGAAAAGCGCATCGGGCGCATCATGCGGCGCGACGGCATCAGCCGCGAGGCCGCCGAAAGGCGCGTCGACGCGCAGAAGCCGGACGAATATTACAAAGAACACTGCACCCATATTTTGTTGAATAATGCCGACGCAGACCGCTTTTCCGCGGACTGCAAGGCACTTTTTAAGGAGATATTGAACCATGGATGATATGAGAAAACAGCTTTTTTATGAGCAGAAAAACGGCTATGACATGATCAGCCGCGACGACCGCCTCGCCCTGGAGGACTACTGCCGGGGCTACATGAGCTTTCTGAACGACTCCCGCACCGAGCGCGAGGCCGTGGTCAACGCCGTCGCCCTGGCGAAGGAAAACGGCTTTGTGGAGTACCGCCCCGGCATGGCGCTGGAGCCCGGTATGAAGCTTTATTATGTAAACCGCGGCAAGGCCATGATGCTGGCCGTCATCGGGCGCAAAAGTCTCGCAGAAGGGGCCGTCATCGCGGGCGCGCACGTCGATTCCCCGCGCCTCGACCTCAAGCAGATCCCGCTGTATGAGACGGACGAGCTCTGCTATTTCCGCACGCACTACTACGGCGGCATTAAAAAGTACCAGTGGGTGACGATCCCGCTGGAGCTGCACGGCGTCGTCGCCCTCAAAAGCGGCGAGACCGTGGATATCTGCATCGGGCGCGAGCCGGGTGACCCCCGCTTCGTGATCACCGATCTCCTGCCGCACCTTGCGCAGGATCAGATGAAAAAGACCATGGCCGAGGGTATCACCGGCGAGGGGCTGCATCTCATGATCGGCTCCGTCCCCTACGCCGACGAGGGAAAGGATCGCGTCAAGCTCGCCGTTATGAGCGTGCTGAACGATCTCTACGGCGTCACGGAGGAAGATTTCCTCTCCGCTGAGCTTACCGCCGTCCCGGCCTTTGACGTGTGCGAAATCGGCCTTGACCGCAGCATGATCGGCGGCTACGGCCACGACGACAGGGTCTGTGCCTACGCCGAGCTGAAAGCCATCCTGGATGTGGAAAACCCCGCGCGCACCTGTGTGTGCATCCTCGCGGACAAGGAGGAGACCGGCTCCGACGGTGTGAGCGGCATGCAGAGCCGCGCCTTCGACACCTTTATGGAGGATCTCTGCGCCGCCCAGGGCGTGGAGCTGCGGCGCTGCTACGAAAAGAGCTTCTGCCTCTCCGCCGACGTGACGGCGGCCTTCGACCCCCTGTATCCCGAGGTCTCCGAGAAGCGCAGCGACGCCAAGTTCAACTATGGCATGGGCATCTGCAAGTTCACCGGCGCGCGCGGCAAGTCCGGCACCAGCGACGCCTCCGCCGAGGTGGTGGGGTATCTGCGCCGCACGTTCAACAAGGCGGGCGTCATCTGGCAGCTTGCCGAGATGGGCAAGGTCGACCAGGGCGGCGGCGGCACCATCGCCAAGTTCATGGCCAACCGCAACATAGACACCATCGACGCGGGCGTGCCCGTCATGAGCATGCACGCCCCCTTTGAGCTGGTGGCTAAGCTCGACTGCTACATGACCTACAAGGGCGTGCTCGCGGTGTACAGCGACGACTGACAGCATAATACAAACAAAAATGCAGGGCGGGACAGCGGTTTCCGCCCTGCGTATAATTCCCCGGCACTTCCGGCAACAATAGCCCGGAGGTGACAAAGCATGGAAGAAATCAACGAGCTCGGACAGACGCGACCCGGCGGCATCCACTGCCTGACCATCATCGGCCAGATCGAGGGGCACCAGATCCTGCCGGAGGACGTGAAAACCACGAAGTATGAGCATCTTTTGCCCACCATCGCCGCCGTGGAGGAAGCGCCGGAGATCACGGCGCTGCTCATTCTGCTCAATACCGCGGGCGGGGACGTGGAGGCGGGGCTTGCCATCGCGGAGATGATCGCGGGCATGCGAAAGCCCACTGCCTCTCTCGTTCTCGGCGGGGGACACTCCATCGGCGTGCCGCTCGCGGTCTCGGCAAGGCGCAGCTTCATCGCGCCGACAGCCTCCATGACGATCCATCCCGTGCGCATCACGGGCGTTGTGATCGGGGCCGCGCAGACCTACGACTATCTCGCGCGCATGCAGGAGCGTATCACGGACTTTGTGACGGCGCACTCCGCCATCCCTGCGGGGCGCTTCCGGGAGCTCATGAACGAAACCCGCCAGCTTGCAAACGACGTGGGCAGTATCCTCACCGGGCGGGAGGCCGTGGACGAGGGACTCATTGACGCCGTCGGCACCCTCTCGGACGCGCTGCGCTACCTCCACGGGGCAGCCGCGGAGAGCTGATAGAATCGGAAATCTGGTTATTGCGTTTTCGTCTGCTTTGCGATATAATATATTGATATTATAGGATCAGCAGGTTCACAGACAGACAAGGGGACATTTCATGGAAAGAATAACCAGTGCGCTTGCCCGCGCGGGCAACTATATGGCAACGATGGGGATCGCCGACTTTGTCGACATCATCATCGTCGCTTTTCTCATTTATCGGACCATTTGGTTTATTCGCAAATCCAACTTCATCAATCTTGCCAAGGGCCTGATCCTGGTGCTGGTGGCCTTGTGGGCGTCGGAGTTCTTCGGCCTCATCATGATCAACTACCTCCTGCGCAAGGCGGTGGAATTGGGCATGATCGCGCTGGTGATCCTCTTCCAGCCGGAGCTGCGGCGTTTGCTTGAACGCATGGGCAGCTCCATCAAGACGAGCATCGGCGAGTCCGGCAGCGATATGACCCGCGCCATCAGCGAGGTGGCGCAGGCCTGCGGAGACATGGCGGCCTCCAACACGGGCGCGCTGCTCGTATTTGAGCGCAACGTCTCGCTCTCGCCGATCATCGGCACCGGCTCCGTCGTGAACGCAGACACCAACACGGAGCTCATTAAGAACCTGTTTTTCAAGAATGCACCGCTGCATGACGGCGCGGTCATTCTGCGCGACGGGCGCATCGAGGCGGCGGGCTGCGTGCTGCCGCTGTCGAGAAACCACAATCTCAGCAAGGATCTCGGCACGCGCCACCGCGCCGGACTCGGCGTGAGCGAGGAGTCCGACGCCATTGCCGTCATCGTCTCGGAGGAGCGCGGCGACATCTCCGTCGCCATCGACGGGGCGCTCAAGCGGCATCTGAGTACCGGCGAGCTTGCGACCGAGCTTTCCAAGAACCTGATCCGCGAGAGAAACACGGTCGAGCCCAAGGGCGTCTGGGCAGGAATCAAGGGCTTCTTCAAGCCCAACGGAGACAACAGTGAGGATGAGCATGAAGACGAAGCTGAATAAACTTTATAACAGCAAGGCCTTTTGGTTCATCATCTCGCTCATCTGCTCGCTGACCATGTGGATTTATGTGGCAAGCGTGGAGCAGGAGGAGTTCAAGCAGACCTTCCGCGGTGTGCGCGTGCAGCTTGTGGGCGAGGATCTGCTCCGGGATTCCAAAAACCTTGTGATTACCGACATGGACACCAGCACCGTCACGGTGGAGGTTGTCGGCCCCCGCCGCATCGTTGGCGGTCTCGACTCCGACAATATCACCGCGCTCATTGACGTTTCCAAGCTCTCGCGCGCGGCCTACACCTCCCAGCAATATACGGTGAGCTTCCCGGACGGCACGGATACGGGCAACCTCCAGGTCACGCGAAAGACGCCGGAGACCATCAACTTCATGGTCTCGGCGCAGACGACCAAGTCCATCCAGGTGCGCGGCAGCTTTGACGGCTCCATCGCCGAGGGCTTCACCGCCGAGAATGTGGTCTTTGAGCCGTCGGTGATCACCCTCTCCGGCCCGGAGGCTTACCTGCGAAACGTCGATTACGCCTGGGTGAGCTTCGGCAAGGAGAATGTCGACAGCACCTATGAGGTCGAGACGGGCTACACGCTTATGACCGCCGACAATACTCCGGCCTCCACGACCGGCATCAAGTTCTCCACAGACGTCGTCACGGCCACGCTCCCGATCCTGACGCTCAAGGAAATCAACCTCGGCGTGAATCTCATTGAGGGCGGCGGCGCGACTGCGGAGAACACCAAGGTCACCATCGAGCCGGAGAGCGTGAGCCTCGCGGGCGACTCCAAGCTCCTCGCGGGCATCAACAAGATCACGCTGACCTCCATCGACCTGACCGACTTTACGACCTCCTTCAGCGACACCTATATGATCCCGATCGACAACGAGCTGCAGAACATCACCGGCGCGACCGAGGCCAAGGTGACGGTCGAGATCGTGGGGCTTGAGACCAAGAGCTTCAAGGTCACGAACATCTCCTGCACCAGTGTGACGGAGGGCTTCAGCGCCAAGGTCCTGACGGAGAGCCTGGACGTGACGCTGCGCGGCAAGCCTGAAAGCCTCGCCGCCATCAAGGATGAAAACATCCGCGCGGTCGCGGATCTGGCGGATCTTGGCCAGTCCGTCGGCACCTACATGCCGAAGGTCAGGATCTATGTGGACGGCTTTACGGACGTCGGCGCCATTACCCCGGGCAACACCGACTATTCCGTCTATATCCAGCTTGTGAAAGCAAGCGAGGCCGAGAAGGTGCCGGAGGTCATGCTTCCGGAAAACATGAGCGCGGATTGAGAGGGGTGACAGTATGACACAGGACGCCGTTGTTACCCGCTGCCTCAGCGACGATACCGCCGAGGTGGTCGTCACCCGCGCGACTGCCTGCGGCTCCAACTGCGGAAACTGCGAGGCCTGCGTTTTCCAGAACGAACTGAAAACCGTGGCGAGAAACCTGATCGGGGCCAGACCCGGACAGAGAGTGCTGATCGAGAGCAAATCCGCCCAGGTCTACGGCGCGATCCTGCTCGTGTATATCGTGCCCATTGTGCTTGCCGTGCTGGGCTGCTTTGCGGCCTACGCGGCGGGCGCGTCGGAGGGGATATGCGTGCTTTGCACCTTCCTCGGCTTTATCCTCGGCGCGGTGATCATCGTCGCGACCCAGCGGATGAAGAAAAACAAGAGCAATATCCGCTTTGATATTATAAAATTCACATAATCGGGAGGCAGTATGATCAAAAGCATGACCGGCTACGGCAGCGCGAAGGGGGCCGTTGAGGGCCTTCAGATCACGGTCGAGCTGAAAAGTGTAAACAACCGGTATCTGGACGTATCCGTGCGTCTGCCGCGCAGCTTCCTATTCGCGGAGGACGCGGTGAAATCCGCCGTCCAGCGCCATATCAGCCGCGGAAAGGTCGACGTTTTCGTGAGCGTCGATTCGACCGACGGCGGCGAAATGAACGTCAAGGTTAACGAAGCATTGCTGCGCGGTTATCTGGACGCGCTGCAGCACATCGCGGAGGAATACAAGCTCCCGAACGACGCGACGGCTCTGGCTGTGAGCCGCTTCCCGGACGTGCTGACCGTCGAGAAAAAGGATCTGGACGCGGAAGCCATCTCCGCCGGGATTCTGGAAATCGCGGAGCATGCGCTGGACGACTTTGACGCCATGCGCGTGAGAGAAGGGGCAAAGCTCCGGGATGACGTGCTGGGCAGACTTTCCACCATCGACGCGCTGGTTTCCACGGTCGAACGGGAGAGCCCCAGGACCGTCGCGGAATATCGGGCGCGGCTCGAGGCTAAGATGGCCGAGGTGCTCGGCACCGCGGGGATCGACGAGAACCGCATCCTCCAGGAGGCCGCCATCTTTGCCGACCACATCGCGGTGGACGAGGAGACCGTCCGCCTGCGCAGCCACATGAGCCAGCTCAAAACCATGGTCGACGGAAGCTCGCCTACCGGCAGGAAGATCGACTTTCTGATCCAGGAGTTTAACCGCGAGGCCAACACCATCGGCTCCAAGTGCCAGAGCTCCGACGTTGCCCATACGGTAGTGGACCTGAAATCGGAGATCGAAAAGATCCGCGAGCAGATCCAGAACATCGAATGAGGGAAGCCCCATGAGGCTTATCGGAATCGGCTTCGGCAATCTCGTCTCAGCTGAGCGCATCATTGCGATCGTGAGCCCGGAGTCCGCGCCTATCAAGCGCATGGTGCAGGACGCGCGGGAGAGGGGACTGCTCATTGACGCGTCCTTCGGCAGAAGCACGAAAGCGGTCATCACCATGGACAGCGGAAACGTTGTCCTCTCCGCACTGGCCCCGGAAATCCTCGAGGCCAGGTGCGCAGAAACAGAAGATAAAGGCGGTTCAAAAGAATGAACAAAAAAGGAAAGCTTCTTGTGATTTCCGGCCCGTCCGGCGCCGGGAAAAGTACGGTGGTCGCGAAGGCCATCGAGGGTAGAGACGATATCTGCTTCTCCACCTCCGCCACGACCAGAAGCCCCAGACCCGGTGAGGTCGACGGGAGAGAGTATTTCTTCGTGAGCTTTGAACGCTTTCTGGAGATGGTCGAAAAAGACGAACTACTGGAGCATGCCGAATATGTCGCCAACCGCTACGGCACGCCCCGCGCCTATGTGGAAAAGCGCCTGGAAGAAGGCTTGAACGTCGTCCTGGATATCGAGGTGCAGGGCGCGCGGCAGGTGCGCCGCAAGATGCCTGAGGCAGTTTTGATCTTCATCGCGCCTCCCTCGATGGAGGAGCTGGAGCGCCGCCTCAGAGGGCGCGGCACCGACGCGGAGAGCGCCATTGAAGGACGCCTGATCCGCGCCCGCCAGGAATACCAGGAGGCCGACTTCTACGACTATCTGATCGTGAACGACGATCTGGAAAAAGCTGCGGCGCAGCTCAACGCCATCATTGAGGCGGAGCATTGCCGCTTTGCCGACTGGGCGGATTACTTGAAAACAACCTGAAAGACTGTTTAAAAATTGCGTGCCGCGGCTTTCAGCGGCAGATTGGAGAATTGTTATGATGCTTTATCCCCCCGTTGCCGAACTCGTTGACAAAATCGGCAGTCGTTATCAGCTTGTAAACCTCGTCGCGCGCCGTGCCAGAACCCTGTCCACCGAGGCAGAGGAAAAGCAGATCCCCCTCGAGCGCAAGGCCGTTTCCACCGCGATCGAGGAAGTGTACACCGGCAAGCTCAGCATTGACCGCTGAAAGCACCGCCGCCGCTGTGAACGGGGGCGCCCAGACGTCCAGGACGGTCGCGCGGGTCGCGGTCTCCGCCGCAACCTACTGGCTCGATAAGCCCTATGACTATCTGCTCCCCCCGGAGCTGGCGGAAAAAGCCCTCCCCGGTATGCGGGTACACGTGCCCTTTTCCAGGGGCAACCGCAGGACGGAGGGCATTATCCTTGCAACGGCGGAGCACAGCAGCTACGAACAGGCGCTCAAGCCGGTTCTCACGCTCCTGGATGAAGAGCCTGTCCTGACCGAAGAGCAGCTCAAGCTCGCCTTCTTCATGCGGGAGCGTTTTTTCTGTACCGTCTACGACGCTGCGCGCGCGATGCTCCCGGCGGGCCTCTGGTTCGACGAGGAGGGACGCCGCCGCGTCCAGGACAAGAGCATGGAGATGGCGCGTCTCGCCATCGAACCGGAGGAGGCCGAAGTCCTGCGGGACGCAAAACGCATGCGCTCGCCCGGACAGGCGGCGATCCTCGAGCAGCTCTGCGCCTTTGAGTGCATCCCGAGCCACGATCTCCTGCTGCACACCGGGGCGAAGCGTCCACAGCTGAAGGCGCTGGAAAAGGCCGGCGCGATAGAGCTGTTTGAGCGAGAAGCTTTTCGCCGCCCGCAGATCCATATCGGCCTCACGGAGCCTCTGCCCGTTCTGAGCGAGGAGCAGGAAAAGGCATTCGCCGGGATACACGCCCTGACGCAGACCGGAAGGGCGGGCGCGGCGCTTCTTTTCGGCGTGACCGGCAGCGGCAAAACCAGCGTTTATATCCATCTCATCGACCGTGAGCTTCAACGCGGGCGGGCGGTGATCCTGCTGGTGCCCGAAATCGCGCTCACGCCGCAGATGATCCAGACTTTCTCCTCCCATTTCGGGAACGAGGTGGCGGTTCTGCACAGCAGTCTTACGGTCGGGGAGCGCTATGACGAGTGGAAGCGCGTCAGAAGCGGCAAGGCCCGCGTGGTCATCGGGACGCGCAGCGCCGTCTTTGCCCCGACGCCGTCTCTCGGCCTCATCATCATAGACGAGGAGCAGGAGGAAACCTATAAATCCGAGAACATCCCGCGCTATAACGCGCTGGATGTGGCAAAATACCGCTGCGGAAAGGCAAACTGTCTGCTTCTGCTCGGCTCGGCCACGCCGGACGTGGTCAGCATGTTTGGGGCCGAAAGCGGACGCTATGCCTTTTTTGAACTGAAAAACCGCTATAACGAACAGGAACTGCCACGGGTCGAGATTGTGGACATGAAGCGCGAGCTTCGCCAGGGGAACGGCAGCAGCATCAGCAGCGTCCTGCGCCGGGAGCTGGAAACAAACCTGGACCGGGGAGAGCAGAGCATCCTGTTCATTAACCGCCGGGGCGCGAACCGCCTCATCAGCTGCGGCGAGTGCGGCTATGTGTACAAATGCCCGCGCTGCAGCGTGTCCCTGACCTATCACAGCAGCAACCGGCGGCTCTTGTGCCACTACTGCGGCTATTCCCGGCGGCCGGACGAGGTCTGCCCGGACTGCGGCGGGACGCTCAAATACATCGGCGTCGGCACCCAGATGGTGGAGAGCGAGCTGAAGGAGCTCTTCCCCGGGCGGGAGATCCTGCGCATGGACGCCGATACCGTGGCCCCCGCGGGCTCGCACGAAAAGCTGCTGGATCGCTTCCGGGCGGAGAATATCCCCATCATGGTCGGCACCCAGATGGTGACCAAGGGGCTGAATTTTGAAAACGTCACCCTCGTCGGAGTGATCTCGGCGGACCAGAGCCTCTATGCCGGCAGCTACCGCGCAGGGGAGCGCAGCTTTTCCCTGATCACCCAGGTGGTCGGGCGAAGCGGGCGCGGACGAAAGCCCGGCCGCGCCGTCATCCAGACCTTCACGCCTGAGAATGAAGTGATTCAACAGGCGGCAAAGCAGGATTATTTTGCTTTCTACCGCTCGGAAATCGAGCTGAGAAAGCTCCAGCATACCCCGCCGTTTTCGGAGCTTCTCTCCGTCACGGTCTCCGGCATGAATGAGGAGCATGTCTACCGGGTCTGCCGCATGATACGCGAGCGGCTGGACGGACTGCTCCGCGCGGGCGGAGACGCCGAGATCCTCGGCCCCGCGCCGCTTGCGGTCGTGAAGGTGAACAACCGCTACCGCTATCGCGTGATGATCTACGGCAGCGTAAACGCCGGCCTTCGCGGGACGCTCGCGGGCGTCGTGATGGAGTTTTGCCGGGACAAACGCTTTTCGGACGTGTCGATTTACGCGGACAACGATCCGAACGATTAACAGAATCGCATATAGATGGGAGAATACTATGGCACGCAGAAATATACTCACCAAGGAAGAACCGGGACTTTACAAGCACTGCCGTCCCGTTACGGATTTTAACGCAAGACTTCACCAGCTTCTGGACGACATGGCGGACACGCTCTCCAATGAGAACGGCGTCGGCCTTGCCGCGCCCCAGGTGGGCGTGCTGCGCCGCGCGGTCATCGTGCTGGAGACCAACGTGCCGGAGGGGGAAGAGGAGTACCTCATCGAGCTGATTAACCCCGAAATCATCGAGAGCTCCGGCGAACAGTTCGGGGCTGAGGGCTGCCTGAGCGTCCCCGGCGAGTACGGCATGGTGAGAAGACCCATGCACGTCAAGGTCCGCGCCCAGAACCGCAACGGCGAATATTTCGAGGTGGAGGGCACGGGGCTCACGGCCCGCTGCTTCTGCCATGAGATCGACCATCTGGACGGCATTGTCTTCACCTCCAAGTGCGAGCGCATGCTGAGCGAGGAAGAGCTGGAATCTGGGAACCTTGAGAAATAAGGAGCGGCGGGCTATGCGTGTCGTATTTATGGGGACGCCGGATTTCGCGGCGGCCTCGCTGAAAAAGCTGATCGAGGAAAACTATGAGATCGCCGGGGTGTTCACCCAGCCGGACAAGCCCAAGGGGCGCGGCATGGAGATGCGCTTTTCCCCGGTCAAGGAGCTTGCCCTTGTGCACGGACTTCCTGTGTTCCAGCCGACAAAAATGCGCGACGGGGAAGCCCTCGGCATTCTCCGGGAGCTGAAGCCTGACATTCTGGTCGTCGTGGCCTACGGGCGCATCCTGCCGGACGAGCTGCTGGCCGTGCCGAAATTCGGCGCGGTGAACGTGCACGGCTCGCTTCTGCCGAAATACCGCGGGGCCGCGCCCATCCAGTGGGCGGTGCTGAACGGGGACAGGACAAGCGGCGTGACCACCATGTATCTGGCCCACGACCTGGACAGCGGCGACATGATCTATCAGGAGGAGACCGCCGTCGGCGAGTTTGAGACCGCCGGGGAGCTTTTCGACCGCCTGATGGACATGGGCGCAGAGCTCCTTGTGAAAACGCTGCGGGACATTGAGGCCGGTACCGCGCCGCGCATCCCGCAGGATCACGCGCAGGCCAGCTATGTCGGCATGCTGGATAAATCCATTTGTCCCATTGACTGGAACAAGACGCCCCGCGAGATCGTCAAACACATATACGGGCTCCAGCCCTGGCCGGTGGCAACGGCGGAGCTCGAGGGAAAGACCTTCCGCGTGTTCGCCGCTTCTTATACGGAGCTCACCACAGCGAAGGCCCCCGGCAGCATCGTGCGCGCGGACGAGGCGGGCATCGCCATGGCCTGCGCGGACGGTCAGTGCATTCTGATCACCGAGCTGCAGGCGCCGGGGAAAAAACGGATGGGGGCTGCGGAGTTTCTGCGCGGTCACCGGCTGAACATAACATGAGCAGGACGGTGAACGCCCGCGAGGCGGCGCTCGAAGCGCTGGGGCGCTGCCGCCGGGACGGGTCCTGGTCGGGCGCGGCCATCGACAGCGCTATCCGCCGCTATGCCCTGGACCGGCGCGAGGCCGCGCTTGCCTCCCGGCTCTGCCTGGGCGTGCTGCAAAACGAAAGCTTCTGTGATTATGTGATCGGCTGCTATTGCACGGCAAAGCTCGAACCCGCCCTGCGGGACATCCTGCGCCTCGGGGTGTATCAGCTCCTGTTTATGGACCGCATCCCGCCGCGCGCCGCCGTCAGCGAAACGGTGGAGCTCTGCCGGGTGAAAAAGCTGTCACGCGCCTCGGGACTTGCCAACGCGGTGCTGCGGCGCGTTGCCGAAAATCGGGACAGTCTGCCCGAAATCCCCGGCAAGGGGAGCGCAAAGTATCTCGCCGTCCGCTACAGCCACCCGCTCTGGCTCTGCGAAAGGCTCACAGAACTGCGGGGCTATCATTTTGCGGAAGCTTTTCTTCATAAGAACAACGAGCCGCCCTGCCTCTGCATCCAGGTAAACACCCTGAAAATTCAAACCGCGGACTATATGCAAAGGCTCACAGAAGCGGGGATCGCGTTTCGCGCCACCGGGCCGGAGGGCTGTCTGGAGCTGGAAAAGGGGATCGCCGCGGAGCTTCCGGGCTATGAAGAGGGGCTTTTCTACGTGCAGGACCGGGCAGCGCGCACGGCAGTCGAAATCGCGGCGCCGGAACCCGGCATGCGCGTGCTGGACGCCTGCGCCTGTCCCGGCGGGAAGAGCTTTGCCGCCGCCATCCGGATGGAGAATCGGGGCAGCATTCTCTCCTGCGACATTCATGAAAAGAAGCTCCAGGTCCTGGAGCGCGGGGCGGCGCGGCTGGGTCTCAGCTGCATCGAGACGCGCGCGATGGACGCGCGGGTGTTTGAGCCGTCAATGGAAAAAAGCTTTGACCTTGTGATCGCGGATGTGCCCTGCTCCGGCTTCGGCGTGATCGCCAAGAAACCGGAGATCCGCGCGAAGGACCCGGCGGAGATCAAAGCCCTGCCGGAGATCCAGCTTGCCATACTGGAAAATCTGAGCCGCTATGTAAAGCCCGGCGGGCTGCTGCTCTATTCCACCTGCACCATTCTGCCGGAGGAAAACGAGGGGCCTGTCACGGCCTTTCTGCAGGGCCACCCGGAATATGAGACCGCGCCTTTTGAACTGAACGGGGTGGAGATCGAGAGCGGCATGTACACCTTCTGGCCCAATGTGGACAAAACAGACGGCTTTTTTGCCGCAAAACTGAGAAGGATATCGGACTGATGATGGAAGAAAACGAGAGAAAAGACATTCTTTCCCTGCTGCCGGAGGAGCTGGAGGCGGAGCTTGCCGCCCTCGGAGAGCCGCGCTTTCGCGCCGCCCAGATCTTCCAGTGGCTTGGCCGCGGCGTGCGCAGCTTTGAGGGGATGACCAATCTCTCCAAAGATCTGCGCGCAAAGCTCGGTGAACACTTTTTCCTGTATGAGCCGAAGGTGATTCGTCGACAGGTCTCCGCAATTGACGGGACGATCAAATACCTCTGGGAGCTCTCCGACGGCAACGCCGTGGAGACGGTTGTGATGAGCTATAAGCACGGCAACACGGTCTGCGTCTCCTCGCAGGTGGGCTGCCGCCAGGGCTGCGCCTTCTGCGCGTCCACCATCGGCGGCCTTGTGCGCAATCTCCGCCCCTCGGAGATCCTGGACGAGGTGCTTTTCTCGGAGCTTGACTCCGGGAAGAAAATATCCAACATCGTCCTCATGGGCATCGGCGAGCCGCTGGATAACTTCGATAACGTCATGCGCTTTCTGGAGCTTGTCAATCACCCCAAGGGCATGAACATCGGCATGCGCCACATCTCGCTTTCCACCTGCGGGCTGATCGAACGCTTTGACGCGCTTGCCGCGCGGGACCTGCAGCTCACGCTCTCCGTGTCCCTGCACGCGCCCGACGACGAGACACGCTCGCGCATCATGCCGGCCAATCGCGGCCGTGGCGTCGAGGCGCTGATCAATGCCTGCAAAGCGTATTACGACAAAACCGGGCGGCGCATTTCCTTTGAGTACGCCATGATCGACGGGGTCAACGACAGCCCCGCACAGGCGGAGCTGCTGGCAAAACGCGCAAGGGCCGTCGCGGCCCATGTGAATCTCATTCCGCTCAATCACGTCGAGGAGCGACAGTTTCAGCCCTCCACGCCGGAGCATTTGGAGCGCTTTATCCAGATCCTGGAGGATAACGGCGTGAACGTCACCGTGCGGCGCAGGCTCGGCAGCGATGTAGACGCCTCCTGCGGACAGCTCAGAAGAAAAATGCAGAAGGGAGGACCGGGGTCAACGTGAAAAGCTATGGCATGACAGACAAAGGTGTCGTCAGAAGAAACAATCAGGACTGCTTTATCCTGGAAAAATGTGAGCCGAAGGGCTGCCTGATCGCCGCGCTGTGCGACGGGATGGGCGGAGCCAAGGCCGGCGGCATCGCAAGCCAGCTTTCCAACAAGGCCTTCGTCTCCTATATCTTTAACAAGCTGCTGACACGCCTGCCCCGCAATGTGGATTACCGCAGAATTTTGGAGGAGGCGTGCAGCGAAGCCAACGGCGTCGCCTACGAATATTCCCATTTTGATGAAGATTATGACGGAATGGGCACCACCATCGTCGGCGGTGTGATTAAGAACAACGGGAATGGGTATATTATCAATGTGGGCGACAGCCGCGCCTATCTCATTTCACGCCGGGCGAACAGCATCCGCCAGATCACGCGGGACCACTCCCTCGTGGGCGAGCTGATGGCCGCCGGGGCGCTGACCCCGGAGCAGGCGCGAAACCACCCGAAGAAAAACGTGCTCATGCGCGCCCTCGGCTGCGATGCGCGCGTGGAATGCGATTATTTCACGTTCACGCTGCAAAAGGGCGAGATACTCCTGCTCTGCTCGGACGGCCTTTCCAACATCGTTTCGGATCTTGAGATCCTGGAATACGCCAGAGAGTTCCCGGAGCCGGAGGCGCTCTGCCGTTCGCTGATGAGCAAGGCGCTCAACCGCGGCGCGCGGGACAATGTCACCATCGTGACGATCATGCGATGATCCCCCGGAAGGGAGAAGCTTATGGATAACAAGGACAAGTATATAGGCAAGATCTTTGACGAGCGCTATCTGATTCAGGGGCTGATCGGCGAGGGCGGCATGTCTGTGGTGTACAAGGCGCAGGACCAGCGCCTCAACCGCAGCGTGGCGGTCAAGATCATGCGGGACGAGATGGCATCCGACGAAGAGTTTCGCCGCTCCTTCTGCGCGGAGGCGCAAGCCGTCGCCATGCTCTCCCATCCGAATATCGTGGCCGTGTACGATGTGAGCCACAGCGATGAAATCGAATACATAGTCATGGAACTTGTAGACGGTATCACGCTGCGGCAGTATATGGACCGGCGCGGCGCCCTGCAATGGCGGGAGGTGCTGCATTTTACGCGCCAGATCGCAAGGGCGCTGGCCCACGCGCATGAGCGCGGCATCATTCACCGGGACATCAAGCCCCAGAACATTCTGATGCTGCGCGACGGCACGGTCAAGGTCGAGGATTTCGGCATCGCGGCGCTCGAAAACGAAGCCTATGAAAACGACGGGCAGGCCATCGGCTCGATCCACTATATCGCGCCGGAGCAGGCCCGCGCGGAGATCCCGGACGCGAGAAGCGATATCTACTCCCTCGGCATTGTGATGTATGAAATGCTCACCGCGCAAAAGCCCTATGAGGGTGAGACGATTGCCGAGATCGCCGTCAAGCATATCAATGCCGCCGCCGTCCCGCCGCACAAGCTGGTGGAGGGCGTTCCCCCGGAGCTTGAGCGTATCACGCTCAAGGCCATGTGCGCGGATATCGACGCGCGCTATCAGTCCGCAAACGAACTGCTTGGGGATCTGGAAAACTTTTTGCAGGAGCAGCTAAAGCCCGCGGAGCCGGAGGAAAAGCCCCTGGAAAACCCTGCGGTCATGCCGATCCGCTCAGTCAGTGAAATGGAAAAGGAGCGCTTTCTCCTGCGCCACAAGCGGGCGCGGCGCGTGACCTTCCTGATGGGAGCCGGCGGCGCGCTGGGGCTTTGCGTCGTGATGTTCGTCTTTATGTGGAACTTCTGGCTCAAGGACGTGTTTTCCCCGGCCGAGCGCATCAGCCTGCCGAACTTTGTCGGCAGCGACTATCAGCGCATTGTGGAAAACGCGGAGCTTGCTTCCCTCTACAGCTTCGACGTCGTCTATGTCATCAATACCGAGACCGAGAGCGGCACCGTTTTGTCCCAGAATCCCGATCCCGGGCGCAGTATGATGATCACGCCGGAGGGGATCAAGGTGGAGCTGTCCGTGAGTACGGGCAAGGTGTTCAACGCCGTGCCCGACGTTGTGAACCTCGATTACCGCGAGGCCAAGAACCGCCTGCAAAAGGCGGGCTTCATCGTGGATATCGAGAACGCGACCTCCGGCAGCGTTACGAAGGACTATGTCATCAGCACAAGCCCCATCGCGGGCGAGCAGATGAGCTCCGGCTCCACGGTCTATGTTGTGGTCAGCAGCGGCCCGCAGACGAGCTATGTCCGCATGCCGAATGTGATCGGCCTGTCGGAGGAGGCCGCCATCACGCGCCTTGAGAGCGCGGGGCTGAGCTTCGGCGGTTCTGACCGCGTGTACAGCGATGTGGACGCCGGAACCGTCATCGGCCAGAGCACCGACGCCTTTACGGAAATTGAGGAGCACTCTAAGATCGCCCTGAAAATCTCGCTGGGGCCTCAGATCACATGAGCCAGTCAGGAGCAGCCGAAGCACATGGTTGAAGGAAGAATTATCAAAGCCCTCAGCGGCTTTTACTACGTCGCCTCGGAGAGGGGTGTCATAGACTGCAAGGCGCGCGGCCGTTTCCGTCTGGACGGCAGCTCGCCGCTCGTCGGCGACCGCGTGCAGTGCAGCCTGGACTTAAACGGCAAGGGCCGCATCGATAAGGTGTATGAGCGAAAAAACTGGTTCATCCGCCCGGCGGTCGCCAACATCGACACCCTTGTCTTTATCGCGGCGAACACCAACCCCGTGACCGATCCCTTCCTCGTGGACCGCTTCTCCGTCATCGCGGCGGAGGCGGGCTGTGAGCTCGTGATCTGCATCAACAAGGCGGACATCGATCCCGGCAATCAGCTCTACGAAATTTTCACCAAAGCCGGCTTCCCGGTCGTGCGCACCAGCGCGGAGACAGGGGAGGGGATGGACGAGCTGCTGCGGCTTCTGAAAGGGAAGCTCAGCGCTTTCAGCGGAAACTCCGGCGTCGGAAAGTCCAGCATTTTAAACACCCTCCTGCCGGACGCCCGTATCAAGACCGGCGAGGTGAGCGAAAAGCTCGGCCGCGGCAAGCACACCACGCGCCATGTGGAGCTTTACGATCTGGGCGAGGGTACATATATCGCTGACACGCCGGGCTTTGCCTCGCTGGATGTGACGATGACCAATGTCATCTTAAAAGAGAACCTGCAATATGATTTCCCGGATTTTGGTTCTTTTCTCGGAAAGTGCCGCTTTGACGACTGCGCCCACCTGAGAGAGCCGGGCTGCGCCGTCACGCAGGCGCTTGCGGAGGGTCGGATCGCGGAGAGCCGCTACCGCTCCTATGCGCGGCTCTATGAGATCAGCGCCCAGCACAAATTCTGGGAATACAAAGACGTATAAGAGAATGTGCGTATCGGGTTAACTCAGCAAGCCCTAAATCTAACCTCCCTTTGGAAAAAGGGAGGTGGCCGAAGGCCGGAGGGATCGAAACAGAATCTGCGAAAGGCTCTGTTTAAGCTTTTTGCAGCTCGGCCGATCCCTCAGTCACAGCCTCGCGGGAGATCGGCTGTGACAGCTCCCTTTCGCAAAGGGAGCTTAGAAGCTGATGCAAGCCGATACGCATATAAGAGAATATCAAGACCGCCCCCCGCATATGCTGTAGAGAGTTACAGCGCGGGGGGCGGTTTTTATGCGCAGAGGGCGCCGCTGTCTATGGGGGCTGGTCGCCATCATCCTGGGACTGATCATTCTGCTGTCCCTTATCCTGCCGTCGGGCTTCTGGTGGTTTCTGGCGGCGGCGGCTCTGATCGGCGGCGGACTATGGCAGATGCACTGCTGCTGAATCGCGGCAGGCGCAGGGAAAGGAGACAGCAATGAAGGTGATTGTTTTCCGCATGCCTCGGTTTCTGGCAAAAATCCTGATCCGATTACGGCTATAGGGCGCTTCCCCGGCATAAAGCCGGGGAAGGCGGCATAGCATGTACAGGTCTCCATTTGCCGCTTATGGAGATCAGGCGCACGAGTTCGAGCGGCAGAATGGAGCATCGCATGGACATCAGCTTTTTGAGCAAGGAAATCCCCATTTACAGAGAATACGACCGTCAGGCCAGACGCACGCAGGAGAGTGTCGAGTGCGTTGTGCCCGATACGGACGCCGACATCGGAAAGATCGCCGCTGTGCAGAGCGAGGTCTTTCTCAAAAGCAAGGATCTGAGCGCGCGGGGCGTACTGGTGACAGGTGAGCTTGCCGCAAGCGTGCTGTACATCCGGGACGGCAGCGAGGGGATCACGGCCCTTGCGATCCGTAAGCCCTTTTCCCTGGAATTCGAGCTGGAGGAGCCGGAGTCAGACACGCTCTCACAGATCGCGCTGTTTTTGCAGGGCACGGACGTGCGCGTGATCAATCCGCGGAAAATCTCCCTGGCCTTTGAGGCAGAGGGCGTATTGCACAGCTACCGGAGGGAGAAGCTTCGCGTGGAGTCGGCGCTCCCGGATGATACGCCGGGCCTGCACGCCCGTATTGAGGCGCAGACCCTCACCGTCCCGTGCGCGGTGTGCGAAAAGAGCCTCGCCGTCAACGAGCAGTTCGGCTTTTCACAGCAGAGCCCCGCCGTCCTGCTTGCGGAGAAGGCCGCGCTGTATATCACGGACTGCCAGCTCATCGGAACGAAGGCCATCGTGAAAGGCAGCGCGGAGATCCGCGTGACCGCCGCTGCGGCGGAGGGCGCCGTGCCCTTCGTCTCCGTCTTCACCGCGCCCTTTTCGCAGATCCTGGAAGTGGGCGTCGAGAGCATGAGCCACTGTCTGATCCGGCCGGAAATCACCGGGGCCTATTACGATCTGGTGGACGCCATCAACGGCGAGAAGGCCCTGGACGTCGAGCTGCACGCCGTCCTGCAGCTTGTCTGCTGCGAGAAGCAGGAGATCCGCTGCATCACGGACGCTTACAGCAACCTCATGCCAGCCCAGCTCCTTTGCAGGACCGAAGAATACCGCGAGACCGGCACCGCTGAGACGCGAACCCTCAGCGCGCGGGAGAAGCTCAGTCTCACGGAGCAATGCCGGGAGCTGCTGCACAGCTTCGCCTCCGTCTCCCGCGTCTCGGCAGAGGCGGGAAAGCTCACGGCGTCTGTCAACCTGGATTTTCTCTATCTCAACGCAGAGGGGCGTCTCGCCGCCTGCCGGAGAAGCTTGGCGCTGAGTCAGGACGCCGCGCCGGAGGAGCTGCGCATCGTCGGGATCGGGGCGCTGCAAACGGAGCTGAGCGCGGAGGGGGAGCAGGTCAACTGCGCCGTATCGCTGGAGCTGCGCTGCGCTACGGAACGGAAAAAGGAGATCAGCATGGTGGACGGGATCATGCTGGACGAGGAACGGCTATACTGCCAGGACGCGCTGCCGACGCTCACGCTGGTGCGGCGGGAAGGGGAGAGTATCTGGAACCTTGCCAAGCGCTATCATTCCAGCGAAGCGCTGATCCTGGACCGGAACGCAAACCCGGAGGACGCCGGGCGCATGCTGATGATCCCGAAATGTATATGAAAAATGAGAGCACAGCGGCATTTGCTGTGCTCTCGTTTTCATATGCAGGAATCAGAACTGCGCGGAATTGAAAACCTCGTTATAGAGGTCCATATGCTCCGCGATCCAGGCGCTTCTGGGGTCGCCGTTTCTCTCGGCCCGGTCGTTTTCGTAAATGGTACGGCAGACCTCGTAATAGTTCTGCGTGGTCTCGCGCAGACGCTTGGAAAGCTGGCGCATGATCTTCAAAAGCTTTTCGGGCTTATCCTGGAAGTACTCTTCCAGATCCGCCTCGGTGAGCTCCGTGACGGTCGTGCCGTCCTCAAGGGCGACGACGGTGGCGGTTCTGGGGTAGCAGCCGATCAGACCGATCTCACCGAAAACCTGCTCCTTGTCGAGCTCGGCGATCTTCTTCTCCTGGGCGGTGCCGAAGGCGGAGAAAACGCCGACTCTGCCGCTGACGATATCATACATGGTGGAATCAAAGGAGCCTTCCTTGACGATAATTTCCCCGCGTTTGAATACAATGTTTTTCATCCTGTACACTCCCTTTCCTCAGACGTCACCGTAAAAATTGAAGCTGCCGTAGAGATCGCAGAACTTCTTGATTTTATCAAGCAGGCTTTCGCTCTTCGCGGTCCCGTTTTTTTCGGCTTCGACAGTCTCGTGCACAGTGCGGCAGGCGTTCAGATAGTCCTGCGTGGTGTTGCGCAGGCGGGAGCACAGTTGAAGCAGGACCTGCAGGATCTTGGCCTTGCCCTGGGCAAAATATTCATTAAAATCTTCTTCGGCCACGCGCGTCAGAATGGTGTCGTTTTCCAGCACAACAGCGGTGGCAGACCGGGGGGCGCTGTCCAGAAGCGCCATCTCGCCGAAGATATCCGTCGGCATCAGGTGCGCGACCTTTTTTTCGTTCGGCCCGCCGTAATCCTTGTAGATGCCGACGCATCCGTTTTCGATTTCATACAAGCAATCGCCGGACTCTCCCTCTTTGAAAATGATGGTTCCGCGGGAGTAGGATTTTACATCCATGATTATGACCTCCTGTGTATATGTTTGTTTTCAGTTTTTTATGCTTTATATTATACACATCCCATCGGAGAAATGCAAGGCGTTTGCTATATCGGACGCAAAAAAAGAGTTCGCTGCAAAATGGCGACCGTAGGGGCTGATGCCTTCATCAGCCCGTCGGTATAACCCGACGTTCAGCACAATTCCCGGATAATGATGTGAACCAGCACATGTTATCCGGGAATTATTGGTTTTTGGCAGGATTATCAAGCGGGTCGATCTGGGGATCGACCCCTACGGAGCTAAAGTGCTGGGGAAGGCTTCAGCTTTTGCGGAAACGGGCGAGGAAATCCACCGTCTCCAGGCGCTGGGGGTGGTTGAAAAGCTGGTCGGGGCTGCCCTGCTCGCAGATGACGCCGTTATTCATGTAGACCACGCGGCGGCTCACATCGCGGGCGAAGGCCATCTCGTGCGTGACCACCAGCATGGTCATGCCGCTCTCGGCCAAGGCCTTCATGACGTTCAAAACCTCCCCGACCATTTCGGGGTCGAGGGCGGAGGTCGGCTCGTCAAAGAGCAGGATCTCGGGGTCCATGGCCATGGCGCGGGCGATGGCGACGCGCTGCTTCTGGCCGCCGGATATCTGCCGGGGCCGGGCGTTGATGTAGGGGGCCATGCCCACCTTCTCAAGATACTCCATCGCGTGGCTGCGGGCGCTCTCGCGGTCACGCCCCAGCACCTTGACCTGGCCGACGATGCAGTTTTCGAGCACCGTCATGTTGTTGAAGAGGTTGAAGGACTGGAACACCATGCCCACATGGGCGCGGTAGGCGGGAGCGTTGGTGCCGCGCGAGAGGACGTTGCGCCCGTGATAGAGGATCTCGCCCGAGGTGGGCGTCTCCAGGAGGTTGATGCAGCGCAGAAGCGTGGACTTGCCGGAGCCGGATGCGCCGATGATGCTGATGACGTCCCCGGCGTCAACCGTGAAGTCTATATCCCGCAGCACCTGGTTGGTGCCGAAGGTCTTGGAAAGATGATTGATCTGAAGAATACTGTCGCTCATATCAGTTCTCACCTCCGCGTTTTCCGCCGTGACTTTCGCGCCGCTGATCGGCGCGCCGACCCTCGCGCTCTGCCGTCTCCTTCTCGATCTGACGGCGCAGCTTCTCGCGCTGCATGCTCTTGACCGCCTCGGGGCTGCGCTCGTCAAAGGGGGAGCGACTGTCGGGATGGGTATAGGTGCCCGCAGTCATGGTGAGCTGGTCGGTCTGCACCAGCTCGTAGCTCGCCGAGCCGTCCATTCGCTTCTCCAACCAGCGCAGCAGGAAGGAGGCGAGCAGCGTCATCGTGAGGTAGCCGATCATCTCCACCGTGGCGGAGGGGAAGTAGAGGTAGCTTGCGCCCACGGCGGCGCGGTGCGCCGCGAAGAAGTCCGGGAAGCCGATGATGAACATGACGGAGGTGTCCTTGACGTTGATGATGAAGTTGTTGCCGATCTGCGGCATGATATTGCGCAGGGCCTGGGGGAGGATCACGTTTGTCATCGTCTGCACGTGGGTCATGCCGATGGCCTTTGCGCCCTCGGTCTGACCGGGGTCCACGGAAATGATGCCGCCGCGCACGGACTCCGCCATGTAAGCGCCGGTGTTGATGGACACCACCACGATGGCGGCGACCCAGACGGAGCTGAACTTCACGCTGTTATTGGAGAAATAGGGAAGTCCGTAGTAGAGAAAGACCGCCTGCAGCACCATGGGGGTACCGCGGAAGATTTCCACATACAGGCGGATAATCACGCGCACCAGGCCGAGGAAAAAGCGCTTGACGGGATGGTCCCTGCCGCTGGTGGGGATGGTGTTCAGCACGCCGCAGACAAAGCCGATCACGCATCCGATCACGGTGCCGACCAGGGCGAGGATCAGCGTGTTCTCGATGCCGCTGATGTAGGAGGCGCCGTATTTGGTCCAGAGCTTGACGATATCCGCGCCGAGCTGTGCAAACTTATTCATACAATTCCGATCTCCTTTTATGGGATGCCTTAAAAAAGCCGTGAGAGGCGATGGCCTCTCACGGCCTCAGATTATGTGCCTGTGAATCAATCCTCGCTCAGGGGCTGGACCTCGATGGCGTGAGCCATGAGCTCGTTGAAGTCCTCAACGGTCATCTTGGACAGCACGCTGTCGATGGCCTCGCGCAGGACGGTGTTGCCCTTCATCATGGACACGCCGATGTTCACGTTCTCGGCGCGCTCCTGCTCGGTGAACTGGAAGTCGCCGTCGGTTCCGGAGAAGTCCAGGATGACCATGTCGGGGTATGCGGCCACGGCGCCCTGGGCGGTGGGCATGTCGGTGCAGACGAAGTCAACGGCGCCGGTCTCAAGAGCCATCAGCATGGCAGGGGCGGTCTCAGCCGCGGTCTGGACGTTCGCGCCCTTGATCTGGGGCAGGCAGTTGTCGTACCAGATGGTGGCGATCTGCGCGGTGCAGGAGCCGCCGGAGAGGTCGCTCAGGCTCTTGGCGTTGGCGTAGGGGCTGTTCTTGGTGGTGAGGCAGACGATGGTGGCGTAGAAGTAGGGGCCTGCGAAATCGACCTGCTCGGCGCGTTCGGCGGTCATGGACTGACCGGCGATGACCGCGTCAAAGGTGCCGGTCTGGACGCCGGGAACCAGGGAGTCCCAGTCGGACTGGATGACCTCGAGCTGCCAGCCGTTGGCCTCGCAGATCTTCTTGGCGATCATCACGTCATAGCCGTTTGCGTAGGAGCCGGGGACGTTGGAGATGGGGACGGCACCGTTGGAGTCGTCGCCCTGGGTCCAGTTGTAGGGGGCGTAGGCGCATTCCATCGCGATGGTGAGAACGCCGTCTTCGACGCCGCTGGGGACGTCGGCAAAGGCGGTGACGCTCAGGCTGAGCATCATGAGCATGGCGAGCGCGACTGCAAGAATTCTTCTCATTTCGTATCCTTTCTGAGCTCTGTTTTCAACAGGGGATCGCTCTCCGGCTGGTTTTCCCCGCCGGTCGGGAAAATGAAAAATGAACCGCTTTGCAGGCGGTCCATGAAAAATCCGGTCAACAGCTTCGGCTGCGTCTCCTGATTTCGATAGCGCTCCACAAAGTCTTGTGACAGTCCGTCCGATCTTCTCCAGACGGCCCAGAACCGGCCATACAGGCATTTGCCCGGTTCTTCGGCGGTTTTCCCTTTCCACTGCGGCGGCTGCCTGGCCTTGCCGCAGGATACTCTTGAACACCGCGCCTCTATCTCAGCGATTCACTTTGGCTGCATATTATCACAATGCTTTTACACTGTCAATGGGTAAAGCGGAAAAGCGCGGATTTTCAGTAAAACCTAAAAAGTTTACAATCCGGGCGCGTTCGATTTGTGCAAATTCATGAAGGAATTGTGAAACAGGGCAAGGAGGCCCGGCATCTATGGCAAAGAAACTGCGTTTACAGTGATTGACACAGGGGCGAAACTTCGCTATACTTATTTGGAAAAAATACGATGAAAACCTGTCCCTGCCGGAGTCTGACGCCCGGCGGGTGAATTCATTTTCATGCAATTCAGCAGAGAGGAAAACGGTGCAGCCTATGGAAAAAATACAGATGACGACGCCCATCGTGGAGATGGACGGGGACGAAATGGCGGGCATTCTCTGGAAGGAAGTCAAACGCCAGCTTGTCGAGCCCTTTGTGGACTTAAAGGAAGAATATTATGACCTCAATCTCCGCGTGCGCGACGAGACGGACGATCAGGTCACGATGGACTCCGCCCTCGCGGCAAAGAAATACGGCGTCGCGGTCAAGTGCGCCACGATCACCGCGAACACCGAGCGGATGGAGGAGTTCAATCTCAAAAAAATGTACCGGAGCCCCAACGCCACGATCCGCAGCGTCCTGGACGGCACCGTGTTTCGCACGCCCATTTTAATCAACGGCATTGAGCCCTTGGTCAAGACCTGGAAAAAGCCCATCACTCTGGCCCGCCACGCCTACGGGGACGTGTACCGCGCCTCGGAGATGCAGATCGGCAAGCCCGGCAAGGTGGAGCTGGTCTATACCGACGCGGACGGCAACGAGACCCGCCAGCTCGTGCACAATTTCACGGAGCCCGGCGTCGTGTCCGGCATGCACAATCTGGACAAATCCATCGAGGGCTTTGCCCGCACCTGCATGAACTACGCCCTGGATGTCAAACAGGATCTGCTGTTTTCCTCCAAGGACACCATCTCCAAGATCTATGACAGGGAATTCAAGGACATTTTTAAACGCATCTATCTGGACGAATACATTGAAAAATTCAGCGCCGCGGGCATCAAATATGAATACTGCCTCATTGACGACGCGGTTTCCCGCGCCATCAAGTCTCCGGGCGGCTACGTCTGGGCCACCCATAACTATGACGGCGACGTGATGAGCGACATGCTGGCCACGGCTTACGGCTCCAACGCGATGATGACCTCGGTGCTGACGAGCCCGGACGGGAAGTATGAGTATGAGGCCGCCCACGGCACGGTCCGCCGCCACTATTACCGCTACCTCCAGGGCGAGGTGGTGTCCACCAATCCCATGGCCCTCATCTACACCTGGAGCGGCGGCCTCGAAAAGCGCGGGGAGCTGGACGGGAACGAGAAGCTTCAGCGCTTCGGGCGCATGATCCGTGAATCCGCCGCCAACGTGATCGAAGCGCGCGGCATCATGACCGCCGACCTCGCCAAAATCACCTCCAAGCACGACCCCCTCGTCGTCACCGGGCACCAGTTTATCGCCCTCACCCGCGCACGGCTCGAGCAGGCCGTGGCGAAGGAGTGGCCCGACGAGGAAAGCGAAAAATAATACGGGTATCGGGTTGAATCAGTAAATGTGCTCACTGGTGACTGAGAGGGGCCACGATTGCACCCAGGCTGCTTGCAAGACATCCCCCTCTCCGCCCCTTCGGGGCACCTCCCCCCGAGACGCCGCTTCGCGGCTGTACCCAATCAAATAATATACAGGAATATGTAAGAGGATAAGGCTATGTATATCTTCCCGGAGGAATTGAGAAGAGCTTACGAGAGCTGCGCACTGTCCTTTGTTTATTATGATGTGGTGGACGAGACCGCGATTCCCGTGCTGGCCTCGGACGGCTTTTGCAAAAATACCGGCATACCGCGCGAGAAGGTGCTTGAATGGCTCTCCGGCGGCATGTATGAACGCATGCACCCCGACGACGTGGGGGTCACGCAGAAGATCAGCCGCGAGTTTATGCGCCGCGAGGGGCCGTATGACACGGTCTTTCGCTGCCGCATCCACAACTGCTATCACTATATCCACGGCTACGGCAAGTGGCAGCGCATGCCGGACGGCAAGGAGCTGGCTGTGATCGGCTATCTGGACGTGACGGAGACGAAGGACAAGATGGTCACCGTTGCACAGAGTTATGATCTTTTCCGCAAGGATCAGTTCTATACCGATCCGCTGACCGGCCTTCCGAATCTCAACTACCTGCATGAGTTCGGCGATGAGCGCGTGAGGGTGCTTCGGCTCAAGGGGAAAAAGCCCGCCGTGATTATCTCGGACGTATATTCCATGCAGTCGTACAACAGCCAGTACGGCGTCAAGGAGGGGGACGCGCTGCTGCGCCTGGTATCCTCCGCCCTGAAAAGCGCCTTTCCCGAGGCCCTGCTGGTGCGCGGCGCGAATGACCGCTTCATCATGCTGACCGACGGCGGCAACCCGGAAGAGCTGAGCGCCGCCATACGCCGTGCCAATGAGCAGATCAAGCAGGACGCCACGGGCATCACCTCCGGCATCCGCGCTGGCATCTGCGACGTGGGCGAGGGGCAAAACGCCATTGAAGCCCTCGACCACGCGCGCCACGCCCTGCGGCGCATCAACAACGACATGACGCGCACCCTGGCCTTCTTCTCTCAGGCGGCGGACGACCAGTACTGGAAAGAGCGCTACATCATCGAAAACTTTGACCGTGCCCTCGAAAACCACTGGATCAAGGTCTATTACCAGGGGATCACGCGGGTCTGCTCTCAGAAGATCGCCTCTTTTGAGGCGCTGGCCAGGTGGGTCGATCCCGTGCGCGGGATCATCTCCCCGGCGGACTTCATCCCGACCCTGCAGCGCTATCACCAGCTCTACCGCCTGGATCTCTATATGTTCGAGCAGGTCTGCCGGGAGATGCGCGTGCGCAATGAAAACGGCCTGCCGCTTGTCCCGGTGTCCATCAACTTCTCCCGCCAGGATTTCGACCACACGGATATCGTCGAAAAAATGAACGAGCTCTATGATCGCTACAAGCTTCAAGAGCTTGTCGGCAAGGATTACTTTATTGTCGAAATCACCGAGCAGGACATGGCGACCGGGGAAGAGGGCTTCCGCGAACAGCTCCGGCGCATCCAGGAAAACGGCTACGGCCTGTGGCTGGACGACTTCGGCAGCGGCTATTCCTCCATCAACATGTTCAGTCAGTTCCGCTTCGACCTCATCAAGTTCGACATGGAGCTTCTGCGCCATCTGGAGGATAACGGCGGTGTGAACCGGATCATCCTGCGCGAGCTTGTCAACGTCGCGCGTATCCTCGGCGTGCATACCCTCATTGAGGGGCTGGAGGATACCGATCAGCTGAGCTTTGTGCAGAATATCGGGTGCGAGCTTGCCCAGGGCTTCTACTTCTACAAGCCCGCGCCGCTGGACGAGATCCTGTTTCGCCTGCGCGGCGGTCAGCCCGCCAGGGTCTGCGAATCCAGCGAGGAGCGCGAGAAGTTCCGGACCGTGCAGAGTCCCGACGAAATGCCGGAGAGATAGCTTTCCACAGCATCCAACAGCTTTTCAACAGCTTTTCAACAGAATAAAACAGAACGGAGAGAGCAGCTTTGTGCAAACTGTTCTCTCCGTTCGTCTGTTCTCTGTGCAATCTTACAAAAATAAGAAAAGTACCTCCACGCACTTGACATCTCGCTGCTGAATGCGATACTATAGAGCTATCTTAAAATAACAAGAAATCCTTAGAAGGGAAGGCAGGAGCGTGAAGATGAAACAACCGGGATTTATGATTTATGCCGAGGATTGGGCCGCCTATACCGAGGACTACAACGACGAAGAGCTTGGCCGTATGCTGCGGGCCCTGCTTCTGTATTTCGACACGCAGGAGCAGCCAGGCTTTTCCGACCGGGGCATGCGGCAGTTTTTCAAGCTTGCGTCAAAGAGCATTGACCTGGACGTCAGGCGCTACACGAATAAATGCCAGCAGAACGCCTATAATCGCTACAAGGGGATCTGCAAGAAGCGCAACGAAAGGCCACTCAGCTTTGAGGAGTGGGTGACGGCGTTTGACGAGCGTCAAGCATCGTCGACCGTCATGGACGAGCGTCAATTTTCGCCGACGAACGCGACCAATACTAATACCAACAGTCAACCATCAACGATCAACAGTCAACCATCAACAGTCAGCAATCAGCAATCAAAACTGAATAATAAAAAATCAACTCCAGCTCTCAGCACGAACGCAAGCAGACCCGCGGACTTCGGCGCGCCGCCCTACATACCCCTCTCCGAGGATGAATTTGAACGGCGGCGGGAGCAGGCGATCCGCTCTCTCTTCCCGGCAATGCAATAGGCGGGCTTAAGGAGCTTATTTTTCCCGCATGGAATAGTCGTGATCTTCTTCGATCATTTCGATCATGATCTTGGCAAAGCGGGGGTCAAACTGCGTTCCGCTGCCTTTTTTGAGCTCCTGCAGCACCTTTTCCTGCGGCATGATTTCACGGTAGCTGCGCCGGCTCGTCATGGCGTCGTAAGCGTCCGCCACCGCGATGATCCTGGCCTCCTCCGGGATCTGCTCCCCGGCGATGCCGTCCGGATATCCGCCGCCGCTGTAGCGCTCGTGGTGCCATCTCGCGCCGGTGGCGAGCTTCGGCCTCTGCTTGATGCTCGCAAGGATATTGCTGCCGATCACGGGATGGCGCTTAATGAGCTCAAACTCCGCCTCTGTGAGCCTTGAGGGCTTGTTGATCACCTCGTCCGGCACGCCGATTTTGCCCACGTCGTGCAGAAGCCCCATCATGTAGATTTCGTTCTGCTCCTCCGGGGAGCAGCCGGAGCGCGCCGCGATCGTCCTTGCGTACTCGGCCACGCGGGACGAATGGCCGTTTGTATAGTTGTCCTTGGCGTCGATGGCTGCGGCGAGGGCGCTGACCACCTGGAGGTTCATTTCCTCGACCCGTTTACCGGAAATCTGCTCGTTCTTATAGCCGATGTAGTAGAAGAAGGTGATGAGGCAGAAGGTGCTGAACAGCACCATGATGTTGATGATGAGCTGTGACCAGATGCCCTCAAAGAGTTCGGAGTTTCCGATCACGATCACCGCGTGCCACTGGCCCATCACGGGCGCAATGAAGAGCGTGCAGTCTTCGCCGTTGATGTTGGCGGTCATCCGGTTGCCCTCTGTGTTCAGGATGGCGTCCAGCAGCTCCTGCCCGTAGACGTCCGCGAGGTTCCTGCCGTTTTGCGCCGCGTCCCGGTGGGCGATGATGAAGCCGTCGGTATTGACGACCAGCCCGTAGCCCTTCCCGGCGATCTCCACCTTCTCGGTGAGCTCCTGGATGTGGTTGACGATCACGTCCAGGCACACGACGTTTGCCGAATCCCGCTCAGCGTCGGACACGCTCTTGCCGATGGTGATGACGACGGAGCCCGTCTGCGCGTCCACATACGGCGAGACGATCACGATTTCGCCGTTTGCCTTCACCGCCGAACGATACCAGTCTCTCTCCGTGGGCTCGTATCCCTCCGGCGGGACCCAGCCGAGGCCGTCCAGGTATTCGCCGTTGATGTAGGCGTAAAGGCCCGTGAAGTTTTCATCAAACTGTTCGGCCTGCCGCTTCGTCTGATCGACGATGAACTGCGCGAGCTCCTCCGACGATCTCCCGTCCTTTACCATGTAATCCACGCCGTCCGCCACCACGCGCAGGGTCGTGGACGCCACGGTCAGATAGCTTTCCAGCTCCGTAGCCGTGCTCTTGATCTCCTTCACGCCGTCCTCATAGACGCTCACAACAGAGGCGTTATACAGCGTGGTGCTGTTATAGACCCCGGCGATGATCATCAGGGCGAGCGTGACGGCGATGGTGATAATGAGGTTACGCCGGCTGTGCATGCCCACGTCCTCTTTTTCGTCGATTTCCAGAATGCTGCGATAACGCGAGGTCAGCACATACAAAAGCCCCAGGAGCAGAAAGATCAGAACAGTCGACACGGCAAAGAGGATCGTCACGATCTGCCCCTCGTTCTGGATATGGGACGCGATGTAGTAGCCCGCCGCGCAGATGCCGACGATCAGAAAGCACATGACGGTCTGCATAATGACCTGAAAGCGCAGCTCGGCCGCGCTCTTCGGCTTTGCCGCGTCCATCTCGCGCTTATAATGCCGCGCCGCGGCGAATACCAGCAGCGGGCGCATGACGGAGGCGTAGAACGATAGGACGTGGTAGGGATTGAGCTCGTCTCTGCTCCAGGAAAAGCAGGAGGAGGTCCACATGCCGTATTCCGCAAGCAGGTATAACAGGGCGACGAGGGAAAAATACGGAAAGTCCTTTCTGCCGTCCCGGTTCTTCCAGTACTGCACCAGCGCCTGCATGCAGAAGACCATGGTGACGGTCGTGATCCCGACCTCCCAGAGATTGTTCAGGAACCCGCCATAACGGATGTAGAGGAAGAACTGGGGAACGTTGAGCACGACGGGCACCAGGATGAGCGGATGGAAGAAGCGCTTTGCTTCCTCCTGCCGGATAAAGTACACGGCGAAGAGCAGGCAGAGATAGCCGACGTTCCAGCCCAGATACGCCACAAACGCGGACACCTCGGGATAGGATTTCGTGATCAGCTCGTAGCATGTCCAGTAATACTCGCTCAGGAAATTGGCGAGGAAGAAGGCGAGCAGGAAGCGGAATCCGCGCCGCGGCGTGTCGATATACTGAAAGGTACAGTAAAGCAGCCCCACAATGGTACACAGCAGGGATACGATGTTTTCAATGTTTTCAATGACCAGCATGTTTTTCTCCCTTTCACCGGCAGCGTGAAGCGCCGGACATGGATGAGGGGCTTTTTCATCTGACTTCCAAAGGAGCCTCTCTGCAACGTCTGTCCTGTCGGAAGTCCGTATAGTATCGCGCTTTGTCCGCGTACATCATTTCGTCTGACTTTTTGAGCAGCGCATCGACCGATTCCCCCGCGTCCGAGCGATAGCTGTGCCCGATGGAACAGCTGTATTTCGTTTCGGCAACGGCGTTTTGGATGCGCTCGATAAGCTTCATAACGTCGCTCCGGGAGGCCTTCCTGCAGACGATCACAAATTCGTCCCCGCCGACCCGGTAGCAGGACTGCCCGCGTTTGAGCGCGCGGGTGAAGCATACCGCAAGCGTGACCAGCGCTTCATCGCCCGCCGCATGACCGCCGGTGTCGTTGATGGTTTTGAGGCCGTTCATGTCAAGCGACAGCAGGGCGGTGATATCCTCCGGGCTGCGGGCTATATCGGCGTAGAAGGCCTGCCGGTTGAGAAGCCCCGTCAGCGTGTCGATCGTCGTGAGCTGGAGGATCAGAAAGACATAATAAACAAAAAGCGCAATGGCGATGATCGAGCAGAAAATATTGGCGTAAGCCTTGCCGAATACGAACGGCAGGACCAGCCCCGAGAAGAGGGCAAAGCTGAGAAAGACGATGGGGATGATCTCAATCGACTTTTTATTGCTGCGCTTGATCAGGATATAGACCAGAAAGATACAATAGAAACCGGCCACAGCAAAGGGGAGGAAGCCGAGCGGCCCGCGATGAAAAACGTGCTCACTGTCGATGCTGAACACGGACCCGTTAAAGATGGAGCTGATATTAATGAGCGCGGGGATGATCGCAGGGATGAAAATAAACGGACGAAATTTCTTGACCAGGGTATAGATCACCTGCGCAATGATAAACGGTGTCGCGCTGTACCGGATCGCCATCAAAACAAGCCGCAGCGTCCTGTGCGTGCCGAGATCGCCCAGCCGAAACTCCACATAAACGATGACGGAGAGGAAAAAGATCTGGCCGATCAGCACATGCATGCGCTGAATGGTCTTTCTGTCCAGAAAAACCGTCATTTTGAGCGCTGCCGTGAATGCAAGCAAAATCAGGATCAGCGTCCAGTTCTGCAGAAAATATTCGGATATCATTGCACTTCACCTCACATGCGGCTCCATCGTATCAGTCTTCAAGAGTCAGGAGACAGACCGTCTCGACGTGGCACGAGGAAATGATATTACTGGCACATACCTCATACCTGTTCGCCCAATCCCGGATAGGAACATATCCACCGTTTTGGGCACTTGGGTGTTCGCCCATGCAGGAACATATCGACAAACTGGAATTTGTTGATATCAAAGCGTCAGTATTTCGCTCACGATTTCATAAACGTTCTTATTGACTGTATCCACTTTTATGGTGTCAAGCGTTTGAT
>CADADE010000024.1 GCA_902786615.1 Oscillospiraceae bacterium
GCAGCCAAAGCGGGGAGCAATCTGTGATTGCGACCTGGGCCGAAGGCTGTCACCAGTTCGCAAACTGGTGACTGAGGGATCGAGGGCTGGTCGCTTGTCAGGTCGATCCCTCCACCGCAAGCGGTCCCCCTCCCTTTTTCCAAAGGGAGGTTAAAGAAAAATCCCCGGCTTTCGCCGGGGATTCGTGCGTTTATGGGAGCTTTACGCGATGGGCTGGAAGGTGACGTACACCACCGCGTCCATGGCGGGCATGACGAAGGTCTGGGATTCGGTAATGTCATAGCTTGCCGAGCCGTCGATCATGCTCCACACGATGCTGGCAAGGCGATAGCCGGGGGCGGGGGTGGGAACGACGCGCACGGTGGTCTGCGTGTAGACGTTCATGGTCTCGCCGTTCTCGCCGCTGTTCAGCAGGAAGTACGCGCTGCCGCCCTGCATCGGGGCAAAGCTCAGGCGATACGCTCTCTGCGGCACGCCGCCGCCGATGTATTCCCAGCTGTCGTCCGCGCCGGAGCCGCCAAAGAACACAAGGTCGCCGCTGAGTCCGCCGCCGCGACGCTGCGGCTGAGTGCCGCTGTCCTGGGACTTTTTCTCCCAAACGGCGGTGAGGGTGATGTCCTCGGTCACCGGGTTGATGGTGTCGCCGGTTTTGTAGGTGTGACCCTTGCCGTCATCCCAGTGTTTGAAGGTCATTCCCTCTTCAGGCGGGGTAAAATCCTTGTCGTAACCTTACCCTTTACTGCTTTCCCTGTCGGGAGATCGCCGCCTGCGTACGATCCCTCGCCGGGACGGTAGGTCACGGTGTAGCCCGCGGGAGCGTTCTTGACACAAGTAACATTAAGTTGATAAGGCATAGCTAAGCCATCCGGGGTGAAATAGCTGCCCGACAGAGTTCCATTTCCAGTTTCATTTACGCAAAAGATAATAAATTTTGAATCACCCTCAAGACCGACATTGGAAACTATGCCAGACGCGGTCAGATCGTAAAAAGAATCGAACTCCGAATCAAGATCCCGACCCGAAATATATAGGTAATTGCCGAAAGGGTAGTCAGGAACCGTAATAATTGTAGTGTTGCCATACGTAACTGTGAGGGTGTATGTATCAGCCGCATACGCCGTCATCCCCGGCAGCACGCCGACAAGCAGCGCCAGCGTAAGCAGCAGGGACAGAATTTTCATGCTTTTCTTTCTCATTGTATTTTTCCTCCATAGTATATTTTACACGCCGCACGCGCGGCGAGGTAGACGTGGGTTACTTGGCTCCCCCTCTGGGGGAGCTGGCTGCGCCGATCTCCCGCGAGGCGCAGACTGAGAGGGCGTCGCGCACCCCCTCTCCGCTCCAGTGTGCGCACTGGAGCACCTCCCCCCATTGGGGGGAGGCAAGGCGCTTTGGCGGGAAATGGGGGCCAAGGGCGCGCAAAAAGGGCGCAGCATATCCTAAATTGGATAAGCTACGCCCTTAATAAGACTTGACAGAGAGAGGCCGACAGCGCAGACTTTACCGAACGAACGAACGAACGAACGAACGAACGAACGAACGAACGACGTTACGCCCTGCGGTTATGTCTGTCAACCCCTTTCGATAAGTTTACATAACAGCAATATACTGTGCCATCATAATTTTATAAGCACACTATACACAAAATAACCGATTTTTGCAAGGGGAATCTGCCGCGCCGGGGCGCGAGGGCTTTACAACGCGCGAAAAAGGCTTTATACTGGCAGCAACACAAAAACGGAGGCTATAAAGAAAGGTGATGAAAATGAAGCCTTGTCCCAACTGCGGCGCTCCTGCGGAGGAGGGCCAGCGGTTCTGCGGCGAGTGCGGCGCAAAGCTTGAATGGGAGCCGCTTCCGCACGAGCCCGTCTATACCGAGGATGAACGCCTCAAAAACGACCCCGCGCTGAACACGCCCATATCCGGCCCGAGGCCGAAGAAGAAGGAACAGAAGGTGCCGGAGCTCACGCTCGAGCCCGACCTCTGGGGCACGGGTTCCGCCGCCGCGACAGCCCCCGCGCCGGAGCCGGAGAAGAAGGAGCCGGAGCTGACTTTCGAGCAGTCCGCCGCCGCGCAGGCGGCCCAGCCCGACGGGGAGATCGAGAACCGCACGGAGGACCGCGATTACGAAAAGCCCGGCGCGGAGTATCACGGCCCCGCCCGGGGTGGGCAGAAGCACTACACCAGCTCCCCGAGCGACAAGCAGCAGACGGAGCTGCCGCACGATTACACCATGTCCGGCAAGGCGACGGACAGGAACGCGCAGCAGCAGAAGGACATGCCGGACGAGACCCTGATGCTCGTCTGGAGCACCATCCTCACCTGCCTTTGCAGCGTGTGCGGCATCGTTGGCCTTGTGAAAACGCTCAAGGCGCGCAAGACCATGAGCCCTGCCATGAAGTACCGGCTTTTAAGCTCGGCCAAGATCTGGCTCATCATCGGCACGGCGCTGCATGTGCTGCCGTTTTTGGCGCAGCTTTTCGGCGCATAAGCAAAAAAATCCCGGCGGCCGCAGGCCGCCGGGTTTTCTTATATTCTCTTTACATCTTCTCCGGCGCGGAGACGCCGATGATGCCGAGGGCGATGGCGATGACGCGGCGCGTGCAGTCGCAGAGCTTGAGGCGGGCTTCCAGCAGACCCGGCTCCGCGTCCTTGATGCGGCAGACCGTGTAGAAGCGGTGGAAGCGCCCGGCAAGCTCGGAGACGTACTTGTTCACGCGGCTGGGGTCGTAGTCGCGCGCGGCAAGGCGGATCTCGTCCGGCAGGGCGGCGAGCTGCTTGATAAGCTCCTTTTCCGTCTCGTCGGTGAGCAGGCTTGCGTCCGCGCTCCAAGGGACCTCGTGCCCCTCGGCGGCGAGGTTTTCGATCAGCGTGCAGATACGCGCGTGGGCGTACTGAACATAGTAGACCGGGTTTTCGTTGTCCTGGCGCTGGGCAAGCTCCAGGTCGAAGAGAACCGGCGACTCGGGTCGGGAGTTAAAGAAGTAGCGGGCGGAGTCCACCGGGATATCGTCCAGCAGGTTCGTGAGGCTGATCGCCTTGCCGGTGCGCTTGGACATTCTGACCTCCTGCCCGTCGCTCATGAGCTTCACAAGCTGCATGAGGACAATGTGCAGGCGGTGCTCCCCGTCGAGACCCAGCGCGTCCAGCGCCCCCTTGAGGCGGGCGACGTGTCCGTGGTGATCCGCGCCCCAGACGTTGACCGCCATGTCGAAGCCGCGCGTCTCCAGCTTGTTGCGGTGGTAGGCAATGTCGGCGGCAAAGTAGGTGTAAAAGCCGTTGGCGCGGCGCAGCACGTCGTCCTTGAGCTCGAGCTTTTCGATCTCCTCGGGCTTTTTGCCCGCCTTCAAGAGATTCTCGCTCAGAATCTGCGCGGTTTTGAGCCAGAGCGCCCCGTCCTTTTCGTAGGTGTAGCCGAGCTCGGTGAGCTTCTCCACCGTGTCCTCCACAAAGCCGCTCTCGTGCAGGGAGCTTTCAAAAAACCACTCGTCGTAGTTCACGCCGTAGCGCCGGAGGTCTTCCTGCATCTTCGGGATGTTGCGCTCAAGGCCGAAGCGCGCCATGTCCGCGTGGCGCTCCGTGACGGTCCTGTCGAGATAGCTGTCGCCGTACTCCGCGCGGAAGGCGGCGGCGAGCTCCTTGATATCCTCGCCCTGATAGCCGTCCTCGGGGAAGGCGACGGCGTCCTCGCCCAGGATCAGCTGGCGGTAGCGCGCGTCGATGGAGGTGGCGAACTTTTCGATCTGGTTGCCCGCGTCGTTCACGTAAAACTCGCGCCACACATCGTAGCCCGCGCGGTCCAGGACGCTTGCCAGCGCGTCGCCCAGCACGCCGCCGCGGGCGTTGCCCATGTGCATGGGGCCGGTGGGGTTTGCGGAGACGAATTCCACCATCAGGCTCTGCCCGTGTCCCTCGTCCACGCGGCCGTAGTCCGCGCCCTCGGCGGCAACGCAGCTGAGCACGTCCTCATACCAGGACGGGGCGAGGCGGAAGTTGATGAAGCCGGGACCCGCCACCTCCACGGAGGAAAACCAGCTTCCCGCGAGATCCAGGTTTTCGACCAGCGCCTCTGCGATCTTGCGCGGGGCCATGCGCAGGGCGCGCGCCCCGGTCATGGCGTGGTTTGCGGCGTAGTCGCCGTTCTGGGTGTCCTTGGGGATCTCCACCGTGCCCGTGAGTACGGCCCCGGCGGGGAGCTGTCCCTTCTCGGCGGCTCTCTCGCAGGCACTCTGCAAAAGCGCGCCGATGCTGTCCTTCGCGTTCTGGATCATGTTAGCCATTGCTTCTGTCCCCCATCTTCTTCTGTTCTTTCACGGTCAGCTTAAAGCGGTTGCGGCTCACGACGGCATGCTCAAGATCGAGCACATAGTCGATCTCCACGTGCCCGCCGTGCTCGTTGAAGCGGCTGGAAAGGCCGCGCGTGTTCATGTGCATGGTGGCGGAGCCCACCGGCGTGTCGTAGAGAAAGGCGTGCTTCTCGCCGGGGCGGAAGACCATGCGGCTCGTAACCGTGCCGTTGCGGTCCACGATCACCTTGTCCGCGCTCACCACCACGTTGGTCTCGGTGCCCTCCATGCCGGTTACCTCGCTCTCCTGATACGTCAGGGACGCGGTGTCCCCGTCAAAGGAATAGAGGCCGTCGGTGGTGAAGTCGATGGCGTCCTCCTCCCCCTCGCCGTAGCCGTAGAGGCTGCGGATATAAATGACTACGTCTTTTTTTGTCATATCAAATCTCCATAATGGGCGCCTGCTCGGCGTGAACAGGGCCGTGTTCCAGATAGGGTACGGCGAAGTCCTCAAAGTGCCGGAGATCGCCGCTTTCAAAAAAGCGCGCCGTGCCGCCGCTCTCCCTGCCGTTTGTGAGACCCGCGCCCGCGAGGTGGTCCCGCAGCGCCCGCGCCCCGCACTCCGAGGCGGAGAGCAGCTTCACATCCCGCCCGAGATAATCCCGGATCGCGTCCGTGATAATGCCGTAGTGCGTGCAGCCGAGCAGCAGCGCGTCAAAGGCCGTCCCCCGGATGGGGGCGAGGGCGCGCCTGACCGCGTCCGCCACCACGGGATCGTCGGAGCGGATGTGGCCCGCCTCGATCATCGGCGCAAACTCCGGGCAGGGCACCCCGACGATCTCGCGCCTCGGGCAGCGCCGCCGCAGAGCGTCGGTAAATTCGCCGCTTTTAATGCTCGCCGCCGTGGCGATCACGGCGAGGGGGCCGTCCCCCTTTACTGCCGCCATGGCGTCCAGCGCGGGTTCCAGCACCCCGAAGGCCGGGACGGGGTAGCTCTCCAGTACGCGCTTTGCGGCGGAGGAGATGGTGCCGCAGGCGGCAAGGATGGCCTTCACGCCATAGCGCGACAGAAAGTCCATGTCCTGCGCCGCGATCCGGCAGAGCTCCTCCTTCGGCCGCGGCCCGTAGGGCATGCGCCCGGAGTCGCCGAAGAAGACAAAGTCTTCCCCCGGCAGCAGCGCCCGCAGCGCTTTCAGGCCCGTGAGCCCGCCGATGCCCGAATCGTAAACCCCGATGGGGCGTGTATCCATCACCGTCGCCTCCCGTGATCAAAATACATTGCTGAACACATAATATATATCATAGAAAGGCAGATGGCAAGAAAAAAATTGTATCCTTTTCCTGTGGAATTGTCCTTGCTGTTCTGCTATAATACAATGACTGAAAAATTGCCGCCGCAAAACCGAATCCCGTCCTCTCACAAAGGCGAGGGATATGGAGCTTGCGACGACGTGGGGAGGGAGCTTCATGAACATCGAACTGAGCGAAAAGGAATATCGGCGGCTGCTGGACATGGTGTATATCGGCAACTGGATCCTGAACTCGGCGCGCGGGGACGACCGCTTTGAGGACTACGATCTTCTGCAGGAGAAGCTCTTCGCCCTTGCGCCGGGTCAGGGGATGCGCTCGCTGGTGCAGCGCTGGCACGGGCACATTTTCCCGTCCCAGGCCTACGAGGACGGCGGCATTCACGAGGCCATCGCCGACTATGAGGACGCGGTCTTCTTCAACATCCTGGCCGAGGAGCTGGCCCGGCGCGACCTCGGTCTCGAGGACTGCGACCCCGAGGACTTCACCGAGCTCAACGAGCGCATGGAGGAATACATGCAGGAGTTTGAGAAAAACGGTCTGAGTACCATCAATATTGATCTGTGAGACCCAAGCCCCCTTTGGAAAAAGGGGGCTGTCACGAAGTGACTGGGGGATCGATCCCTCCGGCCTTCGGCCACCTCCCTTTTTCCAAAGGGAGGTAAATCAACATCAGGAGCTTGCGAGGACGACATGCACGACGAACTGACAAGAGAAGACATCAAAAAGATGAAGGAAGAGCTGGATTACCGCCGGCTTGAGCTTATGCCCGGCCTCATTGAAGAGGTCAAGCGCACCCGCGCCTTCGGGGATCTGAGCGAGAATTTTGAATACAAGGCCGCCAAGCAGGCCCAGAACAAGAACCGCAGCCGCATCCGCTATCTCGAGGGCATGATCAAGACCGCCCATGTGATCGAGGATCGCTCCGCGGCGGACGAGGTGGGGCTTTTTGACAAGGTGGAAATCTACATCCCCGAGGACGACGAGACCCAGGTCATCCAGGTGGTGTCCACGGTGCGCACGGACCCGCGCAAGGGCCTGATCAGCATGGACTCCCCCTTCGGCAAATCCGTCCTCGGCCGGAAGGTGGGCGACGTGATCACCGTCCACGTGAACGACTCCTACAGCTACGAGGCGGAGATCCGCGCCATCACCAAGGGGAAGGACGACGGCTCCGTGCCGCTCCTGGGATACTGATACGATGTGAAATATAAAACGCACGGCTGAGAAGCCGTGCGTTTTATATTTCAGAAGTAGAACCAATCATACCCGGCGTTGCCCGGTCGGCTCAGGCAGTAGACGCCGACGACGAGGTGGCCGAGCAGGAGAACGAGACCCGCGATGGCCTTGAGCCTCTCCGGGCGGCTCTTCCAGTCGGTGGCCCTGAGGCGGAGAAAAAGCAGGGTGATTGCCGTGCCGAAGACCGTCGTATAGAGCGCGAGGCTTCCCCACTCGTAGTTGCCGTCGTTTGCGCGAAAGCCCGTCTCGGTGAGGGTGAGCGCCTCCAGGATCGCGACGCCCAGCACGCCCCAGAGAATTTCGAGGCGGCCGCGCCGCTCCCGTTCCCGCACGCCCTGCGCCGCGTGGCTCCAGAGCGGCAGGAGCAGGCCGCGCAGATACATCACAAGGGCGGCGAGCAGGCCCGCGAGCGTCCAGCTTCTGAGCGCAACGCCAGAGTGCGCGCCCGCAAAGTCCTCGGCATAGAGGGCGCTGGAGCTCCACAGCAGGGCAAGCAGCGCCGGGATGAAGGCAAGGCCGATCAGAAATTCATTTTTGAGGCCTTTGGCGCGGGTTTTCACAAAGTCCCACACCAGCATGCAGAAGACCGCCGGGGCAAACGCGCCGAGAAAGCTGGGCTTAAAGAGCGTCGAGAGCAGCAGCCAGAGCAGCAGCCCCAGCCAGTCGGAGAGGCGGAGCCGCCCCCGGCGGCTCTCCCAGAGGGAGAAGAAGCACAGCAGCGCGAGCGGGATGGGCGTGCGGCTGAAGAGCAGGGTCATGTTGTGCAGGACGTTTCCGTTATACGCGCCGAGGTACATCTCCGTCTGCCCCGGGAGTATCCACGGACCGCACAGATGCGCAAGCAGCGCTGCAAGATACGCGTACTCCCATTCAAGCCTCGGAAACATCCGCCGCGCAAAGTACCAGAGCGTCCCGACGCCGAGGAGCTGATTTGCCGTCAGAATCAGGGACAGGGCGGTCTGCCCCCGCGCTTCGCCCAGCGTGTTCCACAGAAAGCGCACCAGCCAGGAGGCGAGACCGTAGTCGCTGTGCCCGAGGGCCAGCTTCACATGGGCCGGCATGTCCGAGAGGATGTAGTCGGCGCACATGAGATAGAAGATCCGCTGCCAGCGCCAGCAGAGAACCACGGTCAGCACTGCGCAGAAAATCAGACACAGGCGGCGCGGAAGCCTTGCTTTTTCCTCCATGGCTCACTCCTCCGCCTTAGGGGGATTTTTGTCGATGGCGCCGAAGTAGTGCGCGCGCTCGGCGGGGCTCAGGCCGAAGGTGCGGGAGAGATTGTCGACGTTGGCCTGGCACCAGTCCCGCACGTCGATCATGCTTCTCAGATCGCCCAGAGCGCGCTCCCAGGATTTTTCGTTGGAGCCGATGCGCCCGTAGTCGCGCGGGATCTCGGGGCGGATCTCGTCCGCCATACGGTCAAGCTCCTCAAGGACGGACTCGTTGGACAGCGGCCCCTCCAGAAGCTCGGCCGCGCGCGTGAGGAACTTGTCGCGGAAGAGCGCGTTTTTCATCAGCGGCACGGAGAATGTGGCCACCTGAATCACGCTTGCCCCGTAGCCGTTGAGCAGATGACTCTGGATGCTGTCAAAGCTGCGGAAGGCGGCGTCCAGATCGTAAAACAGCAGGTGCCACCGGCCGTCGGCCTGGTAGGAGCGGGCGTAGCGGAGGTTGCCGCTCGTGACGTCGGTGTTCGCGCAGAAGCCCTCCAGGATCAGCCAGTCGATCAGGCTGTCGATGTCCACGGCCTTGCAGAAGGTTTTGTAATTGTCGTCGGACGTCATGTCGTGGGTGTTCACAAAGTCCACCGTCGCCATGTAAAAGTCGGTGCCGTAGGGGGCGGGCGCCTCAAAGCACTCCACGCTGCTCTCCTCCACCTGGGCGACGTTTGCGTAGAGCGAGGCGTTCGGCCTCTCCTTGATGGTATAGATGCCCTGATACTCCCCATTGAGGTAGAGCACGCAGAAAATGCTGCGCTGGTTGACGGCGGCGGTGTCCGCCTTTTCGGCGAGGCGCTGGGCCAGCTCGTTGCGGATAACGGTCTGGTACTGGTCCTGCCCCGCCCGCAGCAGCAGCGCCGTGAACGTGGTCGCCCCGCCGCCGAAGAGATCGCATTTGAGCGTGGGGTCGCCGTAGGCTCCGCTGATGTGCACGGCGAGGTTTTTCTTAAAGAGCACCAGGCTCGTCTCCCCGTTCAGGGTGACGCCGCAGTTGATGTTGAAGTTCTCCCCGTCCTCGCGGTAGAGCGCGAGCGTTCCGGGCAGCTCATAGAGCTTGCTGCCCGCGCCGTAGATCGCGGAAAACTCCCGGAAATCCTCAGCCACAAAGCTTGCCACCGGCAGCGTGTGGTTCTCGTTGAGAATAAAGCTCAGGGCCAGGGTGCGGCTCGGGATGGCGTCCGGCTCAAAGCGCTTCACGCTCACCACGCAGGTTTTGTCGATTTCGATGGGCCCGGTGTATAATTCGCTCTCCGGCGTGGGGGCGGAACCGTTGATCGTGTAGCGCAGCTCCCCCTCGCCCGTGTCCTTGAGCTCGAGCGTGACGGATTTTACGCCGTTGAACACCCCATCGGGCGTGAGGGCGACGGGCTTGGCGCTCACTCTGCGCAGTCCCCCGGCGTTATCCCGCGCGGGACTCGGCACGTCAAAGTAGAAGAAGCCGGGGGCGTTGTCCATGCGGCCCATGCTACCGCCGGCGGGGATGTCACGCAGGCCGACGCAGTCGATGAGCTCGCCCTCGCTGTTCGTGATATAAAGCTGCTCCTGCGCGGCGTTGAGCGAAAAGCCCGTGCAGGGGGTGTAGCCGTAGAAGTCCGAGCCGGGGATCTCGCACACGAAAAGGGCGAGCTCGCCCGGCCGCAGCTCCTGCGCTGGCATCTGCCAGAGGAAGGGGTTCTCTCCGGTATCGGAGAGGTAGTAGTCGGAGAGCATCACCGTCTCGTCGGAGATGTTCTTGATCTCCACCCAGTCGCAGTCGGTGGAGCTGCCCGCCACATTGACGCCGAGGTTCTTGACCGCCGCCTCGTTGACCACAAGGGGGCCGCGCGCCTCCAGCGTGCGCTGCCAGGCGAGGGAGCCGGAGGCGTTGTTGGCATAGCCCGGCGTGGGGTAGAGCGTGGGGCCCCAGTTCCCCTCGTCGTCGAGGGCCATGGCCACATCCGCCGCGCAGCCGCCGCAGGCGGCAAAGTCCACGGCGATGTCCGCTGCGTCGTAGAGATACACGCAGTCGTACTCCGAGAGACCGAAGTCCATGTGCAGCTCGTCGTCCGCGCGGTTCTTCTTTGAGGCGAACAGCAGCAGCCGCTCCCCGGGCTTCAGCTCCGTCTTCGGGAAGATCCAGCCCCAGCGGCCCACGCGGTCGGCGATGCGGCAGCCCTGCAGGTCGATGACCTCGTCCGACATGTTTGTCAGCTCGATCCAGTCGGAGAAATCCCCGTCCTCGTCCTGCAGGACGCTGCGGTTTTTCTCCATCAGCTCCGTGATGCGCAGCTTCCCCATCAGGGACGACACCGGCGCCGCCATCGCGCTGGGGACGGGCGTGGGCGTGAGCTCCGCCGGGGCCGAGGCCTCGGCAATCATGGGCAGCTTCCGCTCAAACAGTACGGCGGAGCAGATCACCGCCGCCATCAGCACGGCCAGCAGCATCAATATGGAATGATTACGCTTCGGCATGGGAAACCCTCCAAAGTCGGAAAATAGCAAATCGAATTACAATATTATACCGCCGACCGACACACTCTGTCAAACACAAAGCTTGTGCAAAAACCGGGGAGAGGGTATAATGAGAAAAAGACTCCCTCAGTCGCTTCGCGACAGCTCCCTCAGGGAGGGAGCTTATAAGGAAGAGGTGTTCATATGAAAAACATCCTCATGCTGGGCACGGGCGGGACCATCGCCTCTGAGATGACGCCGGAGGGGCTTGCGCCCGAGCTCACGCCGAGCCAGCTTCTGCGCTATGTGCCCGCCATCCGGGAGCTCTGCCGCGTGGACTGCGTGAATCTCTTTTCGCTGGATTCCACCAACATCACGCCCGCCCACTGGATTAAAACCGCCGCCGCCATCCGCGAAGCCTATGACGAGTACGACGGCTTTGTCATCAGCCACGGCACCGACACCATGGCCTATACCGCCGCGGCCCTGAGCTATCTGGTGCAGGGGGCGGACAAGCCCATCATCATCACCGGGGCGCAAAAGCCCATCAACTACGACTCCACCGACTCCAAGCTGAACCTGACCGACGCCTTTGTCTGCGCGGCCTCCGGCCTCCTTGCGGGCGTGAACATCGTTTTCAGCGGGCGCGTCATCCTCGGCACCCATGCGCGCAAGACCTGCTCGAAGAGCTTCGCCGCCTTCTCCAGCATCAACTACCCCGACGTGGGCATCCTGCTGGATCACCATCTCGTGCGCTACATCCCGCCGGACGCCTTTTACGCCCCGCGCTTTTTCGACGTGCTGGATGAAAAGGTGGCGCTGGTAAAAATGGTGCCGGGTCTTGACCCCGCGGTGCTGGACTTTCTTCTGGAGCGAAACGACGCGCTCATCATGGAGTGCTTCGGCGTCGGCGGCCTTCCCGCCTATGAGGACGAGGGTATCCTGCGCCTCGTGCAGAAGCACACGGCGGCGGGGAAATTTCTCGTCGTCACCACCCAGGTGCAGAATGAGGGCTCGGATCTCTCGGTCTACTCGGTGGGTCACAGCCTCAAGCAGAATCCCCTGGTTTTGGAGGGCTACGATATGACGAGCGAGTCCCTCTACGCCAAGATGATGTGGATTCTGGGTCAGACGAAGGAGCCGCGCGAGGTGGCGAAACTGTTTTATACACCGGTTGCGCACGATATGCTGCGGGGAACGTGACCGCCTTTACCTCCCTTTGGAAAAAGGGAGGTGCCCCGAAGGGGCGGAGGGATCGATATACGGAGATTGCACAGATCGGTCGATCCCTCAGTCACGGCCGCGTGGGACCCCTTCCACCGCTGAAGCGGTCCCCCTCCCCCAAACGCCGTAAACGGCTGGGGGAGGCGAGGGCCGCGACAGCTCCCTTTCGCAAAGGGAGCTTATAAGGAGACTCCCTCAGTCGCTTCGCGACAGCTCCCTCAGGGAGGGAGCCTATAAGGAAGGATATTTTATGCAAACTGTAATCATCATCGGCGCCGGGGCGTCCGGCATGATGGCCGCGCTGACCGCCAGGGAACAGAACAACAACCGCGTTATTCTGCTCGAGCGGCAGCAGCGCGTCGGGCGCAAGCTCCTTGCCACCGGCAACGGGCGCTGCAACCTCACCAACACCGGCGCGTCCATCGAACACTACCACGGCGAGAACCGGGACTTCGCCGCGCCCGCGCTGGAGGCCTTCCCGCCCGCGGCGGCGCTGGACTTTTTCCACGGGCTTGGTCTTGTGACCGTGGAGGAATACGGCGGGCGGGTCTATCCCCTGTCGGACTCCGCCAACAGCGTGGTGGACGTGCTGCGCTTCGCCCTGGAAGCCCGGGGCGTGGAGCTCAGAACCGCCTGCCCCGTGCGGGAGATCAAACGGGAAAAGCAGGGCTTCACCGTCGTGACCGATACTGAAACGCTCCGCGCGGACAAGCTGATCGTCGCCTGCGGGGGCACGGCGGGCGAAAAGCTCGGCGGCGTGATGGACGGGTATGAGCTTTTGAAAGCCCTGGGCCACAAGCGCACGGCGCTCTATCCCTCTCTCGTCCAGCTCTTGACCGCGCCGGACTATCCCCGCGCCCTCAAGGGCGTGCGGGCCGACTGCCGCCTGCGCCTGCTCGCCGGGGAAAATGTCCTCGCCGAGAGCGCGGGGGAGCTGCAGTTTACCGAGACGGGGGTCTCCGGTCCGGCGGTCTTTGACCTCTCCCGCGCGGTCTCCACGGGCGGGAAGGGTCTCGCCCTCGCGGCGGACTTTCTGAGAGAATACGGCGAAGCCGCCGTCCTCGAGATGTTAAAATCCCGCCGGGTAAATCTGCCCGATCTCCCGGCTGCGGACATGCTGACCGGGATCGTCCACAACCGCCTCGGACGGATGCTGGTCAAATATGCGGGACTGGACGCAAACGCCCCCCTGCAAACGCTCTCAGGCGCGGCGCTGCGCCGTCTTGCTGCTGCCTGCAAGGACTTTCGGCTTGACGTGCGCGGGACCGAGGGCTTTGACAAGGCGCAGGTCACGGCGGGCGGCGTAAAGACCTCCGGCTTCAATCCCGAGACGCTGGAGAGCTGGTTTGTCCCCGGCCTCTTCGCCTGCGGGGAGGTACTCGACATCGACGCCGACTGCGGGGGCTTCAACCTCCAGTGGGCCTGGGCCAGCGGGAGACTCGCGGGGAGGCTTGGCACATGATCCTGATACGAAACCTCCGCCTCGAGCCGGGGGAAGCTTTAGATAAGCTGCGGCAGAAGGCCGCAAAAAAGCTCCGCGTATCGGAGGGCGAGATTTTGGACTGCCGTCCGGTCAAGCGCTCCCTCGACGCGCGAAAGAAAAACGACATTCACTATACCTGCTCCGCCGCCGTGACGCTCCGGCGCGGGGAGGAGCGGGCGCTCAAAAACGCCGGGAAGGACGCCTCGCCCTGGACGCCGCCAAGCTATGACATTCCCATGGTCAATACGGCGGAGCGGCCTGTGGTCGTGGGCTTCGGCCCTGCGGGCATGTTCGCGGCGCTCGTGCTGGCGAAGGCCGGGGCAAGGCCCATCGTCCTTGAGCGGGGCCAGGCGGTGGAGAAGCGCTCCGCCGCGGTCGAGGCCTTCCGCCGGGGCGGGGACTTAAACCCCGAGTCGAACGTCCAGTTCGGCGAGGGCGGGGCCGGCACCTTCTCGGACGGCAAGCTCAACACCGGCACGCACGATAAGCGCATGTTCTGGGTATTGGAGCAGTTTGCCGCCCACGGCGCGCCGGAGAGTGTGACCTATGACGCAAAACCCCACATCGGGACGGACGTGCTGGTGGACGTGGTGAGGCGCATCCGGGAGGAGATCCTCTCCCTCGGCGGAGAGATCCGCTTTGAAACGCGGCTTGACGGCCTGATTTCGGAAAACGGCGCGCTCTGCGGGGCAAGGATCACCCACGCGGGCGTAACGGAGATGCTCCCCTGCCGTCAAATGATCCTCGCCATCGGCCACTCGGCGCGGGACAGCTTTGAGATGCTGCACGCCCTCGGCATTTCCATGGAGCGCAAGTCCTTCTCCATGGGCGTGCGCATCGAGCACAAGCAGACAGCTATCGACCTTGCCCAGTACGGGCGCGCGCGTGGCGCGCTCCCGGCGGCGGACTACAGTCTCAGCGTCCATCTCCCGGACGGGACGAGCGCCTATACCTTCTGCATGTGCCCGGGCGGGCTGGTCTTCGCCGCGGCCTCGGAGGCGGGCGGCGTCGTCACGAACGGCATGAGCTATTCCCGGCGCGACGGCGAAAACGCCAACGCCGCCCTGCTCGTCACCCTGCGCACGGAGGATTTCCCCGGCACGGGGGTGCTTGCCGGCATGTACTGGCAGCGGGAGATCGAGCGGGCGGCCTATGCCTGTACCGGCTCCTACCGCGCGCCCGCGCAGCTCGTGGGAGACTTTCTGAATAAGCGCCCCAGCGCGGGGCCGGGATCCGTACTTCCCAGCTATGAGCCGGGGGTGTGTTGGGGCGATCTGCGCCGGGTGCTGCCCAAAAAAATCACCGACGTGATGCAGAACGCCATCCCCGCGCTCGGGAAAAAGCTGCGCGGCTTTGACGATCCGGCGGCGGTGCTCACCGGGCCGGAGACGCGTTCGTCCTCGCCCGTGCGCATCCTGCGGGACGAGAGCCTGCAAAGCCCGACGCTGCGCGGCCTCTACCCCTGCGGCGAGGGCGCGGGCTACGCCGGGGGCATCACCTCCGCCGCAGTGGACGGCCTGCGATGCGCCGAGGCGGTTTTGATACAAAAATGAAGCTTACCAAAACGGACAAATGTATAATTCTGCTCCTGTTCGCCCTCGGAGTATTCGCGCGTGTGTACCGCTTCGGAACAGCGCCGCCGGGGCTCAATCAGGATGAGGCCTTTGCCGCCTATGAATCCTGGGCCTTGCTGCGCTTCGGGCAGGACAGCTCCCTGCACCCCTGGCCCGTGTATCTCACCGCCTGGGGCAGCGGCATGAACGCGCTCGAGAGCTATCTGATGCTCCCCTTTCTCGCCCTCTTCGGGGTCAAAGTCTGGGTGATCCGCCTGCCGCAGCTTCTGCTGGGACTCGCGGCGCTGCCTGCGGCCTTCTCCGTCGGGCGGCGCATCGGCGGCAGGCGCGGCGGCCTCTGCGCCCTCGCGGTGCTCGCCCTCTGCCCGTGGCATGTGATGCTCTCGCGCTGGGCGCTGGAATCCAACATGGCGCCGAATCTGCTGCTTCTGGGGCTGTGCTTTTTCCTCAAGGGTTTGGAGGATGGGCGCTTTCTGCCCGTCTCGGCGCTTTTCTACGGCCTCGCCCTCTATGCCTATTCCGCCGTCTGGCCCGTGATGCCGGGGCTTTTAGGCCTCATGCTCCTGTACGCGAGACCGAAGTTTGACCGATGGCTCGCGCTTGCGGGGATCATTCTCGCGGTGCTGGCTCTGCCGCTGGTCGCGTTTCTCGCGGTAAACTACGGCCTCCTGGACGAATTTCGCATCGGCCCCTTCTCGGTGCCGAAGCTGGTCGCCGCCCGGTCGGGGGAAATTTCCCTCCGGAATATCCCCGAAAACCTCAAAACCATGTGGGGCATTCTCGTTCGGCAGTCGGACGGGCTCAAGTGGAACAGCCCCGGCGTCTATGGCCTTTTTTATCCAGTGCTCTTCCCGGTCTTCGGGGCGCTCGGCCTGGGGGCGCAGATCACCCGGCTTTTGAGCTCGCTGCGCGCGCGGCGCTTTGACGGGGCGGCGCTGCTGCTCATCTGGCTTGTCTGCGGGCTGCTTCTCGTCTCGCTCATCTCCGTGAACGTCAACCGCATGAATTTCCTGCTCATGCCCCTGGGGCTCACCATGGCCCTCGGCGCTTCGACGGCGCTCAACTTCGCGGGGCGGTACGCCCGCGCGGCGGGACCTGTGCTGCTCGCGGCGCTGCTGGTGTTCTTCGGCTTTTTCGCGCGCTATTACTTTACCGACTACGCCGACTCCCTCAACGGGGAGTTCACCCTCGGCTGGGATGCCGCACTGGAGGAGGCGCTGCCGCACGAGGGGACGGTCTATGTGACGCGCGCTCTCTCTTATCCGAAGCTCCTGCTCGCGGCGGAAGTGTCCCCGCAGGACTTCAATGCCACGGTGGAGTACGCCTATTACCCCGCGCAGTATTTAAGTCCCCTGCGCTTTGACCGCTTCGTGTACTGTGAGGACGGTGCGCCGCCCTTCGACCCCGCGGGTGTCTACGTCCTCTGGAACGGCGCGCCCACAGAAGACCTTTCACGCGCGGGCTTCACGGTCCGGCGCTTCGGCTGCTTCGATGTCCTCTATAAGGCAACACCGCACAATACGCCTGCGGCATCTTCCGGAAAAACCGTGCCCTGATCTCGTCACTTTTTCTTGCAATACACAAAGTATTCCGGCAAAAAACTGCCTTTATCAGAACCCGGTTTTTCTCGGAATCTGCTCTTGCCGCATTATGCGGTATTGCCATAAACAAAAATGACCTGCCGCCCGGCAGGTCATTTTTGCATATCGGTTTATTCGTAGTCCACCACGTTTGCCCAGCGCAGGAGGAAGTCGCGCTCCTCCAGCTTGCCCTTGACGGACTGGGAGGCGGCCACGATGGGCATCCACTTCTGGACATAGCTCTTCTCAATGTTGCTGCCCTCGCAGAACATGTCGAGGTACTTCTCGGCAAGGTCGGCCTCACCGCGCAGGTGGAAGGTCAGAAAGCTTCTCGCCGCGTCCGCGGAGGCGTTTCCCTGGGTGGCGTGCGCCCAGTCGATGATATACAGCTCGTTTTTCGGCGTCACGATGATGTTCGAGGGGCACAGATCCCCGTGGCAGAGCTTGTCGTGGTTCGGCAGGCCCTCCAGGCGGATCAGCAGCTCGTAGCGGGTGACGGGGTCAAGATCGGCGGAGAGGATCTTGCGGTTCATCTTGTCCTTGAGCCTTGACAGCAGCGGGCTCTTCTTGGTGTGGATCAGAAGCTGGGTATCCACCATCATCTCAAGGTACTTGTCGGTGTTTTCGGGATTGTCGCGCATCAGGTGGGAGAGGGTCTCGCCCTCAATAAACTCGGAGATGATGGCCCACTTGCCGTCGATGGTGGTGACCTCCAGGATCTTCGGCACGTTCAGACCCACATCCTCCACACGGGCCTGGTTGAGCGCCTCGTTGAGGATGTCCGCCTTGCCGAAGCTGTGGTTGAAAACCTTGACGCACTTGTCTCCGTCGCGGTAAATGACCTTGTTTTTGCGTTCAGCGATCACATTTTCCAGATTCATTACTTATGCTCTCCCTTCCAGCTGTGTTTCGTCGGGCTTGGGGGTCTCCTGGAACGTTCTGCCGTAGTAGGCGTTGAGATACATCTGCCTGATCTCGCTCATGAGCGGATAGCGGGGGTTGGCGCCGGTGCACTGATCGTCGAAGGCCTGCTCGACCATCTCGTCCAGCCTTTCGAGGAAGGCGGCCTCATCCTCCACATAGTCGCGGATGGTGGGCTTGATGCCGATGGAGGCCTTGAGCTCGTCGATCTTCGCAATCAGGGCCTCAAGCTTTTCGCTGTCGGTGCTGCCGCCGCAGCCGAGGGCGTCCGCCACCATGGCGTAGCGCGCGAGAGTGTGCGGGTGGTCGTACTGGGGGAAGGTGCCCATCTTGGTGGGGGCATCACAGGCGTTGAAGCGCAGCACCTCGTCCATCATGAGAGCGTTGGCAAGGCCGTGGGCCACATGGTGGAACGCGCCCAGCTTGTGGGCCATGGAGTGCATCACGCCGAGGAAGGCGTTGGCGAAGGCCATGCCGGCCATGGTGGCGGCGTTGGCGACCTTCTCGCGGGCCACAACGTCGCTGCCGTCGGCATAGGCGCGCGGCAGCCAGGTGAAGAGGTTCTTGAGCGCCTGCAGGGCCAGGCTGTCGGTGTAGTCGGTGGCCATAACGGAGGCGATGGCCTCGAGCGCGTGGGACACCGCGTCAATGCCGGAGGAGGCGGTCAGCCCCTTGGGAGCGGTCATGTGGTAGTCCACATCGACGATGGCCATGTTCGGCATGAGCTCGTAGTCGGCCAGGGGGTACTTGATGCCCGTCTGCTCGTCGGTGATGACGGCGAAGGGCGTCGCCTCGCTGCCGGTACCGGCGGAGGTGGGCACGCAGATGAAGTAGGCCTTTTCGCCCATCTTCGGGAACTTGTAAATGCGCTTGCGGATATCGGAGAAGCGCATGGCCATGTCGGCAAAGTCGGCCTCGGGGTGCTCGTAGAGGACCCACATGATCTTGGCCGCGTCCATTGGGGAGCCGCCGCCGAGGGCGATGATGACGTCGGGCTTGAAAGAGGCCATCTGCTTGGCGCCCTCTCTCGCGCAGGCGAGGGTCGGATCGTTCGGCACGTCGAAGAAGCAGGTATGCTGAATGCCGAGCTCCTCGAGCCGCGCGAAGATGGGAGCCGCCGCCCCGGTCTTGTAGAGGTGCGGGCCGGTCACGACGAAGGCGCGCTTCTTGCCCATGTCGGCAAGCTCGCCCAGCGCCACGGGCAGGCAGCCCTTCTTGATATAGATCTTTTCCGGCGCGCGGAACCAGAGCATGTTCTCCCTTCTTTCCACCACGGTCTTGATGTTGAGCAGATGCTTCACGCCCACGTTCTCGCTCACGGAGTTGCCGCCCCAGGAGCCGCAGCCCAGAGTCAGCGAGGGCAGAAGCTTGAAGTTGTAGAGGTCGCCGATGCCGCCGTGAGAGGACGGAGTGTTCACCACGATGCGGCAGGTCTTCATGCGCGCCTGGAAGGCGGCAAGCTTGTCCTGCCCGACGGCGGTGTTGAGGTAAATGGAGGCGGTGTGGCCGAGGCCGCCGCCGCGGATCAGCGCGTCCGCCTTGTCCACGGCGTCGGCAAAGTCCTTTGCGCGGTACATGGCAAGCACGGGGGAGAGCTTTTCGTGGGCAAATTCCTCGCTCTTGTCGGTGGACTCCACCTCGCCGATGAGGATCTTGCTGCCTTCGGGGATCTCCACGCCCGCGAGGGCCGCGATCTTCGCGGCGGGCTGACCGACGATCCCGGCGTTCAGGGAGCCGTTGATGATGATGGTCTTGCGGACCTTCTCAAGCTCGTCGTCCTTGAGGAAGTAGCAGCCGCGTCTGGCAAACTCCGCGCGCACCTGCTCGTACACGCCGTCGAGCACGACGACGGACTGCTCGGAGGCGCAGATCATGCCGTTGTCGAAGGTCTTGGAGTGGATGACGGAGTTGACCGCCAGGAGGATATCCGCCGTGTCGTCGATAATGGCGGGGGTGTTGCCCGCGCCGACGCCGAGGGCCGGAGTGCCGGAGGAGTAGGCGGCGGTGACCATGCTGGGGCCGCCGGTGGCGAGGATGATGTCGGACTCCTTCATCAGCAGTCTTGTCATCTCGCGGGAGGGGGCGCTGATCCAGCCGATGATGTCCTCGGGCGCGCCCGCCGCGACAGCGGCCTCCAGCACGACCTTCGCCGCTTCCACGGTGCTGCTCTTGGCCCTGTGGTGGGGGCTGATGATGATGCCGTTGCGGGTCTTGAGGGCAATCAGGGTTTTGAAAATGGCGGTGGAGGTGGGGTTCGTCGTCGGGATGATGGCGCACACGAGACCCAGAGGCTCGGCGATCTTCCGCATGCCGTAGGCCTTGTCCTCTTCGATCACGCCGCAGGTCTTGGTATTGCGGTAGGCGTTGTAGATATACTCCGAGGCAAAGTGGTTCTTGATGACCTTGTCCTCCACAATGCCCATGCCGGTCTCCGCCACAGCGGCCTTTGCCAGGGGAATGCGGGCCTTGTTGGCGGCCGTGGCCGCGGCGAGGAAGATAGCGTCCACCTGCTCCTGGGTATAGGTGGCGTAGACGGCCTGGGCGGCCTTGACGCGGGCGATCTCCTCCTCCAGCGCGTCCAGTGTATCAATCACGGGATAGTCTTTACTCAAATTTGTTCAACTCCCTTTCTTTTCCGGTAAAGACCCCTTTCAGGATCGTCAAAAGAATAACAGAATTTCGGAAAAACTGCAATTATCATTCTTACCGAAGTTTCGCATTCTTAGTACGCCTCAGAGAGCCTCTTCTTAGGCAGTTTTCCACAATGGGAAGCCGGCAGACACTTGACAGCTTTATCCGCGCAATGGTACAACAGCGTCAGCACACCGCCGTGAGGCGGTGTGCTTTTTATTTTATCAGCTTATTTCATCAGTCGGCCCAGCAGCTCGTCCGTGCGCACGACGCCGAAGTCGCGGGAATCGACCGCGATCTCCCTTGCGTCGCCCAGGACAAAAAGCTCGCCCTGGCGCAGGATCAGGGGGTAGACCGGCCCCTCCGGGCGCGGGTCGGTGCGGGTGAAGCTGTAGCTGCCGCGCTCGGCGATGCCGTTGATGTAGGCGATGCCCTCGCGCACGCTCACGCTGTCGCCGGAGACCGCCGCCACGCGCCGCACGACGGGGGTGCCGTCGGGCAGACGCAGACACACGAGCTCGCCGCGCCTCACTTCGCCCGCAGGGCGCAGATACAAAACGGGCTGCCCCTTTTTGAAGGTGGGGCGCATCCCGTCGTCTCCCTGCAGCAGCACGCCGAAGAGCAGAGTGAAGACCACCGCCAGCAGGACGAGCAGGCCCAGCACCCGCCGGATGCGATTTGCCAGCGCCCGATGCTCCCGGTTATAGCCGGATCTTCTTCCGTTTTCCGCCATGCTCAGCCCTCCGTCTCGTCGAGCACCGGGAAGGGCAGGCGGTCAAGAATGTCGCGCTTTTTGTCCACGCCGGGGTAGACCTCAAGCAGGGTGAGGCCCGCGGGGCGCAGGGTGAAGACGCAGCGCTCCGTCACATACAGCACCTGCTGCCCGTTCCGGATCGCCCGCGGGCCGGAGAAGCTGATGCTGCGCACCTTATCCACGATCTTCGGCACCGCGCCCTCCTGCTGAATGCGGACCTTCCCGTCCTCCTCCGCGACAAGAAGCCCCTTCGTGTCAAAGGTCAGGCAGAAGACCACCTTTTGCGTCGCGGCGGTGATGTTGCCGAAACCCCCAATGCCGGAGGCCTGATCCGCGCCCCGGTGGGCGTTGACGTTGCCGAGGCGGTCCATCTCAAGCGCGCCCATGAAGCACACGTCGAGCCCGCCTCCGTCGTAAAAATCAAACTGCATGGACATGTCGCAGATCGCGTCCGCGCCGATCATCGCGCCGAACTCCGCCCCGCCCGCCGGGAGACCGCCGGTGCCGCCGGACTCCACCGAGAGGGTGAGATCCTGCAGAATGCCCGCGGCGGCGGCGTACTTGCTGACTTTTTCGGGAATGCCGACGCCGATGTTGATGATGTCCCCGCACCTTAGCTCTTTTGCCGCTCTGCGCCCGATGATCTCGGCCTCGCTGCCGCGCGCCTTGCCGCTCTTGGCGTTCTCTCCCTCAAGCCGGTGATACCAGTACTGCATATGGCTTGCCGGTACATGGATGTCGCCCGAGAGCGTGCCGAAGGCCTCGCTGTCCTTTTCCGGCTCGCACACGACCACCACGTCCACCAGCACGGCGGGCAGGATGATGTCGCGCGGGCGGCTGAAATCCGAGCGCACCCGGTCCACCTGCACGATGACCTTCCCGCAGTTGCGCCGGGTGAGCTGGGCGATGGAGAGCGCGTCGATGGTGCTGTACTCCCCCTCAAAGGAGATGTTGCCCTTGGCGTCCACGGAGCTTGCCTTGATAAGCGCGATGTCGAAGGCGGGCAGGCGGTAGCGGAGATACTCTTCGCCCTCGATCTCAACGACCCTTACAAGCGTGTCGTCGTGGGAAAGATTGTTGAGCCCGGGCCCCTCCACGCGGGGATCGGCGAAGATGCCGAGGCCGACCTTCGTGATGTAGCTGTCGTGGCCCCCGGCCTGGGCGCGCATGGCGTGGGACATGGGGCCGAGCGGGAGATTGTAGGCCTCAAAGCGATCCTCCAGCACCAGCTTTTTTGTGCTCGGCATCGCGCCGAAGTGGCCGCAGATGATTTTGCCCACGGCCCCCTCGCGGATATAGTTCTCCGCGCCGCGGTTCGGGTCAAAGAGCCCGAAGCCCGCCGAGGAAACCAGGGTCAGCCTGTTCGGGTGCCCGGTCTCACGGAAGCGTTCGGTAATGGCGTCGTGCAGCTTCTCGGGGTTTGCCGTGCCGACAAAGGAATTGAGGCCAATGACGGCCCCGTCCGGGATAAGCGCCGCCGCCTCCTGGGCAGTCATAATTTTGAACATGTAAATCACTCCAAACTCAGCGGCTCTGCCCGAGAAATCCCTCGAGGATCAGGCTTGCCGCCACGGCGTCCACGGTTTTGCGGTGCTGCTTTTCCTTTTTCCCGGCGCTGTGCAGGATGGCGTGGGCCTCAATACTGCTGCGCCGCTCGTCCCAGAGGATGACGGGAAGCCCTGTCTCCTGGATGAGAAGCTCCCGGAAGGCGCGGCTTTTTTCGGCGCGCGGCCCCTCGCTGCCGTCCATATTCTTCGGCAGCCCCAGCACAAGCGTGCCCACGTCCCGCGCCTTCGCCTCCTCGGCAATGCGTTTGGCGGCCCGGTCCATGTCCCATTCCTGCATGGTCCAGGCCTCGCCCGCCAGAATGCCCAGCAGGTCCGAGACCGCAAGCCCGATGCGCTGATCGCCGTAGTCGATTGCCATGGTGCGCATATACCGTCCTCCCTATTTCTGATGCTTGATTTTTGTGAACAGCCTCGGGGCGGCCTCGCCTGCTTTGGCGACAAAGGAGAAGGCCGCGTAGTTGAGCGGGACGCTCCCCGTGCGGATCGCCGCGCACAGGACCTGCACCGCGGGGCCGCCGAACACGTCCCGGCTTTGCGCCCGGACACGCTCGTTTTCCAGGATGCGGCGGATCTCCGCCCGCTTTTCCTCTTTTGTGAGCGTGCACTTCGGGGAAAAGAGCGTGGTCATGCAGGAGAAGATCCCCTTCATGAACATGTAGCGGAAATCCCGCCGATCCTCCGCACCGAAGCGCTCGCACAGCTCCTGCATGCGCTCGTCGGCCAGCACGCAGACGTCCGGCTTCTTATTATAATACCGCGTGATCAGGCTCTCCCCCGGGTGCATGATATACTGATAACGCACCTCCGGCAGCACGGCGACGGAGCCGGCCCGCTCAAGACAGTCGTAGACGAAAAGCCGGTCCTCTCCCCAGCGAAAGTCCGCAAAGCGCAGATTGCCCTCCCGGATAAGCTCTGCCTTAAAGAGCTTGCCCCAGACCTGATTCAAGAGATTTGCCTTGTACAGCCGCCCCAGGGCCGCGCCCAGGGTGTCGGGCGTATAGAGCGCCTGCGGCTCACAATAGCGGTTCTCGCTCCCGTCCGGCTGGAGGATGCTGTAGCCCATCAGCACAAGGTCGGCGTCGGAGCCGTTTTCGATGGCGTATTCCAGCGCGCCGGGCAGGAGCAGATCGTCCGCGTCGGAGAACATGATATATTCCGTCCCGTCCGGCACGGCCTCGAGGGCGACGTTTCGCGCCCTGGCCGGGCCGCCGTTCGGCACCCGGATGGGCAGGAGGCGGGCGTCCTCGTCATGCAGCCGCTCCAGCACCGCCGCCGTCTCGTCGGTCGAGCCGTCGTCCACCGCGATGAGCAGCAGATCGCCCATGCTCTGGTTCAAAATGCTCCTTATGGTTTTTTCAATGGTGTCCGCAGCGTTATAGGCGGGCATGATGATCGCCGCCCGCGGGGCCTTGCGTTCTTCGTTCATCGCGCGCTCTCCTCCTCCGGGCAGGCTGCCCAGACCTCGGCCAGAAAGCGGTAGAGCGGCATCAGCTCCCAAAAGGCGTCCGCCACGAGGACGGGCAGCTCCGGTGTATAGGCTGCGCCGCCGAGATCAAAGCTCTTTTCCACGCCTACATACTTGCGGTTATACCATTCGTCCAGCAGGGGATCGTCATGCAGGGCCTTGGGACGCTTGTAGGGCTGCCCCATGAGCTGCCAGCCCCCGCGCCCGGCGGCCTTCGCCATGCGCAGAAAGCGGGCGGGATTGGCGTCGATGCTGCGGCGATAAAGCTCCATCTGGGCGGCGCTCGCCTCCCAGAAGCCCATGCCGTAGGCATAGGACGAGGGAGAGATCTCAAACCAGAAGGCGGGGCCGTGCTTTGACACGTCGCTCGTCCAGATCGTAAACCACAGATGATCCTTGTACGGCCCCCGCCCGAAAAGCCGCCGCGCGTCCCGGTAGATGCGGGAGATGTGCACAAAGCCCTCAAAGTCGGGGTGCCCCGCCTTCATCTGCTCGTAGGTTTCCGCCGCCATGGCCTTGAAGGGGGTGTTGACGTAGTCCTCAAATTCCTGCTTGTGGGCGAGGAACCAGGGCCGTTCATTGTTGAAGGCGAGCTCCCAGAGGAAGCCGCCGGTTTTTTCGCTGAAGCCAGAAAACATGCTTTTACCGTCTTTCTTAGAATGTGGTCAGTCTATCACAAATTTCCGCCCCGTGCAACGGGGGGAAAAACGAAACAAGGCAGACCCGCATGGCGGCTCTGCCTTGAAATATCAGTGCTTGTCCTGCTCGGCAAGCTGTTCGGCCTGCTTCTGCTCGGCAAGCTTTTTCTGCTCTCGCGCTCTCGCGCGGCGTGGATTGCGGATGAAGACCAGAATGCCGATGCAAAGCAGCGTTACCAGAATGGCCACGATGCACAGCGCGCGCACCACCGGGCCGCGCCCCGCGATCCAGAGACTGATGACGCCGCCGATGGCGGCCACGCCGTAGAGCACCAGCACGGTCTGCTTCTGACTCATGCCGAGGGCAAGCAGGCGGTGGTGAAAGTGGCCCTTGTCCGCATGAAAAGGACTCTGCCCGTGGGCGAGGCGGCGGATGACCGCAAAGCCCGTGTCTGCCAGCGGCAGGGCGAAGGCGACCACGGTCTGCAGCTTAAAGAGACCGAGGATGGACACCGTCGCCAGGATAAAGCCCAGAAACTGCGAGCCGACGTCCCCCATAAAGATCTTGGCGGGGTTAAAGTTGAAGGGGATGAAGCCGAGGCAGGCGCCGATAAGGGCGGTGAGGATGATGGCGGCGGCGGGCTCCGCCGTGAAAAAGAGGATCGAGGCCGCCAGCAGGAAGAACGAGCAGATGGCGGTCACGCCGGCGGCGAGGCCGTCCAGCCCGTCGATAAGGTTGAAGGCGTTGGTGCACAGCACGATCCATAAAATCGTGATCGGCGCGCCGAACCAGCCGAGCTCCATATAGGTCTGGGTCACGGGCCAGGTCACGGCGTCGATCACCAGGCCGAAGCGCACGCACACGAAGGCTGCGAAAAGCTGCAGCACCAGCTTCACCGTGGGCTTCAGATTCACGATGTCGTCCACAAAGCCCATGCCCGCGATGATGAACGCGCCGATCACAATGCCGTAGATTTTCTCCGACACCGGCACAAACAGCAGCACCGCGAGGAAAAAGCCCACGATGATCGCAAGCCCGCCCATGCGCGGGATGGGGTGGTTGTGCACGCGCCGGTCGTCCTTGGGAATGTCCATGGCGCCGATACGCTCGGCAAAGCGCTTGACCGGCGGGGTCATGCGGTTGCAGACCACCAGCGCCACCACAAAGGCGGAAAACAGCGCCAGCCAGGGATTTAAGTTCGGAAACATAAGCGTTCTCCAAAAAATGGTTTTCCAATTTTACCTCCCTTTGGAAAAAGGGAGGTGGCCGAAGGCCGGAGGGATCGATATGCGGATGTCGTGTAGACCGGCCGATCCCTCAGTCAGCTTCGCTGACAGCCTTCGCCCGGGTCGCAATCACAGATTGCTCCCCGCTTTGGCTACAAACGTGCCCCCGGCACGTTTGCTTAACGCGTCGCGCCCTTTCGCAAAGGGAGCTGAAGCGGATTAAAACGGCTTCTCGACCAGCCCGATCTTCTTGTAGACCTTTCTGAGCGTCCTGCGGGCAACGGCGCTTGCCTTCTGCGCGCCCTGGGTGTAGACCTCCTGCAGATAGGCCTTGTCGGCGATGATGCGCTCGGCCTCCTCGCGGATGGGGCGGAGGTTTTCAATGACCGCCTCGCCCACGGCGGGCTTAAAGACGCCATAGCCCTTGCCGTCAAACTCCGCTTCGATTTCCGCGTAGCTCTTGCCGGTGACGGAGGCGTAGATATTCATGAGGTTTGCCACGCCCGGCTTGTTCTCCGGGTCAAAGCGCACGCAGCGCTCGGCGTCGGAGTCCGTGACGGCGCGCTTAAATTTGCGGGCAAGCTCGTCGGGGCTGTCCATCAGGAAGACGCAGCCCTGGGGGTCGGACTTGGACATCTTGGACGTGGGGTTCGAGAGGCTCATGATGCGCGCGCCCACCTTGGGAATGTAGGGCTCGGGCACCTTGAAGGTCTCGCCGTAGAGATTGTTGAAGCGGATGGCGATGTTTCTCGTCAGCTCGCAGTGCTGCTTCTGATCCTCGCCCACCGGGACAAAGTCCGCCTGATACAGCAGGATGTCTGCCGCCATCAGGGAGGGGTAGGTGAAAAGGCCGCCGTTGATGTTGTCGGCGTGCTTTGCGCTCTTGTCCTTAAACTGCGTCATGCGCGAAAGCTCACCGAACATGGTGTAGCAGTTGAGGATCCAGCCGAGCTCGGCATGCTCGTGTACATGACTCTGGAGAAACAGGGTGTTCTTCTCCGGGTCCAGGCCGCAGGCGATGTACTGGGCAAGCTGGGTGGTGGAGCGGCGGCGCAGCTGCTTCGGGTCCTGCCGCACGGTGAGGGTGTGCAGGTCCGCCATGAAATAATAGCAGTCAAACTGCTCCGGCAGCTCGGTCCAGTTTTTCACCGCGCCGAGATAATTGCCGAGGTGCAGATCCCCCGACGGCTGTATGCCCGAAAGCATGACTTTTTTCTTTTCGCTTGCGTTGTCCATAAGACTCTTCCTCCCGTGTTGACAAATTTCCACGCTTCTATCTATTTTAACAAAAGAACTGATACTTGACAACTGCCAATTTACAAAATAATATAACAGGAGAGCTTTTTACCTCCCTTTGGAAAAAGGGAGCTTACATCAAACGGAGGAACACTATGAAAGATATAAGCTGGTTCAACGACATGGAAGCGCGCATCCCCACCGGCGAGGTGCGCACGCGCTTTGCCCCCTCGCCCACGGGCTACATGCATGTGGGCAATCTGCGCACGGCGCTCTATACCTATCTCATCGCCCGCCACGGGCAGGGCAAGTTCATCCTGCGCATCGAGGACACCGACCAGGGCCGCCTCGTGGAGGGCGCGGTGGACGTGATCTACAAGACCATGGCCGAGTGCCATCTCGAGCATGACGAGGGTCCCGACGTCGGCGGCCCCGTCGCCCCCTATGTGCAGACCGAGAGAAGACCCCTCTATAAGGAATATGCCGAGCTTCTCATGGAGCGCGGCCACGCCTACCGCTGCTTCTGCGAGAAGACCGAGAGCGAGGAGGACAGCGGCGACTTTAACCGGGGCGACGATCCCTGCCGCAGCCTGAGCCGCGAGGAATCCGACCGCCGCGCCGCCGAGGGGCAGCCCTATGTCATCCGCCAGCGCATTCCCCATGAAGGGACCACCACCTTCCACGACGAAATCTACGGCGACATCACCGTGGAGAACAAGAGCCTCGACGACCAGGTGCTCTTAAAGCGCGACGGCCTGCCCACCTACAACTTCGCAAACGTCGTGGACGACCACCTCATGGGCATCACCCATGTCGTGCGCGGCAGCGAGTATCTCAGCTCCGCCCCCAAGTACAATCTCCTGTACGAGGGCTTCGGCTGGCCCATCCCGAAATACGTCCACTGCTCGCCCGTCATGCGCGACCAGCACAACAAAATGTCCAAACGCCACGGCGACCCCTCCTATGAGGATCTGATCGCCCAGGGCTATCTGACCGACGCCGTCATCAACTACGTGACCCTGCTCGGCTGGAGCCCGAGAGGGGAGCGGGAGATCTATTCGCTCGACGAGCTCAAGGAGGTCTTCGACCTCTCCGGCATCTCCAAGTCCCCCGCCATCTTCGATATCGAGAAGCTCCGGTACTTTAACGCCGAATACATCCGCGCCATGAGCCCGGAGGCCTTTGCCAAGGTGGCCGAGCCCTTTATCCGCCAGTCGGTGAAAAATCCCGCCATTGACGCCGCAGCCGTCGCCGCGCTTTTGCAGCAGCGCACCGAGGTACTCACCGAGATCCCCGAGAAGGTCGATTTCTTCGACGCCCTTCCCGACTACGATCCCGAGCTCTTCGTCCACAAAAAGTCCAAGTCGGACAAGGACTCGTCCAAGGCTGTGCTGGAAAAGGTCATCCCCGCCTTTGAAGCGCTCGCCGACTGGAACGACGAGGGCATCATGGACGTGATGGTGAAGCTTGCCGAGGCGGAGGGCGTGAAAAACGCCAAGGTCATGTGGCCCGTGCGCATCGCGGCGGCGGGCAAGGCCGTCACTCCCGGCGGCGCGGTGGAAATCTGCCGCATCCTGGGGAAGGACGAGTGCCTGAGAAGGCTGCGCGTCGGCCTCGAGAAGCTGGGATAATTCTCGCCCATTGCGCCTGATCCCATACACAAAGGGCTTGTCACATAACATATATTGATGAAAAAGCGTAGGGGTCGATCCCCAGATCGACCCGCCGAAAGCTGCAAAACGGCGGGCCGATGAGGGCATCGGCCCCTGCAAAATTCATCCCTGTTTTGAGACAGGCGTTTTCGGCAGGACAGGAAAAAACGGAAGGAGCCGTATATGAACGATATCATTCTCTTAAAGGTCGGCGAGATCATTCTCAAGGGCCTCAACCGCCGCCGCTTCGAGCAGAAGCTGCTGGGCAACATCCGCTGGCGCCTGAGCCGCATCGGAAAATTCAAGGCGTATATCCTCCAGTCCACGATCTATGTGGAGGCCGCCGGGGACGACGCCGACATGGACGCCGCCTTTGAAGAACTCCAGAAGGTCTTCGGCGTCGTGGCCATCTCCCGCGCCGCCGCCTGCGAAAAGGACAAGGACGCCATCGTGGAGCTGGCAAAGACCTACCTCCGCGACGAGATGCTCAGCGCCAAAAGCTTCAAGGTGGAGACCCGCCGCTCCGACAAGTCCTTCCCCCTCACAAGCGTGCAGCTCAGCCAGTACGTTGGCGGCGAGCTGGACGACGCCTTCCCGAACTGCGAGGTGGACGTGCACAACCCCGAGCTCACCGTGCACATCGAGGTGCGCGATCTCGCCGCCTATGTCCACGCCTCCCCGGTGCCCGGCGCGGGCGGCATGCCCGTGGGCTCCAACGGCGTGGCGGTGTCGCTCCTGTCCGGCGGCATCGACAGCCCCGTCTCCACCTGGATGATCGCCCGCCGCGGCGTGCGCCCCATCCCGGTGCACTTCTTCTCCTTCCCCTATACCTCCCAGCAGGCCAAGGAGAAGGTCGTGGAGCTGGCGGGTCTGCTCACTCCCTGGTGCGGGCGCATGCGCATGGAGGTCGTCCCCTTCACCCACATTCAGGAGGAGATCCGCGACAAATGCCCTGAGGAGTATTTCACCCTCATTATGCGCCGCTTCATGATGCGCATTGCCGAGCGCATCGCCCTGGATAACGGGGCCAAAGCCATCGTCACGGGCGAAAACCTGGGTCAGGTGGCAAGCCAGACCATGGAGGCCATGGCCTCCACCCAGGCGGTGCTGTCGCTGCCCGTCCTGCAGCCCCTGATCGGCATGGACAAGAGCGAGATCATCCAGCATGCCCGCAGGATCGGCACCTTCGAGACCTCCATCCTCCCCTATGAGGACTGCTGCACCGTCTTCACTCCGCGCCACCCGCGCACCCATCCCACGGTACAGGAGGTCGAAGAGGCCGAGTCCGCCCTGGACGTCGAGGCTCTGGTGAATGAGGCCCTGGCAAATCTGGAACGGATTCCAGTGGGCTATGAGGAAGAATCCTGAAGCCCAAAGCCGCGGCGCGGAGCCGGACGAGCCCGCAGCGAAATCTGAGCGGGACAGATGCGGAATAAGACTTGACTTCCTTTCCCGATAGGATTACTATAAAACCACCAAATTTATGAAAGGGGTTCTTTCCATGAAAAAGCTGTTTTCCGTCGCGCTTGTTCTCGCACTGCTCCTGGCTCTCAGCGTCCCGGCCTTCGCAGAGGATGCAAAGTATCAGAATACCCAGGCCTTTCTCAAGGACTTAGAGGGCTACGACAACGTGCAGAGCGAATTGGTCGGCGTCATCGATTTTGCCGGCGAAAACTATGAGCAGGTCAAGATCACCTACAAGAGCTCGTCTTCCGAGTACATCTCCAAATTCTCGATTCTCTTCAATGAGGACGAGAAGGACGTCGTCCTCTATATGAACCCGCTCATTCAGTTTGACGAGAGCAAGCTGGATCAGGTTCTTGGGGCTGTCAACAGCATCAACGCTCAGACCACCGGCCTGAAGCTGTATGTGGATACCTCGGACAACACCGTCTCGGCGGAGCTTTTCCTGCTTGTGACGAAGGATTCCGCCGTGGAGCTTGCCGAGACCGGTCTCGGCTTCATGGTTGGCTTTACTGACAAGGTGTACGAGCAGCTCTCCCAGTTCGAGGCGTAAAGCGGGCATAGAATTGCAAAACATAAGCGCAGGGCCTTGCAAAGCTCTGCGCTTATGCTATACTGGAACAAAATCGGAAACAGAAAAAGGAGAGCGAAACATGGAAAACAGCCAGGTACCGCAGGCCGCGCTTGACCGCATGGTGGGCTTCATCCGTTACTGCGGAGGCGAGCTTCTGGAGTGCGGGCAGAACGGCGCGCTGATCCGCGTGGAGATCCAGCCCCACCACTGCAACTTTTACGGAAAGGTCCACGGCGGCCTCATCAGCACCATCATGGATGCCACCGCCGGCCTCACCGCGAGCTTTGCCGGGCCCGAGCAGCGCCCCGCCGTCACCCGCAGCGCGGACATCCACTATTTTCTCCCGGTCTCCGGCGCGGAGATTTTTGCCAAGGGCCACGTGATCCGCGCGGGCAAGACCATGTGCCTCGTGTATGTGGACGTTCTCAATGCCGACGATACCATTTGCGCCACCGGGGCCTTTGAGTATTTCTACGTCGACCATCACTGACGCACAAAGTTTTTTTGAAAAAAATGAAAAAAGGGCTTGCAAATCCCGCCGGACTGTGCTATTATTCATAAGCTGTCAATTGAATGACATGCGCGATTAGCTCAGCTGGATAGAGCGTCTGGCTACGGACCAGAAGGTCAGGGGTTCGAATCCCTTATCGCGTGCCAGTGGCATGATCGGGGGGAAAATAACCAGATCACACCGAGGGGGCCGCGCGGATGCGGCCCTTTTTTCATGCGCTGTGACGCTTGTGTGATGATGCGTGTGTTACCATGTACCCGTAAGCAAGAGAGATACAAAAACAAAACGAAACAGGAGGACACAAAAATGAATACCAACATGCTGAATAGATCGAACAACAATCTCAACATCAGAAAGGAGAACAAAACCATGAAGACTTCCGTCAAAATGATCATTGCCCTGGCGCTGGTGCTCACCATGATCTGCGCACTCGGCTCCGCGGCCTTTGCCGATAACGGCACTGTCGTCACCAAGAACCCCACCAACGAGGCCCACTACGTCGGAGAGACCGCCACCTTCATCACAGCCGCCAACAACTATGAGAGCAGCGAGTGGGCCTTCATCGCCCCCAACGGCACCCAGTGCAGCCTTGACGCCTTCAGGGCCCAGTTCCCCGGCAGCGGCGTAACCGGTCAGGGCACCAACACCCTCACGATTACGAATCTCCAGACCGGTATGAACGGCTGGGAAGTCTACTGCGGCTTCAAGCTCGGCAGCCTCTGCACCACCACGACCGTTGCCACCATCAGCGTCCTCGTTCCCAGCGCTCCGGTTTACTCCGCACCCACGACCGTCGTCACCGATCCCGTCATCGTCTACTACGACTACTATGAGCCCGACTACATCATCGTTGACGGAGCCCGCGTCTACTCCGACGGCACCGTGGTCTACGACAATGACATCCCCGTCTACATCGACGAGGACGGCAGCCACTACTACACCGACGGCACCGTCATCACCCCCGACTGCGCGCCCGGCTACTACTGGGTCAACGGCGTGCTCGTCTACGGCGGCTGACGCAAACAGAGCAAATAATAGAATATATATAAGGAAAAGAGAGGTCAGAAACATGGCCTCTCTTTTTGCTCTGGCAAACCAAACAAATCTTTCTGAAAATTTTTTGCCAAAAAGCCGAAATTTTTCTTGACTTATGTTCACCGGCCTGTTATTATACATAAGCGCCTGTGCGACGCACAGACGTATTATGCGATGAAGCGGGAGATTGCTCGGAGACGAGGTAACTTCCGTGGAGTATGTCCGGTACCGGGCTTTCCGGTACGCAATCGGGCGGCTGAAACCTCTCCGGCACACGCGTATATCGCGCGGAAGGAGTGCGAACCGGCCAGAAAAAGCCGGTTTGTTTTTCGGACGCGGCCTGATACGCACGGATGTGTGTATGAGGATCGCGCAAGTCCCTGACAAAAACCCTGACCGGAAGGATTTCAGGGCTTTTGCAAGGGGATTGCGTGAAAAAGGTTTCATCCGTACGCATAAGGACGGACCCAATGCCGTCACAAAAAACGTACGAAAAGGAGAAAAACATCCATGGCAGCAGCAAAGAACATGATCCGCATCCGCCTCAAGGCTTATGACCACCAGCTCATCGACAAGGCCGCCGAAACCATCGTTGAGGCCGCCAAGCGCACCGACGCCAAGGTCTCCGGCCCCATCCCCCTGCCCACCAAGACCGAGATCGTCACCATCCTGCGCGCCGTCCACAAGTACAAGGACAGCCGTGAGCAGTTCGGAAGCCCTGATGAACCTCGAGGTTCCCGCAGGCGTCGAAATCGAGATCAAGCTCTGATAAAAGGCAAACTCCGGTGAATCCGCCTCGACGCTTTCCGGCGCTTTTCCGCCGGCGCTGCGTTGCTTTCTCTTGAAATACACAAAGTATTCCTGCGAGAAAGCGCCTTGCTCCGACGAAAAATCACTCGAAATTCGCTTTCGACGTCTTCACCATCGTCTGCCAGACGAGGCAAACAGTTCCCGGTTCACAACCGGGCCCACACATTATAAATGACCCACAGTTCGCGGCTTGCGTCCGTGAACGGGTTAAGTTGCCAGCCTCTGGGCACAGCCGAATGCGAGGCAACCAATAACCAAGGAGGAAAAAATATGAAGAAAGCCATCATTGGCAAGAAGGTCGGCATGACGCAGATCTTCGACGAAGCCGGCAAGGTCATTCCCGTGACCGTCATCGAGGCCGGCCCCTGCACGGTCGTCCAGAAGATGACCAAGGATAAGGAAGGCTATGACGCCGTCCAGTTCGGCTACGAGGAAGTGGCCGAGAAGAAGCTCACCAAGCCCGAGCGCGGCCATCTCCAGAAGGCCGGCGTGGACGCGGTGAAGCACCTGAAAGAGTTCCGTCTCGCCGACAGCTCCAAGCTCGAGGTCGGCGACACCGTGAAGGCCGACATCTTCGCCGAGGGCGACAAGGTCGACGTTACCGGTATCAGCAAGGGCAAAGGCTACGCCGGCGTTATCAAGCGCTTCGGCCAGGGCCGTACCCCCACCAGCCACGGCGGCGGCCCTGTCCACCGTCACGCGGGCTCCATGGGCTCCAGCACCGATCCTTCCCGTATCTTCCCGGGCAAGAAGCAGGCTGGTCACATGGGCGTTGAGCAGGTCACCGTCCAGAACCTCGACATCGTCAAGGTCGACGCCGAGCTCAATCTGATCGCCGTTCGCGGCGCCATCCCCGGCCCCAAGGGCAGCATCGTGTATATCAAGGATACCGTCAAGGTTCAGCCCGTCAAGAAGGGTGATGCCGGTCAGGTCACCCTCAACCCGCAGAAGCAGTCTGGTCGCGGCAATCCCCAGAAGGCTTCCGCCCGTACTCGTTAAGGAAAGGAGAGCAGCATA
>CADADE010000025.1 GCA_902786615.1 Oscillospiraceae bacterium
TATATAGTTTGAATGTATTGAGGCTGTATTTCATGCAGATGTCTCCTTGTGTTTCAAAGCTTGCCGAATCAGCGGAGTTGGACCGGTTTCCTGTTCACGTGCATATCAGTGAAAAATGGAATCAAAGCCGGTCTGTTCCAGAACCATGTATTTTCCATGAAAAACTCTCCTCAAGCTTTGATTGTTTATCCTGCAAACTGCGCCGAAACGGCCCTCCGCAGCTTCGGATTGAATCCTGCTGTATTATACACGAACAGTGGGTATAAAGCAAGAGCCGGGCTTGGAGGATATATTGATAATACTTCCTGATACCTGGACAAGCTTTCGGCGGGTCGATCTGGGGATCGCCCCCTAAGATTTTGCATGCATATACGTTTTGAAACAAGCTCATTTTTTGCGAATAGGGACATTCCGTGCCGCAATAGGATGAACGGAGGTGATGTATATGCTGGAAAGCGCGCTGATGCTGCTGATGAACAGCCTTCTGCTCATGCTCCGCATTGCGCCGGGCGAATCCTTTCCCAAGCCCCTGAGCCGGGAGGAGGAACGGAAATATCTGGAGCGCTGGCTGGAAGGAGATCTGGAGGCCAGAAATGAGCTTGTGGAGCACAATCTGAGACTCGTGGCGCATATCGTAAAGAAGTATTACCAGAACGACGACACGGATGATCTCATCTCCATCGGCAGCATCGGACTCATCAAGGGCATCAATACCTATAAGCCGGATAAGGGCGTGCGCCTTGCCACCTACGCGAGCCGCTGTATCGAGAATGAGATCCTGATGTATTTCAGAAGCCGGAAGAAGACGGCGGGCGACGTCAGCCTTTCCGAAGCGCTGGACGCCGACGGGGAGGGGAACGGCCTTCAGCTCATGGACGTGGTGGCGACGGAGGAGGATCTTGCCGACCAGATCGGCGGTCGGGAGCTTTGCCGCAGCCTGCGGGAAAATCTGGACCGCTGTCTCGACGAGCGGGAAGCGCGCATCATCCGCCTGCGCTATGGGCTTGACGGCGGAAAGCCCCTGACCCAGCTGGAAGCCGCGCAGAAATGCGGCATCAGCAGATCCTATGTCTCCCGGCTCGAAAAGCGCGCGCTGGAAAAGCTGCGCCGCGCGCTGGAATCGGGGAACGGGAACGGGTAAAACGCGGAAAACGAGCGGGAAAAGGCGGGCAAAGTGGGGGACAGAGGGCGGCATTGTACTTGAATTCGTAACATTTAGATGCTATAATGCGTCCTCAGACCCGAAACTGACAAGCAAAGCGAAGAAAGGAGGACGCATGGCATGAAGAAAAAGGTCGTATGGATTCTCACCATGTTCGCCCTTTCCCTGGTGCTTTATACCATCGTGCTCTCCCGCATGGAGAACAGCTCGGCCATTATTTTCGGCGGAAACGAAGGAGCCTTTGTCCACGCCGACAGCATCGACCTTGCCGACAAAACGGTCACCCCGACGCCCGAGCCGACGGAGGATATCTGGCCGAAGCTCACCACCAAGGATTTTGAAGACAACACTTACCTGCAGATCGTCAATAACAATAACCTGCTCTCCTCCGCCTACGAGCCGGAGGTCTCCAAAATCGAGCGGACGCGCTACATGATGTACAGCACCGAATATATGCCGTATCTGGACGCGTTTCTCGACGCCATCGAAGAGGCGGGCTTTGACTATTTCATCGCGGGCGCTTACCGTTCCTATTCGTATCAGGCGCATGTGTATAACTCCAAGGCCAGCCAGATCGCCTATGAGATGGCCGGCGGCAAGCAGGTGGACTATACCGATCCCATTTATCAGGAGGCCGCGGAAAAGGCCAAATCCATTACCGCCCCGGCCGGCGCGAGCGAGCACCAGCTTGGCCTGTGCGTGGATATTCTGGACAAAAACCGCTCCCGCCTGGTGTATGAGGATATGAACCAGGAGCTTTTTGCCTGGCTGGACGCGCACTGTGCCGAATATGGCTTTATCAAGCGCTATCCCACGCGCAAGCTCCTGCTGACAGGCTGGGATGAGCCCTGGCATTATCGCTATGTCGGGCGCGAGGCCGCAACCTTTATCATGGAGCAGGGCCTGTGCTATGAGGAATTCTACGCCCATTACTTCCCGGATTTTGAATACTGAGACGAAAAGGGGAGAGCGCCTCGACCGGGCGCCCTCCCCGCCGAATAAAAATGTCGGCAGCCGCTAAAAAAGACTTGCATTGTGCTGCGTTTCGTGCTATTATCTTACAGTAAGGATTTGGTATTGTCAGAGTGGGTTTCGACCCACTCTTTTTTGTGAGACTTTTTCACAAGCTAAAATTTAATCAAAGTACGGTGAAACGATATGAGCAAGATTACGGAAAAGGTTGCCGCCCTGGCAAAGCCCGTCGTGGAAGAGGAAGGCTGCACCCTCTGGGACGTCGAATATGTGCGCGAGGCGGGCTCCTGGTATCTGCGCGTCCTCGTGGATAAGGAAGGCGGCCTCGGCATCGACGACTGCGAGCGCATCAGCCGCAGGCTCGATCCCATGCTGGACGAGGCGGACCCCATCCCGGACAGCTATGTGTTTGAGGTCGGCTCCGCAGGCGCCGAGCGCGAGCTGAAGCGCCCGGGTGATTTTGAACAGTTTCTCGGCAGCGAGGTCGAGCTTCGCCTCTACCAGCCCGTAAACGGCAGCAAGAGCTTTGTCGGAAAGCTGAAGGCTTATGACAACGGCGATGTGACAATTGAAAACGGAAGCACAGAGCTGCGCTTTGACAAGGGCAAAATCGCCCAGGTCAGGCTGCATGTTTCCATATAAAGTTTCCATATAAAGTAGTAATGAGCAGAATGGAGAATCAGAAATGAACGCAGATTTTTTTGAGGCCATTGAGGATATCGAGAAAGAAAAGGGCATTCCCCGCGGCTATATGTATGATAAGATCAAGCAGGCCATGCTGGCCGCCTTCCGGCGCGATAATCCCGAGTGCGAGGATAATGTGGAAATCATCCTGGAAGAGGACAGCAAGCGCATTGAGATGAACGTCATCAAGACCGTGGTGGAAGAGGTTGAGGACCCCAGCCACGAGATCGTGCTTGAGGCGGCAAAGAAAATCAACAAGCGCGCCAAGTTCGGCGACGAGCTGCGCGTTCCCGTTGAGACCAAGAAGTTCGGACGCATCGCGGCCCAGGCGGCCAAGCAGGTCATCATCCAGGGCATCCGCGAGGCTGAGCGCGGCATTATTTATGAGGAATTCACCTCCAAGGAGCATGAGATCCTCACGGGCATCGTCTCCCATATCGAGCCGAGAAACGGCAGCGTCTCCATCCGCATCTCCTCCAACAGCGAATATACCGAGGCCATGCTTGCCCCCAATGAGCGCATCAAGACCGAGCCTCTGCACGAGGGCGACCGCATCAAGGTCTATGTCGTCGAGGTGCGCAATTCCACCCGCGGCCCCCAGGTGCTCATCTCCCGTACCCACCCGGGCCTGGTCAAGCGCCTGTTCGAGCTGGAGGTGCCCGAAATCTATGACGGCACCGTGGAGATCAAGTCCATCGCCCGCGAGGCGGGCAGCCGCACGAAGATGGCTGTCTGGTCTGCCGACCCCGACGTCGATCCCATCGGCTCCTGCGTTGGCCCGAAGGGCGGCCGTGTCGCCAGCATCGTCAATGAGCTTGGCGGCGAGAAGATCGACATCGTCAAATACAGCGAAGTACCTGAAGAGTATATCGCGGCGGCGCTGTCTCCGTCCGAGGTCGTGAGCGTCACCATGCTCGAGGACGGCAAGAGCTGCCGGGTCATCGTGCCAGATTCCCAGCTCTCCCTTGCCATCGGCAAGGAGGGGCAGAACGCGCGTCTGGCCGCAAAGCTCACCGGCTATAAGATTGACATCAAGCCCGAGTCCGAGGCCTGAAATCAGTATCAATAAAAATGTTTCCGGCAGCTTTTCAACAAACTCGAAGCATCGCGCTTCGAGTTTGAGACGAGGAGCAACGGAATGAGCGAGCTTTCGTGTCGCCACACGGAAGCGAGGGATATGCAGTTTGCGACGAGGAGGGCGGCCCATGGAAAAGAAAATACCGATGAGGCAGTGCCTGGGCTGCCGTGAAATGAAACCCAAGCGGGAGCTGGTGCGCGTGGTGCGCTCGCCGGAGGGTGAGATCAGCCTTGACTTCCGGGGCAAGGCCCCCGGCCGCGGCGCTTATGTGTGCCGGGACGCGCAGTGCCTGAAAAAGGCGATCCGGGCAAGGGCGCTTGAGCGCGCGCTGTCCGTACAGATCCCGGCTGAAATCTATGAACGTCTTGAACGGGAAATGGAGGCGGACGATGGAGGATAAGGCACTGGGCCTTCTGGGCCTGATGCGCCGCGCCCGCGCCGTCGAAATCGGGACGGACAGCGCCTGCGATACGGTGAACGCCGGAAAGGCAAAGCTGCTGCTTTTGAGCGCGGACGCCGCGGACAATGCCCGCCGCAAGGCGGAGAACGCGGCAAACGGCCGCCGGGTGCTGGTTTTGCCGGTACATTATACCCGCGCCCAGCTGGCGGCGGCGCTTAGCCTGGGGGACTGCTCCATGGCAGCCGTGACCGATCTCGGCTTTGCCAATGCCTTCGTAAAGGCACTCTCCGCCGCCGCGCCGGAGCAGTACAGCCAGGCGGCACAGGAATTGGAGAAACGCAGCGCCCGGGCTGCCAGACGCAGGAAAGAGAAAACAGATCGCGCAGACAGCAAGAGGAATGGAAAGAGGAGGACTGAAGTATGAGCTTGATCAAATACAGAATCCATGAGGTGGCAAAGGATTTTAACGTTACCTCCAAGGTGATCTCTCAGATTCTCACAGATTATATAGCACCGCCGAAAAACCACATGCAGGTTCTGGAGACGCCGGAGCTGGATGTGATCTTTGAGTATATGACCCAGCATAACCAGGCCGAGAGCCTGGAGGAGATTTTCAAGACCCCGGCGAAGCCTGCTCCCGCGCCCGATAAGGCAAAGCAGGAGGCCAAGGCCGAGGAGAAGCCTGCCGCCGCGCCCGCGGAGGCGGGGAAGAAGGGCGAGCAGAAGAGCGCGGCCAAGGCTCCCGCCGCGCAGAGCGCAGCCCAGCAGAGCGCGCCGCAGCCCCAGAAGAAGAATGACAAGCCGCACACCCCGCGCCAGGTCGCGGAGAAGCGCGTCGTCGATACCAGGGGCGGCGCCGCGGTCAACATCGAAAAGTACAACGAGAAGTTTGAGGATATGGCTGGCGCAAAGGCCAACAATTCAAACCTCCGCCGCGGCAACAAGGAGAAGATCAACAGCAAGTCCAAGCAGCAGCGCCCCAACAGCGCGCAGGTTTCCTCCGCCAAGCGCCGTCAGGAGGAGCGCGACAAGATGAACCGCCTCCAGCTTGAGATCGCCAAGAAGCAGCCGCTCAAGGTGGAGATCCCGGACGAAATCAGCGTGGGCGATCTGGCCGTGCGTATGAAGAAGACCGCGTCCGAGGTCGTCAAGCAGCTCATGAAGCTCGGCGTGTTCGCCTCCGTGTCCGAAATCATCGACTTCGATACCGCCGCCCTCGTCGCCATGGAGCTGGGCTGCAAGGTGGAGAAGGAGGTCATCGTCACCGTGGAGGAGCGCCTCATCGACGACTCCGCAGACAAGGAAGAGGATCTCGTTCCCCGCGCACCCGTCGTGGTGGTCATGGGCCATGTCGACCACGGCAAAACCTCCCTTCTTGACTACATCCGCCATGCAAACGTGGTCTCCGGCGAGGCCGGCGGCATCACGCAGCATATCGGCGCCTATACCGTCGAAATCAACGGCAGCCCCATCACCTTCCTGGACACCCCGGGCCACGAGGCCTTTACCTCCATGCGCGCCCGCGGCGCCATGGTCACGGATATCGCCATCCTCGTCGTCGCCGCTGACGACGGCATCATGCCCGCCGCCAATATCCCGGTGGTCGTCGCCATCAACAAGATGGATACCGTCGGCGCCAATCCCGAGCGCATCAAGCAGCAGCTCACCGAGTACGACCTCGTGAGCGAGGAGTGGGGCGGCGATACCATCATCTGCCCGATCTCCGCGAAGACCGGCATGGGCATCGACAACCTGCTCGAAAACCTCGTCGTGCTGGCAGAGGTGCAGGAGCTCAAGGCCAACCCGAACCGCGCCGCCCGCGGCGCCGTCATCGAGGCGCGGCTTGACAAGGGCCGCGGCCCCATCATGACCGTCCTGGTGCAGAACGGCACCCTCCGCCTGGGCGACATCATCATCGCGGGCTCCAGCGTGGGCCGCGTGCGCACCATGATCAACGACAAGGGACAGCGCGTGACCGAGGCGGGTCCCTCCACGCCGGTGGAGATCTCCGGCATGGACTCCGTCCCCAGCGCGGGCGATACCTTCAACGCCGTCTCCGACGAGCGCATGGCGAGAGAGCTCGCCGAGGAGCGCCGCATCGCGAGCGCCAACAACGCCCTCGCCGGCACCAAGAAGGTCAGCCTGGACGATCTGTTCAGCCAGATCCAGGCGGGCGAGATGAAGACCCTGAACATCATCGTCAAGGCGGACGTGCAGGGCTCTGCCGAGGCGGTCAAGGCCTCCCTGGAGAAGATCTCCAATGAAGAGGTGCGCGTCAAGGTCATCCACAGCGCGGTCGGCGCCATCAACGAATCCGACGTGATGCTCGCCGCCACCTCCGGCGCGATCATCGTGGGCTTCAATGTCCGCCCGGACAACGCGGCCCGTGACAGCGCCGCCAGAAGCAAGGTCGACATGCGCATGTACCGCGTGATCTACGACTGCATCAATGAGATCGAGGCCGCCATGAAGGGCATGCTGGCCCCCAAGTTCAAGGAAGTCATCATCGGCCATGCCGAGGTGCGCGAGACCTACAAGGTCTCCAAGATCGGCACCGTCTGCGGCTGCTACTGCACCGACGGCAAGATCCAGCGCGGCTGCGAGGTTCGCGTCCTGCGTGACAATATCGTCATTCACGAGGGCGAGCTTGCGTCCCTGCGCCGTTTCAAGGACGACGTCAAGGAGGTCGCGAGCGGCTACGAATGCGGCATGCAGGTGGAGAAGTTCAACGACATCAAGGTCGGCGATGTGATCGAATGCTTCGTCATGGAGCAGATCGTGTGATCATTTGCAGCTGTACCTAAAGAACTGCCCGGGAAGCTCTGTTTGAGTGACCCGGGCAGTTCTTTTTTGGATCATCACGAAACTTTAAGGAGTGAAAGTATAGTCGGCATTGCCTTCCCCTTGAGGGGAAGGTGCCCGAAGGGCGGATGAGGTGGAAGTCCCGTCCTTGCGCGGCGTTGTACAAATCGAGACGCTGACACCTCATCCGTCATCCGGCTTGCGTGAGACGCCGGATGCCACCTTCCCCTCACAGGGGAAGGCTTTTTCCTGTTGCTATTTCTCTTTAACGCCGTAAAGAATCGTGAAGAACTTCTTTTTTTCTGCTTTCGCGGGCACACAAAAAGCATCAGGAGCCGGGCGAATTACCGACCTCTTTGGCACCTTGCAATTTTCACAGACATATACCTTGTGTTTTTTTGGAGCTTTTGTTGTATTTTACCGAAAAGCATGATACAATATCCATAAATAACCACGTTTGGCTCTTGGGGGGACGGATCGGATATGAAAGGAAAACGAGGTCTGAGGAGGCTTTTGGGGCTTCTGCTGTGCATGATCACGGTGTTCGCCGTGACCATGCCCGCCGCGGCCTGCGCGCAGGAGACGGAACAGAAGCTCGTGCGCGTCGGCTGGTATGATTCGTCCTTCTGTTATTGGGACGAGTTCGGAAGGCGCTGCGGCGTCGATGTTGAATATCAGGAAAAAATCTCCGCCTATACGGGCTGGACCTATGAGTATGTGGAGGACAGCTGGTCAAACCTGTTCCAGATGCTGAAGGACGGGAAGATCGACCTGCTCAGCGACGTCTCCTATAAGCCGGAGAGGACGGAATTCATGTCCTTTCCCGATCTGCCCATGGGCTCGGAGGCCTATTATATCTACATAGACGCGGAAAACCGGGAGATCACGGCGGATAATCCCGCCTCCTTCAACGGAAAGCGGATCGGCGTCAACAGGGGCAGCATCCAGGCGGGCTTCCTCAGGGACTGGGCGGAAAGAAACAAGCTGGATATCGATATCGTCCCGCTGGATGCGAGCGAGGCGGAGTCCCTGGACATGCTCACGCGGGGTGAGATCGACGGCTACACGACCGTCTACTCCTTCGGCTCCGAGCAGAAGATCGTCCCCGTCGCCAGAGTCGGCGCGTCGGATTATTACTACGCCGTCAACAAGGCCCGGCCGGATCTGCTGGCCGAGCTCAACATGGCGCTGTCCGGAATCCAGGATGAAGACCCCGATTTCAGACACAGAGTAAGCGAAAACAACAATTACAACACCAATACCAACATCTTCCTGACCCCCGGACAGGAGGATTGGCTCAAGGCGCACGGCCCGGTCCGCATCGGCTATCGGGACGATTCGCTGCCGTTCTGCGACGCGGACAAGACGACGGGAGAGCTTTCCGGCGCGCTGGGGGATTTCCTGACGCATGCGGCGAACCATCTGCGGCGCTACGACATTCAGTTCGAGGCGTTTCCCTATGCCTCGACCGAGGCGGCGCTGAACGCGATGAAGGTCGGGGAGATCGACTGCGTGTTTCCCGTCAACCTGGGCTCCCATGACGCGGCAAAAATGAATGTGCGGGTGACGGCGCCGGTCATGAAGACCGAGATAAACGCCGTGATGCGCGCTTCCGATCAGCAGAGTCTTTCGCGCGACAGCAAAATCAGCTTTGCGATTCATGCCGACGATCTGAACATTGAAACCTTCATCATGGAAAAATACCCCGCGTCCGTGCGGAAAAGCTTTTCCGACGGAAAGGCCTGCTTTGGGGCGGTCGCGTCCGGAGACGCCGACTGCATCCTTGTCAGCGCCTACAGAATGCCCGCCGCGGAGGAGATCATGACAAAATCGCGTCTCTTCTCCGTGCCGACCGGCGAGACGATGCCCCTCTCCTTCGCGGTAAACAGGGCGGACAGAGAGCTGTATTTCATCCTCAACAAAACGGCTGTCACGACAGACAGCGATGATATGGACTCGGCGCTGGCCTCCTATATGCAAGCCGAGCAGAAGGCTTCGCTTGCGCGGGTTTTGAAGGACAACTGGCTTGCCGTCATGCTTGTGATGCTTGCGGTGTTCACGGTCATCGTGATCCTGCTGCTGCAGAAGCTGAAGGCGGAGCGGACCGCGAACGAGCAGAAGCGCCTGCTGAAGGAGGCGGAGAAAATCGCGGAGCTGAAGCAGACCATCGCTTCGCTCCTGGACAACATGCCCGGCATGAACTTCACCAAGGACGCCCAAACCGGCGTGTATCTCGCGTGCAACCGCGATTTTGCGCAGTATGCGCACAAGGAAAAGCCGGAGGATGTGATCGGACTTACCGCCGATGAAATCTTTGACGCCGAAACCGCCGCCAAGTTCGACGAGGAGGACAGGATCGCCCTTTCCATGGATACGCCGTACATCTTTGTCGAGGATGTTCCGGACGCCAACGGAAACCGGCACCAGCTCCAGACCACCAAGCTCAAATACACCGACGCCGCGGGCCGTCAGTGCGTGCTTGGCATCTGCCAGGACATGACGGATATGGTGCGCATCCGGCGCGAGATCGCCACGTCCAAGGAGGCCTATGAGAAGGCCCGGAGAACCGGCGTCATCTATAGCCACATTGCCCAGACGCTCGCGCGCAGCTACACGGATCTGTACTATGTGAACACGGATACCGAGGAATACATCGAATACCGGACAAACGATGAAGGCAGCGCGCTGACCGAGGCCCGGCGTGGCTGGCACTTCTTTGAGGAATGCCAGATCGAGGTCAATGAGTATGTCTATCCCGACGACCGCGCCAAGTTCTCGAAGGCGCTGGAGCGCAAAACGCTCCTCGCGGCGCTGGAGCACAACAATACGTTCATGATGCATTACCGCCTGATTTCGGAGCATGGGCCGACCTACGTCAGCATGAAGGTCTCGCGCATGCAGGACGACGAGCGCTACATCATCATCGGCATTGCGGATGTGGATGAAGAGGTGAAGCAGCGCCTCGCGGTGGAACGGGTGAAGGAGGAGCAGCTTGCCTACGCCCGCCTCAGGGCGCTGGCCGGCGAGTTCCTGAGCGTCTATTCCATCGTCCCGGAGACCGGAGCCTACCGCGAGTACAGCGCGACAAAAAGCTACCAGGAGCTGGCCAGTCCAAGGGAGGGGACGGATTTCTTCACCGATTCCAGGGAGCAGATCCGCATCGTGATCCATCCGGAGGATCAGAAACGCCTCCTGGATGTGCTGACAAAGGAAAACGTACTCGCGGAAATCAAACGTCACGGTATCTTTTCTATCAGCTATCGCCTCATGCTGGAGGGGAAGCCGCGCTATGTGCAGCTCCGGGCAGCCGTCGTCCGGGAAAAGGAGGGCGAGCGCCTGGTCGTCGGCGTCAGCGATATCGACGCGCATGTCCGGCAGGAGGAGGAATATGAGAGACGCCTCGCACAGGTACAGCGGGAAGCAAACCTGGACGTGCTGACAGGCGTCAAGAACAGACATGCTTACCTCAAAACGGAAGAACGGCTGGATTCCCAGATCGCGGAGCACCGCGTGTCGGACTTTGCCATCGTGATCCTGGATGTGAACGATTTGAAAAAGGTCAACGATACAGCCGGACACAAGGCGGGGGACCAGTACCTGCGGGACGCCTGCCGCATCATCTGCGGCATTTTCAAGCGCAGCCCCGTCTTCCGCATCGGCGGGGACGAATTTGTCGCCGTTATTCAGGGCGCGGATTATGAGTGCATCGAAGAGCTGATGGGAAAAATGAAGGATCACAACACCAAAGCGCTTCGTACAGGCGGGATCGTCATTGCCTGCGGCATGTCAAAATACGAAGGCGACGCCGGCGTGGCGCTCGTGTTCGACCGCGCGGACCAGAAAATGTATGAGAACAAGAGCGACCTGAAGGAAAAACGTGTTGTCAGCTGAAAGGCAGAGGCTCCCGTTCCGGGCGGCCGGCGCAGCTTCTGACATCGCGCCGACCCGGAACGGCTGAAAACCGGAGAACGCAGAGAGCTTGAAGGGGTGAGCAGGGAAATGGGTTCAGGAAACACTGGATTTTATCGCATGCGAAAGGCTGTTGTGTTACTGATTCTTGTTGCGGCGGTATTTTCCGCGTGGACGCCTTTCGACGTTCATGCGCAGAAAAGCAGAAAGACCGTGCGCGTCGGATGGTACGAGTCTGCCTTCCACCATACGGATCAGTTCGGGAGACGCTCCGGCTACGGGTACGAATATCAGCAGCGGATCGCCACCTTTACCGGCTGGGACTATGAATATGTGGAGGGCAGCTGGTCCGAGCTTCTGGAAATGCTGATGGCGGGCGAGATCGACCTGCTCAGCGACGTGTCCTATACCGAAGCGCGCGCGGAGAAGATCCTCTATTCGGCTCTGCGCATGGGCTCGGAGGATTACCATGTCTTTATCTCTCCCGACAATACGCAGATCAGGCCGGATGATTTTTCCACGCTTGACGGAAAGCTTGTCGGCGTCAACAAAAACAGCATACAGGAGCAGCTTTTTGTTCAGTGGGCGAAGGATTATGACGTTCACCCCGAAGTCATGGAGCTGACGGGCAAAACGCCGGAGCTGCTGGACATGCTCAAACGCGGCGAGATCGACGCGCTTGTGACGCTGGATACCTACGGAAACTCCGCCGATGTGCTGCCCATCTGCAAGGTGGGCTTTGCGGAGTCCTTCTTCGGCGTGAACAAAAACCGGCCCGACATCAAGCGCGAGCTGGACGCCGCCATGAACCGCATCATGGAGGACAACCGGAATTTCAACGAGGAAATGACGGCAAAGTTCCACAAGGCCAGCGGACTCACCGGCTTTCTGACGCAGGATGAGCTGGCCTGGTTCCAGGCGCACGGCACGATCCGCGTGGGGTATATGACGGACTATCTCCCGTTTTGCGGCCTGAATGAGCAGACACAGGCGATCGAGGGCGCGCTGTCGGATATCCTGGCCTTTGCGAAAACCTGCGAAAAGAATGCGGTTTTGAGCTTTGAAACCCATGGCTATCCCTCTACGGAGGAGGGGGTGCAGGCGCTTTTGCGCGGGGAGATCGACTGCCTGTTCCCGGTCAACCTCAGCTCCTACGACGGGGAACAGCTTGGCGTAATCATAACAGACCCATATGTTTCCACGGAGCTGTACGCGGCGGTACGCACGGCGGACCGGCAGGGAATATCGCCGGAGCAGCCCATGACGGTCGCGCTCACCCGCGGCAATCTGGACTTTGAGACCTTCCTGAAGGATTATTTCCCCGACTGGAAGATCCGGTATTATGACGAAAGAGAGGCCGGCTTCAAGGCCGTTTCCGCGGGCGAGGCAGACTGCGTGCTGATCAACAATTATCGTCTCAACCGTGTGAAGGAGCTGTGCGAGGGATACGGCCTTTCTCCGCTTGCAACCGGACGCAATGCGGACTTTTCCTTTGCCGTAAGGCGGGACGACGACTGCCTGTATTCCATTCTCAACAAAATCAGCCGTCTCATCCCGGCGTCGTTGATCCAATCTTCCCTTACGGCCAATTCCTATTTTGCCGAGCGCGTGTCCGTCGCCCGCTTTCTGCGGGACAATGCGGGCGTCGTGTTTATCACCGTGTCGGCGCTCTCGCTCTTTATCATCGGGCTTCTTCTGCGAATCATACGCACAGAACGCAGAGAGAACCAGGAGCGAAAGCTCATCTCCGCTGTCGAGACGGACGCCCTGACGGGGCTTTATAACCGAAACTTCTTCTTTGAATATGCCAGCCGCCTGTATCAGAGCGATCCGACACGCAAGGCGGACGCGGTCGTCATGAACATCGAACAGTTCCACACCATCAACGAGCTGCACGGCAGGGACTACGGCGACCGGGTGCTCAAAGCCTTCGGCGAAGAGATACGCCGCTTCTTGAGCCAGACGAAGGGGATCGGCGGGCGCTTTGAGGGGGACCGTTTTGATATTTACTGTGTGCCGCAGGATAATTACCGCGCGCTGCTGCACCGTTTTCAGGATGAACTGAGAAAGCGCTTTCCCAATGCCAATATTCGCCTCAGGATGGGCGTCGCGCCCTGGCAGGAGGGGATCGAGCCGATGCGCCTGTTTGACCGGGCAAGGACGGCCAGCAACGCTGTGCGCGCAACCGAAAGGCATCTCATGATCTACGACAAGAAGATGCGCATTCGGGAGGAACTGAGCCAGCGCCTGCTCAATGACTTCGGGCGCGCGCTGGAGGAGCGGGAGTTCAAGGTCTATTATCAGCCCAAGTATGATATTCAAAGCGAGCCGCCCGTTTTCAGAAGCGCGGAGGCGCTGATCCGCTGGCAGCATCCCGAGCTCGGCATGATCGCGCCCGGCGATTTCATCCCCCTGTTTGAGGCCAACGGACAGATCAGCGAGATCGACAAATACGTGTGGCGTGAGACGATCCGCCAGATCGCCGAGTGGCGGGAGCGGTACGGGATCACGATCCCCGTATCAGTGAATCTCTCCCGTGTGGATGCGCTGGACCCCACGCTGGAGCAAACGCTGGACGATATGATGAACGCCTTCTCCCTGCACCCGCAGTACCTCCATCTGGAGGTGACGGAGTCCGCCTATACCGAGGACGCCGAGCAGCTCGGAAGCGTTATTCAGCGGCTGCGGGCCAAGGGCTATAGAATCGAGATGGATGATTTCGGCTCCGGCTACTCTTCGCTGAATATGCTCTCCTCCGTTCCGATCGACGTTCTGAAAATGGATATGGCCTTCGTGAAGAATATCGAGCAGAACGAAAAGGATATCCAGCTGGTAGAGCTGATCCTCAACATAGGCAATAAACTGAAAATCCCGGTCGTCGCGGAGGGCGTGGAAACCAGAACCCAGGTGCAGCTCCTGAAAAAAATGGGCTGCGACCTTGTGCAGGGCTACTATTTCGCCCGGCCCCTTCCGGCAGACGATTTCGAAGCGCGTATCATAAAAAACGAGCTTACCGCAAAATAGAGAGATAAAACAGCCAAAACCTGAACAGCGGAGGAAAGGTTGAAAATGATGCGTAACACAGTCCGATCTGAGCTTATGAAACGACTTGCGGCGCTGCTGCTCTGTTTTCTTCTTGGCGTATCCGTTTTGCCTGTGAGCGCTGCTCTGGCAGCCGACACGCAGAAGATCGTACGTGTCGGCTGGTATGATTCTTCCTATAATAACATTGACTCGTTCGGACGGCGCTCCGGCTATGCCTACGAGTACCAGCTGAAAATCGCGGCTTTTACCGGCTGGTCGTATGAGTATGTGACCGGAAGCTGGTCGGAGCTTTTGAGCATGCTGATCAAAGGCGATATCGACCTGATGAGCGACGTCTCCTATACCCCGGAGCGCGCGGAAAAGATGCTGTTCCCGGAGCTGCCCATGGGGGCGGAGGAATACTATCTTTTTGTTTCCCCCCATAACCGCAGGATCAGCTCGGCGGATATCTCCACGCTCAACGGGAAGCGGATCGGCGTGAACAAGGACAGCATACAGGCGGTCTTCTATCAGGAGTGGGCGAAGCGAAACGGCGTCGAGGCGGAGCTTGTCGAGCTGACAAACTCCGAGGACAAATCGCTGAGCATGCTGGAGACCGGCGAGCTGGACGCCTATGTCACCGTCGATTCCTTTACGGACCCGAGCCGTGCGGTGCCGGTGGCCAAGGTCGGCTCCTCCGATTTCTTCTTTGCCGTCAACAAAACCCGGCCCGATCTGCTGAAGGATCTGAACGGCGCGTTGAGCCGCATTCAGGACGAAAACCGCTACTTTAATCAGCAGATGTTTGAACGATACATGAAAACAGCCGGGGCCAACGCCTTCCTCACGGCGGATGAGCAGAGCTGGCTTGAGGAGCACGGAACGATCCGGGTGGGCTATCAGGACAATTATCTGGCCTTCTGCGCCGCGGATAAGACGAGCGGGGAGCTGACAGGCGCCATGAAGGATTATCTGGCCATCGCCTCCGACTGTCTGGAAAACGCGCGCCTTTCCTTCTCGGCCAAGGCTTACCCCACCATGGAGGACGCCGTCAGGGCGATGAAAAACGGGGAGGTAGACTGCGTTTTCCCGGCCAACCTCAGCGGATACGACGGGGAAAAGCTCGGCATCGTCATGACGCCGCCCCTGATCCGCACGGATATCTACGCGGTGGTGCGCGAGTCGGACCTGAACACCTTCACCAACAGAGAGCATGTGATCGTAGCCGTAAACGAAGGAAATCCAAATTACGATACCTTCCTGCTTGACCATTACCCGAACTGGCAAAGGGTGTACTATACCAGCACCGCGGACTGCCTGAAAGCGGTGTCCGAGCGGGTGGCGGACTGCGTTCTGATCAGCAGTTATCGCTATAACAATATATACAGACAATGTGAAAAGAATCATCTGACAACGCTGCCCACCGGCCTGGAGATGGATTACTGCCTCACGGTCGGCAGGGGCGAAAAGGAGCTGTATTCCATCCTGACAAAGATGGTCAGCCTGGTCCCGACCACCACCTTCAACTCGGCGTTGTCCTACTATATTACAGAGGACGCAAAGCTCAGCCTGGGCGAATTGATCGAGGACAATCTGACCGGCGTCATGACCGGCATTTCCGTTGTGGTGCTCGCGATCCTGCTTCTGCTGCTGCGGAGCGTGCGGGCGGAGAAGAGGGCAAAGCAGCTCATTTCCGCGACGGAGACGGACAGCCTGAGCGGCCTGTACAACCGGGACTATTTCTTCCAGTACGCAAACCGCATCTTTCATGAACACCCCGATCAGCCGATGGACGCCATCGTCCTGAATATCGAGCAGTTTCATTCCATCAACGCGCTCAACGGCAGAGACTTCGGCGATCAGATCCTCCGCGTTCTCGGCAGCGAGCTGCACACGATAGCGGACGAAGCCGGCGGGATCGCGGGCAGGTTCGGGGCGGATCGCTTTGACTGCTACTGCCGTCATATGGAGGATTACCGGGCGGTATTTGACCGTCTGCAGAGCAAGGTGGACGCCATGTCGCCGAACGCCAGCGTGTTTTTGCGTATGGGCGTGGCACAGTGGCAGCCGGGCGTCGAGCCCGTCCAGCTTTTCGACAGGGCAAGGATCGCGTGCACACAGGCGCGCGGACACTTCAAGGAGCATCTGATCGTCTTTGATGAGAAGGTGCGTGAGCGCGAGCTGCTTGACCAGCGCCTGCTCAGCGATCTGCGCCGCGCCCTGGATAATTACGAGCTTGAGGTTCACTATCAGCCCAAATTTGACGTCGGGGCCGAACCGCCGAAACTTGTGAGCGCGGAGGCGCTGGTGCGCTGGCGGCACCCCGAGCTCGGCATGATCACGCCGGACGTCTTTATCCCGCTTTTTGAGCGCTGCGGAAAGATCAGCGAGGTCGACAAATATGTCTGGTCTCAGGCGGCGAGGCAGATTGCCCGCTGGCAGGCCCGCTTCGGGAGGACGATCCCCATCTCGGTCAATCTGTCGCGCGTGGATGTGTTCGACCCGGCACTGGAAAAGAACCTGGAGGATATCGTCCGCCAGAATGGGCTGGAGCGTGACGCGCTGAAGCTTGAGCTCACGGAGTCGGCCTATACGGAAAACGCGGAACAGGTGATCCGGGTCGTGGAGGGCCTGCGCGATAAAGGCTACACGGTGGAGATGGACGACTTCGGCACGGGCTATTCCTCACTGAACATGCTCTCTGCCATGCCGGTGGACGTGCTCAAGATGGACAGGACCTTTATCCGGAACATGGAGAATAATGAGCGGGACGTTCAGCTGGTGGCGCTGATCCTCGGCATCGCAAAGAACCTGAAAATCCCGGTCATTGCCGAGGGCGTGGAGACGGAGACCCAGCTTCAGATCCTGAAAAATCTGGGCTGCACGCTTGTGCAGGGATATTATCTTTCCCGTCCGCTGCACCCCGCCGAGTTTGAAACGGAGCTTCTCAACAATTCGGAGCTCAAAGCGAGATATAATCAGAGGTGACGCGAATGCGCTCGTTACGAACAAAAATGACAATGCTGACCGTCTTTGCCATCCTTGTGGCCGTGACCAGCATTACGGTCCTCAGCGTGGTGTTTATCCGCAGCACGGAGCACCGAAAATCCGACCAGCTTCTCCTTCTGCTGTGCGAGACAGGGGAGAGAAATCTGGATTATTATTTCAACAGCGTCCAAAAATCCGTCAGGAAGCTTGCAACTTATGTGGAAGCGGACCTCGACGGCGTGGAGAACGGGCGGCTTGCGCGGCATATTGAACGTGTGAAGACCTTTTTTGAAGAAACCGCCGCCAAGACAAACGGGGTGCTGACCTATTATTACCGTATTGATCCGGCCGTTTCGGATACGGTGACGGGCTTCTGGTACACAGACCTCGACGGGGAGGGCTTTGTCGAGCACGAGGTGACGGATATCACCCTCTATGACACGGCGGATACCTCCAAGCTGGTGTGGTTCACCGTCCCGAAGCATCTGGGCGAGGCGATCTGGATCCCGCCTTACATTACGGACAACCTGGATGTGCGCGTCATTTCGTATAATGTCCCGATCTATTGGCGGGGCAGGTTCGTCGGCGTGGTCGGGATCGAGCTTGACTATTCCACCATGGCCGAGCAGGTGGAGAGCATACGCCTGTTCAATAACGGCTATGCGTTTCTGAGCGACGGGGAAGGCAAGCTCTTCTACCATCCCCTGATCGACGTCACTCAACTTACCGAGGAGACAATGCCCGCGGTGCCGGATGGACTGATCCAGAAGAATACCTTTTTCCGGTATAACTATGAGGGCGTGGAAAAGGTCGGCGCATGGCTGCCGCTGTCGAACGGGATGCGCCTGAACGTCACGGCTCCGATCTCCGAGACGGAGGGCGACTGGCAGAAGCTGATTTTAAACATCGTGATCGTGTCCGTTGAGGTGCTGGTCGCCCTGAGCATCTTCACCATGTTTTACACCCGGCGCATCACGAAGCCGCTTGAAGAGTTGACCCACGCCGCGGAGCAGGTGGACAAAGGCAATTATGACGTTGCGCTGGATTATGACAAAGACGACGAGATCGGCAGACTGACAAGCACCTTCAAGCGCCTTGCCGCCCACATGAAGGATCATATCTCCGACCTGAGCAAGCGCGCGTATGTCGACTCGCTGACCTCCGTACGCAACAAGGGGGCGTATTCCAGCTATATCGAGCAGCTCCAGACGCGCATGGATGAGGCAAACGGGCTCATTTCCTTCGCCATCGGCATGTTCGACTGTGACGATCTCAAGAAAATCAATGATCGCTACGGTCACGAAAAGGGCGATATCTATCTCAAAACAGCCAGCCGTCTGATCTGCCGCATCTATCAGCACAGCCCCGTGTTCCGCATAGGCGGGGACGAGTTTTCCGTGATCCTGCAAAACGAAGATTATCGGAACCGGGAAGCGCTTGCGCGGCAATTCAACCGGGAAATGGCGGAGAGCTGCGCCGTCAACAAGAACAAATGGGAGCAGGTACACATTGCGATGGGCGTCGCGGTTTACGATCCGCAGACCGACCATTCCGTGAACGACGTGATCCGCCGCGCGGATACCTGCATGTACGAAAACAAACGCAGTCGGAAAAGCGGGAGATAGAGATTACCCGAGCTGGAGGCGGAAAGATGAGACCAACCAAACATGTTTATTATGCTGCGCGCACCATGGCCATACTCGCGCTCGCTTTTCTGGCTGCCCTTGCCCTGCCGAGCGGGGCGTTTGCGCGGGAGAGCGAAAAAACCGTGCGCGTCGGGTGGTATGAATCGCCGTTCAATATCACGGACGAGCTGGGGCGGCGCTCCGGCTACGCCTATGATTATCAGCAGAAGATCGCCGCCTGCACCGGCTGGACGTACGAATATGTGACCGGGAGCTGGCCCGAGCTGATGCAGATGCTTGAGGACGGCAGAATCGACTTGATGAGCGACGTCTCCTATACGGATGAGCGGGCGGAAAAAATGCTGTTCTCCGCGCAGCCGATGGGGACGGAGGATTACTATCTCTTTACGGCGCCCAATAATAAAGAGATCACGCCGGAGGACTTTTCCACCTTCAACGGCAAAAAGGTCGGCGCGAACAGGGGCAGCGTTCAGATTTCCTATTTCCGGGATTGGGCGGAGGCAAACGGCGTCCAGGCGGAGATCGTGGAGATGACCGGCTCGGAGGAGTACAACATCATCCAGCTCAGGCTTGGCGTCATCGACCTCTATGCCTCGCTTGACGGTCTGCATAAAGCCGGGGACGCGGTCCCCGCGTGCAAAATCGGTTCCTCCGATGTCTTCTTTGCGGTCAGCAAATCACGCCCTGAGCTTCTCAGCGAGCTGAATAACGCCATGTCCAGGATTCTGGACGAAAACCCGCTTTATAACCGCATACTGTATTCCAAATACCTGGAAACCGCAAAGATCAGCCACTACCTCAGCGCGGAGGAGAGCGCCTGGCTTACTGACCACGGGCCGATCCGGGTCGGCTATCGGGACAATTATCTCGCCTTCTGCGCCAAAGATCAGAAAACAGGGAAGCTGACAGGCGCGCTGAAGGATTTTCTGGACGCCGCCTCCGACTGCCTTGAAAACGCGCATCTGGAATTTGAGCCTGTTGCTTATTCCACCGCCGGCGGCGCTATGGAAGCGCTGAAAAACGGCGAGGTGGACTGCGTATTTCCCGTAAACCTCACGGACTACGACGGGGAAACGCAGGGCGTTTTCATCACCCCCGCCCTGATGCACACGGACATGGCTGCGGTCATCCGCGAGGCGGATGTGGACTCCTTCGCAAAGAAGGAACGGGTGGCGGTCGCCGTCAACGTTGGAAATCCCAATTATGAAATGTTCCTGCTGGATCATTTCCCACAGTGGCGCAAGGTCTTTTTCGAGGATACGCCGAGCTGCCTGCGCGCCATTGCGGATGAACAGGCGGACTGCCTGCTGATCAGCAGCTATCGCTTCAACAACATCGCCGCGATCTGCGAAAGGTATCACCTGACGACGATTTCAACCGGCGTTGAAATGGACGACTGTCTGGCTGTGAATCGGGAGGATACGCTCCTGTATTCCATTCTGAGCAAAATTATCGGGACCGTGCCGCCTTCGACCATCAGCGCCTCGCTCACAAAATATTACGCGGAGGATGCGAAAACCACCGTCGTCGATCTGTTCCGGAGAAACCTTGTCGTTTTGCTGGGCGTGTTTGCTTTGCTGGGCGGCGTGTTCCTGTTTCTGCTCCTGCGGGAAAAGCGCGCTGAAAAACGAGCCGACGAAAGCCTCCGCCTGATCTCGGAAACGGAGATCGACAAGCGTACGGGACTGTACAACAGGGAATACTTTTACGCCTATGCCGAACGAATGTACCGTGAAAAGCCTGAGCGAGCGATGGACGCCGTCGTGATGAGCGTCGATCAGCTTTCGGCTGTCGCGGTCATGTGCGGACAGCGCTTTGAGGACGATATCCTGCACACGCTGGGAACGGGACTGCAGAGCTTTGTAAAAGAACATGGCGGGATTGCCGGCAGGACGGATACAAATCGCTTTGCCGTTTTCTGCCCGCCTGTGGAGGACTATGACAGGCTGTATCGCAGCCTGCAGGGGAGCCTGGACATTCTCTCGCCGGATATGAGCCTGCGGCTGAAAATGGGCGTCGCGCCGTGGCGCGCGGATACAGATCCCGTGCGCATGCTGGAGCTTGCGCGCATGGCCTGCCGCAGAGCGCGCCGGATGGGGGAAGAGCGCATGATCGTCGTCGACGAGAAGCTTCTGGAAAGAGAGGCTTACGACAAGCGCCTTCTGCATGATCTCAAGCGCGCCGTGGAGGACATGGAGTTTGAGGTTTACTATCAGCCGAGTTTTGATATCCGGGGCGAGACGCCGAAGCTCGTCGGCGCGGAGGCGCTGGTGCGCTGGCGGCACCCGGAGCTGGGCCTGATCGCGTCGGGCGACTTTGTGCAGCTTTTGGAACGCAGCGGAGAGATCGGCACGGTGGATCAATACGTCTGGAAACAAGCGATCCGGCAGATCGTGGACTGGAAGGAAAAATACGGCGTAACGCTTCCGGTGTCCGTCAACCTATCGAGTCAGGATCTCTTCGAGCCTGCGCTGAAGCGCACCCTGGGCGAAGCGATCAGGGAAAACGGACTTTCATACGGCGATCTGAAGCTCGAAATCAGAGAATCCGTGTGCGCGGAAAACAAGTTCCAGATCTTTGACATTGTGGGAAATCTGCGAAGAGCGGGCTACGAGATCCGGATAGACAATTTCGGCTCGGAAAACGGCGCGCTCAGCGTGCTGTCGTCCATCACCGTCGACGGTCTGAAGCTGGACAGAAGCGCGATCTCCGAGATGGAGCAGGATGAAAAGGCCTCGCGCCTTGTCGATCTGATCCTGGAGACTGCGGGATATCTGAAGCTTCCCGTCATCGCCGTGGGCGTGGAAACAGAGAGTCAGCTGCGCCTTTTGAAGAAAAAGGGCTGTGCCTTCGCACAGGGGCATTATTTCTCCCGCCCGCTTCCGGTGCAGGAGTTTGAAGCGCGCTTTCTAAGCCGGAGCTGAGCCGGTTCAAAAACGATGGCAAAACAGCGCTGGGGCTTGACAGGCGGGCGGACAGGCAGCATAATTCAGCCGATTCAATCAGCAAACAGCTTGAAAAGACGCGGAGCAGACCGGCCCTGGCTTGTCTCAAAACGTATATGCATGCAAAATCGTAGGGGTCGATCCCCAGATCGACCCGCAGAAAACCGCAGAATGCTGCAAAACGGCGGGCCGATGAGGGCATCGGCCCCTACGTCGTTCCTTTTTATGCAGGGATTGCCTTATTTTGAGACAATCCCCGGTTTTTCTCTGCCGTCCGCGTAATGCCCGACGGCACGATCCGCGAGGTCTATTTCTACTGCGTGGATATCTCCGAATTTACCGCCAATAAGCTCGGCGACCGGGGCAGCCTTTCCGCGAAGGGCATTGTCACAAACGTGCAGGATTTCATCGTAACGCTCTGTACCGGCCTGGGGATCTGAGCGACAGAGGACGTCCGCCGGCGCTTTTATGGAAACTGCAAAAAGTATGCAATAAAATTCTTGCCTATGAGGGCAGGTCATGGTATAATTTTGACAAAAACAGAAGGAAAAAGAGGGGAGTGATTTCATGAGCTATTCCAGTACAAGCATACTTGCGCTGGCCATTCATTTCCTGATCAATCACAACCTGCTGAAAAAGGACATGAGCAAGGATGCGATTCCGGCGCAGAAGTCCTATCGTGCCCTCCTTTTTTCAATCACGGCCTACTATGTGACGGACGCAATCTGGGGCCTGCTCTATGAGCGGCATTGGCTTGGCCTGACCTTTCTGGACACGCAGCTTTATTTTGTCGCCATGGCGTTCACGGTCCTGATGTGGACAAAATTTGCCGTCGATTATCTTCGCGAAAACGGGAGCTTTGGGAAAATCCTGCTTGTTACGGGCCAATTGATCTTCGTGTTTCAGCTGATCCTTGTTCTCGCTACTTTTGTCAGGCCGATCATGTTCTCCTTTGACGAGAAAGGCGTCTATCACGCGGGAATCGGGCGCTATATTACGCTGGCCGCCCAGATCGTGATGTTTGTGATGACCGCGATCTACGCCGCTTCCGTTTCCCAAAAGAGTACCGGCATGAAGAAGGCCCGCTATCGGATCATCGGCATGTTCAGCGTGACGATGGCTGTCTTTGACGTGCTGCAGGCCTGCTATTCGCTGCTGCCGATGTACGCGATCGGCTGCCTGCTCGGCACCTGCCTGCTCAACAGCTTCGTGCTGGAAAACGAGAAGGAGGAGTACAGGGACGATCTGGAAGAGAAGCTGCGGGAGAGCATTGAAAAGGGAAACTATTATGATCTTCTGACCGGCTTGCCGAGCATGACCACTTTCTTCGAGCTGGCGGAAGCCGAAAAGAAGGAAATCCTGAAACGCGGCGGCAAACCCGCCTATCTGTATCTGGATTTCAACGGAATGAAATTTTATAACCGGAAAAATGGCTTCGCGGAGGGCGACAAGCTGCTGCAATCGTTTGCAAAGCTGCTCGTTCGCACCTTCGGCAATGACTGCTGCGGCCGTATAGGCGGAGACCATTTTGCGGCAATCACCGTGGCGCAGGGGCTGGAGGACAGACTGCGCCAGCTTCTGCGGGATAACCAGGATATCAACGACGGCAGATCCATCCCGGTTCACATCGGCGTCTATGCCGACCAGGATCAGGCAGAGGACGTCAGTCTCGCCTGCGACCGGGCAAAGCTCGCCTGTAATGAGCTGCACGGGGCCTATGCGTCCTGCTATCAGTATTACAAACAGGAGCTGAGCGATGACGCGGAGAGGAGACAGTACATTGTCGAGAACATCGACAGGGCGATCGCCGGGAAATGGATTCAGGTTTACTACCAGCCGATCATCCGCGCGGTAAACGGAAAGGTATGCGATGAGGAGGCGCTCGCGCGCTGGATCGATCCGACCCGCGGCTTCCTGTCTCCGGCAAGCTTTATTCCCGCGCTGGAGGAATCGGGCCTCATTTACAAGCTGGATCTGTATGTGCTGGAACAGGTTCTGGACAATATCAAAACGCTGGAAGCGGAGGGGCTTTATATCGTCCCGCATTCCATCAACCTGTCACGTTCGGATTTTGACTCCTGCGATATCGTGGAGGAGATCCGCAGGCGCGTGGACGAAGCGGGCGTCAGCCGGGACAAAATCACAATAGAAATCACGGAGAGCATCATCGGCGGCGATTTTGACTTTATCAAGGAAAAGGTCACACAGTTTCAGCGGCTTGGCTTTCCCGTGTGGATGGACGACTTCGGCAGCGGCTATTCCTCGCTTGATGTGCTTCAAAGCATACGCTTCGATCTTCTGAAATTCGATATGAGTTTTATGAAAAAGCTCGATGAAGGCGGGACCGGTAAGGTCATCCTGACGGAGCTGATGCGCATGGCCACCGCGCTGGGGCTGGAAACGATCTGCGAAGGGGTCGAGACGGAAGCACATGTGCGTTTCCTGCAGGAAATCGGCTGCTCAAAGCTGCAGGGCTATTACTTTGAAAAACCGAAGCCCTTCTCCTATGGCCTCGAATGGTTCAAAAAGAACAGGGAAAGCCTCGAAAATCCTGCGGAGGCCGCCTATTTCGAGTCAATCGGGCGGGTGAATCTCTATGACCTCAGCGTGATTGCGCAGGGGGATGAAAACTCGCTGCACAACACCTTCAACACACTGCCCATGGGAATCATCGAAATCCAGGGCGATACTGCCCGTTTCGTGCGGAGCAATCAATCCTACCGCGATTTTATGAAGCGCTCCTTCGGGATCGAGCTTTCAAGCCTTGGTTCCGGCTTTGCCAAATTTGACGGGGCGTTCATGAACAACATCGTGAAAACCTGCTGCGAGCAGGGCCTGCGCTCCTTCTATGATGAGAAGCTGCCGGACGGCTCTGTCGCGCACTCCCTCGCGCGGCCGATCGGCACAAACCCCGTCACGGGCAATATGGCGGTCGCGGTCGCCGTCCTGTCCGTCACCAACCCGGACGAGAAGACAAGCTACGCGGACATCGCGAGGGCGCTTGCCGCCGACTATTATAATATTTATATCGTGGATCTGGACACGGATCGGTATATCGAGTATTCCACGCTGGCCGGCGGAGACGAGCTGTCGATAGAACGCCACGGGGAGGATTTCTTTGCCTCGGCCAGGCACGATACGTTGACCCGGATCTACGAGAAGGATCAGGAGGCTTTCCTGTCCCGCTTCACGAAAGAAAACATCCTGCGGGAGCTGAAGGAGCAGGGCGTGTTTACCTCCACCTACCGCCTGGTGGACAACGGCACGCCGACCTATGTCAACATGAAGATCACGCGCATGCGGGAGCGCGGAAACCGCATTATACTCGGCGTAAGCGTCGTAGACTCTTACATGAAGCAGAAGGAACAGCTCGCCGAGATCGAAAAAGAACGGGACGCGATGATCCGGGTCATGGCGCTGTCGGACGGATATATGGGTGTGATTACCGTAGACCTCGAAACGGGACACTATGTCGAAGTCAGCTCGACAGATGATTTTGACAGCCTCGGAGCTGCCAAGCAGGGGAAGGACTTCTTCCGCCAGTCCGCCATTGACGCCGCCAAATACTTCCACCCGGACGATCAGCAGCGCTTTATCGAGGCGTTTACACAGGAGAACGTCATGCGGGAAATCCACAGGAACGGATGCTTCCGGATTCAATACCGGCTCATGATCAACGGCGAGCCAAGGCCGACCGCGCTGAAAGCCGCGCTGTTCCGGGACAGGAGCGGCGAAAAGATGGTCGTCGGCATCCGGGCGCTGTAGGCAAAGCCGCCCTGCTTCCGGACACGCAAAACCGCAAATGATATGGAGAACCGGTATCGCAATAAAGCGGTACCGGTTCATGGTTGTGTCAGTATTGTGCGCGCGGAGGCTGCTATCGAAAGAATCGGCTATGGCAGTCTCATCTCGGCCAGCAGCTCATAGATGAAATCATCATCCGTGGGCTGCTGGCCTTGCGTTTCTGCGATGGAAGCAGAATTCATTGAATATTCACTCTCCCCGTGATCATCAAATACGTCATTGACGCAAACCACGATTCAAGAGGATACCACAAATCTTCCGTTTGGGCAAGTCCAGAAATTACCAGACGGCGGAGCCCTCCTTGACGGCCCGCAGCATAAACAGGGGCGTGGAAGAGAAGTTCAGCTTTTCTTCCTCCGACCATACCCGCTCCCATACCTGTTCATCCGCATCAGCAAGCAGACCGAGGCCGTGCAGCCTTTCCAGATCCCATGCGGGACGGCGGATGCGGCTGAGCGGGACGCGGCGGGCGATGTCCTCCATCACGTCAAAGTTTTCCCCGACGTTCTGATCGCCCACGCCCTGCGCGGCGCTGTTGACGCGATCCTGTGCGTAGGCGGCCTGCGCCTTCTCGTCAAAGAGATAGGCGTACCAGTTGGCGTCAAAGTTCAGGAGCAGGCCGCCGGGCTTGAGTACGCGCGCCCATTCGGCGTAAGCCGCGTCCGGGTGGGGGAGGTTCCAGGTCAGGTTGCGGCTGATGAGCACGTCGAAGAGGGCTTCCTTGAAGTCCAGGGACTCCGCGTTCATCTCCATGAAACGGATGCGCTCGGCAAGCGCGCCCGCGTTTTTCTTTGCCTCCGCCAGCATGGCCGGGGTCAGGTCGATGGCCGTCACGTCATATCCCAGCTCTGCGAGCAGGATCGCAAAGAAGCCGGGGCCGGTGCCGACTTCCAGGATGCGGAGTGAATCCGCTGCCGCTGCGGGGAAATGACGCGCAATTTCGCTTCGCAGGCAGTCGCGCCACTTCTGCCGCTGTCCGCTCCCGAGCTCTGTTTGGTTGACCTCGGAATAGCCGGAGGCGCGGCCGGTCCAGTACATTTTGTTTTCAGAGAGAATATCCATATCCCGTCGCGCAGCCTTTCAACGTTTTCAAAGAACTACAGCCCCAGGCGATAGCGGAAAACAAGCCGCCGCAGCGGACTGAGACTGCGCTGAACCTGCTCTGTCAGCTCGTTGAGCGCATCCAGTGAGCGCTTAAGCTCCTCCTCACTGATGCTGTGCGGGCTGAAGCTTGCTTTCTCCGCCGCAGTCCGGACGGCCTCGGGCATCTCGCCCCCGAAGCGAAGCACCCGCTGCGCCTGACGGTACAGACAGACGGCGCGGCGTCTGCCGTCCGGCTCGGAGAGCCAGCGCTGCAGCCTTCTGCGAAGCAGGTAATAAGGCGTGACCACAGCCAGCGCGACAGCCATAAGCACCCCCAGGACGATCAGCGCAAGCCTGTATTTGCGGGGCTGATCGGGCTGTTTGTTCAGATCGTCCCCCGGCTTGTCGGTGGGCTTGCGGGTTTCCGCAGGGGGCGCGTTTTCGTCGACACGGTCGGTTCCCGCGCCGCTGTTTTCGGGATCTGTCGGGTGGCTCCCGGTATCGGTGCCTTCCGCGTCGGAGCTTCCGTCAGGGGTGATTTCCGTGCGCTGATCGGGGACGGGGGTAGCGTCCGCCTCCGGGGGAGCGTCGTGCTCCGTCTCGCTCTCAGGCCGGGGTGTCTCCGCTTCGGGAGATATCGGGGCGCCGCTGCCGTCCTCCGCATCGCTGCCGCCGTAGGTGACTTCCACAGGGAGCCAGCCTATGCCGTCCAGCCACACCTCGACCCAGGCGTGGGCGTCCGAGGCCCGGACGATGGTGTCCGAACCGGCACGCGCCATGATCAGAAAACCCTCGCACACGCGGGCGGGGATACCGAGGGCGCGATAGAGACAGCAGGCCGCCGTGGCATAGTGGATGCAGTAGCCCCGCCTGGCGTTCTGCAGGAAATACAGCGCGCAGTCGTCGCCCGGATAGGGGCCGACGCTGAGATCATAGGTGCTGCCCCGGCAGACATACTCCACGACATCCGTCAGAATGCTGTCGGCTCCGGCGTTCAAGCCGTTCTGCCGGGCAAGCGCAGTCAGCGCATCGCGCGTGCTTTCGGGAAGCCGCGTATAGTATTCTTCTGCGAACGAACGGTATTGCCGCTCCTCCTGCCGCAGACTGTCGGGCAGGGGCCCGAAGCTCCCGCCGTTCAAGAGAAAATATTCACCGTTGTAAGCGGTTTTGCCGTCGGCCGGAATCAGGCTGTCCCCGGGCGTGGCCGAGACTGTGAAATAGGGGAGATACAGTGTGTCATAGGCACGATCCGTCTGAATCTCGAAGCTGCAGCTCAGCACTGTCCCGGAGCCGGTATATCCGGCCATTACCGTGGAATACGCGGCAAAGTTCAGCGCCTGGGAGTCCGGGTTTCCCACCGCCTTGCTCCAGGCGCTGCCCGTGTAGTCTCCGAAGCTTCGCCCGCGCAGATAGAGACTGCCGTCCGCGTTGCCGCGAAAGGTGAGGACTTCGTGTCCCCCGGCGGAAAAGTCGTAAGGCCGGGTCAGGTCCAGCGTGTCGTTCCCCTGATCCCAACCGCTGCGTGAATCGCTCCAATGCCCGATGCCTTGAAGCATCTGGGGGATACCCTGCCGCTTGTCCAGATAGGAGGAGACCGAGCGGCTCAGGTCTTCAAAACGCTGGATGAGCTTCTGCGCCTTGTCATCCGGCTTGTATTCCGACGGGCGGTTGAAGAGAAGAGAGACGCCCAGCACCGCGAGGCAGGGGAGCAGCGTCAGCAGGACCGTGCGCCCCGCCGAATCGTTGGGGCGGTATGCGTCGCCGCTGATGAGAAGCTCCGCCCAGAAGAGAACCAGCCCCAGCAGGGGCAGCACGGGCGGATCGCGGTTCACGGCAAGGCACAGGGCCGCCGCGGGCAGCGTCAGCAGCAGACTCAGATTCACCCGGTAGCTCCCGCCGGACAGAACGATGGCGAGGTATGCCGCCGCGACAAACAGGATCAGCAGCAGCGCGAGAGAATGACTCTCCGCCGAGGGCCGGAAAACAGCGCCGCCGCCTTCGTTTATGAAGCTGTTGAGCCAGGACAGGCGGACGGCCTGCACGATATCCAGGAGCTGCGGGCGCAGCTTATCCGCGTGGTGGCGGATCAGAATCCACAGAACAACTCCGGCCGCAAGAAGACCGGGAAAGAAAGCGCGGCGAAAAAACACCGCCGCCCACACCAAAACACACAGCAGCACAAGCCAGGCGCAGGCTCCGGACTCGATCGTCAGCGGAAAGCTCCCCTGTATGAGCCCCAGCAGACTCAGCATGCACAGCACCAGCAGAAAGAGGTTCGCGGTGCGATTGAGCCATTTATTCATTCCACAAGCACCTCGCTGCCGCAGACCCGGAACACACAGCGCGCCCTCCGCCGGTCAAAGGAACAGGGCGGGCGCATGGGATGGGAGAGCAGGGAAACCAGGGCGGCGTCCGCCTCGCTCTCGTCTCCCGCCGGGTACAGGCTGTCGGCTGCAATGATATGGGGCTCTTCGCGCAAAAAGAGCTCGGCGGAGAGCCAGCGCAGCACAGCCAGCCCCTCGTCATGCGTGCCGGGCTGCTCCAGCACGAGAAAGACGTCGCAGTTTTCGGGCGTCAGGGCTTCTTTCACGATCAGCTTGTCGGTTTTGGAGGAGAGCTTCCAGTGGATGCTGTTGAGCTGATCCCCAGGACGGTAATCCCGGAGGTCATATTCCTCGGCAAAACCGCCGCCGGGCTTCGGCTTGAGGACGCGAAAAGCGTCAAGAGCCGCGTCAAGATCCACCTGGGCCTTCTGCGCCTCAGGCAGTACGGCGCAGGAGAGCTCCGCGTCAAAGCGGCGTTTGATCACAAATATGCCCAGCGGGTCGTACACCTCGCAGCGGATGACGCGGCAGCGGATGACCCCGCATTCCTCCGTGGGGAGGGGGAGCATGATCCTGGCAGATTCAAGATTGTGCAGCCGATAGCTCTCGTGTGTCTGCTTTTCGGTGTAGCGGTTCAAAAGCTCAAGCTGTACCATCACCGAGCGCACCGGGAGAAGCCGCGCATTGCTGAAGCGGATCGTATAGTCGGCGTCTGTGCCGCGCACAACGCGGCCCGGTCCCTCAAGCTGGAGCCGCAGCCCCAGCATGGACGGCAGACTCAGGAGAAACAGCACCGGGGGCAGCGCGACGACGCAGGCAAAAATCCAGGGTCCGGGCCAGGCGTGATAGAAAACCCGGAAAAGCCATGCCGCGCCGACCAGCATGGCCCAGAGAAACAGACGGGAAAAGCGCATATCAGCGAATGGAGGGGGCCTTCACCCCGGAGAAGATTTCCTGCATGGCAGCCTCGCGGCTGCGCGGGTCCGGCAGATCCGGCGACCACAGCAGGCGATGCCCGATACAGTCCGTAAGGATAAAGCGCACATCCTTGGGCAGTACGTAATCCCGCCCCTGGAGCCAGGCCGCGGCCTTGCTGAGAGCGGTGAGGGCCAGAGACGCACGGGGACTGGCCCCCTGTACGATCCGGCTGTCCCGGCGCGTCGCTTCGCACAGACGGACGATATAATCCAGCAGCTCGTCCTTGACGTAGACGTCCCCGACCTCCCGGCGGATACGCAGCAGCTCTTCCCGGCTCATGACCTGCCTGACGGCGGCGGCCGAGACGCCGCGCTGCTTCCGGCGCAGCATTTCGATCTCGTCTTCATGGGCGGGATAGCCCATGGTGAGGCGCAGCATGAAGCGATCCAGCTGGGAATCCGGCAGCATCTGCGTGCCTTTGGCGCCGCTGGGGTTCTGGGTCGCGATGACGATGAAGGGCTGGGGGACGCAATAGGTGTGGCTGTCCACCGTGACCTGCCCCTCCTCCATCGCCTGCAGCAGGGCCGACTGCGTGCGCGAGGTGGCGCGGTTCAGCTCGTCGGCAATGAAGAGATTACAGAGCACAGCCCCCTTCTGATAGCGCATCTCGGAAGTGTTTTTGTCGAAAACGGAGTAGCCCGTAATATCGGAGGGCAGCACGTCCGGCGTGAACTGCACGCGGTTATAGTCCAGCCCCAGCGCCCTGGACAGGGAGACCGCCAGCGTGGTTTTGCCCACTCCGGGAATATCCTCCATGAGGATATGGCCCCCGGCCAGAAGGGCCAGGATAACCTTGACGAGGATCTCGTCCTTGCCGACGATGACGCTGCCGACCTCGCGGATCACGGACTGAATCCGTTCGATGGAATTCTGCTCGTTCATGAAATTATGTTCCTGTTCTTTATGAAATCAAATCTGGTTTGCGCCCTGCCGTCATCCCATGCGTCCCATAAAATAGACCACGACGACGAGGAAAATCACCCCCGGGATGCCGAAGGCCCCGGCGACGATGCAGGTGAGGATATTGATCGGGATCGAAAAGTCGAAAAAGCCGCCGATGAAATTTGCAACAAACAGAAGCGCAAAGCCAAACACCGCGTTAATGAGCAGCTTGAATATTTTTTTGATCGGAGCCGCGAGAATGCGGATCAGCACATAAACTGCGACAATGATCCCCGCGCCGAGCAGTATGGTAGACAGCGTGTCCATATGGTCACCTCTTACAAAACTTACCTGTTTATTGTAGCCTGTTCGGCACAAACTAAGACCGGACAGATTTCCGGCGGACGAGACAGAGAAAGTCCGACTCTGTATCCTATAGATATATGGATACACCGAAAACGGAAAAATGTCAAGCGGCAGAGGCCTCTTGCCCGAACGGGGAGACGACCGCGGCTGCGGGGACGCGCCGGAGAAATCCGGCGCGTCTTTTGCGTTGCGAGGGAGCCGCTGTCGGCATCTTGTACGAATCTTAAAAAAGAGGGAGCAAACCCTTGAATTTCTACAAATAACATGATATAGTAGTGACATCTTAAAAACTGAAGAAGGAGAGGGGCAGGCATATGACAGCAAGACAAAAGGAGCGGCCGGGCGTGATGCTCTATTTCGACGCGGTGAGACCGGCAATCAGCCGCCTGGATGAAACGCAGTGCGCCGCGCTGCTGCGCTCGCTCATGGATTACGCGCAGTATGGCGTCATTCCGGAGCTGGACCCAATGACGGGGCTGGCCTTCGACATGCTGGTGCCGAAGATCGACCGGGACGCCGAGCGCTATGAGGAGAGCCGCGAGCAGCGCCAGTACGCCGTCTATGCAAGGGAAAAGAAAAAAACCGGGGAGAGCTGTCTGAGCTTTGCCGATTGGCGGCTCATGCGCGCCGGACAATCCGATCACGAAAACATCGGGCCGATATCACCCGTTAACGAAAACAACGGGCCGTATCCATCTGCATCTGCAACCGCAGCGGCAGCCACATCCGCAACTGCAACCGCAGCCACAACCACAACCGCATCTCCATCAACATCTTTATCTTCATCCGCAGCGGCAGCGGGAGAGGGATACAAGGGGGAGGGTGAGGCAAAGCGCATCTTTGCGCAATGGCTCCATGCGCTGGATGAAAAGGACAACATACTGGCTATGCGGCTCGACGGACAGCTTTACGCGCTCGGTTATCAAACGGACAAGACGACAAGGCGGCTGTCAAAGCGCGCGCACCCACGCTGAGTAAGCGGACAGGCATGCATAAAATGTAACCGAATTGTAGTGTCCATCCCTTGAAAAGTATGCTATACTACATCAGTTAAAATGCATGGAATATGCCCCGGAACGGGGCAGAAAGGTTTGAATTCAATGAGCAATACCCCCAATTACGGCAACGAAAGCATCTCCCAGCTCAAGGGCGCGGACAGGGTTCGCAAAAGACCGGGCGTTATCTTCGGCTCCGACGGGCTCGACGGCTGCGAGCATGCCGTGTTTGAAATCCTCTCCAACGCCATTGACGAGGCGCGCGAGGGCTACGGCAAGCTGATCACCCTTAGCTGTTACAAGGATCATTCCATCGAGGTCTCCGACTTCGGGCGCGGCTGCCCGCTGGACTGGAACCCCAACGAGAAGCGCTATAACTGGGAGCTGGTTTTCTGCGAGCTCTATGCAGGCGGCAAGTACAATAACCTCGACGGCGGGGACTATGAGTATTCCCTGGGCCTGAACGGCCTCGGCTCCTGCGCGACGCAGTACGCCTCCAGCTACATGGACGTGACCGTCTGGCGCGACGGGAAAAAATACAGCCTGCACTTCAAAAAGGGCAAGGCCCTGGGCAAAAAGGGCCAGGAGCTGCTGATCGAGCCCGCCGACCGCAAGCAGACCGGCACCACCATCCGCTGGCTCCCCGATCTTGAGGTTTTTACCGATATCAATATTCCCGAGGAATATTTTGACGATGTGCTCCACCGCCAGGCGGTGGTAAACGCGGGCGTCACCTTCCGCCTGCGCATCGAGCGGGACAAGGGCTTCGATACCAGAGATTACCTCTACGAAAACGGCATCATGGACTATGTGACCGAGCTTGCGGGGGAGAACCCGCTGACCGCGCCGACCTTCATCTCCGCCGAGCGCAAGGGGCGCGACCGCGAGGATAAGCCCGAATACAAGGTCAAGCTCTCCGCCGCCTTCTGCTTTTCCAAGACGGTGAACACCCTGGAATACTACCATAACTCCTCCTGGCTCGAAAACGGCGGCGCGCCGGACAAGGCCGTGAAGCTTGCCTTCACCTCCGCCATCGACAGCTACATCAAGCAGCTCGGCAAGTACCAGAAGAATGAGAGCGCCATCAAGTTCCAGGACGTGCAGGACTGTCTGATCCTCGTCACCAACTGCTTCTCCACCCAGACCTCCTATGAAAACCAGACCAAAAAGGCCATCAACAACCGCTTTATCCAGACGGCCATGACGGAGTTTTTCAAAAGTCAGCTTGAGGTCTATTTTATCGAGAACAAGCCCGAGGCGGACCGCATTGCCGAGCAGGTGCTGATCAACAAGCGCAGCCGCGAGACGGCGGAGCGCGCCCGGCAGGGCATGAAGAAAAAGCTCTCCGGCAGCATCAACATCACCAATCCCGTGCAGAAGTTTGTCGACTGCCGCAGCCGGGATGTCGACCGGCGCGAAATCTACATTGTGGAGGGCGACTCGGCTCTCGGCGCCTGCAAGCTCTCGCGCGACGCGGAGTTTCAGGGCATCATGCCCGTGCGCGGCAAGATCCTCAACTGCCTCAAGGCCGACTATGTGCGCATCTTCAAAAGCGACATCATCACCGACCTCATCAAGGTGCTCGGCTGCGGGGTGGAGGTCAAGGACAAGCACACCAAGGAGGTCTCAAGCTTCGACCTCAGTAACCTACGCTGGAACAAGGTCATCATCTGCACCGACGCGGATGTGGACGGCTTCCAGATCCGCACCCTGATCCTCACCATGCTCTACCGCCTGGTGCCGACGCTCATCCGCGAGGGCTATGTCTATATCGCCGAATCCCCCCTCTATGAGATCGAGTGCAAGGGCAAGACCTGGTTTGCCTATTCCGACCGGGAAAAGGCGGAGATCATCGACTCGCTCAAGGGCGCGAAGGCGACGATCAACCGCTCCAAGGGTCTCGGTGAGAACGACCCGGACATGATGTGGATGACCACCATGAACCCCGAGACCCGCCGCCTTATCAAGGTCATGCCGGAGGACGCCGTGCGCATGGCGGAGGTTTTTGACCTCCTGCTCGGCGACAATCTGGAGGGCAGAAAGAACCACATCTCCGAATTCGGCGCGCAGTTTCTGGATCTCGCGGATATTTCCTGACAAGGAGAAAAGCAATGAATACTTACATAAACGGCTTCACGCGCGGCAGGGAGCTGCTGAAAAAGCTGTTGGTCTGCGATCTGATCACCGCCTTCCTTGCGGTCTTCATGCGCTCCAATCCCATGGTCATGGGCCTGTTTTCCGGCGCTACCGTGATTTTGTTCATCGCCATTATCTATATCGCGATCAAATACTGCCGCTGCCCCAACTGCGGCAAGGTGATCATACTGGGCGTACTGGCCGTTGACGCTTGCCCGCGCTGCAAGCGCAATCTCACCACGGGGAAAAAGGTGAAAAAGCGGTAAGTAAAGGGCGGTACCTTAGCTTGGCTCGCCCCCCGCGAAGCGAGGGGGAGAGCTGGCGCGCAGCATCACGCCACCGGCCTTGGCTCGCCCCCCGCGAAGCGAGGGGGAGAGCTGGCGCGCAGCATCACGCCACCGGCCTTGGCTCGCCCCCCGCGAAGCGAGGGGGGAGAGCTGGCGCGCAGCGCCTGAGAGGGGGGAGAGTGAAGGAGAACGCATGAAAAATGAGGAGTCTATGCTTTCCTATGCGAGGGCGCTTCGCCGTGAAATGACGCCGCATGAGAGAAAACTGTGGTATTTATTTCTGCAAAAATACCCGGTGAAGTTTTATAAACAGAAGATTATTGAACAATATATAGTGGACTTCTACTGTGCGCCGGCCAAGCTCGTCATTGAAATCGATGGCACGCAGCATTATGAAGAGGACGGAAAAGTGCGAGACAGGATACGGGATGAGAAGTTGAATTCTCTCGGTCTTACCGTTCTGCGCTTCAGTAATCGGGAAATAGATCGGAGTTTTCAAGCCGTCTGCGAAATGATTGACCGGAGGGTCAAGGAACGCTGTAAGGCGGAATGACGCCCCGTCGCCTTGGCTCGCCCCCCGCGAAGCGAGGGGGAGAGCTGGCGCGCAGCGCCCGAGAGGGGGAGAGCCTCCCTGCCGCCCCTCTCAGTCACGGCGCTTGCGTGAGACGCGCCGTGCCAGCTCCCCCCGACGCGGGGGGAGCCAAGGAAACGCGCGCGAGGCAGGGGAGCCAAGAAAACGCGCCCCGACGCCTTGGCTCGCCCCCCGCGAAGCGAGGGGTGGACTTGTCAAGAAAAGTGCAGTCGGGAAACACCCAAAGTCTGGAACTGGATGAAATTTAAAACGGAACGAAGCGTAGCGGAGTGGAGTTTCAAATTTCGGCGCCTGCTTATGCGGCCAGCTCCTGCTGCATTCTGCGAAAGACCGCCGGCGGCCAGCCGCCCGGATTGCTCGTGTAGACTCGAAGCTGGTTGTAGTAAATAAAGACGTAACGGAAAACTCTTGTCTTAACTTCCTCCATTGGCATCCGGTAGGTCGGAAGCCTGTACAGCAGTTCTTTCTTCAACGTTGCAAAGAAGCTCTCCATGCGGGCGTTGTCGTAGCAATGATCCACACCGCTGAGGCTCTGCCGGATGTGCAGCACCTCCAAAGTCTCTCGGAAAGCCGCGCTTGTGTACTGACTGCCGCGGTCGCTGTGCAGGATCGCGTCTTTGACGGGATAGCGCTTGAGTGCCTGAACCGTATCGATGCACAGCTCCTTCTTCATGTTATCCCGCATACACAGAGAAAGTACTTCGCCGTTGAAGCAGTCCAGGATAGGAGAAATGTACAGTTTTCCGTCGGCGCATTGGATCTGCGTGATGTCTGTCAGAAGCTTTCGAAACGGTTCCTCTGCGCTGAAATCCTGCTTGATCAGGTTTTCCGCCGCCATTGCTGCCGGATCGGCTTTGGTCAGTCCTTTCGGACGCCGCCGAGGCGTGTGCAGCCAGCCGTGCTCCCGCATAATGCGCGTGATCCTGCGCAGGCCAGCTGTAAAGCCACGCTGCTCCAGCGCCTGTTTCATCCGCGGCGCGCCGTAGTTGTCGTTGCAGGGATGCTCTTTGAGTATCTTCTGCATCTCATCCGAAAGAAGCGTGTCCTTCTCGGGATTTCCCTTGTTCTTCAGATAACGGTAGTACCCCGATTCGCTGACCTCCAGCACCCGGCAC
>CADADE010000026.1 GCA_902786615.1 Oscillospiraceae bacterium
ATCACCGGCATCAAGGCCTGCCGCGACGTGATGGGCGACGTGCCCATGGTCGCCGTGTTCGACACCGCCTTCCATCAGACCATGCCCGGCAAGGCCTACCAGTATGCCGTCCCCTATGAGTACTACAAGAACGACGGCATCCGCCGCTACGGCTTCCACGGCACCTCCCACCGCTATGTCTCCGGCCGCTGCGCCGAGCTGATGGGCAAGCCCATCGAAGAGCTCAAGCTCATCTCCTGCCATATGGGCAACGGCTCCTCCATCTGCGCCATCGACGGCGGCAAGAGCGTGGACACCTCCATGGGCTTCACACCTCTGGTCGGTCTGCCCATGGGCACCCGCTGCGGCGATCTGGACGCGGGCGTCATTCAGTTCATCATGAACAAGTACGGCATCGGCATTGACGAGATGCTGAACATTCTCAACAAGAAGTCCGGCGTGCTGGGCGTGTCCGGCGTGTCCTCCGACTTCCGCGATCTGACTGCCGCCTCCGAGCAGGGCAACGAGCGCGCGCAGCTCGCCCTCGACATGTTCCACTACTGGGTCGCCAAGGTCGCCGGTTCCTATGTCGCCGCCATGAACGGCGTGGACGCCATCATCTTCACCGCGGGCGTGGGCGAGAACTCCAAGGAATCCCGCGCTGAGATCGCCAAGTACTTCGGCTACCTCGGCGTGAAGATCGACGACGCCGCCAACTCCAAGCGCGGCGAGGATATCATGATCTCCACCCCCGACTCCAAGGTCAAGGTCTTCGTCATCCCCACCAATGAGGAGCTCGTGATCGCAAGAGACACCAAGGCCATTGTCGGCTGATTGTTTCAAACGCCATAAGGCCGCACCAATCCGGTGCGGCCTTTTCAAAACGATATCAAAGGAGGTCATAGCATGCCGAAATTTGAAGATTTCACGTTTCAGTCCAGCACGGGCATGAACACGATCCACGCGCTCAAATGCGTCCCCGACACGCCTCCGAAGGCTGTCGTTCAGATCGCCCACGGCATTGCCGAGCATATTGACCGCTACCGTCCCTTCATGTCCTTCCTCGCGGAGAACGGCTATCTCGCCGTCGGAAACGATCATCTCGGCCACGGCAAGAGCATTACGGAGCCGAGCCAGCAGGGTTTCTTTGCCGAGAAGGACGGCTGGGCCCATGTGGTGGCGGACATGGATCTGCTGCACGATCTGATGAAAAAGGAGTATCCCGATATCCCCTATATTTTCTTCGGTCACAGCATGGGCAGCTTTCTCACCCGCACCTACCTCATCAAGCACCCCAACAAGTACGACGCCGCCATCATCAGCGGCACGGGCCACCAGAACCGGCTGATGGTTTTCGGCGGCAATCTCGCCGCGGGCTTCTTTGCATTCGGCAAGGGCGCGCACGAGGTTGGCACCAAGCTCAACGACATTGCCTTCGGCTCTTACAACAAGGGCTTCGAGAACCCGCGCGGCATCTACGAATGGCTGAGCCGCGATCCCGCCGTGCAGGACGCCTATGCCGCCGATCCGCTCTGCGGCTTCATTGCGACAAACGGCCTCTTCCGCGACATGATGGGCGGCGTGCGCTTCATCACTGACCAGAAAAACATCAACAGCATGAACAAGATGAAGCCCATCTATTTCATGTCCGGTGACGCGGACCCCGTGGGCGAGAACGGCAAGGGCGTCACCCGCGCTTATGAGGCTTTCAAGGAGGCCGGTCTGCATGACGTGACCATGCGCCTCTACCCCGGCGGCCGCCATGAGATGCTCAACGAGATCAACAAGGAGCAGGTCTATCAGGACATTCTGAACTGGATTCACGAGAAGGTCGTGTAAAAACTGCATACGCAAAAAGGTACCCGCTGTCCGGCGGGTACCTTTTGTTATACAGTGTTGGAATTACTCCTCAACCTCGGGGGCGAAGCCGGTGGCAACGCCTTCTGCGGAGACCTCGTAAACAAGGGCGTCATCCTCGGCTGCGGGCTCCTCGTACTCCTCGGGCTCCTCGGCCTTGACGGGCGCGGGCTCGGACAGAGCGCGGATGGAGAGGGAGATCTTGTGCTTCTCCTCGTCGATCGCGGTGATCTTGGCGTCGACCACATCGCCGACGGTGAGCACGTCCTCGGGCTTGCCGATGCGGCGGTTTGCGATCTGGGAGATGTGGATCAGGCCGTCAACGCCGGGCAGGACTTCGGCAAAAGCGCCGAAAGGCATGAGCTTGACGATCTTGACGGAGGCCACATCGCCGACCTGGTAACGGCTGGTGAACTGGGTCCAGGGGTTGCCGTTGGGATCCTTGTAGCCGAGGGAGATCTTGCGCTTCTCCTTGTCGAAGGAGATGACATAGACGTCGATCTCGTCACCGACGGAGACGACCTCGGAGGGCTGATGGATGCGGCCCCAGCTCAGCTCGGAGACATGGACCATGCCGTCGATGCCGCCGATGTCGACAAAAGCGCCGTAGCTGGTCAGGGACTTGACAACGCCGTGATACTTCTTGCCGACCTCGATCTCGTTCCAGATATTCTCAATGCGCTCGCGGCGCTCGGCCTGGGCGACGCGGCGGATGGAGCCGACGACGCGCTTGCGGGCCTTGTTGACCTCGGTGATTCTGAGGCGGACGGGCTTCTTGAGCAGCTGGCTCAGCTCAGCCTCGCGGGGCAGATCGGTCTGGGAGGCGGGGACGAACACGCGCACGCCCTTGACGTTGACGACAACGCCGCCCTTGTTCTCTTCAGTGACAATACCCTCGAGTACAGCGCCGCTCTCAACGGCATCCTCAATATCAGTCCACATTTTGGCGGCGTCCAGGCGCTTCTTGGAGAGCATCGCGGTGCCTTCCACATCGTTGACGCGGACAACAACAGCCTCAATGGTATCGCCTACCTTGACTGCATCCTCAACCTTGATGCCGTCGTCGGTAAACTCGGAAGTGGGGATAAAGCCGGAATACTTGGTGCCAAGGTCAACACTGATCTCAGTGCCGGTGATGGCGACAACCAGGCCGGTTACCTTATCTCCATTATATATCGTTTTTAGAGTTTCCTCCAGCATTTCATCGAAGGACATTTCCTTCTCATTTGCGGATTCTTCAACTTTGATCTCGTCGCTCATTTTGTTTCTTACCTCCTTAATTATCCACGCAGGGGTCGATGCACCGGCGGTGAGGCCCACTGTGTCTGCGGCCTCAAGCCTGTCCAGATCGAGCTCTTCTGTCCGCTCGATAAACTGGACGTTGGCGCAGTGTTCTCTGCAGATATCCGCAAGATGGACACTGTTTGCGCTGTGCTTTCCGCCAATAACGACCATAGCGTCACACTCCGAAGCGATTCTCGCTGCTTCTTCTTGCCGCGTGGACGTAGCAAGACATATTGTATCAGATATTTTTGCATTTGTACATCTTTTTTTTATTAAATTGCTGCATTCGGTAAAATTACTGTGGGTCTGCGTGGTCTGCACGACTACAGTTATCGGTTTTTCCCAATATAAAGGGTGTAATTTCAGCCAGTTTTCCAGTTCTTCGGCGTTTTCAAATACCTCATGCTCGCCGCACCAGCCGCAGATCGCCGCCACCTCCGGGTGGGCACGCATGCCGATGACGATGGTGAAGCGCCCCTCCGCCTTTGCGGCGGAGACGATTTTGTGGATGGCCCGCACCTTCGGGCAAGTCGCGTCATGGATCTCGCCGCCGGCCGCCTCGAGCTGCCCGTAGATTTCCGGCGCGGCGCCGTGGGCGCGCACAAGCACTCGCTCCCCCGGCTCAAGCTCCGCGGGATCATGGACGACGCGCATGCCGCGGGCTTTGAGATGCTCGATCACGTCCTCATTGTGAATGAGCTCCCCGAGGCTTGCGCAGCGCCCGTACTCCGCCAGCAGCTTTTCCGCCATCTCGACCGAGCGGCGCACCCCGAAGCAAAAGCCCGCGCTCTCGGCCACGATCAGCTTTTTCACGGCTTCTCCTCCGGCATAAGGGCAAATTTCCGGATCACGATCTCGCACAGAAGTCCAATGGTCTCCTGAAAGTTCAGGTCGCTGGAATCCACCTCCACCGCGTCCTCCGCCTTTTTGAGCGGCGCCGCGGCGCGGGTCGTGTCCTGCTCGTCCCGGTATTTCATGTCCTCAAGAACCTCTTCAAAGCTCACGTTCTGTCCCTTTTCCTTCAGCTCCGCATAGCGGCGGCGAGCCCTGGCTTCGGGGCTTGCGGTGAGGAAGATTTTCAGCTCCGCATCGGGCAGGACCACCGTGCCGATATCGCGCCCGTCCATGATGACGTTATTCTCGCGGGCAAATTTCCGCTGCATCTCAAGAAGAAAGCTCCGCACCTCCTGTAAAGAAGAGACGTCGGACGCGTAGAGGGAGATTTCCGGCTGGCGGATCGTGCGGGACACATCCTCGCCGTTGAGCAGCATGCACTGCTCTCCTTTCTCGTTATACTGTATCCGAATATCCAGCGTCGGCAAAAGGGCCATGACGGCCTTGACGTCCTTCCTGTCGATCCCTGCGCGCAGGCACGCAAGGCCGACGGTACGGTAAATCGCGCCGGTATCCACATAGATAAAGCCGAAGCTCTTGGCAAGCTCTTTGGCCATGGTGCTCTTCCCTGCCCCGCTGGGCCCGTCGATGGCAATGGCATAGTGTCCGTTCATTTCATAACCCTCTTTATACAGAATTTCCGGCGACGAAGCCGGTTGACCAGGCAATCTGCAAATTGAAACCGCCCGTGTAGGCGTCCAGATCCAGCACCTCTCCGGCAAAATACAGCCCCTTCACAAGCTTGGACTCCATTGTGCGGGGGTTCACTTCCTTCGTGTTCACGCCGCCCGCCGTGACGATGGCCTCGTCAATGGGACGGGTTCCGCTGATACGCACGGGGAAGACCTTCAAAAGATGCAGCAGCTTTAAGCGCTGCTCGCGCGTGATGACGTTTACGCGGGTATCCTCGGGAATCCCGGACAGGCGGATCACCACCGGGATCATGGCATGCCCCAGCAGATCGCCCAGGGCGTTTTTGAATTCCTTGTTGGCATACTTTTCGAAGTCCCGCAGCAGGCGCAGGTCGAGTTTTTTTTCATCGAGGCCGGGCTTGAGGTCAATTTCCAGCCGATAAGCGGCACGGTCCGGCCTTCGCATGTGGGCGCTGGCGGAGAGCACCAGAGGGCCGGATACGCCGAAGTGGGTGAAGAGCATCTCCCCCAGTTCCCGATAGAGAAGCTTCTCGTTTTCGTAGAGGGAGAGCGTCACGTTTTTCAGGCTGAAGCCCTGCATCTCGGCGCAGTATTCGTCGCTGCTCTCCAGCGGGACAAGAGAGGGTCTCGGCGCTGTGACGCTGTGCCCAAGCTGCTCGGCAAAGCGGTAGCCCGCGCCGGTTGAGCCGGTGAGCGGGTAGGAAAGTCCGCCCGTGCAGACGGCGGCGGCGCGGCAGGGAATTGTCCCCTCTTCTGTTCTCACGCCGACGACGGCATCGTTTTCGGTCAGGATCTGCCTGGCGCTGCTCCGCACGAGCGTGACGCCCGCCCTGCGGCAGAGGCCGGTCAAAAGCGCGGCCACGTCGTTTGCGTTGTCCGACTGCGGGAAAACGCGGTTTCCCCGTTCGGTTTTGAGCGGAAGGCCGTTTTGCCGAAAAAAGTCCATCACATCAGCCGGAGAAAAGCGGTTGAGCGCGCTGTAGAGAAAGCGCCCATCCCCGGGGATATTGGCCATCACCGTTTTGATATCGCAGTCGTTTGTCAGGTTGCAGCGGCCCTTTCCCGTGATTCTGAGCTTTCTTCCAAGCTTTTCGTTCGGCTCGAGCAGGATGGTCTTCACGCCGCGTAAAGCCGCCTGATAAGCGCACATCATCCCGGCCGGCCCGCCGCCGATCACGACAAGCTCCGTGGTTTCAAACCCCATATGTATCACTTCTCTCCTTCGCCGAGAAGACTTTTGATTTCACTTTTCGTGAGGCGGCGCCAGGCTCCGCTTTTGAGATTGCCGAGCTCCAGCGCCCCCTCCGCGACGCGCAGCAGGCGCGTCACCTTCAGGCCGACCTTTTCGCACATCTTGCGCACCTGACGATTGCGCCCCTCGCAGATCGTGATGGACAGCAGCGCCCCGCCGGGAAAGCCCTGCACGATATCCACGCCTTTTGCGTGCACGGTATAGCCGTCGATCTCCATCGGGCGGCGCAGGGCGTGGGCCGATTTTTCCACATTCTCCCCGGTGACCCAGGTGTGATACACCTTGCTCACCTCATGGGAGGGGTGCATGACGCGGTTGGCAAAGTCCCCGTCGTTGGTCATGAGCAGCAGCCCCTCGGAGTACATGTCCAGCCGCCCGACGGGATAGACGCGGCCGGACAGATCGCCGAGCAGCGCCGTCACATTTTTGCGCCCCTTTTCGTCACTGAGGGTCGTCACATAGCCCCGGGGCTTGTTCAGCATCAGATAGAGCTTTTCCGTGTCCTTCGGCAGTTCCCTGCCGTCTACGGTGATGCTGTCAAGTTCCGGGTCCGCCTTGTCCCCGAGCGCGGCGCGCTCACCGTTCACGCGCACGCGCCCGGCGGTGATCGCCTCCTCCGCCGCCCTCCTGGACATAAGGCCCGCGGCGGAAATCAGTTTTTGCAGTCTTTCAGTCATACTATCCCCAGATCTTTCATTAGAATCAAAAAACATCGGCAAGCTGCGCGCCCTCGGCATAGACGAGCGGGCATTCATACACGCTGCGCCCGCCGCGTCTTAACGTGAGCGTTCCGGCGTACTCCCCAGCCCCGACCGGCGCGAAGACGAAGCGGGGAAGCTCCACATAAAGCTCCGTTTCCTCGTCCCGACGAAGCAGAGCGCGGGAACCGTCCGCCGGGGCGGCGGTGAGGCTTTCCCGGCTGCCGCTCACAAGCGGGACCTCGAAGCTGATCTCTTCACTCAGATCGTGCAGAACATAATGCGCATACGCCCAGTCATACAGCCGCATGTGATCGTTCCAATCGTCCGGCGCGGAGAGCGTCACGCACACAAGACGAAGGCCGCCGCGCTCGCAGCAGGAGACCAGGCAGCGCCCCGCAGCGCCGGTGTAGCCGGTCTTTCCGCCGACGCAGCCCGGGCAGAGCGTCAGAAGCTTATTGTGATTGAGAAGCGTGAGACCCTTCACATTGGCGGCCTTCGTCCCCGCAAGCGCCCGGAAGTCGGGGTTTTCCATACAGGAAAGCATCAGCCGGGCAAGGTCCCGGGCGGTGGAATAATGCTCCTTCGCATCGAGGCCGTGCGGGTTTTGAAAGTGCGTGTTCTCAAGGCCGAGTTCCCGCGCTTTTTCGTTCATGAGCGCGGCAAAGGCCGCTTCGCTGCCCGCCGTATGCTCCGCCAGCGCGAGAGCCGCGTCGTTCCCGGAGGCCAGCAGCAGACCGAGCAGCAGCTCCCGCACGCTGTAGCTCTCCCCCGCGCGCAGATACATGGTCGAGCCTTCGACCTCACAGTGCCGCTTCCGGGCAGTAACGGAATCGTCAAGCGCGGTGTTTTCCAGGCACACGAGCGCCGTCATGAGCTTTGTCGTGCTGGCGATGAGACAGCGCCTGTCCGCGTTTTTTTCATACAGCGCGCGCCCGTCCTCACACAAAAGGACGCAGGCCTCAGCCGAGACGCCCGGCTCCCCGTCGGCAAAGGCGGGGACAGACTGCGTCAGCATCAGACAGGACAGAAGCACGGAAAGGAGTTGAGACCGAATAATAAGCACCACCCCGCAAACAATTTGGGCAGTGCTTATTATTGTCCTGATGGGTAGATACTATCCCTTGATAAGAAGCTTTATTGGATTCCCGAGCAAAATTTGTGTCAGGCAAGGTGAAGCCCGCAGAGCATAATGGAGATATATGGTCAAGGGCTTCAACGAAGTCCTGGCGCAAATTTTGCCGGGAAGACTTAAAGATTTCTATCAAGGAATAGTATAGGATTATTTCTTTTTCTGCTTTTCGATGAAGGCGTCCACCCGATCCATGACCTGGGGCACCAGGTCGATCACGCGGTCAACGGTGGTGCTGGCCGGCGGGGTGACGTTGATCATCCGCACGACCCCGTCTTTGATGATCAGAAAGCCGATAGGCTCGACCTTGACGCCGGTGGCGTTGCCGCCGCCGTAGGGCCGCCGCTCCCCTTCCTTCTTGCTGCCGAATTCCACACCGCCGCCGCCGAAGCCGACGCTGATTTTGGAAATGGGAACCAGGGTAATCCCGTCCGGCGTGTAGATGGGATCGCCCACAACCGTGTCAACCTTGAGAATGTTCTTCACATTCTCCATTGTGCTCTGCATCAGTTCGCCGATCGGATTTGTCTCCATTGTTGTCCTTCCTTTCCTCAGGCTGATTATTCTCCTGCTCTATGGCTGTTGTTTGTGCATTTTCATCTGCGGCGGCCTCGCCATTGGCTTTTGCAAGCTCCGCCTCTTTTTTGAGGCGCTTTTTCCGCTTTCTCAGAACGCCGATCACGCCAATCCCAGCCGCGATGGCCGCGCGCACGACCTGGATGAGGCGCAGGGTAATGCTGAGTTCCGTGTCGATGCGCATGGAATCGGCCATGAAGTCGATTTCCGTCCGCACGTCCACATCCCCGGTGACATTGAAAATGGGGGCGCAGATCGGCGAGAGCACACTCAGCGCCGAATTGATATAGTTAAAGCTCATGGCGGCGTCGTAGGGGTCCTCGCCGGCTACCGCCCAGTGCAGCATGAACTTGCGCACCGTGAGCTTTCCGAACTTTTTAAGTCCGTTGAGCGCTTTTTTCGCGATTTCAAGCAGCTCGTCCCTGGTGAAGTTAAAGTCCCGTTTCGGTTTTTCCTCTTTCTCCTCCTTGGGCTCCTCCGGCGGCTTTTCCTCCTTCGGCTTCTCTTCCGGCTTCTGCTCCTTCTCCTTTCGCGGAATGAGCTGGATAGCAAAGCCGTTGATCCTTGCCGCAAGCCGGAATTCGCCGTTCAGATAGGCGACGTCCGCACCGATCGGCACAAAGAGTATAAAGGCGATGATCAGCGCGAGAAGTCCCACCAGGATCCAGGCGACCGTGGGAAAGAAGATAAACAGCAGCACCAGGGCGGCAAGCGCGCCAAGGGCTATCCACTTTATCAAGCTTATCCCTCCTCCTGAGGCGTATCGGCATGTTCTCCGTTCTGACTTTCTTCCTTCTCCTGCGGTTTCGTGAGCTTGTCGATGGCGCTTTGCAGCTTTTCAAGGCCCTCGCTGCCGCTCACCTCCGGCAAGACCGGAAGCTCTGACAGGCGGGTGACGCCCATGGTGCGCAAAAAAGCGTCCGTCGTGCGGAAGACGGCGGGACGGCCCGGCGCTTCGAGCCTGCCGCACTCCTCAATGAGCCCGCGCTCCGTCAGAACGCTGACGCTGTAGGAGCTGTCCACGCCGCGCACCTGCTCGATATAAGCGCGGGTCACGGGCTGGAAATACGCCACGACCGCAAGGGTCTCCAGCGCGGACTGGGAAAGCATGGGCGGCTTGCGCTGCTCGAGGCAGGCGCTGATGACGCCTGCATGCTCCGGCGCGGAGCACATCTGCACCTTGTCGTCCAGGCGCAGCACCCGAATCCCGCGGCCCTCGGACTCATAGAGGTCTGAGAGCCAGGCGACTGTGCGGGCGATCTCTTCCTCCTCCGCGCCCAGGATCAGGGACAGGCGCGCGAGCGGAACGCTTTCACCCGCCGCAAAGAGTACAGCCTCCACGGCTGCTGTCAGTTTATCCATCATGTTTCTTCGATCTTTTCCATTATTTCATCCACATTACCGCCGATGAAGCTGAGCGAATAGCTCTCCTCTTCCCGTTCGATGTGTACGCTGCCGATACTGCAAAGCTCCAGCACCGACACGAAGGTCGCCACGATCTCCGAGCGAGACCGGCACTCCCGGTACAGCTCGCTGAGACTCACATTGCCCGAACGCAGACGGTTCAGGATCTGCAGGCTTTTGTCGCGCACGCTGTACACGATCCGCTGCGGCACCTTCGCGCTCATGTCCGGCTGGGCGGGCTTACCGCCCCTTGCGTAGATCCGGTACATCGCCTTGAGAAGATCCACCGGCTTGTGGTGGTATTCGTATTCCTTCCCGCGCTTCGGCAGCGGCTCCGGCGGCTTGACGCCGTAGAGAAGCCCGCGCTCCGAGGCTTTTTTCAGCTCCGGGATAACCTTCTGCACGGCGGCGAAAACGTCCCGCGCCTTCAGCTGCTCCAGGGAGCTCATGAGAAGCTCCAGCTCCGAAACCTCTTCTTCATCCGCGGCGAGGAGAGTGCGCGTTTTGATATAGAGAAGCTGGGCCGCCATCTGTACAAATTCGCTTGCGATCTCCAGATCCATGCTCTGCGCAGCGTCCAGCCACGCGAGATACTGATCCAAAATATCCGAAATGCTGATATCGCGGATTTCGATTTTGTTTTTTGAAAGCAATTGCAGGATCAGGCTCAGCGGGCCTTCAAAGTCCTGCATCTCGTCCCTGTCGTGGACGATGCCCTCCAGATAAAAATTGGGATTTTCCATCATTGATAAAACAGCTTGAAAACAAGATTACAGGCTCCCTGCGCGAGCGGAAGCAGATGCAGATAGACCCAGCGGATGGCTGCGGAGAGGGGCGTGCCGAGTACGCCGGACCAGACAAGCAGCATCAAAACCAGCCCGCCGTAGCGCTCATAGCGCATCAGGGTCCTGTAGTTTTCCTCGTCAAGCACGGAGAACAACACCTTGGAGCCGTCCAGCGGCGGGACCGGGAGTATATTGAAAATGGCATAGCCGATGCTGATATAGGCCGTGAGATCCAGCATGTCCAGCACAAACTCCCCGACGCTGCCGCCCTGCAGCGGCAGATAAAGAAGGCCGTAAAGCAGCAGGCAGACCAGGGTGATAAGCACATTGCTCACCGGTCCTGCCAGCGCTGTGATGGCCATGTCGCGTTTCGGGTTTTTAAACTTGTTCATATTCACAGGCACAGGCTTTGCATAGCCGAAGTGCACCGTCACCATCATCAGAAGCCCGATCGGGTCCAGATGCTTGAGCGGATTGAGCGTCAGGCGTCCGGCACGCTTGGCGGTATCGTCCCCCAGGCGATAGGCGACCAGACCATGGCTCAGCTCATGCAGGGTGATACAGATGAGCGACGGAATCACGCTGCGCAGGATCCCAAGCAGATAGCTGAAATCAAAGCCGTTCTTGATTATTTCCAGATCGCTGATTGCATTCACCCCCAAGATATCGCCATTTTACCAAATCTTTATACGAAATACAAGCTTCAGCGGGGAAAAACTTTCCCCGCTGAGCAAATTCTTGTCATGATTCGATGCTTTTTAAACCAGCTTGCTGATTTCGGACAGGAGCGTTTCCCTCCCCTGCCCCTTTTCGGCGGAAAACGGAATGAGCAGCACATTCTCCGGCAGAGCGAGCGTCTCCCGGATCAGCGCAAGATTCGGCTCGATCTCGCTCTTTTTGAGCTTGTCGAGCTTGTTTGCCACCACGACGAGGCGGCAGCCCGTGTTTTTGAACCATTCCGCCATGGTCACGTCGTCCGCCGTGGGCTTGTGCCGCGCGTCCACGATCATGACGCCAAGCTGAAAGAGCCCGGCGGCAAAGAAATCCTCCATGAGCTTTCCCCAGCGCTCCCGTTCGGCCTGGGAAACCCTGGCATAGCCGTAGCCCGGCAGGTCGATGAGATAGAGCCGCTCGTCGATCAGGAAATAGTTGACATGGATGGTCTTTCCCGGCTCAGAGCCGACGCGCGCAAAGTTCTTGCGGTTTAAGAGGCGGTTTATGACCGAGGACTTGCCGACATTGGATTTCCCGGCAAAGGCCACGGCGGGGACGCTGCTGCTGATAAACTGCGCGGGCGCGGCGGCGGATTTCACAAACTCCGCCTTGTTCACATTCAGTGCTTTCATCTTACTGTCTCACAGCCAGAAGCTCCTGCCCCGCGACCGGCAGGGGCGCGGCGGCGGCTGTCTCGCTCTTCTTTCTGACCAGGACGAGGTCGAGAATGTCGTCCACGTTCTCAGCCGTCACAAAGTTCAGCTTTGCGCGCACCGTCTGGTCTATGTTTTCCAGATCCGCCTCGTTGTCCGCGGGGATGATGACCGTCCTGACCCCGGCGCGAAGAGCGCCCATGGTCTTCTCGCGCAGACCCCCGATGGCGAGCACCCGCCCACGCAGCGTCACCTCGCCCGTCATGGCGATATCGCGGCGCACGGGAGTTCCCGTGAGGGCGGAAATAAGCGCGACTGTCATCGTGATGCCCGCCGAGGGGCCGTCCTTCGGCACGGCACCCTCCGGGAAGTGGATATGGATGTCCTTGTTCTTGTAAAACTCCGGGTCGATGCCGAGCATACTGCTGCGGCTGCGGATATATGTCACCGCCGCCTTGGCGGATTCCTTCATCACATCACCGAGATTGCCGGTCAGCTCCAGCTTGCCGGAGCCTTCCACCACGGCGACCTCCACGTCGAGGATCTCGCCCCCGACCTGTGTCCAGGCAAGGCCGCGCACAAGGCCGATCTCGTCGCGCGGATGCAGGGTGTCGGGCTTGAATTTTGCCGGGCCCAGAAGCTCCGCCACAGAAGAAGCATGCACCGTGAGGCTCTTGAATTTCTCCTCCGCGATGCCGCTTGCCGTCTTCCGGCAGACGTTGGCGATCTCTCGCTCAAGATTTCTTACGCCCGATTCCCGCGTGTAGGAGCGGATCATCTCCCGGATCGCGTCGTCCTGCAGCTTGAGCTGCGCTGCCTTGAGGCCGTGCTTTTTGCGCTGCTTGGGTAGGAGGTGCTGCTTTGCGATCTGAAGCTTTTCTTCATCCGTGTAGCTTGAGAGCTCGATGACCTCCATCCTGTCGAGCAGCGCCCGCGGGATGGTGGAGGTGGTGTTCGCGGTCGTGATGAAGAAGACGCCGGAGAGGTCGAAGGGCAGCTCCAGGAAATTATCCCTGAAGCTCCCGTTCTGCTCCCCGTCCAAGGCCTCGAGCAGCGCGGCAGCGGGGTCGCCGCGATAATCGGCCGCCAGCTTGTCGATCTCGTCAAGCACCATGAGGGGGTTGCAGGAGCCGGACTGGATGACGCCGCTGATGATGCGCCCTGGCATGGAGCCGATATAGGTGCGGCGGTGGCCGCGGATCTCGGCCTCGTCATGCACGCCGCCGAGGGAGATGCGCACAAGCTTGCGGTTCGTGGCGGCGGCGATGCTCTGCGCGATGCTGGTCTTGCCGGTGCCCGGAGGCCCGACCAGACACAGAAGCCCGCCCTTGACGTCGGGACTCAGCTGCTTTACCGCGAGGTATTCGAGAATGCGCTCCTTGACCTTTTCCAGGCCGTAGTGATCCTCGTCCAGCTTTTTGCGGGCCTTTGCGATGTTGACCGTCTCTTTGGTGGTCACGCCCCAGGGAATTTCCAGGCACACGTCCAGATAATTGCGCATGACGGCGGCTTCGGACGAGCCGAAGGGCTGCTTGGCAAGGCGGCTCAGCTCCTTGTTGAGCTTTTCACGGATCTCCTCACTCACGGGCAGGGCGGCGATCTTCTCGCGGTAAATCTCGATATCGTCATCCTCGCCCAGTTCGGACTGGATGATCTTCATCTCCTCGCGCAGATAATAGTCGCGCTGGCCCCGGTTCATGGCCTCCTGGGTCTGCTCGGACAGTTCCTTTTCGATGCTCAGGATATTGAGCTCACGAGAGAGCAGGCGGTTGAGCATGGCGAGGCGGCGCGTGGGAGAGCGCTCCTCCAGCAGAAGCTGGCGATCCTCCACGCTCAAGCGCACGTTCTGTGCAAGATAGTGCGAGACATAGGCGGGATCGGGATTGGCGAGCAGGTTGATGATCTGCTCGTTGATCATGTCGCTGTTATACTGGATGTACTCCTCAAAGAGGGCAAGGCAGCTTCTGAGCAGCGCTTCCCTTTTCTCGGCGCTGACCCGTTCCGCCTTATCCTCCAAAGGCTCGATATAGGCGTAAAAGCCCTTGGGATCGCAGTTCATGCTCTCGGCCTTCGCCCTGTACAAGCCCTCCACCATCACGCGGCAGATGCTGCCGCGCGGCTGGCGCAGCTGCTGGCGAACCCGGCAGACGGTGCCGACGGAATAGATTTCATCCTCTTTCGGCATGTCTGCGCCGAGATCCTTCTGCGCCGACAAAAAGATCAGCTGATCGGCTCGCACGGCGTTATTGAGCGCCGCGACGGAGGCCGGCCGCTCTACGTCGAAGGTGAGCAGCATGCCCGGGAATACGTGCAGCCCGCGCAGAGCCAGCATCGGTATTTTGATGTATTCCATTTCGTTCTGTGCCATGTTGCTTCCTTTCTGTCCGCGGCCGCTTATTCCTTACCGGCGGCCTTGCGCCTGCGCCCCTGTTTGGGCGCGGGAAGCGCTTCCTGCTCATGCTCCGGGAAACTGCCGTCCCCCTCATGGAGCATCAGGGGCGTCGTATTCTCCCTGACGTTTTCAGCGGTCACAATGACCTTCTTTACCGTTTTGTCGGAGGGGACGCGGTACATGATATCGGTCATGACCCCCTCGACCACGCTGCGAAGGCCGCGCGCGCCGATCTTCATCTGAATCGCCTTGTCCGCAATGGCCTCCAACGCCTCCGGCTGATATTCCAGCTCCACGCCGTCGTAGGACATGAGCGTCTGATACTGCCGGGTCAGGGCGTTTTTCGGCTCCGTGAGGATGCGCACCAGATCATCCCGGTTCAGGCTGTCCAGGGTGGCGACCACCGGCAGGCGGCCGATCAGCTCCGGAATGATGCCGAATTGCAGAAGATCGTGCTGCTGCACAAGGGACATGATCTTGCCCACGTCCCGGTCGGCCTTGCTCGTGATCTCCGCGCCGAAGCCCATGCTCTTTTTGTCGGTGCGCCGCTCGATGATCTTGTCGAGGCCGTCGAACGCGCCGCCGCAGATGAAGAGGATGTTGGTGGTGTCCACATGGATGAACTCCTGCTGCGGATGCTTGCGCCCGCCGTTCGGCGGGACGTTCGCGATGGTGCCCTCCAGGAGCTTCAGCATGGCCTGCTGTACGCCCTCGCCCGAAACGTCGCGGGTGATGGAGGTATTCTCGCTTTTGCGGGCGATTTTGTCGATTTCGTCGATGTAAATAATGCCCTTCTGGGCGCGCTCCACATCGAAGTCCGCGGCTTGCAGGAGCTTGAGGATGACGTTTTCCACATCCTCGCCCACATAGCCGGCCTCGGTCAGCGTTGTGGCGTCCGCGATGGCAAAGGGTACGTCCAGCATCTTCGCCATGGTCTGGGCAAAGAGCGTCTTGCCGCTGCCGGTCGGGCCAATAAGGAGGATATTGCTCTTTTGCAGCTCGACGTCGTCCTTGCTCCCATGCAGGATGCGCTTGTAGTGATTGTACACCGCGACGGACAGGACGATTTTCGCCCTCTCCTGGCCGATCACATATTCGTCAAGGCGCTCCTTGATCTGCATGGGCTTGGGAAGCTTTTGAAATTCGAGCGGCAGGCCGTCATAGCCCAGGACCATCTGGTCGTACGGCTCGTCTGCTTCTCCAATAATGTCGGCGCACATGCGTACGCAGTCATCGCAGATATAACAATTGTTGCCGGCGATCAGGTGTTCCACCAGCGATTGGGGCTTACCGCAAAAGGAGCAGCGGATGCTGCGTCTGTCTTCGTTTCTTGCCATAAAATCTCCTTAACAAAGAAGGGGGAACGCATTGCCGTCCCCCCTCCGCACTTATCAACGCTTGAAAATAACCTTGTCGATCAGGCCGTAGTCCCTGGCCTCTTCCGCCGACATGAAGTAATCGCGCTCACAGTCGGCCGCGATGGTCTCCACGGGCTTGCCGGTATTCTCCGCAAGAATGGCATTGAGCTTTTTCTTGATCTTGAGAATATGCGCCGCCTGGATCTGAATGTCCGTGGCCTGGCCCTGGCTGCCGCCGGAGGGCTGGTGGATCATGATCTCGGCATTGGGCAGGGCGATGCGCTTGCCTTTCGCGCCGGAGGACAGCAGAAACGCGCCCATGGAAGCCGCCATGCCGATGCAGATGGTGGACACGTCGGGCTTGATATACTGCATAGTGTCATAGATCGCAAGGCCGGCAGAAACGCTGCCGCCGGGACTGTTGATGTAAAACTGGATATCCTTGTCGGGATCCTGGGCTTCCAGATACAGAAGCTGGGCCACGATGAGGCTCGCAGTCGTATCGTTTACCTCCTCCGACAGAAGCACGATCCTGTCGTTGAGCAGACGGGAGAAAATGTCATAGGACCGCTCGCCGCGGCTGGTCTGTTCTACTACATAGGGTACTAAACTCATTTAATAACGCTCCTTATGAACTGGGATAGAATACAGAAAGAGCATATCCTGAAAAAAAGAATCTTATTCCATCATCGCGATGGCGCTTTCCACGATCAGATTTGTGGCCAGCTCCTTGCGGAACTCATGGCGCATGAACGCCTCGCCGAAATACTGCTTGAGCTGCTCGATCGTCGCGCCTACCTCTTCGGCGGTCTTGGCGACGTAAGCGTCAAACGCCTCGTCGGTATCGGCAAGCTCCTCAGCCTCCATCACGGCGTCAAGCAGCAGATCGTTCTTGACCTGGAAGAGGGCCGCGGGACGGATGCTCTTTTCCATCATCTCGTCGTTGATGCCCATCATCTTCTTGATGTCGTCAAGGCTCGTGCTGTTGTCACGCAGGCCGAACTGGCTCGCGTAATTGCGGAGGATATCTTCCACCTTCTCCTCGATCATCACATCGGGGATGTCGGCGGTGATATTCTCAACAGCCTCGCGCATGATCTCGTTGCGGAAATCCGCTTCGGCGCGCTCGGCGCGGACCTTGGTTAGGTTCTCACGGATGCTGTTCTTGTACTCCTCAAGGGTGTCGAACTCGGACACGTCCTTGGCAAACTCGTCATCGAGCTCGGGCAGCTCGGGCGTGGTGAGGCCGTTGAGCTTGACCTTGAAAACGACGGCCTTGCCGGCAAGCTCAGGGGTATAGTCCTCGGGGAAGGTGATGTCGATATCCTTCTCCTCGCCGACCTTCATGCCGACAATCTGCTCCTCGAAGCCGGGAACGAAGCTGTTCGAGCCAAGCTCAAGCGCGTAGCCCTCGGCCTTGCCGCCCTCGAAGCGCTCCCCATTGAGGTAGCCGTCGAAGTCGATGTTGGCGGTGTCGCCCATCTGCGCGGGGCGGTCGTCGATGTCCAGCATACGGGCGTTGCGCTTGCGGACGCTGTTAAGCTCCGCCTCGACGTCCGCGTCGCTGACTTCTGCGGCGGGCTTCTTCGCCTCAAGGCCCTTGTACTGACCGAGGGTAACCTCAGGATACAGGGTCACGGCGAAGGTATAGACAACATTCTTGTCATCCGTGATGTTCACATCGGAAATGGAAGGCGCACCAACGATCTTGAGGTCTGCCTCCTTGACGCCGAAGGAATAGGCTTCGGGTGCCAGCTCGTCCATGGCGTCCTGATAGAACACCTCGGGGCCGTACATACCCTCGATCACGGCGCGGGGGGCCTTGCCCTTGCGGAAGCCGGGGATGCTTATGGAAGATCTGTTCTTGAGGTAGGCATCATTGACGGCCTTGGCAAACTCGGCCGCATCGGACTCTACCACAAAAGCAGCGGTATTTTTTTCTTTCTTTTCGACATTCTTCAAAATCATGGTTGATTTCCTCCTCTGTATGTGTCTGCACGCACCGTGATATGATAGCAGATATTTCCGTTAAAATCAATGACAAATTCTTAAACAAGCGCAGAAATTGGCAATCGCATGGGTGTGAAACGGATATAATCCGCCGAAACCAGCTTAAACTCCGTTCCGCCAACCCAGCCGTTGAAGGCCGCGGCGCAGCCCTTGCCGTGGATATGGCCGTAGCAGCAGAGCGGCACCTCATACTCCTTCAGGAGTTGGAGGATCTCTTCGCAGCGGTAATTGCCATAGATCGGCGGGTAGTGGAGAAAGACCAGCTTCCTCCTGTCCCCTGCCGCTTTCAGCGAGGTTTCCAGGCGCATGATTTCCCGCCGCATGATTTTCGCGTCATGCTCGCCGCCCTTTTCTTCCTCATAAAACCAGCCCCGCGTGCCGCAGACGGCATAGTCGCCGTAAGAAAAGGCGTTGTTGTGGAGGATATCGATGCTCTCGATCCCCTCCTGTGTGAAAAAGCGTTTGATCTTGGCCGCCGTCGTCCACCAATAGTCGTGGTTTCCCTTGAGGATCAGCTTCTTACCGGGCAGTTCGTCCACGAAGTGAAAATCCGGCGCGGTTTCTTCCAGACTCATGCCCCAGCTCAGATCCCCGCACAACACTGTGAGATCGTCCTCCGTCAGCGCGGAGAAGGCTTCCCGCAGCTTCTGATCGTGGTTTTTCCAGCAGTCGCCGAAAATATCCATCGGCTTTTCCTTGGCCAGGGACAGATGCAGATCTCCGATGGTGTAAAGCGCCATAGCTCCTCCGAATAAACGAAACAAAATTGCAGATACTGTTGACGAATCCAAAATCAAGGGAGGCAAATCTCATGAGCGAAAAGAAAACTCATGGCTCCAATCCCGGTGTCGGCTGCGATGTGATTGCCTGCAAGTACAACACCGTCGATTGCCGCTGTGTGGCCGAGCGTATCAGCGTTCAGAACGAAAACGCCAGCACGAAGGGCGAGACCTACTGCTCGACCTTCTGTCCCCGCGGCAGCTGCTGAGCGATACTCGCCCGATCCGGGCGGGTACATACTGATATTGTATGTGCGTAGTTTATGTCAGGCTCTAAGCTCCCTTTGCGAAAGGGAGCTGTCACAGCCGATCTCCCGCGAGGCTGTGACTGAGGGATCGGCCGAACTGTGAAAAGCTTAAACAAAGCCTTGCGCAAATTCTGTTTCGATCCCTCCGGCCTTCGGCCACCTTCCTTTTTCCAAAGGGAGGTCGAATTTAGGATCAGCTGATTTAAGCTGATGCGAACATCAATATTAATAGGAAAACGCGTTTTCGAGGTGGCGGATCGTAGGAAAGACAGTATCCGTCCCCTTCGGCGCGTAAATCTCGATTACATCAAAACGCGGCTGCTTTTCGCAGCCGGTCTTTATGAGCCAATACTCCGCCGCGCGGATCACGCGCTGCTGCTTGGAATAGGTGACAAATTCCCGCGCCTCGCCGAAGTCCGCGTTCTTGCGCAGCTTGACCTCCACAAAGACGACAAAAGCGCCTTTGGCGGCAATGATATCGATCTCACCCTGACGGCAGCGGAAATTGCGCCCCAGGATGCTGTACCCGCGCAGGCGCAGATAACGGGCGGCGCGCTCTTCCCCCCAGTCGCCGAGCTCTTTCTTCTCGCTCATTTGTACAGCTTTTTCAGAAAGCTCATCCGGTGGATGGGCGATGGGCCGTACTCCCGAAGCGCGTCATAGTGGAGCTTCGTGCCGTAACCCTTGTGCTGCTCGAAGTGATAAGCGGGATAGCGTTCAGCCATCTCGAGCATATAGCGGTCTCGCGTGACCTTGGCCAGCACCGAGGCCGCGGCGATGTCCGCGCATTTCGCGTCCCCCTTGACGACGCAGCGGTTTTTTACCGTGACGCCCGTGCTGCGGTTGCCGTCAATGAGCGCAAGCTCAGGCTGGGGGTTTAGCTTTGCAAGCGCCCGGTTCATGGCGAGGAAGGTCGCGTTCAGGATATTCAGCTCTTCGATCTCCTCCACGCTCGCAAAGGCGACGCCGAAGCTGATCGCCTGCTCACAGATGGGGTCATAAAGAGCCTCGCGCTTTTTTTCGCTGAGCTTTTTGGAGTCGTCCAGCCCCGCGATCACAAGATTGCGCGGCAGGATCACCGCCGCGGCGCATACCGGCCCCGCCAGGGGGCCGCGGCCCGCCTCGTCCACACCGCAGAGAAGAGTCCAGCCCTCGTCGTATATCTCATTTTCCAGCGTCCAGAGCTCTGTCATCCGGCATCTCCAAAGTCAGTCTTCCAAGCTTGCCCTCATGGTATTCCTTGAGAAGGGTGTTCGCCATACGCTCGATATCATACTCCCCGCGGGAGAGGAGAAAGCCGCGCTTTTTCGCCGCCTGCTCCAACAGCTCGAAGCCGTTGAGCGCTGGGTCCGGCTCCAGCTTATAGCGCTCGCGCAGCGCGTCCGGATAATTGTCCCGCAGGCGCAGCATGAAGTTTGCGCCCAGCGTCTCCTTGTCCAGCACATCGGCCTTGATGGCGTTCGTGATGGCGAGCAGCTCTCCCACCTCCTGGCTGTCAAACTTCGGCCAGAGGATGCCGGGGGTGTCCAGCAGGTCAAGCCCCGCGTCGATGCTGATCCACTGTCTGCCGCGCGTGACGCCGGGCTTGTCCCCGGCGATGGCGGCCTTGCGGCCCGCGACCTTGTTGATAAAGGTCGATTTGCCGACGTTCGGAATGCCGAGGATCATCACGCGCAGCGCACGTCCCACCTGCCCCTTGGCCTCATACTCCCGGAGCTTCTCACTGAGGAGACTGCGCACGGCAGGGACAAAACCGTTCACGCCCTTGCCTGTGCGGGCGTCGGTCTCCAGAATGGAGATCCCCTGCTTCTGGAAGAACTGCCGCCAGCGCTTTGTCGCCTCCGGGTCCGCCAGATCGCAGCGGTTGAGGATCACAAGACGGGGCTTGCCGCCCGCGAGCCTGTCAATATCGGGGTTGCGGCTGGCTGACGGGATGCGCGCGTCCAAAATTTCGCATACCGCGTCCACCAGCTTCAGGTTTTCTTCGATCATCCGCTGGGCCTTGGTCATATGACCGGGGAACCATTGGATGTTCATTTTCTCCATGCCGTCCGTCATTTGATCACGCGCAGGACAGACAGCGGATAGATCACGCAATAGGCCCGGCCCAGAATGAGGCGGGTATCCAGCATGCCGATCTCGGACTTGCGGCTGTCCACAGAGGCGTTGCGGTTGTCGCCCATGACGAACACGCAGCCCTCCGGCACGGTCTTGGGGCCGATGAAGTCAAGCTTGTTGTAGGTCAGGTCGTTGATATAGCTCTCCGCCAGCGGCTCGCCGTCTATGTAGACGATGCCGTTTGCAAAGTCCATATTGATCTCCTGCCCCTCGGTTGCGATCACGCGTTTGACGAGGGCGCGGTTGGGGTCGTACTCGTTCTTCTTGAAGACGACCACATCCCCGGCTTTGGGCTTATACAGCAGGCCGGAGACGAGCATCTTGTCGCCGTTGTGCAGTGTCGGCACCATGGAGGAGCCCACCACGTCGATCACATGAAACACAAAGGCGAACAGAAGCACGCACACCGCCAGCGCGAACAGCAGGCACAGGATCCAGTCATAAAGCTCCTTGCTTGCCGCGTGGGGATCGGGCGCCTGGCCCGCCGTCTGTTTTTTTAACTCTTTAGCCATTTCTGATACCACCTTCTTAGAAGTCATTGTATTATACATCAAAACCTTCGGCGCGGCAACTGTTTTTCTCCATCTCGCTCCGGCTTGCAAATCCCTGCGCGGCTGTGGTATCATGGCAGTGAGAAAAGAGGTGCTGCGCTTGAAGCTGAGTATTGTCATCCCGGTCTATAATACGCGGGAGTATCTGCCCGCCTGCCTCGACTCGGTGATCGTTCCGGGGCTTTGCGATTATGAAATCGTCCTCGTAAACGACGGCTCTACCGACGATTCCGGGGTCATTGCGGCAGCCTATGCCGCGCGTTGCCCGCAGCTTATCCGCCTCATCACGACCGAGAACGGGGGCCTCGGCGCGGCACGCAATGTGGGGATCGAGAACGCCCGGGGGGAGTTTCTCTTCTTTCTCGACAGCGATGACCGCCTTGTCCCCGGCGCGCTGCCGGAAATGATGGCGGAGTTAAAACCAGATCGGGATATGATCCTGTTCGACTTTCTCTCCGTCCGGCCTGACGGGACAGTGATTGAAAGGCTCAAGGGCTCCGAAAAAAAGGGGCCGCTCAGTCTCGCGTCCTGCCCGGAGCTTCTGATGGAATACCCCTCGGCCTGCAACAAGCTCTGCCGACGGGAGCTGTTTACAAAAAGCGCCGTCCGCTTTCCCGGACGTGTCTGGTATGAGGATCTGCGCACAATGCCGAAGCTCTATCTCTGGACGGAGAAGATCTTTGCCGTTGACAGGGCCTGGTATCAGTATGTGACGCGCCCCGGCTCCATTACCAACAGCGCGAATCTGGAGCGGAATCTGGAAATCATCGACGCGGCGGACGATCTTGCAGGCTATTACAAAGCAATGGGGATGTATGAAAAGTACCGCGATCAGCTTGCCTATGTGACCTTTTATAACGTTTTCCTGGCAGCCTCCATGCGCGTCTGCACTTCGGACCCCAAAAGCCCCGTCCTGCCCGCGCTGCGGGAGGCGCTTTTGGCGCGCTTCCCGGATTTTGCCGAAAACCCCTATGTCCGTTCGATGCCGGCAAAGCATAAGCTGCTCTCGGCGCTTTTGCTCCGCGGCCGCTGTCAGGAAGCCGCGGCGCTCATGAATCTTAAGTCTGTGCTGAAAAAACGCTGACGGGAGGCATGTATGAAAAAGCTCAGTATTATTATCCCGGTCTACAATGTGGAAAAATATCTGCCCAAATGCCTGGATTCGCTGCTTGACGAGACGGTAAAGGATTATGAGATCATCCTCGTAAACGACGGCTCCACGGACGGCTCCCTCACCGTCGCTGAGGGCTACCGGGCTCGTTACCCCGAACTCTTCACCGTGATCACGACGGAAAACCGGGGACAGGGACACGCCCGCAACGTGGGGATCGAGAATGCGCATGGCGAATTCCTGTACTTTATCGACAGCGACGATTATCTGACGGACGGCGGCCTTCGCGGTATCGCGTCCTGTCTCGGCAGAGATTTTGATATCTGCATCTTCGATTCCATCGCCGTCAATGTGGAGGGCAAGGAGCTCAAGTACATGAAGGGCTGCGACCGGGATCACGACCTGAATCTGCAAGATTATCCCGGCCTGATTTTACAGGGGCCCGACGTCTGGAACAAAATTTTCCGCCGCAGTCTCTTTCTCGAAAGCGGTGTGCGCTTCCCCTCCGGCGTCTGGTTTGAGGATCTCTGCACAGTGCAGAAGCTCTATTTCTACACCGACAAGGTGATCTATATTCCCGTCGCCTGGCACCGCTATTTGCAGCGCTACGACTCCGTGACCAATACGCGCAAGGTGCTGCGGAATCTGGAGATCATCCCGGCGGTAGACGATGTGGTCGCGTTCTATCGTGAACACGGACTCGGAGAGCGGCTTCGGGACGAGCTGGAATTCCTCGCCTTTTACTGTCAGTTTCTCACAAGCTCAGTGCGCGTGAATCTCTGCGACTGGCGCTCTCCGGTGCAGGAGGAGCTGATGCGAAACTTTCTCGAAAAGTTCCCTCAATATGAAGAGAATCCTTACGTTCAGCGCATGAGCCGCCGCCACAGGCTGCTCACCCGGTTGCTGATGAACAGGCGGCGCTTCGCCGTGCATGTCCTCATGAAAGCCAACAATCTATTAAAGACCAAGAAAGTATAAAGCGGAGGAAAACTTCCCCCGTTTTATACTCTCTTTTTCACGTTAAGAATAAACTGCGCAAGTCTCTCCATGCCGTGGTAATTCAGGAACATGATGATCCTGCGGTTTCTGGCCTCGGCCTGATAGCTTTTGCATTGCGTGAGCTTCGGCACATTCCGGTGGGCATAATCCCGAAACGCGCGGATGACACTGTCCCGGTCCGGCGCGGTCTGCTGCGCAAGGCGGCTGATGGAGTCGAGCAGCACATGGTTGATGACGAAGAAGGAAAAATCCTCTTCCCTGCCCGCGGCGCGCATTTCCGGCTCGAGCATGTCCATGATTTTGAGCATATCGAGGTTTTTCGCGGCGTTATTGTTGTGCATGGTGGATTCCTGCCCGCGGCGGTAGACATACAGCGCTTCCCGCAGGTATTCCGTGCGCTTAGAGCGCAGGAGCATGATGGCAGAAAAATAAAAATCCTCATACCACAGCCCCTCCGGAAAGCGCAGCTCTCCGATCAGGGCCCTGCGGAAAATTTTGTTGCAGGAGGAGCCCGCCGAACTGAGAGGGTGATCCTGAAAGCTCGCGGGAAGCACTCGCTCGGCGCCGTCGGCGCAGTGTTCCAGAAAATCGCAGACCACGATATCCGCGCCGGTCGCTTCTGCCCGATCCAGGAGCTTTTTGTACATGTCCGGCTTTACCCAGTCGTCGCTGTCCACAAAGCCCACATAATCGCCCTTCGCTAACGGCAGCGCCAGATTGCGCGCCCGGCCCTGCCCGCCGTTTTCGGTGCGCAGGCAGCGGATCCTGTCGGGTCTCTCTGCGGCATAGCGCTCGCAGATTTCGCCGGAGCGATCCCTGGAGCCGTCGTCGACGAGGATGATTTCCATATCCGAAAGCTCCTGACCGAGAAGCGAATCCACGCATTCGGCAAGGTAGGGCTCCACATTGTAAACCGGAACAATAACGCTCAGTTTCATACCCACTCTCCTCTCCAAGTACTCACGCGCCCGACGGGCCGCACCGCCGCCTGATAATGGATCAGTCCCAGAACCAGGGCAAGGTAGAAGGATACATTCGGCCTTCTCAGCACCGCGCCGGAATACTGGGCAATGCCGAGCAGCAGCACGAGTGTGACAAAGAGGATGAAGTTGTCCGCCGTAAAGCTGTTTTTGAAATCGCGCAGCAGACGGCGCAGCATCAAAAGCACGAACCAGAGGATAAACAGCACATAGGCCGCAAAGCCCACATAGCCGAAGTAATAGAACACGGCGGGCCAGTCGTTCTCCAAATCCACGCCCCCGTAATTCCAGGCGGCGGAGATGTCGATGCCGAAGAGCTTCGTCAGCGTATCGCTGTGATCCCACATGAGGGAGACAAAGGCTCTTTTCAGATTGCGGGTATTGAGCAGGATGTTTGCGTCCGTGGTGAAATCGTACTTTGCCATGATCTCGTCAATGTCGTACATTTCAAACATCCCCGGCGACAGGATCCACAGGCACTTCCAGTAGTAATCCTCATACAGCGTGTGGATTTCGGGATCGTTCAGGATCTGTTCTTTTGTGAGGGTGTTGGGATCAAAGCCCCACCTGTCGGCGTCCTCGGTAAACTCGCCCTCGGTTTTATCCATGAAGGCGCTCTGTTCCAGCCGTATCTTGTATTTCGGCGTGAGCGGATAGGCCGCGGCGGAGACAAGCGAGACCGCGACCAGCACCAGCACCGCGAAACGGTTGACCGCGCAGCCGCGCACCAGATGCTCCAGCGGGAGAAAGAGCGCAAAGCCCAGCATAATGAGGAAAATGGAGAGATAGCAGGTCATGGTGCCGTTGATGATAAGGCAGAGCGCTGAGAGCGCGGGCACCAGGATATTCACGATTTTCTTGTCCGATTTCACGGCGCAGAACACCGCAAACGCCGCCAGCACGACAAGGATCGTACTGTTGGCCGTGCGGTTGTCGTCGATGACCCAACCGCTGATCCCGAGCCCCTCGCCATAGGTGATGTTGGCTGTACCCGTCACAATGGAGAGAAAGAGCGCAAGCGCCGTGATCCCCGCGGCAAAGAACAGACCCCAGTAGGCCTGGTTTCTGGTCTGCGTATTGCGGATGGAGAAGGCAAAGCACACGGCCATCACCGGCATATGCGCCATCTTGGCGGTATAGGAGATCTCATACCTGAGATCCGCCGCGCCGATGCGCATGACGTTCCAGAGATGCAGCAGACAAACAAGGCCGACCCCGCCGAGGCAGAGCAGCAGGCGCAGCTTCTGTTTCCGCTCCGGCAGGATGAGCAGCAGCGTGAGCGGGAAGGCCACCATCACGATGAGGCGCAGAAAGCCAGCGAAGGTCCCGTCGGGGCTTCTGGTCCAGAACGCGACAATGTCCAGGATCGGCTGCAGGAGGATCAGCACCATCAGCCAGTGATTGGAAAAGAACTGCCTCGCGGTATTTCTTTGTAACATTCTCTCTTTCATCCTATCACCGTAAACCATTTCTCGGCAATCGCATCCCGGCTGAAGCGCTGCGCGTCCTGCAGGGCTTCCCTGCTCATGCGCTCGCGCTCCGCCGGCTTTGTCATAAGCTCCGCAAGCCGGTCCTCATATTCCTCCCGCGCCCCCTCCGGCACGAGAAAGCCGTTTCCCTGATCGCGCACAAGGAAGCCGGGGCCGACCCGCACGTCATAAGCCACGATCGGCAGGCCGCAGCTCTGCGCCTCCATCAGCACGAAGGGAAAGCCCTCGGACCGGGAGGACATGGCGAAGATCGACGCGCGCAGCATCTCCCGGCGTACCCGGTCATTGTCCATCTGGCCGGGAAGCTCGATATATTCCTCCGCACCCTGCCGCTTTACATAGTCCCTGATGCCGGACAGCTCGTCCCCGTCGCCGATGATGCGGAGTTTCCAGTCCGGGACGCGGGGGTGGAGATGGGCAAACTGCTCGGCAAGCAGCGGGAAGCGCTTGACCTCCGTCACGCGCCCCACGGCGAGAACAATTTTTTCCCGTATGCCGAAGTCCCCCCGCTCCGGGTAGCGCTCGAGGAAATTCGGCATGTAGACAAGCCTAGTGTGGCTGTTGTGCCCCGCCATCAGCGCCTGGGCCTCCTCCACGAGCTGCGGCGTCAAAAGCGTGAGAATATCAAGTCCCCGGTAGCCGTATCGAAAGCCCCTGACGTACTTTCGCGCAAAGGCGTGATCGTGGTGGAGCTGCCCGATTTTCAGCACGTTTGCCGCCCCGTATTTGGACAGCTGCAAATTGTCCTCATGCCGCGTGGTAATGATGACCCCCTCGGTAATATTGCGGATCATCTTCCGCACAGCCCGGCGCTTGCCGGTGAGGATGCGGATGCTGCGCATGGTCTCCTTATAAAAGGCTTTGGCGTCCCGTGCCCGCAGGGCGCTTTTCCACTCCTCCCGGTTCGGCACGTCCCGCAGCAGAAAGCGCACGCTCACGCGCGGATCGACCGGCAGGGACGGCGTCCCCGGCAGCTTGTACACACTGTAAAGGCGCACATCATAGCACTCGGCAAAGAGATTGGCCATGCCGATGATGGCCTTCTCCACACCGCCAACACCCAGATGCAGGGCGATGATGTTGACCTGTTTTTTCTTTTCTGCGGGATCCTCCGCCGGGATCTCGGTAAGCTGCTTGACCCTTCGGATGATCTCGGCGTTGTAGTCGTGCAGATCGTCCCGCCGTTTTTCCGTTTTTCCGGCGGTGCGCATGGCCTCAACAATATCGTCGTAGCCCACCAGCCCCTCGCTGTACTGTTCGAGGTTTTTCGTGCAGTACAGGGGAAGCCCGAGGGCGCGGGCCTCCATCACGTTGAGCGGCTGCCCCTCGTAGCGGGAGGTGGAGACGAAGGCGTCCATCTTGTCCATGTAGACGAAGGGATTCTTTTTCTGTCCGAGAAAAGTCACATAGTCGGTAAGCCCCAGGCTGTCCCGCTGGTATTCAAGCGCCAGGCGCTTATCCCCGTCCCCGATGATGTACAGGTGCACGTCCTGCCGCAGCTCTGTCAGGCGGCTGAACTCATCGAGCATGATGTCATAGGCCTTCTGGTGGCAGAGTCTGCCGATGGCGACGAAGTTCACCTTCCCCTCGTCCACCGCAAAATCGCAGGGCTCCGCCGCCTTTTCGTAGATCTCTCTGGTGTCGATGGTATTCTGAATGACGGTGAACTTCTTGTCGTACATCCCGCTGCACTCCATAAAGGGCTCGATCACGCCCTTGGAGACGCCGACAAACTCGTCGTAATACTTGAACTTGTCTTTGAAATTATTCCAGAGAACCCGATATTTCCACTCGTTTTCGAGCTTCACGTTCACGTTGTTGTGAATCCACATGACGCGGCGCTTCGCCGGAACGGTCAGCGCGCCGAGAGCGCAGGAAAACTGATAGGAATTAAAGTCAATAGCCACGTCATAGGGTTCCTGTACATCGGAAAAATCCAGTGTGACCATTTTTCGCGCCATGTCAAAGGGAATAAACGAGTAGATGCGCGGGATGCGGCGCAGATATTTGATATTCAGTTCCTTCGGAAAATCGGCGTCCCAGAAGCTCTTTTCATCGGACAGATACAGATCCACCTGATAATCCCGGTAATCGAAGTTTCGCAGGAGATTGATGATGGATTTCTGAATACCGCCGACGTCCAGATTGTCCTGAAAGAAAGCGATCCTTTTCATGCTCCGTTTCCTTCCCTTGTCCCGTTGTACTGCATCATTTTATCGCAAATGTACTTCTCTGTAAAGAAGAAAAGGCACCTTCCCGCGGGAAGATGCCCTTCGCTTATTTGTCTTAAAGGCGCTCCTTGACCTTGGCCGCCTTGCCCACGCGGTCGCGCAGGTAGTACAGCTTTGCTCTGCGGACCTTGCCCTTGCGGACGGTGGTGACAGAGACGATGGAGGGAGAATGCACCGGGAAGACCTTCTCGCAGCCGACACCGTAGGAGATACGGCGCACGGTGATGGTCTCGTTGATGCCGCCATGCTTCTTGGCAATGATGGTGCCCTCGAAAGCCTGGGTGCGCTCACGGTTGCCTTCCTTGACACGGACGAGA
>CADADE010000027.1 GCA_902786615.1 Oscillospiraceae bacterium
GCCGTCATGCAGGAAGCCGATGCCGATGACGCACTCGCCGGTGCCGACATTCTTGGACGGGCCGGAGCCGGACTTGGTGTAGACCTGGATGTTCTTGTCAAGGTCGCACAGGTACTGGATGCCCTCGTCATGGCCCTTGAGCTGGATCATGAGGTTGGCGACGAGCTTCGGGGTGCCGGCGGTCATGTAGTTGGAGAGCCAGATCAATCCCTTGTACTCGGGCTTGAGCAGATCGTCCCAGCTCTGGGGAGCCTCAAGGTTCATGCGCTTGAGCTCGTCCTTGTTGACCATGAAGCCCAGCAGGCCCGTGTAGATGCCGTACCAGTAGCCGTTGGGGTCCTTGTAGATCTCCTTGGTCAGGTGGGAGGCGTTCTGGGGAACGTAGGAGTTATCCAGGAAGCCCTTGGCGGCCAGACCGTCATAGGGGTTGTTCGTGCCGCCGAACCAGACGTCAGCGGAGGGCTTGCCGTTCTCCTCCTCGATCTTGGCGGGGACTTCACCGGTGGACAGGCGCTGATAGGTGGTCTTGATGCCGTAGAGCTTCTCGAAGTTCTCGCACGCGGCGGCGAGGTATTCCTCTTCGCAGGAGCCGTAAACAACCAGCTCGCCCTCAGCCTTGGCGGCGGCGATCAGATCGTCCATCCCGTCGGCGTAGGCGGCGACATGGCCGACCGTGAACAGCGCGAAGACCATGACCAGCGTGAGAATCAATGCGATGGTTTTTTTCATGATAATCCTCCTTTTAACAATATATCCCGTACAGCCGCGGCGAAAACCGCGCGCCGTTGAGAACAGAAAACAGGCTCTTTTCGGGGCTCCCCCTCAAAGATACCGTCATTATAGCACGTTTTGAACAATGAAACAAGAAAAAGCGCAATACAGCTTGTACAAAATGCACATCAAATTCTTGTAGTATTTGACGATAAAACAGGCAGGCGCCGCAGCGCCTGCCTGACAGAGCGTATGTTTACTTCTCTTCCTTGTCTTCCTTGACGGTCTTTTTGGCCTTTACGGACTTCTTTTCCTGCTTGGGCTCTTCGGCTTTCTCGGCCTTCTCAGCTTTCTCGGCCTTCTCAGCTTTTTCTGCCTTCTTCTCCGGCTTGGGCTCTTCGGCCTTCTCGTCCTTCTCGTCAAGCTCCAGGGCCTTGATCGCCGCGTCCTTGACGTCGTCTACGAAGCCCTGCGCCTTGGCCTTGTACTCGGGGGCGTTCTCGCGCACGTCGTCCACAAATTCCTCAACCTTGTCGATGACGCCGGGGGCGTATTCCCGGATGGTCTCAAAGACCTCGCTGACCTTGTTGTTCTCGGGCTCGGCGCTCTTGTAGGCATAGCCGTTCTCGCCCTTGTCGGAGACGCGGTAGCTGTCGTAGTATTTGCCGATCAGGCCCTTGGCGGTGTTCGCGGTGAGCTTGATATTCTTGGCGGCCTGGGTCTTGAAGTTGCCCACGAACTTGTCCCATTTGAAGCTGCCGCCCTGCTTCTTGGTTGTCTGCGCTGCCTGATAGGCAGTGACGACGCCGCCGATCACAACGCCGGTTTTGAGCGCCTTTTTTACAAGGTTGGTGAGATAACGAACCATTTTTCTACCTCCTGTTTACTTTGCGTCGGTCTCTTCGGCCTTGGGGGCTTCCTCGGCCTTGGGTGCTTCCTCGGCCTTGGGTGCTTCCTCGGTCTTGGGAGCTTCTTCGGTCTTGGGAGCTTCTTCGGCCTTGGGAGCTTCCTCGGTCTTGGGAGCTTCCTCAGCCTTGGGAGCTTCCTCAGCCTTGGGAGCCTCGGCGGCGGGCTTGGCTTCCTGGTAGGTGTAGCCGTTTTCACCCTTGTCGGAGACGCTGTAGGCGCTGTCCTGGCCGGAGAGCTGCGCCTTCACGGCGTCGACAACCAGCTTGGAGTTCTCGACAACCTGGTCTTTGAAGTTGTTGACGAATTCCTCCGCGTTGAAGCTGCCGTTCTTTTTGGTCTTCTCGGACGCCTGATAGGCGGTGTAGACGGTGCCGATCAAAAGGCCGGTCTTGATGAGCTTGGAAAGGATACCCATGATGTTTTACCTCCTGATATCAGCTCAAGCGTGAGCTGTGATTTATATGATTTAGAAGAGTACGGGCGCGGCCTTGACGAGCATCCTGGTGTTCTTGAAGGTCTGCCCCGCGAGATTCTTGGCGAAGGGGATGAGCTTGATACTGCCGGTCTCCGCCTTGGTTTTGAGCGCCGCCTGTACGGCGGTGACGCCCGCGCCGACGGCAAGGCCGGCAACAATGACCGTGGGGATAATGGCAAGCTTGGACGTGGTGGACAGGACGGGCTGTTGCTTTTTCGCAATGAGACTCATGTTTTCTTTACCTCCGGTTGTTTTTTTATCTGGAACAGGCAGCGCCTGCCAAATTGCTGTGCGTTCAGAACGCGAGCCAGTAATGGTTGCCGTAAATGTCGGTGATGCGGTAGCTGGGATTCAGCTCGTTGGTCACGGGCAGGTTTACCAGCGTCAGCGGCCCCGAAACCGTGAAGCCGGTGCCGAGGACGTAGCTGCTCTTGTAGCTGCCGTCATACCCGTAGTAGTCGCAGGTAAACTGCAGCTTGTCGCCGTTCTGAATGGGGACGAGGCCCTTGGGCGCGGTCTCGGTCTCTCCCATTTCGTAGAAGGGGTAGGCCCCTGTGACGACGCCGTAGGGGTTTTCGTCGTTGAACACGACCTGCAGGTTCACAAGCTCCCCGTTCAGGCGCGCCGGAATGCGGCCGATGCTGGTCCAGGTCCCGTCGGGGTTGAGCGTGTCGGACACCAGATAGTAGGCCACAAGCTGTCCGTTGATGGTGAGCCAGGTCCCGTCATGCTCCAAAAGCAGGGCGTTGTCCTCAAAGTCGAACACGTTGTCGAAGCCGAGGTCGATGTAGCCCTCGCCGTCGTCGGCAAAGAGGTTGAGCTCCACGGTCTGCACCTTTTCCCATTCCGCGTCCGTAAGCGCGAGAACGGGGCGGTCGCCGCGGTAACTCACGGCGATGCGGCCGGGGTCAAGGAAGTTGTCCGCGAGGCTCCTGGCGTTCGACGCGATGAGCCCGGTGTCGACCCAGCTCAGATTGACGGGCATCCTGCGCCCGGAGAAGGCGGAGAAGAGACCGACCAGATCGCCGAGGTCGACGCTGTAGCCCGCCGAGCCCTGGTTGTAGCTGTTGAAGTAATCGCCGGAGAGGGCGCCCGCAGGGCCGGAGCTGCCGTAGGGGGAGCCGCCGTAGGCGCTGCTGCCCGCGTAGGAGTAGGAGCCGAACAGACTCTCCAGCAGATTGCCGTAGCCGGAGGAGCCGGAAGAGCCGAAGAGCGTGTCCCAGCCGCCGTAGCCGTAGTTCTGGGAGGCGCTGCCGCCGAGCTGCCCGCCGTATTCGAGGCTTGCAAAGCTCTTGATGACCTTCGCGTACTCCTCATCCAGGCCCAGGGTGTCATAGGTGTTGACGGCAGAGGACACGGAGCTCATGCTCTCATAGGGAAAGTAGATGCTGAGGCCGTAGCACTTGGTGATGGTGGTGCCGTTATACTTGACGCAGTCCTGAATGGTCTTCGCCAGGGCCTGACCCTCCGCGGAGCCGATGCGCATGGCGAGATCCGCGAGATCCACCTGGTTGATGCGGGTGGACTGGGCAAACTGCCGCGCCCCGGCGCGGGCGTTGGAAACTTGCTTATAATCATTGCCCGCGATCATGTCGTAGGTGGAGAGGGAGAAGTCCCGGAAGGCGGCGGGGAGTCTGCCCTCCAGCTCAGCCAGATCCGTCATGGCCAGGGTGACCTGGGCATTGTAGGATTTCTGGCGGCAGGCGGCGACATAGTCGTCGATGATCGTTTTGCCGAGGGTCTGGGTGGGGATGGAGGTATTGCGCGCGAGGGCGTTGAGCCAGTTGGTGTAATACCAGCCGGTGCCGGGCTCCACCTCCTCCGAGGCGATCAGATAGTCGGCGTAGCGCGCGGAGACGAGGGCCGTCTCCAGCGTGGACATGAGGCAGGCATCGTAGCCGATCCAGTCAAAGACCACGCCCGCGTCCGCGAGCGCCTGATCGAACTGCGGCAGGGTCATGGAGCTGCGCCCGCCGGTCTTCTCATCGTAGCCGTAGCCCGCGATGGAGCCGCCGCCGTGGTCCCAGAGAATGAGGATGTTGCGGTCGGCGGGATAGTTTTTCGCGCAGTATTGGATAAATTTCGTGAGGTTTGCGGGATCGGTCATGGCGGCTTTGCCGAAGTTCGACTCCAGCCGTTCCAGTCCGCCCTGCTGCACGCGGTAGATCTGGTTTGCGGAGTTGGAGACCACGCTGTTTTTCCAGGAGCGCGCGCCGCCGGTCTCCACAATGACGTTGACCTTGTCGGAGAGATTGGCCTTGGCCATCTCGCTCAGGTCAGAGGTGCCCATGCCGTACTTGGACTCAAGATCCGTGCCGCACATGTAGACCATCACGGTCACAGTGTCCCTGCCGCCGCCGAGCGGGGTCACGCGCTTTGCGCGCACGTCCGCCGCGAGGGGCACGGCGCTGGACGCGGGTCTGGGTGTTGCCGTCGGCTTCGGGGTCGCGGTGGGCTGCGGCGCGGCAACCGCGCCGGGCAGATCCTGCAGGAGGCCGCCGCCGTTTCCGTCGGAGGCGCCGGTCGGGTTTGCGCCGGAGTAGCTGTCGCCGTAGCCGAAGAGGGAGCCGAAGAGATCGGACATGCTGCCGGCGTCGGTGATGAAGAGAGGGTTCGCCCCGTCAATGGTCTGCACGCCGTTCTGCGGCGCAGCCGTCACATAGGCCGTGGGCCGCGGCGTGGGTCTCGGCGTGGAGGCCGGGATGGCCGGCGCATCGTTGGAGCCGCAGCCGCGCAGAAGGAAGAAGAGCAGGATGATGAGAATGCCGCTGACGCTGATGCCGCCGCCTGCGCGCTGCGCGCGGCTGCGGCGCGGCGTGCCGGAAAAAGGACGCTGTCCGCCCGTCGAGGGGCGCTGACTGCCGAATTGCCGGGAATTGCCCGCGCCCTGGCCGGGTCTGCCGTGCTGACTGCCGCCGCCGAGAGGGCCGCCGCTGTTAACCTGCTCGCCCCTGCGGGCGGTTACAGAGCCCTCGCCGACACGCTTTTCTCTGCTGTGAGGCCTGTTGTTTTCCATACGATCACCTCATTCGCGCTTACTCAACAAGAGTGAACAGGTGGCTCGTGAAGCAGCTCAGCTTCTCGCCTGCGCGCAGGACCGGAGAGGGGAAGCCCCAGTGGTTCATCGCGTCGGGCCAGAGCTGGGTTTCAAGGCACACGGCCCCGCGCCGGTGCATCACGACGCCGCCCTTGCCGACCTGTTCGCCCAGGCCGTTCGCGGTGTAGAGCTGCACGCCGGGCATGTCGGTGAACACCGTCATGCGTATGCCGGTCTCGGGACTTGTGAGCTCTGCGGCAAAGGGCCTGTTGCCGAGGCAGTAGTTGTGGTCATAGCCGCCCGCCTGTTTGAGCTGGGGATCGTCCGCGTCCACGTCGCGGCCGACGGGCTTTTCCTCCGTGAAGTCGAAGGGGCTGTCGGCGACCGGCATGATCGCCCCGTTAGGGACGCTGCCGGGGGTCAGGGGCAGATAGGACGAGGCGTTGAGCATCAGCGTCTGCTCCATGGCCCTGCCGCAGCCGGAGAGGTCGAAGTAGCTGTGATTGGTGGGGTTGAAGAGGGTGTCTGCGTCGGAGACGGCGTTATAGATCATGTGAAGATAGGCGCTGCCCTCCGCGCTGCCGAGCTGGTAGGTCACGGACACCGTGAGATTGCCGGGGAAGCCCTGCTCCCCGTCGGGGGAGAGACGGCTGAAGCACACGCTGTCCTCGCCCGCGATCTCCGCGTTCCACAGGTAGTGGTCGTAGCTTTTGAAGCCGCCGTGCAGGCAGTTGTCGCCGTTATTCTTGTCGAGCGGGTATTCCTTGCCGTTGAGGGAAAAGCGCGCGCCGCCGATGCGGTTGGCGAAGCGCCCGATCATGCCGCCGAGGTGGCCGTGCCCGGTCTCGTATTCCGCCGCCGTGTCGTAGCCGAGCACCACGTCGGTCACGCCGCCGTTTTTGTTGGGGACGCAGATGGCCTGGACGATGGCGCCGTAGTCCAGCACGGTGCAGCTTGCGCTGCCGACGGAGATGGTATAGGCGTGAACCTCCTCCCCGGTGGAGAGGGAACCGAAGGGACGAACAGTAACAGACATAGTGTGCCTCCTGTTTACAGTACTTTGGAAGATTGTAGCACAAAGCGGAAAAAAAGAAAATGATTTTCGATGCCCATTGACAAATGTTCACATTCTTTTTATAGTTAGGAAAACAAAAAAATATGCGTATCGGCTTAACGCAGCTTCTAAGCTCCCTTTGCGAAAGGGAGCTGTCACAGCCGATCTCCCGCGAGGCTGTGACCGAGGGATCGGCCGGGCTGCATAAAGCTTAAACAGAGCCTTGCTTAGATTCTGTTTCGATCCCTCCGGCCTTCGGCCACCTCCCTTTTTCCAAAGGGAGGTCAGATTCAGGGCTTGCTGAGTTAACCTGATACGCATATAAAAAAATACGAGGAGGATACGCCATGGCGATCGTGGTTGTGGGCGCTGTATTTGTGGATGTAAAGGGCTTTCCGGAGGATCTGTATCTGCCGACCGGGCGCAATGCCGGGTCGATCGAGTTTGTCCACGGCGGCGTGGGCCGCAATGTGGCGGAGGATATCGCCAATGTGGAGCTGCGCCCCACCTTTGTCAGCGTGGTGGACGAGAGCGCCCAGGGCGAGGAGGTCCTGCGCAAGCTGAGAAACCACAAGGTAAACACCGACTACATCCGCAAGGTCCCGAACGGCATGGGCATGTGGCTTGCGGTGTTTGACGCCGCGGGCGATCTCGCGGGCTCCATCTCCCAGCGGCCCGACCTCAGACCGATCAGCAGCCTGCTGGATGAAAAGGGCGACGAGATTTTCCGCAATGCCGACAGCGTGGTCATCGAGGCGGACATGGGCAAGGAAATCGTCAAGCGCACGCTGGAGCTCGCGGAAAAGTACGGCAAGCCCGTCTACGGCGTGGTGGCCAACATGGGCATCGCCACCGAGCGGCGGGACTTCCTGCAGCGCATGGACTGCTTTGTCTGCAACCAGGCGGAGGCGGGCATCCTCTTCGTGACGGATTACTCCAAAATTACGCCGGAGGCGCTCTGCGCCGATCTGCCGCACCGGCTGAAAAGCGCCAACATCCCGGCCATCGTCGTCACGATGGGCAGCCGCGGCGCGGTCTATGCCAACCGGAAAGGGGAGGTGGGCTTCTTCCCGGCGGAGCATGTCAAGGTGCGCGATACCTCCGGCGCGGGGGACGCGTTCTGCGCCGGGGTCGCCATCGGCCTGACCTATCACAAAAGCATGCGCGAGGCCGTGGAGATCGGCACGCGCCTCGCCGCCTCGGTCATCAAGGTGTCGGAGAACGTCTGCCCCCGCTTCCGCCCGCGCGAGCTTGGCCTTGCCGTCGATGTGGAAGAGGACTGAATCAAACATAAAAAATGCCCGGAAAAGTCTTTCCGGGCGCATTTTTTATATTGTCATTTGAAAGCCGTTATGTTAAGATGCAGGTAAATAAAACAATATAATGTATAAAATGGTAAAATAGACGGAGTTTTACAGGATTTCAGGATTTTCCCAGCTTTTACCACATCTCAGCGTGAGCGCCTGCCGGCGGCACAGAAAGGAAGAGCCTTTTTATGGACAGGTACCAGTTCGACAAACAGATCAGGGAAGCGATGGAGGCGTCCTGCGTGCCCTTTGCTGTCTATCAGTTCCTGCAAAACCGGATCATCCCGGTCCTGCTCTCCGCCGGCTTTTGCGAGCTCTTCGGCTTTGACGACCGCGCCGAGGCCTACCGGGTCATGGAGTATGACACCTACCGCGACACCCACCCGGACGATATCGCCCGCGTGGCGGAGGCTGGGATTCGCTTCGCGCGGGAGGAGGCGGACTACGACGTGGTCTACCGCACGCATCTGCCGGGGAAGGGCTATTACCGCATCATTCACTCCCACGGGAAGCATATCTGGCCGGAGGAGGGCGTGCGCCTTGCCTATGTCTGGTACACGGACGAGGGGCGCTATACCGACCGGGGCGGCAGCATCGAGCAGAGCCTCGGCTCCCTGTTCAGCAAGCTCCTGCATGAGCAGAGCGCCATTCGCGGCGCGTCCTATAACTATCTGACAGGCCTGCCCAACATGGGCTATTTCTTCGAGCTGTGTGAGAGCGGGCGGCGGAAGATCCTGGATGCGGGCGGCAGGCCTGCCACGCTCTTTATCGACGTCAACGGCATGGGCCGCTATAACCGCCTCTACGGCTTCGCGGCGGGGGACGATCTGCTGCGCGAGATCGCAAAGCTGCTGGCCCGGCACTTCGGCGCCGACAACTGCGGCCATGTGGGGCAGGACGGCTTCCTCGTCTTCACGGAGGCCGAGGGGCTGGAGGAGCGCCTGAAAAGCATTTTTGAAGAGTGCAGCCACTTAAACGGCGGGCGTTCGCGCACGCTGCGCGCGGGTATTTATGTTGAACAGGGGGAGCCGCTTGCGGACTCCGGCACGGCCTGCGACCGGGCCAAGCTGGCCTCACAGAAGATCCGCGGCACGATGCTGGCTTCCTACAGCTACTTTAACGAGCAGATGATCGCCGAGCTTGCCGACGCCCAGTATGTGGCCGAGAATCTGGACCGCGCCCTGGCGGAGGGCTGGGTCCGCGTCTACTATCAGCCGGTGGTGCGCGCCGCCACGGGCTGGGTCTGCAATGAAGAGGCCCTGGCCCGCTGGGTGGACCCGGAGCACGGCATGCTCATGCCGGACGTCTTTATCCCTGTGCTGGAAAAGAGCAGGCTGATCTACAAGCTGGATCTGTTCGTTCTGGAGCAGGTGCTGGCCAATATGCGGCAGAAGAAGGCCGCGGGGCTGCATGCGGTGCCGGTGTCCGTCAACCTCTCCCGCGCGGACTTTGAGGCCTGCGACATGGTGGAGGAGATCCGCCGCCGGGTGGACGAGGCCGGGATCAGCCGCGGCATGATCAAAATTGAGATCACCGAGAGCATGATCGGCCGCGAGCCCGCCTATATGAAGCGCCAGATCGAGCGCTTCCACCAGCTGGGCTTCCATGTCTGGATGGACGATTTCGGCAGCGGCTATTCCTCGCTGGACGTGCTGCAGAACTTCGACTTTGACCTCATCAAATTTGACCTGCACTTCATGCGCCGCTTTGCCGAATCGGAAAAGACCCGCACGATTTTGGTGGAGCTGATGAAGATGGCGCTGTCCATCGGGGTGGACACCCTGGTGGAGGGCGTGGAGACGCAGGAGCAGGTGGACTTTCTCAACCGCATCGGCTGCGACAAGGCCCAGGGCTATCTGTACAGCAAGCCCATCTCACTGGAGGAGCTGCTCGACTGCTATGCGCGCGGGCGCGGCATCCGGCAGGAGGACCCGGCCCAGGCGGCGTATTACACCACCGTCGGCACCACCAACCTCGGCGATCCCGCCGTGATCCGAAACGGCGGGCTGGAGGTGCAGAGCGGGGCGGACGCCGTGCCCATGGCGGTGCTGGAAAAGGACGGGGAGCAGCTGCGCCTGCTGCGCTGCAACCGCGCCTACGCGGAGTATCTGCGCCGCGTTGCGGACGCTGCGGAGATCGAATACCGGGAGAGGGAAGTTTATCTCAAATCCCCGGCGCTGGCCCGCATGGCGGAGGAGGCCATGAAATCGGAAAGCTGGCTTCCCGTGCGCGAGCGCAGCGAGGAGGGCAATATCTCCCGCGCCTATGCCCGGCGCATTGCGGTGAACCCGGTCACCGGCGCGGCGGCCATTGTGGTGGTCGTGCTGGCGATGATGTAAAAAAGCGCCGCATTTCAGCTTTCTGCGGCACCCCGACAAAGGCGCTTTCTTTTGCGCTTTATATACTTCTTTATGCGTATCGGCTTAGCTCAGCAAATGTGCAAACAAGAGGGGCCTTGGCTCCCCCCCGCCGGGGGGAGCTGTCGCCAGTGCGTACACTGGTGACTGAGAGGGGCCACGATTGCACCCAAGCTGGTTGCAAGACATCCCCCTCTCCGCCCCTTCGGGGCACCTCCCCCCGAGACGCCGCTTCGTGGTTTAGCCGATGAAACCCGATACGCATATACTTCTTTCACCGTAGTAAGGTTCCGGCCCGTCCTGCGCATTTTGAGCAAAAAACACAGACTCCGCTTTCGCGGAGCCTGTGCTTTGGAACTCAATTGTCAGGATTGAGTTTTTGGTTCAGTTGCGTGTTGGATTAGTCAGCAACCCACTCCAGGCCGTCCCAGTGCCAGCTGAAGCTGGTGGCGTCGGGCTTGGCGATGTCAGACAGATCCATGGAAGCCTTGGGAACGTTGAAGGCATCGATAAAGGCATAGGGATCGAGAGAATACTCGTTCCAGCCGTAGGCAGACAGAATAGCGGTGCCGTCTTCCCACTCTTCAACAGCATCCCAGAAATCGTCGAACTTGTCGCTGATTTCCTTAGCAGCCTTGGCCTGCATGAGACCGTAAACATAAGCCTCGAGACCCTTGGCGCCCTTCTCGCTGGTGAGAGCCTTGCTCATAGCGGTAGAGAAAGCGTTGGCGTACTTGATGGGATCGTAGCGGTAATCCTTAACGACAGTCGTGTCAGCAGCGGTCGTCCACAGATTTCTGTTAGCGGAAGATGCGTAAACAGCATAAGCTGCCTTCTGATCAGGAGTGAGCTTGCCCCAGGAAGTAGCATCATAAGCAGTCTGACCGTCCTCAAGGCCCCAAGCGTTGGCGAGCTGCATCAGGTAAGTGTCATCAGCCGCATAGAACTTATCGCGGGTAACATCGTAGGTGTAGATCTTACCGTCGCCGCCGACATAAACCGTGGAAGCGCTATTGTTCGCATCGGCGAGAGTAGCAAAACCGGAGTTGCGGAGAATGTAGTTCACAGGCTTTGCTGCGGTGCCGCCCTTAACCTCGTAGTGGGTGGAGAGCTCAGCAAAGGAAGCGATGTGGTCGTTCATGTAGTCGGAGATGGAGTCGCCAATGATGGATCTCAGCTCAGCCTTGGTGTTCTTGACCAGGGTGTCGTTGCTGACAGTGATCTTCTTGTTGACGTACTTGGTGCCGTCCCACACCGTGGTGTAGTAGGTGAAGTCGTCAACGTCGGTGAACAGGCCCTTGGCCAGGTCAACGACGAAGCTGTCCATCGCCTTGATGCCGCTGAAAACAGCGTTATCGGCAGCCAGACCGTTGTACAGATACTCGATGTTCTTCTTGGCGTTGGAGATGGCCTTGGTGCTGGCGTAGATAGAGGGCCACTCGTCAGTGGGGGTTGCGGGAGTGGGTGCGGGCTGGTAGGAATCTGCGAATGCGGCCGTCGGGATAATAGCGACGAACATCATCACGCAAAGAACCAGTGCAAGCAGTTTCTTCATTTTATATTTTTCAAGGGGGCCTTTTCCCTTGCGGTTGCTGGTTTTTGTACGTTTTGGGTATTCTGTATATTCATTTTTGTTCCCTGCCGCGCGGTCTTTTTCTTCCTGAGCATGTGTGTTATTTTTCACGGTACGGTGGCAAATTTTCAGCAAAAACGTCCCCGGTGGATTCGATGCATAATATGCATTCCACCGGGGATTTCTGTGCAATTCTGCCTTGCTCCGCAAAGGTCCGCGTGATGTCGTCCTCATTTTTTCAGCGGTTTTTTCTGCCGCAAAATTGGGGTACAGCGCACTTTTGCTGTACCCCAATTGAGGTTTTTTACTTATTTCCCTTCCCGCATTTTGCGGATCTCAATGCGCTTGCGGCGGCCTTCTATGAAGACGGGCAGGGCCTCCGGGCGGTCAAAGTAATCGATGCTCTCCACAAAATAGCGCTTGCGCAGGTGGATGGCGTCGAACTTGCACCTTGTGGTGCACACGCCGCAGCCGAGGCACTTGTTGGGATCGACGAAGGATGCGCCGCAGCCGAGGCAGCGGGCTGTCTCGAGCTTCATCTGCTCCTCGGTGAAGGTCCTGCGGTCGTCCCGGAAGGTGGACGCCTTAGCCTCGTCCTTTGCGGGAACCTGGCGCGCGCCGTTGTCGTAGCTCTGCTTGACGGCGTCGAAGTCCACGTTGTCCTTGTCAAAGGCGCGGTAGCTGAGCCGGTCGCGCCCGATGGTCAGGCTCTGACCGGGCTGGACAAAGCGGTGGATGGAGATGGCTGCCTGCTTGCCCTCGGCAATGGCGTCGATGGCAAACATCGGGCCGGTGTAGGCGTCGCCGCCGACAAAGATATCCGGCTGGGCGGTCTGGTAGGTAACGGCGTCCGCGATGACGCGGTTTTTCTCGTCCCACTTTGCCTCGCCCAGATCGAGGCCGTCAAGGTCGATGCGCTGGCCGACGGCGGCGAGGATCGTGTCGCAGCGGACCTTTTTCTCCCCCTCGCAGAGGAGCGCGGCGACCTTGCCGTTTCTCTCCTCGATGGCCACGGGCTTATGCTCAAAGAGGAACTTTACGCCCTCTTCCTTCGCCTCCTGCACCTCGGCGGGGTCGGCGGGCATGTCGCTCTCCTTGCGGCGGTAGGCGACCGTGACGGAAGCGCCGAGGCGGACGGCGGTGCGGGCTACGTCCATGGCCACGTTGCCGCCGCCGATGACGACGACCTTTTTGCCGACGGCGGGACGCGCGCCGGAATTGACCTCACGCAGGAAGTCGACGCCGCCCCAGACGCCCTTGAGCGCTTCGCCCGGAATGCCGAGAGGCGCGGACTTCTGCGCACCGACGGCGAGATAAATTGCGCTGTAGCCCTGATCGCGCAGCTGCTGAATCGTAATGTCCCTGCCGATCTCCACGCCGCAGCGGAACACGACGCCAAGCTCCTTCAAAACGTCGATCTCCGCGTCGAGGACGGGCTTTTCCAGGCGGAAGCTGGGAATGCCGTAGCGCAGCATGCCGCCGGGCTGCTCGTTCTTATCGAAGACCGTGACACGGTAGTTATCGGCGGCGAGGTAGTAGGCGCAGCTCAGACCGGCAGGGCCCGCGCCGATGACGGCGATTTTCTTGTCGCTGAAATCATAGAGCTTTTTGGGGACAAAGCGGCTGTCGCGCTCCAGCTCCCGGTCGGCGATGAACTTCTTGACCTCGTCGATGGCGACGGCGCGGTCGATGTCGCCGCGGGTGCATACGTCCTCGCACTTGCGGTTGCAGACGCGGCCGCAGACGGCGGGCAGGGGGTTCTCCTTTTTGATAAGCTCCAGCGCCTCGAGGTATCTGCCCTGGGCGGCGAGCTTGAGATAGCCCTGCACGGCGATGTGCGCGGGGCAGGCGGTTTTGCAGGGCGCGGTGCCCTCGGGCGCGATATACTCGCGGTTCGTGCGGTGCTCCGGGTTCCAATGCTCGCTCGTCCACTCGATATCGTCGGGCAGCTCATGAGGCTCGTGGACGATGGGCGTTTTGGCGCAGAGCTTCTGGCCCATCTGAATGGCGTTGTTTGCGCAGCGGTCGGTGCACTGACCGCAGGCGACGCACTTGGTCTGGTCGATCTCGGCGACATAGTTGCTGCGGGAGGTGGCGGGAGTGTTATAGTACTGGCTCACGCCGAGGGCCAGGCAGCTTTCGGGCATGCAGTTGCAGATGGCGAAGGTCTCGCCCTGGTGCAGAGTGGTGATCTGGTGGACGCAGCCGCGCTCGTCGCATTTGGCGACCAGCGCCTTGGCCTCCTCCAGGGTGCAGGGCTTGCCCTTGCCGGAGCGGTTGAACATGTCGCCCACATGGCCCATAAAGATGCACAGCCCCTCGTCCAGATCGCCGCTGCCCTCGCCCATCAGCTTGCGCACGCGGCGGCACTGACACGGCGTAATGCTGAGGTGGCCTTCGTTTTCCTCCAGGTACTTGCTGACGCGCTCATTGTCGATCTGCTGGGTACCGGCGGGGATGGCGCTCTCCACGGGGATGACGCGCATGATGCCCGCGCCCATGGGGGTGTTGGGGGCATGCTCGATCTGGCTGGTGGTGGCATGCTGATGGAAGGCATAGGCGATCTCGGGGTGGGCGAGACAGAACTTCTCATTGATGAGCAAAAACTCGAAAATGCCGGGGGTATAGGGCGGCAGCAGGTAGAGCTCAAGCTCCACCACAGGGATCAGAACCTGCACGACAAGGCCGATGTCGAAGATTTCGCGCAGGACCTCACGGGTGCGCTTGACGCTCATGCCTGCCTTGTAGGCAACGATGGGGACGAAGGCCGGCTTCATATCGGTCAGAGCCAGCATGACCTTGATCTGCTCGTCCGTGATCCACTTCTCGAAGACCTTGTATTCCGCGCAGTCGGGCGTGATTTTGTAGTGCCCGCCGTTGATTTTTTCACAGAGCTTGATCAGATTCTCTCTTACAGCCAAAGGGATTCCCTCCTTGATTTTTGAAACGATATCGAATGGAATTGTATTTGCCTAATATATTTAGTTTATTCGCTCCCGTCATGATTGTCAAGAAAAAGCGCAGGCAGCGCGGAAATTGTGCGGCCTGTGCTTTGTTTTACGCTTTATTTTCCGAACAGTCCTTCATAGCTTCCCGGTTCCATGCCGTAGAGGGCGTCGATATAGCCGCCGGTAAAGATTTCCTCCGGCGTATCCTCGCGGTCCACGCGCCCATCCCGGATGCAGAGCACCCTGTCGGCAAAGCGGCGGACAAGCTCCAGCTCGTGCATGCTCATGACCACTGCGATCTCCCGCTCCCGTGAAAGCGCGCGCAGCAGCTCCAGAAATTCCAGCTTGTGGCGGATATCCAGAAACGAGGTCGGCTCGTCCAGAATCAGAAGACGCGGCTCCTGGCAGAGCGCCCTGCAGAGCAGGACGCGCTGGCGCTGCCCGTCGCTGACACGGTTGAAGTCCTGATCGGCAAGCGCCGAGACGCCGACCTTCTCCATGCTCTCGCGCACAACGCGCCGGTCTTTTTCCGTGAGGATGCCGAGGCGGCCCGTATAGGGATAGCGCCCGGCGGCGACCACCTCTTCGCAGCGCATCAGTTCCGGCTCCGGCCGCCCGGTCAGCACCGCCGCCGTGAGCCTTGCAAGCTCCCGCTCGCGGTAGTCGCTGAGCTTCTTCCCGCTCAGAAGGATTTCCCCGCGCACGGGCGGCAGGGCGCGCATCAGCGTTTTGAGCAGGGTGGACTTGCCAGCGCCGTTCGGCCCGATCAGGCAGAGGATGCGCCCCGCCGCAGCGGTGAGCTCAACGCCGGAGACCACGGTCTTCTCCCCGTAGCCGACGGAGAGGTCCTTTGTCTGCAAAATGTCCTCGCTCATGCGCCGCCCTCCCTTCCGCGCCGCAGCAGGATCCAGATCACCACCGGCGCGCCGAAGAGCGCCGTCACCGAGCCGATGGCAAGCTCCGTCGGCGCAAAGAGTGTGCGGGCGATGAGATCGCAGCCCAGGCAGAAAGCCGCGCCGCCGAGAAAACAGGCGGGGATCATGACAGGGGGCTTTGCGGTTTGATAGAGGCCCTTCATGAGCTGCGGCACCGCGATGCCCACAAAGGAGATGGGGCCGGCAAAGGCCGTCACGCAGGCGGCAAGCAGGCTTGACAGGCCGATCAGCGCCAGGCGGAAGCGGCGGATATGCACGCCCATGCTGGCGGCATAGGCCTCGCCGAGCTGCCAGGCGCCCATGGGCTTTGCGAGGAAAACGCAGCAGACGAGCGCCGAAAAGACGACGAGTGCCGCCGTCCCCAGCTCCGCCCAGGCCACGCCCGAGAAGCTGCCCATCGACCAGTAGTGCAGGTTCACGATATGGCTGTCGTCGGCGAAGGTCACCACGAAATCCGTGACGGCCGAGCAGATATAGCCGATCATCACCCCGCAGACGATGAGGCGCGCCATGCCCCGCGTCCTCCCCGCCGCAAGCAGGAGAAAGCCCATGGAGAGAAGCGAGCCTAAGAAGGCCGCGCCGATCATGCCCCAGGCGTTCAGCGTGACGCCGCGCCCGAGGCAGGCGATCATCGTGAGCGCCACCGTGAGCTTTGCGCCTGAGGACACCCCCAGCACGAAGGGCCCCGCGATGGGATTTGCGAAAAAGGTCTGCAAAAGAAAGCCCGCCACCGACAGCGCCCCGCCGAGGAGCGCCGCCGCGAGCAGGCGCGGCAGGCGGATGCTCCACACTATACGTCCCGCGCCGCCTTCGTCCCCGGAAAAGAGCGCGCGCAGCAGCTCCCCCGCCCCGAGGCGCGTACTGCCCGCCGCGAGATTGAGAAAGCCCAGTCCCAGCGTCAGCGCCGCGAGAAGCAGGAAGCAGAGAAGATAACGTTTTGTCCGACCTGTGCTCATGTCATTCGATCCTGTGTAAGTAGTTTAGCTTTTCTTCCGTCCCGTCCAGCACAGAGCGCAGTTGCGCGATCATGTCCGCCGCGGCGGAGGAGCGCTGAAACATGCTCATCTCCGTGCACCAGACATGGTTTTCCTTCACAGCTTTGAAGTCCTTCAAAACCGGGCTGAGGGCGAGAAAGTCGTCCATGTCCGCCACGTCCCCGGCGACGGTGCTGTTATAGATCAGCACGTCCGCATCCCGCGCCGCGCTGTAGAAGGCTTCGAGCTGAATGGTCACGGTGGAAAGGGCATTCTCCTCTCCCGGAAGCTCCGTAAAAACCGTTTTGCCGCCCGCAAGCTCGATCATGCGGGTGACGTAGTCCGCCGCACGGCGCACCACGACGCCGCCGCTCGGGGTAATGTGGAAGAAGGCGACGCTCTTCCCGCTCGGCGCGGCATGCTCCACGCTGCGGAAGGTCTCCGCCTGGCGGTCAAAGAAGGCCTCCGCCTCGGACAGCCGTCCGGTCAGAAGTCCATAGAGCTTGATCCACTCCACACGCCCCAGGGGGTGGGGCTCGTAGCTGGAATATTCGATCAGCACGGGGATGCCGAGCTCTTCCAGTTTTTCCTTCACGGCGGGGCTGTGGAGGATCATGGTGTTCTCCACGACAAGGCCACAGCCCTCGGCGAGCAGCAGCTCATAATCCGGGGCGCTGTACTTGCCCGCGTACCAGATCCGCTCCTCCTCCATCGCCGCACGCAGCTCCGGGATGCGCCAGTTTTCCGCCGTCGTGGAGCTGTACTGCACCGTGTCCAGCGCGTCCATCTGCAAAAAAAGATCAGGCGCGGAGGAGCTGGCAAGATAGAGCTTCTCCGCCGGGATCGGGATGCGCGGCAGCGCCTCCAGCCCCGCCGGGACAGCCGCCCCAGCGGGCAGGAGCAGATAGTCCTGATCTCCCCCGATCCGGAGTCGGGCCGCCCCGCCGTCATAGTAATCTACAGAGAAGTTTTCGGCGTAGCTGAGCTCCATGCTGCCGCGAGGCTCCGCCCCGGTGAAAGCCGCGCCGGGGCAGAGCAGCAGCGCCGCCAGCGCAAGCAAAATGCACAGCGCCCGCCTCACGGGGCGGCCTCCAGACTTTCGGAGTCAAAGCGGAGGGTATAGCTTATCTCGTGCGGCTCGCTCATGGCCACGGTATCGGCGATGACCGCCATGGGTCGGTTGAAAAACAGCACGGGGATCTCAAAGGCGGCGGCGTCCTCGTTCGGGATCGGGAGGAACTTTTCCCCGTCCGCCTTCATGTAGTCATAGTTCTTGCTGCTCCATACGATCACGGCGCTGCATTTCCCGTCCGCGACGTTTATCTCCGCCGGACTCTGCACGCTGGCTCTGCCGCTGCCGCCTGAAAGCGTGACCTCGGCGGTATAGCGCCCATCCGCAAGGCCGAGGCTCTCCGCCGTGGTGAAAAAGCCCTCGCGAAAGGCGCGCATGGGCAGGGAATCCGCGCGGAAGAGCAGCGTGCGCGCATACCACCGCTCCTTGTTTTTGCTGTAGGCCGCGCAGGGGACGGGCGCGTCCAGCGCCGCGACGGGGATGGTGAAGCTGTGCGCGCCGTCTTCGGTTTCAGCAAAGGGGATATACGCGCTCTTGTCCGCCGCTGCCGCCGCCTGCGCTTCTCCGGGGAAGACATAGAGATAGCTCTTGCCGCCCATGGTGAGCGTTGCGGTCATGCTCCCGTCCTTCACGGTCAGAACGGCGCTCTCAATGCGGAACATGGACGAGCTGCACTTAACCGCGACAGGGTACTCCCCGTCCGCAAGGCTCCCGGCGTACACGGGGGTCATGCCCTCCTCCGCAACCTCCTCCACCGTGGTCATCTGCGAGGCGTCGGCCACGTCGGTGGTGTCGGCCAGGGCGCATGGCGCCATGCCGAGAAGCAGGAGCAGCGCAAGACTCAGCGCAAGGCACTTTCTCATTTCGCGCTCTCCTCAAGATCGTTTGCCGCCATGGCCTCGCGGGTGTGCTCCACGATGAGCTCCCGGATGGCGGGAAGCTGGCCCAGACCCTCGACCACGCATTCGACCTCATAGCCCGCGCCGGTGAAGACGCTCTTCCAGGAGTCCGGCTCGTCGCCCGCCATGTCATTGTTGGCGTGGTCGCCCGCCACGATCATCAGGGGGCGCAGCACGACGCGCTTATAGGAGCCCTCCTTCACCTGCCGGAGCACATCCTCCACAGAGGGCTCGGCCTCGACGGTGCCGATATAATAGTGCGCGCACCCCGCCTCAGTGAGGACGGTCTGCATCTTTTCATAGACCTCGTTGGACTCGGCCTCGGTGCCGTGGCCCATGAAGCAGACGGCGGTCTCGCCGTCATCGTAGTCGGCTGTGGCGTTGACGACCGCCTCGGCCACCGTGTCGAAGTCGCGGTCGATGTTCAGCAGGGGCTCGGCCAGGACAAGCTTGTCAAAGGCGTCGGCGTATGCGGCGAGCTCGTCCTTGAGATCGTTGTACTCAAAGCCGTGCATCAGGTGGGTCGGCTGCACGACCAGGGTCTTGACGCCGTTGTCGACGGCGCGCTCAAGCGCCTCGCGCACATTGTCGATGACCTCTCCGTCGCGGTTTTTCACATGGTCAATGATGATCTGGCTCGTGAAGGCGCGGCGGACGCTCCAATCGGGAAACGCCTCCTGCAGGGCGCTCTCGATCGCGCCGATGGTCAGGCGGCGGCTGTCGTTGTAGCTGGTGCCGAAGGACACGACGAGAAGCTCACGCTCCCCGATATTGTCGGCGTTGCGGGGATCATCCAGAGACGCGTCGCCGGTCTCGTAGTTTTCCTCGTCCTCGCCCTCGGCGAAGGCAGACAGGGCGGTGCTGACGCTCAGCAGCAGGGCAAGGCTCAGGATGCAGGTCAGAATTTTCTTCATGGTACTCATGTTGTTTCTCCTTTTTTCGTTTCATTTTGATTTGCAGCGCGCAGGCGCGTTATGCACAAATTGAGGACAGCATCAAAGGGCAGGCCGCTTTCCTCCGGGCGGCGCAGGACGATGAGCTGCGTCCCGGTCTCCTTCGCGGCCGCCGCCTTTTCGGGGAAGCCGCCGGGCCCGCCGCCGTCCTTGCTGACGAGATAGCGCACGCCGTATTGGCGGATCATCGCCGCGTTCAGTTCTTTGGAGAAGGGCCCCTGCATGGCGATGATGTTGCGATGCGGGATGCCCAGGGCCTCGCAGGCGGCAAGGCTCTCATGGCTCGGCAGGACGCGGGGGATCAGGCGCTCCGGGTCAAGCGCGGCGTAGGCGGAAAGCTCTCTCGCCCCGGTTGTGAGCAGGACGCGCCCTTCCCGCGTTTGCAGCCATGCCGCCGCCTCCGCCGCGCTTTCGACTGTGACCGCCTCCGCCGGTTCGGAGGCGGGGCGCAGAAGGCGCACATACTCCACCCCCGCCGCTTCACAGGAAGTCTTTACCGAGGCCGTCACATGCCTTGCGTATGGGTGCGTGGCGTCCACGCAGAGGGCCGCGCCGCGCAAAAGCGCCTGCTTTTCCTCCGCCGTGAGCGCGCCCGTGCGCGTCTCGACGCCGGGGACGCTCCCCTGCTCCTCCTCGCCGTATTCGCTCGCCACGCAGACCGTGACCGCGGCCCCGGCCTCGGCAAGCAGTCCGGAAAGCCGCCGCCCCTCAGTAGTGCCGCTGAAAATGACGATTTTCATCCGCGATACCCCCGCGGCGTCACCATGCGCCCGCCGATCTCGCGCGTCTGGGTGGAGCCGATGAACACGGTGGTAAACATGTCGGCCTCGGCATCCCGGAGACTTTGCAGACTGAGAACGCGAAAGCTCTCCCCGTCCCGCCCGATCATGCGCGCAAGGCCGCAGACAACATCGCCGTTTTTTTCCTCCAGCAGAATATCACAGGCCCTTTGCAGATAGTCCCGCCGCTGCTTTGACGCCGGGTTATAGAGACAAATGGCGAAGTCCCCCCGCGCCGCCATGCGCAGGCGCTTTTCGATGAGCGCCCAGTCGGTCAGCCGGTCGGAGAGGGAGATCACGCAGAAATCATGCCCCAGCGGCGCGCCAAGCAGCGAAGCGCCGGAGAGGGCCGCCGTGACGCCGGGGATCACTGTCACCGCCGCGCCGGGGTATTGCGGGGCAAGCTCCAGCACCGGCCCCGCCATGCCGTAGACGCCCGCGTCCCCGCTGCACACGAGGGCGACCGTCTCTCCCGCCGCGGCGCGCTTGAGGCAATGGCGGCAGCGATCGATTTCCCCCGTCATGCCGGTGGTATAGAACGCCTTCTCCGGGTACAGGGGGCGCAGCAGGTCCACATAGACGCTATAGCCGCAGATCAGCGACGCCCTTTCCAGCGCCGTCCGCGCCGCCCCGGTGAGGCTCTCACCGTCGCCGGGGCCGATGCCCACCACATACAATTCAGCCATCCTGCCAGCTCCAATCATAGTCTCTCTGCCGCGCGGCCAGGGCGAAGGTCACCCCGCCGCAGACGAATTTCTTCTCGATCAGGCTTCCGTTTGCGCAGAGCACAGCCGCCCGCTCGCAGACATTGTCCACCCCGGTCACGCTCTCCACAAAGGCGGAAGCGGAATACGCCCCCGGCGAAGCGCGGAGCTCTTCCGCGCTGTAAAAGCGCAGCGGCCAGCCGTGAGCTTCACAGAAGGACAAAAGCCCCGCCTCGTCCCGCTTGAGTTCGATGCTGGCAGCGCGCTCGACGGCCTCCGGGACGACGCCGCGCTCAGCGCAAAACGCCCGAAAGGCGCTTTCCAGCGCGCCCGCGCTTATCCCCCGTCTGCACCCGACGCCGAGGGTCAGCACACGCGGGGCAAGCTGCAAGGCGCCGCCCTCCCGCGCCCGATAAGACACGACGACGTCCGCGTCCCGCCCGAGCCGTACCAGCTCAGGCGGGGTACCGGTGATGGTCTCAGGGCAGTCGACGGTGACCGTCTCCCCACGCAGGAGCTTTGCCGAGACGCTTTTGATCCGCGCCGGCTGCAAAAGGGCCATGTCCTGCCGTTTTGCCCAGAGATCCACGGCGAAGCGCCCGTTTAAGTCCGTGGCGGTGGTGATCACGGCCACGCCCCCCGTCAGGGCGGCGATCCGCCGCGCCAGGGCGTTGGCCCCGCCGAGATGGCCGGAGAGCAGCGGGATAACATAGCGCCCCCTCTCGTCCAGGCAGAGGACGGCGGGATCGGCGGCCTTGCCTTGCAGATACGGCGCGACGGAGCGCAGCGCGATGCCCGCCGCCCCGATGAAGATGAGCGCCGCGCAGGTCGAAAAGCTCTCCCGCGTCCAGTCTGCAAGGGGCTGACTCTCCCCCCGTACGCTGCCGCCGAGCGCCGCCGCGAGCTTCCCGGCAAGCTCCCGCCCCGGCTCCGTAAAGGCGGTCAGGGCAATGCTTTCTCTCATGTCGCCCTCCATTCTCCGAGCAGCGCCTGCGCCCCCTCCGTGAGGCCGAGAAGCCCCGCCTCATTGGAAAAGAGCAGCGCGCCGACGCGCATGTCTCCCGCGCGGCGCGAAAGCGCCGCCTGCACGGCTTTTAACAGACTCTCCATCACGCGCTCCCGCAGCCCAGCGCGCTCCAGGACCTTGATGCAGCCGTCGCTGCTGACCTCCGCCATCAGGGCGCGGCAAAGCTCCGTCCCCGCGCCGCAGAGGGCCGCGTGACAGACAAAAAGCTCCCGGCGGCAGTCGGCGGTTCTGGAATGGGTGTTCATGATCCCGCCGGCAAGCTTCACAAGCTTGCCGATGTGCCCGACGAGCAGGACTTCCTTAAAGCCCTCTGTCACGGCGGCGTCGATGGCCTCTCCGATAAAGTTGGAGCACTTGGCGCGCGGGATCGCCGCGAGCTCCGGGAGCCTCTGTGTGAGATAGTCCATGCCGTAGTTTCCCGGCAGGAGGATCAGGCGTCTGCCGCCGCTTGCCGCCGCCTGGCGGATCTCGAGGGCGGTGGTCTCCACAATGGCGCGCTCGCTCATGGGCTCGACGACGCCGGAGCTGCCCAGGATCGAAATGCCGCCCACAATACCGAGTTGGGGATTGAAGGTCTTTTTGGCGATCTCTTCCCCGCCGGGGGCGGAGATCACAATTCTGAGCCCACCCATATAGCCGCAGGCCGCGCAGAGCTTCTCCGCCGCCGCCCGGATCATCTGCCGGGGTACGGTATTGATGGCCGCCGCGCCCACCGGCTGGTCGAGGCCGGGCTTCGTCACGCGCCCCACGCCCGCGCCGCCGTCGATGACGAGGCCGCGTTCCGTCTTTGTGACCGCGGCGCAGATCTGCATGCCGTCGGTCACGTCCGGGTCGTCCCCCGCGTCCTTGCGCACGGCGCAGAGAGCGCCGTCCCCCTCCGGGCGGCAGAAGTCCGGCTCTGTCTCCACCGTTAAGCCCTTTGGCGTCGTAAGGCGGAGAACCGTCGGGGCCTCTCCCGTGAGCAGCATCTGCGCCGCCCCCGCCGCCGCAAGAGCCGCGCAGGTGCCGGTGGTGTAGCCGCAGCGCAGAAGCCGTGTCCCGCTGCGGACATAGTGCTCAAAGCGCATGCTCGCCCTCCCGCCGCGCGGCCAGGGCGCAAAGCTCCGGGAAGCGCCGGAGAATGGCGGCGTAGTTTTCCCGCCTGTGCGGGAAGGCGCAGCCCTCACAGCTTTTCACGCCCTTATCGGTGTAGCTGTAATCCCCGCCGCAGCCCTCGCCCAGGGCATAGAGGGGGCAGTAGCAGAAGAGGCAGTTGAAATCCGCCTCCGCCACCCCGACATGGCAGGGAAAGTATTCACATTCCCGGTTCTGAAAAAATTGATAGTGCTTCACTTGATTTTCACCCAAAACGAATTATTACTCCGGCAATTAGATATCCCTATATCATAGAGCTGTACGGCCGGAGTAATAAGATTAAAATATGCCATTTTTCTCGCCCCTGGCGGGGCAACCGAAAAATGTGGCAATTATTAATTCGGCAATTAATAATAAGATGCGGATTGCCACACCGGCGTGCGCGCCGGTTCGCAATGACGGGCTTATTGCCAACCCCGTTCCTTGGGGTCCAGCATGTCCGCCGCGGTGTAGAGCAGGGCGTTGCAGACGGCGGCGGCAATGCTGCTGCCGCCCTTGCGCCCCAGAGCCACGATAGCCGGCACGCCGTATTTTTCGCAGACTTCCAGCGCACGCGCCTTGCTCTCCACCACGTTCACAAAGCCCACCGGCGCTCCGATCACAAGCGCCGGGCGCAGACCCGCTTCGATCTTTTCCGCAATGCGCATAAGCGCCGTCGGGGCGTTGCCGATGGCGAGGATCGCCGCCGGGTGCTGCGCCGCCGCCCAGTCCACGGCGGCAACGGCGCGGGTCGTGCCGTTTACTCTCGCGGCCTCGGCGATCCGCTCATCCGCCATGAAGCAGTAAGCCGCGCCTCCCAGCCTTTGCAGACCTGGGCGGCTGATCCCCGCGAGGGCCATCTTGGTGTCGGTCACGATCTCCGTCCCGCGCCGCAGGGCTTCCACCCCGGCGCTCACCGCGCCGGGGGTAAAGCGCAGATTGGCGGCATAGTCAAAATCCGCGCTGGCATGGATGCAGCGCAGGATCACCGCGGCGTTCTCCGGCGGAAGCTCGATTCCGCGCGAAGAAAGCTCCGAGCGGATGATCGCCATGCTGCCGTTTTCGATTTCAGCGGGCCGAGTCTTCATCGGCGTATTCCTCCATGATTTCATAGATGCGCTTCATGTCCAGCGCCGTTCGCACCGCGTCGGCCAGCAGATCATACTGCCGGTTCCGGTAGGCCGCGCGGGTCTCGATGGCAACGTGTGGAATCGTGAGACCCCTGCGCCGCGCGAGATATGCCGCCAGCTTCTCCACCGGCGCTCCGCTGTCGAAAAGCCCGTGCAGGTAGGTTCCGAAGACGCTCCCGCAGACCGCGCCGTCCGTCCCGCCGTCCGAAAAGCGGCAGAAGGGCTGTGCGCCGTAGGCCTCGCTGCGGCCCATGTGAAGCTCATAGCCCGTGAGCGCCGCGCCCGCAAACGGCTCTGCCGTGCAGACGGCGCTGCGGCGCGTGCGGATTTTCTCCCCGGTAAGCACCGTGTCGACGGGCAGAAGACCCAGGCCGGGAAGCTCCCCCTTTCGCTCCACACCGGCGGGGTCCGAGAGGCTGCGGCCCAGCATCTGATACCCGCCGCAGACGCCGAGGATCGGCGTGCCGCCCTCCGCCGCACGGAGGATCGCGTCGGCAAGGCCGCATGAGCGCAGCCAGCCGAGATCGTCCATGGTGTTCTTCGTCCCCGGCAGGAGGATCATATCAGGGCTGCCAAGCTCGTCTGGACGGTTTACATAATATACGCCTATGGAGGGATGCTCTTCGAGGGGCGCAAAATCCGTGAAGTTGGCAATATGCGGCAGGCGGATCACGGCAAGGCGGAGCGCCCGGTCGGTCTGCTTCCGGGTCAGGCGCGGGGCAAGGCTGTCCTCGTCGTCAAGCTCTGCGCGGATATAGGGCACCACGCCCAGAACGGGAAGCCCCGTCAGTTCTTCCAACTGGGCAAGACCGGGGCGCAGCAGCTCAACGTCGCCGCGAAATTTGTTGACGATCATCCCCTCGACGCGCCGCCGCTCCTCGGGTCGAAGCAGGGCGACAGTCCCATAGAGCTGGGCAAAGACGCCGCCCCGGTCGATATCGCCCGCAAGCAGGACCGGCGCGTTCACAAGCCGGGCAAGACCCATGTTGACAATATCGTCCTGCCGCAGGTTGATCTCCGCCGGGGAACCCGCCCCCTCGATGACGAGGATGTCGTTCTCCGCAGAGAGACTCTCAAACGCCGCGAGGATCTCCGGGATAAGGCCGCGCTTCATGCGGAAATATTCCCGCGCGTCATAGTGTCCGCGCGCCACGCCGTTCACAACAAGCTGGCTGCCCGTATCGCTGGAGGGCTTTAGTAATATCGGGTTCATGCGCACGTCGCACTCCAGCCCTGCCGCCTCCGCCTGCGCGGCCTGGGCGCGGCCCAGCTCCAGACCGTCCGGGGTGACGAAGCTGTTCAAGGCCATGTTCTGGCTCTTGAAGGGCGCGACGCGATAGCCGTCCTGCAGGAAGATGCGGCACAGGGCTGTGACCAGCAGGCTCTTGCCCGCGCCGGACATGGTGCCCTGGATCATGATTCGTTTAGCCATGCAGCACCTCCCCCAGCATTCTGAGCAGCTGATCGTTTTCCGCCTGCGTGCGGACGGTGGCGCGGTACCAGTTTTCGTCCAGGCCCGCGAAATTGCCGCAAGAGCGGATCAGGATACCCCGCCGCCGCAGCTTTTCCGAGAGCGCGCCATCCTCCGCGCGAAAGAGCAGGAAGTTTGCCTCGCCCGGGATCACCCGCAGTCGAAGCCCCTCGAGCGCCGGAATGAGGCGCGCGCGCTCCGCGCCGACAAGGGCGCGCAGCCTCGTGATGTACGCTTCTTCCCGCACTGCCGCGACGCCCGCCGCCTGCGCGATACTGGACACAGCCCAGGGCTCGGCGCTCTGTTGCAGCTTTTCCGCCAGGGCCGCGCTGCCGCAGAGGGCATAGCCCAGGCGCAGCCCCGCCATGGCATGGGTCTTGGTGAAGGCTTTGAGGATGACAAGGCGCGGCGTCTGCGCAAGCGCCCCGACCAGACTGTGGGCGGCGGGCTCCCGGCAGAAATCCAGAAAGCACTCGTCTATGATGAGCGTCATATCCCGCTCCCGGCAGAGCTTCAAAAGAAACTGTGCGGCGCCCCGCTCCGCGAGCCGCCCCGTGGGGTTATTGGGATTGCAGAGAAACAGCAGTTCCGTGTCCTGTGGGACGCAGGACGCAAGCGCCGCCGTGAGCCGAAAGCCGTCCGCCGCCCGCAGCGGGATAAATGCGATCTCACAGTCCTCCGCCTCCAAGGCGCGCGCATACTCGGCAAAAGTCGGCGCAAAGAGCGCCGACTTTTTCGGGCGCAGCGCCCGGCAGAGCCGCCAGATCAGCTCCGCCGCCCCGTTTCCGCACACGATGTTTTCTTCCGGTACGCCGTGGTATCCTGAGAGTGCCGCCCGCAGCGTGCGGCACAGGGGGTCGGGATAGCGCGCCGCGTCCGACAGCGCTGCGCTCGCCGCGGCGCGCACCCCGTCCGGCAGGCCGAGGGGGCTGATGTTTGCTGAGAAGTCCAGCGGCCTTGTCCCGTATTCGCTTTCAAAGCCGGCCCAATCGCCGCCGTGGATGAGTTCCATTGTTCTTCCCTCTCTATCCTGCGCAGAGCAGCAGCCGCAGCGCCCCGAGCACCGCGAGGCCCAGAAGCGCCCCGGCGTATTCCAGGCGGCAGGCGCGGCGGATATCGTCCGGGACGATCTCGCGGCGCGCATCACCGATCCAGGGCTTCTCGTGCAGCACGCCGAAGTAGCGCGCCGGGCCGCAGAGCCGCAGGCCCAGCGCACCCGCCATCGCCGCCTCGCACTGGGCGGAATTGGGGCTTGCGTGTTTTCTGCGATCCCGCTTCCACACGCGCAGGGCCGAGGCCGCATCCTCCCCCAGAAGCCATGCCGCCGCGATCAGCAGCAGCGCTGCGAGGCGGGCGGGGAGATAGTTTGCCGCGTCGTCCAGCTTTGCCGGGGCGCGGCCGAAATGGAGATAGCGCTCGTTTTTGTACCCCAGCATGCTGTCCATGGTGTTGACGGCCTTGTAGCAGAGCGAAAGCGGCGCGCCGCCGAGCAGCATCCAGAAAAGCGGCGCGATCACCCCGTCGGAGAAGTTCTCCGCCACCGTCTCCACCGCCGCGCGGGCAACGCCCTCAGCGCTGAGATTATCGGTATCACGGCCCACGATGCGCGAGACGGCCCTGCGGGCGGCATCCAGCCCCGCGCTTTCCAGCGCGGTCTTGACGCGCATGGCCTCCACGCGCAGATCCTTGATTGCAAGCGCCTGCCAGCACCAGATCACCTCCAGGGCAAAGGCCAGGGGCGGGGACCATTTGTTCAGATGATGCAGGATAAGCCTGCCGAGGGCATAGGTCCCGACGCTCATGACGAGCGCCAGCAGGAGCCCCGCGCGGTATTCGCCCCGCGGCGTTTTGGGAAACAGAGCGCGCAGGCGCTTTTCCAGGGCGCTGATCGCCCTGCCCATGAGCACCACGGGATGCATGGGGGTGAGCCACGCCGGATCGCCCAGCAGCAGGTCGAGCGCAAAGCCGCACACGGCGGCAAGGAGAATCCTCATTTCAGCCAGTCCACCTCTTGCAAAACGCGCAGCCGCTCTCCGTCATAATCCAGCTCCCAGCCGCAGCCGCAGGGGCGCTGCCACTGCCAGTATTCCCGCGCGGGCTCGCCCCAGCGCTCCAGCGCCGCCATCTGCGTACCGCCGTGGGCGACGATCACAAGCGGGTCCTCCCCGCCTTGCAGCAGCGCCTCAAGCGTGCCGCAGATCCGCGCGGAATATGCCGCCCTATCCTCGCCGCCGGGGCAGCGGCCCGTGCAGCCGCCGTCCACCCAGGCGCGGTACGCGGGGTCGTTTTCCATCTCCCACCAGCCGCGCCCCTCGAACGCGCCGAAGTCCATCTCCCGCAGATCGTAAAGCACGGTCTGCGCAGCCTCCGGGAACAGGATCGCCGCCGTCTCCGTCGCGCGACGCAGGGGCGAGACATAGACGCGCGCGGGGGCAAAATCCGCCTTTCTCAGCGCCGCGAGGCCCCGATCGGAAAGCCCAACGTCCAGCGCGCCCTGGTAGCGTTTTTCTTCGCCGAGGCGGGTGAGGCCGTGGCGAATGAGATAGACCTTCACGGCAGCTCCCCCTTCAAAAGCTGCGGCAGACCGCAGCAGACGCGGATCACCGTGTCGGCCCGCGCCGCCAGCAGGCAGGCAAGCCGCCCCGCGGCCTCTCGCTTCTCGCGCGCCTGTTTCTCAACGGGAATCAGTCCGCCGCCGAGCTCCGTGGCGATGACGATTTCCTTCTGTGAAAGCGCATCCGCAAGCGCCGGGAGATCCGCGCCGTACGCAAGCTCCTGCACGTCCCGGACGGAACATGCGGCAAGCTCCGCCTCTGTGAGTCCAAGAGCCGCGCGGATATATTCGCTTTTTCCCGCATAGAGCGGGCCGGTGACAAAGATCATAATACTGTAACTCCTTCCGTCATCGCCGCAGACGGCGCTGACAGCTCCCTCACAGCGGGAGCCATTGTCTTGCGACGAGCGCCAGGAGCATCCAGAGCTCCGCCGTCTGTAAAAACCACCCGGCGAGATCCCCCGAGAGGCCGCCGAAATCCTTCTTGCACATGCGGCGATAGTACAGGAACACCAGCGCCGCCGCAAGCACCGTCTCCCCCGCCCGCGACAGGAGCAGCCAAAGCGCGAGCAGTACTGACATCGCCGCGAGCAGAGCGCGCACGCGCTTTTTATCCGCGGTCTCGGCAAAGGAGCGGGCAAGCCCGCTGCCGGGGCGGAGCGGAAAGAGCGTCAGCGCAAGGCCGGAGAGCGCCCGGGACAGGCAGAACAGCCCCAGCAGCACCGGCAGGCGCAGCGTTTTCGTCGAGGTCCACAGGGCAAAATCCGCGATAAAAAACACGCAGAGCCGAATTGCGGCAAACGCGCCGAGGTGGGGGTCTTTCAGGATTTCCTGCCGCTTTTCAATGCCGGAGTGGGAAGACAGCGCATCGCAGGTGTCCGAATAGCCATCCAGGTGGATGCCGCCCGTAATGAGTACCGGCAGCAGGCAGAGGATAGCGCCGCGCAGAAGCGCGGGCAGGGCAAGGCGCGCGCACAGAAGCTCCCAGCCCCACAGAGACAGGGCGATGACCGCGCCCACGAGCGGGAAGGCGCAGAGGCTGTATTTCATATTCCGCGCATTCCAGGCAAACTGCGGCATGGGGATCGCCGAGAACATGGAGAAGGCCACGGCGACGGTTTCCAGTACGATCACGGCAGTTCCCCCTTCAAAATGTTCGGCAGAGAGCACACGACTTCGACCACAAGATCAGCGCGGGCGGCAAGCGCCCGGTTCAGCTCGGCAAGCGCGCGCATGTAGCGAAGGCAGTCCTCGTCATAGTCCGCGCCGCCGGAGAAGACCTCATTCGTAACGATCGTGAGGTTTTCGGCGTTTTCGATCAGGCTCGCAAGCCCCCGCTGTACGGCGTCGATCCCGCCGCCTGTCGGCTCATAGAGTTCGTTTGCCAGCAGGTTGGAGAGATCCTCCAGCAGGACATCGGCCCCGTCCGGGATGGCGGCATGCTGAAGGTCAAGGCCGCGCTCCAGGGTTTCAAAGCCCCGGCCCGCCCGCTGGGCGCGGTGTTTTTCGATGCGGGCGCGGCTCTCCGCGCCGTGCGGAAGCATGGCGGCAAGATAGAGCCTTTTCCCCGGCAGGCGGCAGACCAGCGCCTCGGCAAAGGCGCTCTTGCCGCTGCCCGCGCCGCCGATAATCAGTGTCAGCATGGCGGCCTCATTTCTGCGGGGTGTAGGCTTCGATGCCGAGACGCTCGAAGCTCTGGCCGCTGCGGTAGAGCGTGAGAGCCATGTCGAGAAGCGGCAGAAGCATCACCGCGCCGCTGCCTTCGCCGAGGCGCATGTCGGCATGCAGGGGGGCGCTGAGCCCCAGCGCGTGCAGCAGGAGCTCTCCGGCGGGCTCGGACGAGACATGGCTTGCCAGGAGCGCCTTTTTGACCCCGGGGGAGAGGCACAGGGCACAGAGCGCCGCCGCCGCGCTGATGAAGCCGTCGACCACGGCGGGGACGTTTGCCGCCGCTGCGCCGAGATATGCCCCGCACATGGCGGCAAGATCGAGCCCGCCGACCTTTGTGAGCACGTCCACAGCGTCGCGCTCATCGGGGCTGTTTTGTGCAAGGGCGCGTTCGATGACCGCGCGTTTTCGTTTGAGCCCCGCGTCCGAGAGGCCCGCGCCGCGCCCGGTGACGCTCTTCACGTCAAGCCCCAGCAGGGCGCAGACGACTGCCGCGGCGGTGGTGGTGTTGCCGATGCCCATCTCCCCGATCAACAGGAGTTTCGCGCCGTCCCGCGCGTTCTCCCTGGCGAGCTCTACCCCGTTCAGCATGGCGGCAAGGCACTCGTCCCGCGTCATGGCGGGGGCGCGGCTGATATCCCCGGTGCCGTTTCGGACGCGGCGGTTCAGAACGCCCGGATGGCCGGGAAAGTCCAGCATGCCCATATCCACCGGGATCACGCGGCAGTCCGCGCAGCCTGCCATGGGGCTCACGCTGCTGCGGCCCTCGGCGAGGGCGGCGGCGACCTTCGCGGTCACGCCGCTGTCGCACTGGGTCACGCCCTGCGCCACCACGCCGTTATCCGCGCAGAAGACCAGAAGGCGGCGGTCGTCGATGTGCAGGTCGGCGCGGCCACTGAGCGCGGCAAGCTTCGTGACCATGTCCTCAAAGAGGCCAAGGCTTCCCAGGGGCTTGGCGAGGCTGTCCCACCGGCGCTTTGCCGCCGCACGCGCCGTTTCATCCGGCGGGGTGATGCTTTCAATTATGTCATAGATGCTTTCCATTGTTCACACGCCTTTACAAAACGCTCGGCAAGGGGCTTTTCCCCGCAGAAGTGCAGGTGCGGAAACGCGGCATAGAGACTCGGCGTCGCGAAACCGCAGCGCCATGTTCTGCCGTCGGCCTTTTCCGCGCAAAGCGCCGCCCCGTTTTCCGTCGAATCCCAATAGTGAAACTCATGCGCCGGGAGTTTTTCCCCTGCCCGGAAGAGCAGAGAATCCAGTGGCGCGCGGAGCGTCAGATACCCGAAGCGTTGGAGCCGCTCCGTTTTGAAGCCGTGACCGGGCAGCGCGCCGCATTGGGGGAAGCTGTGCCCCTCAGCGTCCTCCAGGCTCTGCTGTAGATAGAGGAAGCCCCCGCACTCCGCCACGGTGGGGAGCCCGCGCCCGACCGCCTCCATGATGCTGCGGCGCATCGTCTCGTTCTCCGAGAGGGCGCGCGCGTGCAGCTCGGGATAGCCGCCGGGGAGATAGAGCCCGTCCGCGTCCGGAAGCGCCGCGTCGTGCAGGGGGCTGAAAAAGACGAGCTCCGCCCCGGCCCCACGCAGGGCGTCCAGATTGTCCGCGTAGAGAAAGCAGAACGCTTCATCCCGCGCAACGGCGATACGGCATTTCGCCTTCCCCTCGAGGGGAAGCCGATTTGCACAGCCTTGCAAACCGGGGCATTTCCCCAGCGCCAGCAGCCGGTCAAGGTCAAGATACCGCTCCGCCGCGTCCCCCAGGGCGGCAAGCCGCGCCTCGAGGCCGTGGATTTCCTGCGCGGTCATGAGGCCGAGGTGGCGGCTCTCAAAGCGCGCCGCCTCCATCGGGGGCAGAAAGCCCAGCACGGGCAGCCCCGTCTCCCGTTCCAGGACCGGGGCGAGTACCATAGCCCGCTTTTCCGGGCAGCATGTGAGGAGCAGGGCCGCAATGCCGCTCTCCGGGCGAAAGCCCAGCAGACCGCGGATCTGCGCGGCGAGGGTGAGGGCGCTGCCCTGCGGCGGCACGGCAAGCACTGCGGGCGTCCCCGTCAGCCGTGCGAGCCGATACGCGCTGGCCTCGTCCGTGTAATTCAGGCCGTCGTAATAGCCCATGGCCCCCTCGACGAGGGCGAAGTCCGCCTCCGCGCGCGCGAGGGTAGAGCGCACCCCGTCCTCGCCCTGCAGGAACAGATCGAGGTTCCGGCAGGGCACGCCCAGCGCCCGCTCATGGAACATGGGGTCGATGTAATCGGGGCCGCACTTGAAGGCGCTCAGCCTCACGCCCCGCTTTTTCAGCGCCGCGAGGATGGCGCAGCCTGTCACGGTCTTGCCCGCGCCGCTTCCCATGGCGGTGAGCATGAGCGTTTTCATGTCGTCCACCCCGTGAGCAGGAAGACGGGATTTTGCGCCAGCAGCAGCGTAAGGCCGCCCGCCGCCTTGCCGCGGCTGACGGCAAGCTGCGTCACATCCGTCTCATAGCCGAGCTCCCGCAGCGCGGTATAGCCCTGGTGCAGGCTTTCCAGCGTGATCGCCGCCACGCAGACCCGCGCCGCGGGATTGGCTGCGTGGACGCTGCGCAGGATCTCATTCAGCTTTCCGCCGCTGCCGCCGACAAAGACCGCATCGGGCTTCGGAAGCTCCGTAAGCACGTCCGGCGCTTCGCCCTTTACGAGGCGCAGGTTCCACGCGCCGTGCCGGACGCGGTTTTCCCTCGCCAGCGCAAGGGCGGCGTCCTCCCGCTCCACGCCCCAGACCGCGCGGCATTGGAGCGCAAGCTCGACCGAGACGCTGCCCGTGCCCGCGCCGACGTCCCAGCAGAGCTCCTCCGGCCCGACCGCGAGCTTGGCGAGGGCCGCGGCGCGAACTTCCTGCTTGGTCATGGGGATCCTTTCCGCCCTGCAAAATTCCCCGTCCGGGATGCCGGGCGTGCGGCGCGGCGGGCGCGGCGCAGGCTCGACCAGCAGCACCGCAAGCGGCGAATAGCTCCACTCCGCAAGCTCCGCCGCGCTGCCGACCGTCACGCGCTCGCGCGCCGTGCCGAGGTCTTCCCCGACGCTGACCTGCAAAAAGCCAAGTCCGGCGTCACGCAGTTCCCGGCAGATCGCGGCGGGGCTTTGTCTTCCCCCGGTGAGGAAGAAGACGGGACTTCCCAGGCAGACCGCCGAGAGCACATCGCAGTCCGTCCCGTGGGCGGAGCGGAGAAGCCAGTCCTGCCAGGGTCTTCCCAGGCGCGCGGCGAAGAGCTGGACGCTCGATATGCCGGGGAGCACGCGCACGTCCGCGTCCTCCAGCCGCGGCAGCAGCAGGCGCGCACCGGAATAAAAGCCCGTGTCCCCGCTTAAAAGGACGGCGATCTCCTCCGCGTCCGTCTCCCGTATGGCCGTGATAACGGCGTCCGCCGTGACGGCCTCGATCCGGGGGCTGCCCCCGCCGTATTGTTCCAGCAGGCGGCGGGAGCCGATCAGAAGCCCGGCCCGTTCTATCGCGGCGCGGGCGTCTTCTGTGAGGTCTCCGCAGCCGCAGCCGATGAGTGCGACGCTCATGTGGTGTCCGTCCCCTTTCGATAGCCCGTGGTGAAGTCCGGGGCATAGAGGCGGCTGCGCGCAGAATCGGCGGCAAGAAAGTCGCCCACCAGCACCAGCGCCGTTTTGCTGATCCCCGCCGCCCGCGCCGTCTCGGCGAGCTTTCCGAGCGGGCAGCGCAGGGTGTTTTCCTCCGGCCAGCTCGCCTTGTACACGATGGCGGCCGGGGTGTTTTCGGTATAGGCCCCCTTGAGCAGCGCGTCTTGCAGTTGCTCTATCATACCGGCCGAGAGAAAGAGCGCCATAGACGCGCCGTGGCGCGCAAGGGCTTCGACGCTCTCCCGCTCCGGCACCGGGGTGCGCCCCGCCATGCGGGTGAGAATCAAACTCTGGCTCAGGCCGGGCAGAGTGTATTCCGCGTTCAGGCTTGCCGCCGCGGCGCAGAAGCTGGACACGCCCGGCGTCACGTCATAGCGGATCGTGCGCTTATCCAGCGCCGCCATCTGCTCCCTGATCGCGCCGTAGAGGCTGGGGTCCCCGGTGTGCAGGCGGACGGTCGTCTCCCCCGCCGCCTCCGCCGCTTCGATCGCGGCAATCACCTGCTCGAGCGTCATTTCGGCGCTGTTTAAGATGCGGCAGTCGGGCCGGCAGCGCGTGAGCAGGGCGGGGTTTACGAGGCTCCCCGCATAGATGACCTGATCGGCCCGCTCCAGAAGCGCGGCGCCGCGCAGAGTGATGAGATCCGGCGCGCCGGGCCCCGCGCCGACGAAATGTACCATAAAAATTCCCCCCAGGAAAACAAAAAGACGCGCCCGAAAGGGCACGCCGAACGGCAGGCGCGCGAGCGCCTGTGTATGCGTGCTTCCGGTTCCGGCAGAAGCGGCGCCCCTCCCCCATGTATCTGACTGATCCCCGTTTTACCGGGGCTTCACAGTGACCGACTCGCCGGGATTTGCACCCGATTCCATGCTCCGCGGCTTTCGCGGACAGAGAGAGACGAACGATATTTTGTTTATTATACAGCAAACGCTTCTATCTGTCACGCTTTTTCCCAAACAAATCTTGCAGGACGGGGAAAACTACGCTATACTGAGAAGCGGAAAATTCAGCGAATACATCTTAAAAAGGAGCGGGGCATGACGGATATGAAATTTGACGAAAAGACGCTGCGTTATCTCAAAACGCTCTCCCGCAGTTATCCCAACACCCAGGCGGTCACGACCGAGATCATCAACCTCAGCGCCGTGCTGAACCTCCCCAAGGGCACTGAGCACTATATCAGCGACATTCACGGCGAATATCAGGGCCTGCGCCACATCCTGCGCAACGCCTCAGGCTCCGTGCGCCGCAAGATCGACCAGGCGCTGGGCGACTACGTCTCCACCGCCGACCGGGACGCGCTGGCAACCCTGATCTATTATCCCGAGCGCAAGCTGAGCCATATGCGCCACCACGGCCTATTGAATGCCGAGTGGTACACCATCACGCTCAAGCAGCTCATTGCCATCTGCAAGATCACCACCTCCAAATATACCCGCTCCAAGGTGCGGCGCATCCTGCCCAAGGAATACGAATACATCATCAGCGAGCTGATGACCACCGGCAGCAAGGACTTCAACAAAGAGGAGTATTTCGAGCAGATCCTCCACAGCATTATCGAGACCGAAGCCGCCGACAGCTTCATCATCGCCATGTGCCATCTGGTGCAGGACTCCGTCATCGACCGCCTGCATGTGGTGGGCGATATCTACGACCGCGGCGACAGCCCCCATCTCGTGATGGACGAGCTGGAAAAGCAGCGCCACATCGACATTCAGTGGGGCAACCACGACATCCTCTGGATGGGCGCGGCGGCGGGTAATCTCTGCTGCATTACCAACGCCGTGCGCATCTGCCTGCGCTACAACAACTATGACTTCATGGAGGGCGGCTACGGCATCAACATGCGCCCGCTGTCGCTGCTCGCCCTGGAAACCTACGCGGACGACCCCTGCACCCTCTTCATGCCGAAGAAGGGACCCCAGGACGCCGCCGACCCGCAGAATGACGAAGTGATCGCCAAGATGCACAAGGCCATCGCCGTCATCCAGTTCAAGATCGAGGGCCAGACCGCCAAGGCCCATCCCGAATATCGCATGGAGGACCGCCTGCTGCTGGACAAGCTGGATCTCGAGCGCGGCGTCGTGACGCTCGACGGGCAGGAATATCCCCTGCTGGACACGCGCTTTCCGACCATCGACCCGAAGGATCCCTACGCCCTCACGGCGGAGGAGCAGAGGGTGCTGGAGGGCCTGCAGCTCAGTTTTCTCAACTGCGAAAAGCTGCAGCATCATGTGGATTTCCTGTATAAAAAGGGCGCGATGTACCGCTATTATAACGGCGTTCTCATGTTCCACGGCTGTATCCCCATGGAGCCGGACGGCAGCTTTACGGAGCGGGAGATCTACGGCGTCGCCTGTCGGGGCCGCAGTCTCTTCGACCGCTGCGAGGAGCTGGTGCGCCAGGGCCGCTTCTCCAAGGACAAGTCGCTTCGTCAGCGCGGCGCGGACTTCATGTGGTATCTCTGGTGCGGCAGCAAGTCGCCCCTGTTCGGCAAGGACAAAATGGCCACCTTTGAGCGCTACTTCATTGCCGACAAAAAGACCCACAAGGAGACCTCCGATCCCTATTTCACCCTGGCCTACAACGCCGAGGGCTGCGAGCGCGTACTGGAGGAGTTCGGCATCACAGACCCCGACGCCGTGATCGTGAACGGCCACATCCCCGTGAAGATCCGCAAGGGGGAGAGCCCCATCAAGGTGCCCGAAAAGCTCCTGATCATCGACGGCGGCATGTCCAAGGCCTATCAGTCGGTGACGGGCATCGCGGGGTATTCGCTGGTCTCGAACTCCCACCTGATGTATCTTTCGGAGCACGAGCCCTTTGCCTCCGCCGAGGATATGATCCACAATAACCGCGACATGGAGTCCAGGATCATCCCGGTCAAGACCTACGCAAAGCGCGTCACCATCGCCGACACCGACGACGGGCGCGAGATCGCCGCGCAGATCGAGGATCTCAAGCTGCTGCGGGAGGCTTACCGCACGGGCGCGGTCAAGCAGGACAAGGCCAGCGACACCTGATTTTTAAAAAGTGAACCGGGCGAGGGTACACGCTTCGCCCGGTGTATCATGCAAGGAGTAAACCATGTCTGAAAACCTGAACATCTGTCTCGTCAACGATTCCTTCCCGCCGGAGATCGACGGGGTGGCCAACGCCGTCACCAACTACGCCGATATCATCACCCGCTGCCATGGAAAGGCCACGGTCGTCACGCCCGCCAACAGCAGGGCCGACGATTCGGTTTTCGCTTTTCCCGTGCTGCGCTATCCCAGCGTGGACCTGACCAATATGGTGGGCTATCACGCGGGCTTTCCCTTCTCGCCGGAGGTACAGAAAAAGCTGATGGCGGAGGGCTTCGATCTCATTCACAGCCACTGTCCCATCACCTCCACCATGCTGGCCCGCTCCCTGCGCGACAGGATCAACGTGCCCATTGTGATGACCTACCACACCAAGTTTGACATCGACATCGCCAACGCCATCTCCAGCAAGCTCCTGCAGGAGGAGGCCAAGCGCCTGCTCGCGGAGAACATCAGCGCCTGCGACGAGGTATGGACGGTCAGCCACGGTGCGGGGGAAAATCTGCGCTCCCTGGGCTACAAGGGCGATTATCTCGTTATGCCGAACGGCGTGGACTTTCCCAAGGGGCGGGCGGAGGACAGCCTGATCGCGGAGGTGACCGGCGATTACGATCTGCCCGCGGGCGTACCGGTGTTTCTCTTCGTCGGGCGCATGATGTGGTACAAGGGTATCCGCATCATCCTCGACGCGCTGCAGCGTCTGCGCGAGGCGGGACAGGATTTCCGCATGGTCTTTGTCGGAGGCGGCAACGACAAGGAGGAGATCGTGGCCTATGCCAAAAAGCTGGGGCTCACGGATCGTGTCTTCTTTTCCGAGCCCATCCATGACCGCAGCCGCATCCGCGCCTGGTACTGCCGGGCTGATCTCTTTCTCTTCCCCTCCACCTTCGACACCAACGGCCTTGTGGTGCGCGAGGCGGCGGCCTGCTCGCTGGCAAGCGTCCTGATTGCGGGAAGCTGCGCGGCAGAGGATGTGGAGGACGGCGTCACGGGCTTTCTCATCGAGGAAAACGCGGACAGTATGGCTGCAAAGCTCCGGGAGCTTTGTGGGAAGCTCGACGCGGTCAGGGCCGTCGGCGAAGGCGCGCTGCAAAAGCTCTACATCTCCTGGGATGAAGCGGTCGCCAACGCCTGCCGCCGTTATGAGACGGTGGTCGAGAACTACCGCCGCGGTCTGTACCCCCGGCACACGAGCCTTACAGAGGAGCTCATCCACAAGATCGCCGCGAGCATGGACGGCTACAACCGCAGCCGCGACTTTCAGAAGGCCACCGTGCAGACGCTGCTGGACAACTCCCGCAAGCTGTACGGCCAGTTGATGACAGAGGGCCAGAAGCGCCTGACAGATATCCAGGAAGCGCAAAACCGCAGCAGCGTCGATCTGCTGGCCGAGGAAGATCTGCACACCGCCGAGCTCATGAAAAAATTCGACGAGCTGACCTGGTTCCTTGACAGATTTATGTAAACTATATTATGTTAATTTTAGAGCCGTCTTCAGACGGCTCTGTTTTGTTGTCTATTCTTCCGTCCGGACTCCCTTATACTTGCGCCGGGTGGCAAGGCCGCCGCGAATATGCCGCTCGGCCTTGTTGAGATCCAGCAGCGCGCGCACCTGCCGGTACAGCCCCGGATTCACATGCGGCAGGCGCTCGGTCAGATCCTTGTGTACGGTGGATTTTGATACGCCGAATTTCTTTGCGGCGGCGCGGACGGTGCACCGCTTTTCGATGATGTACACGGCCAGATCGCAGGCCCGCTCCTCTAAGCTTTGTCGCACTCACACCACTCCCCTGCGCGGCGTAAAATCCGCCGCACGTTCTCTGGGTCATGTATATGTGCGGGGCAGGGCGGTTTAGCACTTTAACAGCATCTTCAAAATAGCGGAAGCCCCTTGGACGAATCCGCAGAGCTTCCGAAGGAAGAAAAAGGGGAAACAATTATTCATGGGTATCGGCTTTAATCAGCTTCTAAGCTCCCTTTGCGAAAGGGAGCTGTCACAGCCGATCTCCCGCGAGGCTGTGACTGAGGGATCGGCCGAGCTGGTCAGATTTGGGACTTGCTGCGTTAAGCCGATACGCATGTAATTATTTCTTATTTCCCCGTTTTTTCTTGCTGAATACAGAATATCCTAATTTTCTGTCCTTGTCCAATACATGATTTTTGCGTATCCTATCAAGAAATTTTATTCTCGCTTTCCGTTTTGGCATTGTTTACAAAACTGACCTGTGCTTTTTGGCGACAGCGCACCAAAAACAGCGGAGACCGCAGTTGAAGTGGTCTCCGCTGTCAGTTTTTTATAGCTTATCTGATGCTATCTTTCAATTGAAAATCTGGTTCAGATCCTTGCAACACCGCTGGCACGGGCTGCCTCGGCGGTCGCCCTGGCTACCGCGTCCTTCACGCGCGGGTCAAAGGCTTTGGGCAGGATATAATCGGCGCTGAGCTCTTCATCGCTCACAAGCCCCGCGATGGCGGAAGCTGCAGCCAGCTTCATGGCGTCGTTGATGTCACTTGCGCGCACGTCCAGCGCGCCGCGGAAGATGCCGGGGAAGCAGAGGACGTTGTTGACCTGGTTGGGGTAGTCGGAGCGCCCGGTGCAGACCACCGCCGCGCCGCCCGCCCTGGCGTCCTCAGGGAAGATTTCCGGCGTGGGATTGGCGCAGGCAAAGATGATCGCGTCGCGGTTCATGGTCTTCACCATATCGGTGGTCACCGCGCCGGGAGCGGAGACGCCGATGAACACGTCCGCGCCCCGGATCACTTCCAAAAGGCTTCCCTTGCGGAGCTGGGGATTGGTGATCTCCGCGATTTCCTGCTTGGCGGGGTTCATGTGGTCGGCGCGGCCGTTCCAGATCGCGCCGCAGCGGTCGCAGAGAGTCACGTCGGAAGCGCCCGCCGTGATGAGGAGCCTGGTGATGGCGGTCGCCGCAGCGCCCGCGCCGTTGAGGACGATGCGGACCTCGCTGAGCTCCTTGCCCACGAGCCTGAGGGCGTTGGTCAGGCCCGCCAGGGTAATGACGGCAGTGCCGTGCTGATCGTCGTGGAAGATGGGGATGTCGCAGCACTCCTTGAGTCTGCGCTCGATTTCAAAGCAGCGGGGCGCGGAGATATCCTCGAGGTTCACGCCGCCGAAGCTGCCCGCGAGCAGGCGTACGGTGTTGACGATCTCGTCCACGTCGTGGCTTCTGACGCACAGGGGGATCGCGTCCACATCGCCGAAGGCCTTGAAGAGAACGCACTTACCCTCCATGACGGGCATGCCCGCCTCGGGACCGATGTCGCCGAGGCCGAGCACGGCGCTGCCGTCGGTGACGACGGCGACGGTGTTCCAGCGGCGGGTCAGCGCATAGCTCTTGTCCACGTCCTTCTGAATCTCAAGGCACGGCGCGGCGACGCCGGGGGTATAGGCAAGGCTCAGGGCCTCGGCGGAATCGACCGCGGCGCGGTTGACCATTTCGAGCTTGCCCTTCCATTCGTAGTGCAGGCGCAGGGATTCCTTCGCGTAATCCATCTTGTTTCTCCTTTATATCATTTGTTCCGGGTGAAAGACTTCGTCAAAACGCTCGGTCGTCAGAAAGCCCAGCTTTACGCAGGCGTCCTTCAGACTGATGTTTTCGCTCAAGGCAAGCTTCGCGGTTTTCGCCGCATTCTCATAGCCGATACAGGGGTTCAGTGCGGTGACAAGCATCAAGGAGTTGTGCAGGTTCTGATGCATCTTCTCCCGGTTCGCCCGGATGCCGACGGCGCAGTTTGCGTTGAAGGCGCGGATGGACTCCGAGAGCAGGCGGGTCGATTGCAGGAAATTATAGGCGATGACGGGTAAGAACACGTTCAGCTCGAAGTTGCCCTGCGAGGCGGCGATACCGACGGCGGTGTCGTTGCCCATGACCTGCACCGCCACCATGGTGACCTGTTCGCACTGGGTAGGGTTTACCTTGCCGGGCATAATGGAGCTGCCGGGCTCGTTTGCGGGAATCGTGATCTCCCCGAGACCGCAGCGGGGCCCGGAGGCAAGCCAGCGCACATCGTTTGCGATCTTCATCATGTCGCACGCCATAGCCTTGACCGCGCCGTGGGCGAAAACCAGCTCGTCCCGGGAGGAAAGCGCGTGGAACTTATTTCCTGCCGTCACAAAGGGCTTGCCGGTCAGCGCCGCGATTTCGGCGGCGGCGCGTTGCGCGAAGCCCGCAGGGGCGTTCAGTCCCGTACCCACGGCAGTTCCGCCGATGGCCAGCCCGTACAGCGGCTGCAGGGCAAGCCGGATCATTTCGCAATCTCGCTCGAGGGAGGTCCGCCAGCCGCTGATCTCCTGGGAGAAGGCGATGGGCACCGCGTCCTGCAAATGGGTGCGCCCGCACTTGACCACGCCCTCATGCATTGCCTCAAGTCCTTTGAAGGTTTCGATCAGTTCCTCCGCTGCGGGCAGAAGCCGGTCCTCCAGACTCAGCACCGCCGCGATGTGCAGGGCGGCGGGGAAGGTATCGTTGGAGGACTGGCTCATATTCACGTCGTCGTTCGGATGGCAAAGGCGCTCACCCGCGAGCTCGTTTGCGCGGTTTGCGATGACCTCGTTTGCGTTCATATTGGACTGGGTGCCGGAGCCGGTCTGCCACACCACCAGTGGAAAATGCTCGTTCAGCGCGCCGCTTGCGACCTCGGCGGCAGCCTGTTCAATGACGGCGCATTTGGCGTCAGTCATCTTCTCGGGCCTGAGCGCGTGATTTGCCCGCGCCGCCGCCTGCTTTAGGATGCCGAAGGCGCTGGTGATCTCCCGCGGCATGGTTTCGATCCCCACGCCGATGGGGAAGTTTTCACGGCTGCGCTGGGTCTGCGCGCCCCAGTATTTCCCGGCGGGCACTTTGACCTCGCCCATGGAATCATGTTCGATCCTGTATTCCATTGAAATCCCTCATTTCAGATTCAGCATGGTGTTATTGTATCATAGCGGCTCTTTCCTGTCCAATGAGGAATCAGTGCCGCACGACTCTTTTCGGCTCTCGTCGTCTGCGTGCCGAATTGCAGTTTTCTTTTCCGCATTTTCAACAAATTATCAGTGCATCATTCATTTTATTCTGGACATTTTGCTTCTGTTATTGTATTCTTATAGTGTACATCTTCGGAATACTATTCAGAAAGGAAGCTGATCCCATGAAAAAGAAACTGGCACTCTCCACGCAGATTTTCATTGCGATGGTGCTTGCGATCATCGTCGGAATTCTTCTGACGTCCAACGCCGCCATTGCGACGAAGTACATCAAGCCCTTCGGCACGATCTTTCTCAACCTGATCAAATGGATCGTGTGTCCGCTGGTCTTCTTCTCCATCATGGCGGGCGTTGTCTCGCTGCGCGATATCAAGAAGGTCGGCGCCATCGGCGGGCAGACCATCCTGTATTACCTCTGCACCACCGCCTTCGCGGTGACGATCGGCCTGCTGATCGCCAACCTGACCAAGGGGATCTTCCCTGTCCTCTCCACCACGGATCTGAGCTACACGCCCTCCGCAACCTCCGTCAACTTCATGGATACGCTGGTGGGGATCTTCCCGTCAAACTTCTTTGCGCCCTTCGTGAACGCCAACATGCTGCAGATCATTGTGGCGTCCCTGTTCATCGGCTTCGCCCTGATCCTGATCCGTGAGCGCACGGAAATGGAATTCACCGCAGTCGACATCTGCAACGACATCTGCATGAAGATCATGGAGATGATCCTGAAGCTCTCCCCTATCGGTGTGTTCTGTCTGCTGTGCCCCGTGGTCGCGGAGAACGGCCCGTCGGTGCTCGGGTCGCTTGCCAAGGTGCTGCTGATCGCCTACTTCTGCTATTTCCTCCACGCGGTGCTTGTCTACTCCCTCTCGGTCAAGTGCCTGGGGCATATGAGTCCCATCAAGTTTTTCAAGGGCATGATGCCGGCCATTGTGCTGGCCTTCTCTTCCGCCTCCTCTGTCGGTACGCTGCCGCTGAACATGAAATGCGTGCAGAATCTCGGCGCGGATAAGGAGGTCACCTCCTTCGTCCTCCCGCTCGGCGCTACCATCAACATGGACGGTACTGCCATTTACCAGGGCGTATGCTGCATTTTCATCGCTTCCTGCTTCGGCATTGAGCTCACGGTCTCGCAGATGCTCACCATCGTTCTGACCGCAACGCTCGCCTCCATCGGCACCGCGGGCGTCCCCGGCGCCGGCATGGTCATGCTGGCCATGGTGCTGCAGTCCGTCGGCCTGCCGGTCGAGGGCATTGCTCTGGTCGCCGGCGTGGACCGCATCTTCGACATGGGCCGCACCGCCGTCAACATCACCGGCGACAGCTCCTGCGCGATCGTGGTCTCCGAGCTGCAGCGCCGCCGCACCGCCCGCTGATTCCCGACAAAAACCGTCATACACATAAGACAAGGGCAGGAGCCGCGGCTCCTGCCCTTGTCATGTTGATGCGCCCGCATCAGGCTGCTGTGCCGCGGCTTTTGGGGCGGCGCTGTCCGTCGTCTGCGGGCTGAGATACTCATCCAGAATCATCTGCGTTTTCAGCGAATCGACAGGCAGGAGAAGCCCCTTTTCCTCCAGCAGGGCGCGCATCCGCTCCCGCAGGGCGGAGGCGGGGGCAAGCCCGTCAAGCTTGAGGGAGAGCTCTGTCACATAGCCGTCCCGCATCGGGCAGATATCGATCTGCACATCCGCGCCCTGCCAGCTTCCCTGGATTCTCTGCGTCTCAAACGGCCCGAGCATCTGCGCCTGATCGAGCATCCTGGCGCCCCACTGCGCTTCATGCCAGTTCAGCTCCGCCTCCGGCATGGCGCTTTTCAGAAAGGCAACAGCGTCCTCCGTGCTGAAACTGGACAGGCTCCGGTAATCCTTATACTTGCCGCTTGACTCTGTGGACACGCTCAGCGTCATGGTCGAATAGCCCCAGTCGAGCTCTGCGGAAACGGCCTTGTCGGAAAAGTCAAAGCCGTCCGCCTCCGCACGCGAAAGCGCCGCGCGCACAGCCTCCCAGTCGTCCCCGGAGAGAGGATAGCGCTTTTTGTAGGTGCGCTCAAACTTTTTCTTGTTTTCCTTTAAGCGGATACGGTTGACCCAGCCCTCGCTGTCGAACGAGCGCGCAGGGGTTTCGAGATAGATGGCGCTGATTTTCCGGTACTCCGGCTCCGCGCCGATCAGGGCCAGCATGTCCTCCGTCAAAAGCCGCTCGTCTGTCAGGACACGGTCGGAATCCAGCAGGAATTTGACCTCCACGCTCAGCTGCTTTTCATCCAGCGCCCAGGCGGAAGACGGCGCAGAAAAGAGCAGGCAGAGGATCAACAGAACCAGGGCCGGGATCAGCCTTTTTCGGTTTAAGCCAACAGAGCACGGCATCATTGCTTTCCTCCTTGCGACATGTCTTTCAGCAAGCTCACACCGGTCGCAGACGCGCGTGAGAGGTTCTGCTTGCGTTCGTGCTGAGAGCTGGAGTTGATTTTTGATTGTTGATTTCTGATTATTGACTGTTGATTGTTGATCGTTGATTGTTGATAGTTAGTATTGGTCATTTTCGTCGACGTTCGTCAACGGTGGTCGACGATCGTCAATCCTTGACCGAAAAAGAAGAGACTGTCGCAAGCTGAAAAAGCCCTGCTTCGGATGATCGCTTCAGCTTTCCTTATGCCGCCGGGAGCAGGATCTGCTGCTCTTCGAGTTCCACCGGGACCATGCGCACGCCGTCTCCGTAAATGGTCACAAAGTCGTCGCGCATGGAGATGGTGTGGAAGCCCGCCGCGTCACATTCGGTGGCAAAACGCTCCGCCTTCTGCACATCGCCGTAGTCCAGCTCCGTATTGTCGCACAGGAGCATATAGGCCTCGCCATGGTAGTTCTTGTTCTGCAGGGCGGCGTTGGCCATGGCAAAGTCGCCGCTGGAATTGCCGAAGGCCAGGATGGGCTTCTTGCCGATCTCGCGCTCCATGGCAAAGACCTTGTTGACCTTGAGGTTCTTGACAAAGAGCTCACCGGCGATCACCACGTCCTCGTCCGGCTGCATGGTGTAGTCGATGCTGTCCGTGTCGCCCTGGCCGGTGGTCTTGAAGAGCAGATCCGTCCCGATCACATGATTGAGTGGGATGTAGCGGTCCAGCGTCCCCTCCATGATGGTACGCACCGCGTCGCGGTAAGTGGCGCTGTTGACATAGAGGGTGTAGCCGTTGTCGTAGAGGTATTTGACGACCGAGAGCATGGGCTTAAAAAACGCCTCGCCATAGGTCATGCCCTCAAAGCCGAAGCAGGGCAGCTTCTTGAAGGCGCGCACCACGTCCTTGTACTCCGCAAGCGTCAGCCCCTCATAGAGCTGCGGGCCGTAGAAGCGCTCCTCCGCGTCAAAGTTCGGCATCGCAATACCACGCAGCACTTTGTCCTCCCACTGTCTGGCAAAGTCCTGCAAAATCTCCGGCGCGATATGGTCTGCGTTATACAAGGCATACTGAATAAAGAGCCAGTCGTTGAAATAGGTCGGGAAGCGCTCGCCATAGAGGGTTCCGTCCATGTCGAAGACCGCGATGCGATCCTCAGGCGGGACATAGTTTTCGGAGCTTTCGTCCACACTCTCCCGCACAAAGCGCATGAGAGAGGCCAGAACCTCCGAGCCCTCCGTCCAGCCGTCAAGACCCGTCTGCTCCGCGGGGCTGTCATCCTCGGCCTGGGGCGCGGGGCTTTCCGCCGCCGACGCCCATGCCCCCGGTGTCAGCAGTCCGAAAACCATCGTCAGCAGGAGTAGCATGACCGGAATCCGTTTGATTGTTCTCATCGTATTTTTCCTCCTCTATTTGCAGGGTCATATTTCGGACATACATTGTATCATACCAGAAAGCGCGGCAAAAGGAAAGCCTGAATCCGGCGCTCCTCCTGCGCTTACCCGAACAGCGAGAGCTGCGCTTCCCGTTCCGGCAGGGCGGCGATATAGCGAAAGCAGGCGTCCGGGTCGTGCAGGACGCCGCGTCTTTCGCATTCCGTGTGGAAAAGGCGCATCAGGGTCTCCCGCTTCGGGCTGTTGACCTCATAGGCATTGCCGTAGCTTTTTCGATACCGCTCGCTCAGGCCCGGGAAATGCCGGTCGAGCGCGCGATAATAATACTCCCGGTCGCCCTCGCGGAGCGTCACCCCGGCGTCAAAGCAGACGACGCCCTTCACCCCGGCGTCGAAGCAGCAGTCCAGGATCGCGCGCACGTTCTCCTCCGTGTCGGTGAGAAAGGGCAGCAGCGGCGTCATCCACACGACGGTAGGGATACCGCGCTTCTGAAATGCTTTCAGCACCTCATAGCGTCTGGATGTGGTGCAGACGTTCGGTTCGAGCAGACGGCTGAGAGAATCGTCGGCAATGGTGAGGGTCATTTGCAGGACGCTTTTTGCCCGCCGGTTGATGCTGTCAAAGAGCTCCAGATCCCGCAGCACGAGATCGGATTTGGTGATGACCGAGGCCCCGAAGCCATAGCGTTCGATAAGCTCCAGGCAGCGGCGGGTCAGGCGCAGCTCCCGCTCGCAGGGCTGGTAGGGGTCGCTCATGGAGCCGGTGGAGATCACGGCCTTTTTTCGCCGCGACTGCAAAGCTCGCTCCAAAAGCTCCGGCGCGTTGCGCTTGACCTCCACGTCCTCAAAGGGATGGGTGAAGCGATAGCACGCGCTGCGGCTGTCGCAGTAGACGCAGCCGTGGGTGCAGCCGCGATACAGATTCATGCCGTTGCGGCCGGATAAAAGCGTTTTCGCTTCAACAAAGTGCATCTGTCTCACCCCCTTTTGGTGTTCTCCCTGTCCTATGCTACCATGCGCCCCGATGCGTGTCAAGGCGGGCATGATGTAAAGTTTGCTTGACATTCAGTTTCTTCCGTGTTATACTCAGATTGTAAAGGAAACTTTACATGGAGGTGATGGCTTGAAAAACCGGATCGAAGAGATACGCAGCGCGAAGGGCATCCGGCAGGAGGATTTCGCAAAACACATGGGGGTATCACGGCAGACGATCAGCTCGCTTGAAAACGGGCGCTACAACCCCTCGATCCTGCTGGCCCACAAAATCGCGAAGTTTTTCGGCATGACGATCGAAGAGGTTTTTATCTTTGAGGAGGAATGAACATGTGCGATAACAAGAGACTGTTTCTGAGCGTATTCTGGGTCATCCTGGGCGCGGTGCTGCTGGTGCTTTCCGTCACGGAGGTGCTGGACTCCTCCCTGTACGCCGGGATGGGCGGGGCCCTGATCGCTGTGGGCGCGCTGCAAATCGCGCGGAACCTGCGATACCGGCGCGACGCCGCCTACCGGGAGAAGATCGACACCGAGGTCAGCGACGAGCGCAACCGTTTCCTGCGGATGAAAAGCTGGTCCTGGGCCGGATACATCACCGTATTGGCGGAGGGGATAGCCTGTGTTACCGCCATGGTCATGAAGCAGGAGACCGTGCAGCTGGTGCTCGCCTATTCTGTGTGTCTGCTGGTCGGGGCTTACTATTTTTCCTATCTCATTCTCAGCAAGAAGTATTGAACGGCGTGCAAACGGCCCGGCGGGAAAAGCATCCCGCCGGGCTGTGATTTTTCATGTCTTGTTGATCGTGCCGCCGAACTGCATGGCCTCCATGATCTCATAGCGATCCATCTGCAGGTGCTTTTTCATGGTGAGGGCTTCCTCAATGGGGATTTCGACAATGCCGCCCTCCTTCGTGCCGATGATGCAGTTGCCGCGCCCCTCCACGAAGGACTTGACCGCATAGTAGCCCATGCGGGTCGCGGTCTCGCGGTCTCTGGCGTTGGGGGAGCCGCCGCGCTGGATGTGGCCGAGCACCGTGACGCGCGGCTCCATGCCGACGGCCTCCTTGATCTGCTTGCCGAGCTCCATGGCGCTGCCCGCGCCCTCGGCCACGACGATCATGAAGTGGGTGTTGCCGGCGAGGCGGGAGCCCTGGATGCGCTCCACGACGTCCCGCTGGAAGTTCAACTCATGCTCCGGCACGAGCACCGCCGTGGCGCCGACGGCGATGCCGACATAGAGGGCGAGGAAGCCCGCGTTGCGGCCCATGACCTCCACGACGGAGCAGCGCTCGTGTGACTGCATGGTGTCGCGCAGGCGGTCGATGCACTCAATGGCGGTGTTGCAGGCGGTGTCAAAGCCGATGGTGTAGTTGGTGCAGCCGACATCGTTGTCGATGGTGGCGGGGATGCCCACCACGGGGACGCCGAGGCGCGAAAGCTCCAGCGCACCGCGGAAGGTGCCGTCGCCGCCGATGGCGACAACGCCGTCCAGCCCCAGCATCTTGCAGGTGTTCACCGCACGCTGTCTGCCCTTTTCGTTCAGGAAATCGTCGCTGCGCGCGGTGTAGAGAATCGTGCCGCCGCGCGAGAGGATATGGCCCACACTCTCACGGGTGAGGACGACGAAGTCGCTTGTGATCAGGCCCTGCCAGCCCCTGCGGATGCCGACGCACTCGATCCCGTTGGCGAGCGCCGTTCTGGTGACGGCGCGCACGGCGGCGTTCATGCCGGGGGCGTCGCCGCCGCTGGTCAGCACGCCGATGCGTTTGTATTTTTTCATGTGCTTTTCCTCCCTGTATATGATTGCGTTGTAAAGCCGAAAAGTCTATCCGTATTGTATTACAGCCTCCGGCTTCTTGTCAACGCCCATACATGCCTCAGACGCTTGCTTTTCCGGGCTAATCCTGTATAATGGCTGCAGTCGGCGGCGCAGGGAAGACGCCTCCGCCCCGGAATTGAGTGAAAAAAGAGGACAAATGACATGAGCATTTGCTTTGACGAAGCCAAAGGTCTCCTGACGCTGGAGACCTTATCCACAAGCTATCAGATGAAAATCGACCGCGCGGGCTATCTGGAGCATCTGTATTACGGAGCGCGCATCGACGGCGCGGACATGTCCTATATGCTGCGTCATTATGACCGCGGCTTCTCCGGCAACCCCTATGCCGAGCGCCGCGACCGGACCTTCTCGCTGGACACCCTCGGGCAGGAGTACAGCTCCTTCGGCGTCGGGGACTACCGCGTGCACAGCATCGGCGCGGTCAACCCGGACGGCAGCCGCTGCGCGGAGCTGCGCTATGTCTCGCACGAGATACGCCCCGGCAAATACGCGCTCCCGGGGCTTCCCGCCGCCTACGATAACGGCGGCGAGGCGGAGAGCCTGATCGTGACCCTGCGCGACGGCGTCACGGGGCTTGGTTTGCGCCTTTATTACGGGGTGTTTGAAAAGCTCGACGTGATCACCCGCGCCGCCGAGATTTTCAGCGACGGCGACAGCGCCTTCGTGCTGGAAAAGGCCGCCTCCGTCTGTCTCGATCTCCCCTTCGGCAATTGGGATCTCATCAACTTCCACGGCCGCCACTGCATGGAGCGCCAGCCGGAGCGCTGCCCGCTCAACCACGGCACAAGGGTCATCGGCTCCGAGCGCGGCATGTCGAGCCACCATCAAAACCCCTTTGTCATCCTCTGCGAGCGGGACGCCACCGAGGATCACGGCCTCTGCTGCGGGATGATGCTGGCCTATTCAGGCAGCTTCAAGGCAGAGGTCCAGATGGACCAGTGCGGCAGCGTGCGCGCCGTCATGGGCGTGAGCGACACGCAGTTTCGCTGGCAGCTCAATCCCGGGGAGAGCTTCTTTACCCCGGAGGCGCTGCTCGCCTGCGCGGACGGTCTCGCCCGGCTGAGCCAGCTCTATCACCGGCTGATCCGTCAGAACATCTGCCGCGGGGAGTATAAAAACAAACCGAGGCCCGTTCTGCTCAACAGCTGGGAGGCCTGCTATTTTGACCTCAACGAGGACAAGATCCTCTCCCTCGCCAAAGAGGCGGCAGCGCTGGGCGTGGAGCTTTTCGTGCTGGACGACGGCTGGTTCAAGGGCCGCCGGGATGACAACGCCGGTCTCGGCGATTGGGTCGTCGACCGGGAAAAGCTCCCGAACGGGCTCGGCGGGCTGATCGGGCAGATCAACGCCCTCGGTTTGGAGTTTGGCATCTGGGTGGAGCCGGAAATGGTCAACGAGGATTCCGACCTCTTCCGCGCGCACCCCGACTGGGCGCTCCGCGCGCCGGGCCGCCCGCCGATGATGGCGAGAAACCAGCTTGTGCTGGACATGAGCCGGGCGGACGTGCGGGAATATCTCTATCAGGCGCTCTCGACGCTGTTCCGGGAAAACAACATCCGCTATGTCAAGTGGGATTTCAACCGCCCCGTTTCCGACCTTTACTCCGCGCAGCTTGACGCCTCCCGCCAGGGCGAGCTGGGGCACCGCTATGTGCTGGGCGTTTACAGCCTTCTCGACCGGCTGACGACGGAATTCCCCCACATTCTCTTCGAGGGCTGCGCCGGGGGCGGCGGCCGCTTCGACGCGGGCATGCTGTACTATGAGCCGCAGATCTGGTGCTCGGACGATACGGACGCCATCGAGCGGCTGGAGATCCAGAGCGGCAGCTCCTACGGCTACCCGGTGTGCACGATGGGCGCGCACGTTTCGGCCGTGCCCAACCACCAGACGGGTCGCACGACGCCCCTGCGCACACGCGGCGTTGTGGCCATGTCGGGCGCGTTCGGCTACGAGCTTGACCCCGCGAAGCTGACGGAGGAGGAAAAGCAGGAGATTCGCCGACAGATCGCCCAATTTCACGCGGACGAGGAGCTCATACACGGCGGGCTCTGCTTCCGCCTCACCGACGCGGCGAAGGACCGCGTCTGCGTGGCCTGGCAGTTTGCCAGCCCGGATGGGAAAAAGGCTCTGCTCAATGCGGTCATCCGCCACCCGCAGGCGAACGCCCCCCTGGTGCATCTGCACCTGAAGGGGCTGAACCCGGACAAGCTCTACCGGGCCGCGGAGGACGGCAGCGTTTTCTCCGGCGCGGCGCTGATGCGCGGCGGGTACACCCTGCCCCAGCTCATGGGAGATTATCCCGCCTTCCAGCTCCACCTGGAGCAGATCGACGAGGCGTAAAGGCAAAAATATAGGGAGCTGTCTCAAAATAAGACAACTCCTGCATAGAGATGTACGCCGTAGGGGCCGATGCCCTCATCGGCCCGCCGTTTCGCAGCATTCTGCGGTTTTCGGCGGGTCGATCTGGGGATCGACCCTATGATTTTGCATACATATATGTTTTAAGACAAGCTTATCTATTATCATACGACAAATGTTCGGCACGGACCCAGGCAGCGCCGAGCGCGGACGGCTGCGCGAGAGCGTATCGTCCTTGCGACCCGATCTGCGAAAACGTGCTTGCCGCGAGAGGAAAGGCCACTGATACGCGAAAACGGTAATCGCGTCTCAGCGGCCTTTTTCTTTCACTGTCCCACCGAAACGAAGCCCAGCGGAGCGGGTTCGTTTCGGAGAAGAGGAAGGAGGGAGCAGAGTGCAGTTTTCCCGAGGCGCGGCGCGTTCTTTCTTTTTGGGCAAGAGCCAAAAAGAAAGAATGGGGGGCGCATCCACGCAGCCCGCGCCATGGCATACGGTTGCGGCAAGACGTACAATAACGACAAGCTTTGCGCAAAATGTCTTTGCTCAGTCGGCAAAAAGCGGCGTGGAATAATAGCGGTCGCCGCTGTCCGGGAGCAGGGCCACGATGGTCTTGCCCCTGTTCTCCGGCTTCTTCGCAAGCTCGATGCCCGCGTGCAGGGCAGCGCCCGAGGAGATACCGACGGAGATGCCCTCCTTCTTTGCCAGGAGCTTCGCCGCGGCGAAGGCTTCCTCGTTCTTTACGGGGAACACCCTGTCATAGACCTTGGTGTTCAGCACCTGCGGCACGAAGCCCGCGCCGATGCCCTGAATCTTGTGGCCGCCCGCACGCCCCTCGGAGAGGACGGGGGAATCGGCGGGCTCTACCGCCACGACCTCCACGCCGGGCTTCTGCTCTTTGAGGTATTCGCCGGTGCCGGTCACGGTGCCGCCGGTGCCGACGCCCGCGATGAAGACGTCCACTTCCCCGTCCGTGTCGCGCCAGATCTCCGGGCCGGTGGTGGCCTTGTGGATCGCGGGGTTTGCAGGGTTCACAAACTGGCCGGGGATGAAGCTGTCCGGCAGCTCCGCCGCCAGCTCCTCGGCTTTGGCGATGGCGCCCTTCATGCCCTTCGCCCCCTCGGTGAGCACCAGCTCAGCCCCGTAGGCCTTGAGGATGTTGCGGCGCTCGACGCTCATGGTCTCGGGCATGGTGAGGATAACGCGGTAGCCCTTGGACGCCGCGATGGCGGCAAGGCCGATGCCGGTATTGCCGGAGGTGGGCTCGATGATGACGGAGCCCGCCTTCAAAAGGCCCTTTTCCTCCGCGTCCTCGATCATCGCCTTGGCGATCCTGTCCTTGACGCTGCCGGCGGGGTTTAAGTATTCCAGCTTGACCAGGAGCCTTGCCTCCAGTCCGAATTCCTTTTCCAGATTCACGACCTCCACCAGCGGGGTGTTGCCGATGAGGCCCAGGGTACCTTTATAGATATTGGACATGATAAACCTTCCTTTCCTTATTGACTCCCCTGCCTAAGGGGAGCTGTACAGGAAGCCGCCTACGCCTCCGGGCGTTTCTCCGGGTGCTTCCGATAGTAGTCCTCGAGGGCCGACTGAATGGCCTCCTCCGCGAGGACGCTGCAGTGCATTTTGTAATCGGGCAGACCGTCCAGCGCCTCGGCCACGGCTTTGTTTGTCAGCTGCATGGCATCAGACACGGGCTTTCCCTTGATGAGCTCCGTCGCCATGGAACTGGACGCGATGGCGCTGCCGCAGCCAAAGGTCTCAAACTTCACGTCGGTAATACAGTCGTCGTCAATTTTCAGATACATCTTCATGATGTCGCCGCACTTGGCGTTGCCCACCTCGCCGACGCCGTCCGCGTTCTCGATCACGCCGACGTTGCGCGGGTTGCGAAAGTGGTCCATCACTTTTTCGCTGTAAAGTGCCATGTTTTGATCCTCCTTAGAGTATGAAGCTGCTTTTGCCGCTCATGAGATCCCGCCACACCGGCGAGAAGCCGCGCAGGTATTCCACAACTTCCTTCACGTTCTGAATGATGTAATCGACCTCTTCCTCGGTCGTGTCCTCCCCGATGCTGAGGCGGAGCGACCCGTGGGCCACATCGTGCACGCGCCCGATGGCGAGCAGCACATGGCTCGGGTCCAGGGAGCCGGAGGTACAGGCGCTGCCGGAGGAGGCCGAGATGCCCCGGTCGTCCAGCAGGAGCAGGAGGGACTCGCCCTCGATGCCCTCAAAGCAGAAGTTCACATTGCCGGGCAGGCGCATGTGCGCGTCGCCGTTCAGGGCGGAGTGCGGGATCTCCCCAATGCCGCGGATCAGCCTGTCGCGCAGGGCGCGCATGTGCGCCGCGTTTTTTTCCATGCCCGCCGCGGACTCCTTCAGCGCCGCCGCCATGCCGGCGATGGCGGGGACGTTTTCCGTTCCGGCCCGCCTGCCGCGCTCCTGTGCACCGCCCTCGATGAGGTTTGTGAGGCGTATGCCCTTGCGCGCGTACAGGAAGCCCACGCCCTTCGGCCCGTGAAATTTATGGGCGGAGGCGGAGAGCAGGTCGATGTTGTCCGCCTGCACATCGATGGGCAGATGCCCCATGGCCTGCACCGCGTCCGTGTGGAAGAGGACGCCGCGCTCCCGGCAGATCCGGCCGATCTCCCGGATGGGCTGGATAGTGCCGATCTCGTTGTTTGCAAACATCACCGTCACAAGACAGGTGTCGTCCCGGATGGCGGCCTCCAACTCCCCGGTGCGGACAAGCCCGTCCTCATGCACGTCGAGCAGCGTCACCGCGAAGCCCTCCTGCTCAAGCTTTTTCAGCGTATGCAGCACAGCGTGGTGCTCAAAGGCCGTGGAAATGATGTGCATTTTCCCTGTTCTGCGCCCGAGCTCCACGGCGGAGCGGATGGCCTGGTTGTCGGCCTCGCTGCCGCCGGAGGTAAAGAGGATCTCACGCGGCGCGGCGTTGATTACGGCGGCGACATCGGCGCGGGCCTGCTCCACGATCTCCTTTGCCCGCTGTCCGAGGGTGTAGAGGCTGGAGGGGTTGCCGAAGTCCGCCTCCATACAGGGGAGCATGGCGGCGATGGCGGCGCGGCTCATTTTCGTGGTGGCCGCGTTGTCTGCGTATATGGTCATAGATGGCAAGTCCTTTCGTTCCCTAAAATCTATCTTAAAGATGGGTTTACTATACTCCCATATCCCCGGTATGTCAATAGGTTTTTCTATAAAAACTTTGCTTCACAGAAAAAATTTTGATTCAAGCGCGTGATTCTTGCCTCTGACGAGGCAACCGAATCCCATGCGCTTGTGCTTTCATGCGTCGCAGCGCGATCTGCGGCGCATGGGAATTTAATCGAAAACTTTTTCGCCGTTTCCCTTGCAAAAGCCCTTGCAAAGCGCGTCCGGCTGTGGTATTATACTTGTCGCGTCTTGTAACTATGTTTTCCGACACAATCAAGACAGCCTGAGATTGAGGAGAAAAATGATATGAAGTCTGGCATCCATCCCAATTACCAGCAGACCACCATCCGCTGCGCCTGCGGCGCCGTCATCGAGACCGGCTCCACCAAGAAGGACATCACGGTTGAAATCTGCTCCAAGTGCCACCCCTTCTACACCGGCAAGCAGAAGCTGGTCGACACCAGCGGCCGTGTGGACAAGTTCAACAAGAAGTACGGCATCAAGTAATTGGTTTCATAAAAGCCAATACGGCAAAGAGCCCGGATCGCACGATCCGGGCTCTTTGCCGTTTTCATATAAACACGTATTTTTTCAATCTCTCCATCGCCTCGACGAGTCTGGACTTCGGCAGGGCGAGGTTCATGCGGATGCTGTCCGGCAGGAAGAAAAATTCGCCGTTCTGCCAGATGACCCCGCAGCGGACGCCGCGCTCCTGCAGCTCTTTGATCGAGACGCCGTGCGCCCTGCACCAGTCTCCGCAGTCGAGAAAGAGCATGTAGGTCCCCTGGGGGCGCATGACCCTCACGCCCGCGAAGTGTTCTTTTATGAAAGAGCAGGCGTATTCCAGGTTTTCGTCGACGACGCGGATCATCTCATCCGCCCAGTCGCCGCTGTCCCGATAGCCGCCGATCAGGGCGTGCATGGAGAGGACGTTCGGCTCGTTATAATGCGTCAGGGCCGCGCGGCGCTGCATGCGGTCGCGCAGGTACGGGTTATAGATCACATGATACGACCCGACGAGGCCCGCGAGGGAGAAGGTTTTGCTGGGAGCGTAGAGGGCGATGGTGCGGTTTTTCGCGTCCTCGCTGACCGACTGGGTGGGGATGTGATGATAACCGGGCATGATGATGTCCGACCAGATTTCATCCGAGAAAACGAGGCAGTCATGGGCGGCGTAGACCTCCATGGCCTTTTCGATCTCCCAGCGCTCCCAGACCCTGCCGCAGGGATTGTGGGGCGAGCAGAAGACGGCAAAGTGGATTTTGTTCTCCCTGATCTTTTGCTCCATGTCGGCATAGTCCATGCGCCAGACGCCTTCCCCGTCCCGCACGAGGGGCGAGTGAACGGCAACGCGGCCCGCATCGTCGAAGGTGTGGGTAAAGCCCACATAGGTCGGCGAGTGGACGAGGATCTTGTCACCCGGCGCGGTGAAACACTGCAGGGCGGAGCTCAGGCCGCCGAGCACGCCGTTTTCATAGCCGATATGCGCCGGCTCCAGGCCGGTCACGGCGTTTCGGGTTTGGTGCCAGCGGATGATACTGTCGTAATACGCCTCCGTCAGCGTGAAGTAGCCGAAGTTCGGCATCTCGAGGCGCTTCCGGATCGCCTCCAGGATCGGCGGCGCGGTCGGAAAGGACATGTCCGCGATCCACATGGGGATGACATCGAAGCCCGAATCCACCGCGACGCCCTCAAAGGGGATGCGGTTTGCGGCGATGCAGTCCTGACCCCGGCGGTCGAGGACGGTGGTAAAATCATATTTCATATGCTTCTCCTGTGATAGCAAAGAGGCCGCTTCAAAACGGTCTTTCCGTTCTGGGGCGGCCCCTTTTTTGTACAAAGCTGATTACACAAAGTCTTCCCGCATAGGCGTAAAGATGTCCAGAAGCTTGGTCTCCTCCAGGATCTGCACGCCGTGCACCACGTTCGGCGCGACGTAATAGGTGTCGCCGGTGCCGAGGATCTTGTCCTCTTGCCCCTCCTCCTGATATACGAGCTTGCCGGAGATGATATAGCCGATCTGCTCGTGCGGGTGGGAGTGCGGAGCGCCGACAGCGCCCTTTTCAAAGCGCAGCTCCACGGTCATGAGATTTTTGCTGTAGGCCAGTACCTTGCGTACGACCCCGCCGCCGAGATCGGTGGTAGGGATGTTTTTATTTTCCACAAACATAGGCTACCTCACGCGAGCGCGCCGGTGAGACGCGGCAGCCAAAGGCTGATGGACGGAATGAATGAGATGAGCAGCAGGGCGACGATCATGCAGAGATAGAACGGCATGGTCGCCTTGACGACCTTCTCCATCGGGCGCTTAGCCACGGCGGAGCCGATGAACAGCACCGCGCCGACAGGCGGGGTCAGCAGGCCGATGCCGCAGTTGAGCACCATCATGATGCCGAACTGGATCGGGTGCAGGCCGACGCTCTGTGCCACGGGCAGCAGAATGGGCGTGGCGATCAGGATGATGGGCGCCATGTCCATGATCATGCCCAGCAGGAGCAGGATGACGTTCAGCAGGATGATGACGACGACGGGATTCGAGGAGATGGTGGTGATGAAGGTCGCCGCCTTGGCGGGCACGTGCAGGAGGGTCAGGCAGTTGCCGAAGGCCGCGCTCATGGCGATGAGGATCAGCACGATGGCGAGCGTGTCAATGCACTGCTCGAGGCTCTTCCAGACGCCCTTCCAGTCAAGTCCCTTGTAGATGAACACGGAGACGAACAGGGAGTAGATAACCGCGATAGCGGCGGACTCGGTGGCGGTGAAAACGCCGCCCACAACGCCGACGACCACGATCAGCACGGCCAGCAGCGCCCAGATGGACTTGCCGAGCTGCTTGATGAAGTTCATGAGAGAGAACGGCTCGCCCTTGGGATAGTTGTGCTTGACGGAGAGGATGTAGGAGCCGACCATCAGCGCGATGGCGAGGATGGCGCCGGGCAGGTAGCCCGCCATGAACAGCGCGCCCACGGACACGCCGCCCGCAGTGGTGGCGTAGATGACCATGTTATGGCTCGGCGGGACGAGCAGGCCCTCACACGAGGAGGTGATGGTGACGGCGGTGGAGAAGTCCGGGTCATAGCCCTGATCGACCATCATGGGGATGAGGATGGAGCCGAGGGAGGCCGTGTCCGCCGAGGCGGAGCCGGAGATGCCGCCGAAGAAATAGGAGGCGACGATGTTCACCATCGCAAGGCCGCCGCGCATCCAGCCGACCAGAGAGTTTGCCAGCGCGATCAGCTTGTCGGAGATGCCGCCGGTGCCCATCAGCACGCCCATGGTGATGAAGAAGGGAACCGCCATCAGGGAGAAGGACCACACGCCCTTGACCATCTGCTGCGGCAGGGTGACGAGGTTCTGACCCATGGAGGCCATGCACAGCACCGTCGAGATGCCGACGGAATAGGCGATGGGGAAGCGGAGCATAATCATGACGAAAAAGCTGCCCAGCAGGACAAGCGTCGATAAAGCTTCACCGGACATAATCAGGCTGCCTCCTTTTTCTTGTTTTCAAGATAGAGTGCTTCGATGTGCTGGAAAACCTGCTCCAACTCGAAGATAATCATACCGGCGCCCGCCACGGGGATCGGCAGGTACTGCCAGAACTTGCTCAGGGGAAGAGACGCGTACTTGCCGCGAAGGCTCAGCGGGGAGTTGCAGAACTTGACGCCGTAGTAGACCAGCACGACGCCGAGGACCATCACCGCGATGTCCGCCAGGATATCGGACACGAGCAGCGTCTTTTTCGGCAGATAGGAGTCAAAGGCGGTCATGCGGATGTGTGCGCCGCGGCGGATGGCGAGGGTGGCGGAGAGAACCGCCATATAAACCATCAGCGTCAGCACGATCTCCTCACTCCAGTGGGGATCGCTGATGAACGGGATATAACGCCCGGCAACCGCCCATGCGGTAATGACGATATCGCCGATGAGCAGCAGCTTGCAAATGAACATCAGGACCTTGTAGGTCCAGTCGTACACCGGCTTGATCTTCTCAAGGGTGCGGAAAAGTGCAGGCATTGACAAGCCCCTTTCTTTACGTTCCTGCGGAAACGTTGATGTTGCTTTTCAGCAAGAGAAAAAAGGGGCGCAGGGGACTTCCCCTGCGCCCCTCAGGCTTTTGTAAGGTTTGAATTACTTGCCCATGTCGACGAGCTGCTGGTACAGGTCGGCCAGCTTCTCGGTGTTGGCCTTGATGGTGGGCTGGCAAGCCTCAATCCAGGGGCCCTTGTCTTCCACGGGGATGACGGTGGCGCCGTCTTCCTTGAGCTGGTCGAAGGTCTTCTGCTCGATCTCGGCGACCTTCTCACGGCAGGTCTGGGAAGCAGCCTTGGCAGCCTCCATGACCCAGCCCTGCTGCTCCTCGTTCAGCTTGTTCCAGGCATTGTCGGTGATGACAATCTGCAGCGCGCCGAGGGTGTGACCGTCGAGAAGGAGGTAGGGCGCGACTTCCTGGAAGGCGTTGGAGCGGTAGTTGGCGGTGGGCTGCTCAGCACCGTCGACAACGCCGGTGTTCAGGGCGCTGTAGAGCTCGGTGAAGGCAACGGTGGTGGCGGAAGCGCCGAGGTTGGAGACCATGCCGGTCATGACGGGGTCGGAGGAAACGCGGATCTTGAGACCCTTCAGGTCCTCAAGGCCCTTGACCTCGTTCTTGAAGAAGAAGTGACGGAAGCCTTCCTCACCGTAGCAGATGCCGCGCAGGGGCAGACCGATCTCCTGGGGCTCGTTCAGGAATTCCTTGGCGAGATCGCTGTCGGCGAACTTCCAGAAATGCTCCTCATTGACGAAGGTGTAGGGGATGGACAGAAGGCTGGCCTTGTCGCAGCCGTACTGGGTCAGCGCGAAAGCGGAGATACGGCTGAGGTCGCAGATGTTGCCGCCGCCGAGCAGGTTGTCGAGGATCTGGTCCTCGGAACCGAGAACGCCGCTGGCCTGGATGTCAACCAGAACGGTGCCGCCGGACAGCTCTTCAAGCTTTGCCTTGAAGGACTTGGCCATTTCGCCGACGGTGGTGCCGTCGAGGGGGTTGACTTCCGCGTAGGTGAGGGTGATGGGCTCATCGGCGGAAGCGGAGACAGCGCACAGCGCAAAAATCATGCACAGTGCCATGGTGAGTGCCAGAAACTTTTTCATCTTTGTTCCTCCATTATAAAATTTTTCCGCAGTCCTTTTTTGTGCGCCAGGTAAAAGTGGGCTGAAAGTCTTTCTTTTCCTGTACACAAACGAACTTCTGTGCTATATTATAACAGCTGGTTCAAAAATTGTCCACAAATTATATGGAATTTTTGGAGTATTTTCATGCAGAAAACAGAGCGTCCAAAAAGTGGGGCTCTGTCACTTCCCGGAAGATCGGAGAGGATAAAATGGCTGATAATTTGAAGAATCCGTCACTTTCCATCCCATGCAATATAGACAAACGGACATTCTCCCGCTTTGCCGTATATGATTCTCTCGTGCGCAAAAAGGGCTGGCGCAGTCCGGCGCTTTTCGCACTGATCATGTCGGCTTTTGCCGCCATCTGCTTCGCCGGACGCGCGACGCACGCGCAGGCGACGCTGCTCGGCGGGGTGCTGCTGGGCGTGGGGCTTCTGCTGCCGCTGTGCTGGTTCGGCATGTTCTTCGCCTCGGTAAACCGGCAGGCGAAGCGCAGCGGCCTGTCCCCGGACAGGACGCAGTATGTGGTGACACTCTCCCCGGACAAGATCCACGTCACCAAGGGGAAGGAGGCCGCGGACTTTGCTTGGGACGCGGTGCATCTCGTGTATCGGGACAAGGGCTGCGTCTACCTCTATGTGAGTCCGACCCGCGCGTTTCTCCTGCCGGACGGCGAAAAGACGGAAAAGGCGTGGGAACTTCTCACGGCTCGCGTCGCGCCGGAGAAGGTCAAAACATAACAGGTGTAACAAGAAAGGGAGTTTAGAAAAAGGATGCTATTCCCCCTTTTTCTTTCAGGAATCGTCTTTCCCGTTCTTTTTTAACACTGTCATTCGGCATATGCCATGACGCAGCCTGCTCATTGCGCCCCCCATTCTTTCTTTTTGGCTCTTGCCCAAAAAGAAAGAATGCGCCGCGCCCGGTGTAAGAAAGAAAAAGGCCGCTGAGACGCGATCAATGCTTTCGCGTTTCAGGGCCTTTTCTCTCGCGGCAAGTACGTTTTCGCTGATCGGGTCGCAGGGACGATACGCCCTCGCGCAGCCGTCCGCGCTCGCGCTGCCTGTTTCGTTGTCGAAGATTTACCGCAAGGTAATAGAAAAGGGATGCAGCACTTTTTCCTGTTTTGCTGCATCCCTTCTCTATTCTTTTTTATTCCTTGTTTAATTCAGAAAATCTCTCAGCTTCTTGGAGCGGCTGGGGTGACGCAGCTTGCGCAGGGCCTTGGCCTCGATCTGGCGGATGCGCTCACGGGTGACGTTGAACTCCTTGCCGACCTCCTCGAGGGTGCGGGTGCGGCCGTCCACGATGCCGAAGCGCAGCTCCAGCACCTTCTTCTCGCGCGGGGCAAGGGTGTCCAGCACCTCCTCCAGCTGCTCGCGCAGGAGGGAGAAGGAGGCGGCCTCCGAGGGCTCGGACGCATCCTCGTCGGGGATGAAGTCGCCGAGGTGGGAGTCCTCCTCCTCGCCGATGGGGGTTTCGAGGCTGACGGGCTCCTGGGCGATTTTGAGGATGTCGCGCACCTTGTCCACGGGCATGTCCATCTCCTTGGCGATCTCCTCGGCGGAGGGATCGTGGCCCAGCTCCTGCAGGAGCTGACGGGAAACGCGGATGGTCTTGTTGATGGTCTCGACCATGTGCACGGGGATGCGGATGGTGCGGGCCTGGTCGGCAATGGCGCGGGTGATGGCCTGACGGATCCACCAGGTGGCATAGGTGGAGAACTTGTAGCCCTTGGTGTAGTCAAACTTTTCGACCGCCTTGATGAGGCCGAGGTTCCCCTCCTGAATGAGGTCCAGGAAGAGCATGCCGCGGCCTACATAGCGCTTGGCGATGGAGACCACAAGACGCAGGTTTGCCTCGGTCATGCGGTGCTTGGCGTTCTCGTCGCCGAGGGACATCTGCTTGGCAAGCTCGACCTCCTCCTCGGGGGTGAGCAGAGGCACCTTGCCGATCTCCTTAAGGTACATGCGCACGGGATCGTCCGTGGAGAAGCTGTCCATCAAAGCGTCGGTATCGGCGAGGTCGGAGCTTGTGACCTCCTCGATATTGGCCAGATCCTCCGCCTCGGGCATGGCGTCGTCCAGGGGCGGGAGCAGATCGTCCGCGCCGACGTCGATGTCGATGCCCGCCTTTTCCAGCGTTTCGTAGAATTTATCCACGGCCTCGCCGTCCAGGTTCAGCTCCTCCAGCAGCTCAAGCTCCTTGGTGCTGAGCTTGCCGGCCTTCTTGCCCTTTTCAAAAAGCTCGTTCAGGCGCTCCTCCGGGGTCTTGCCGCTCTCCTGGGGGTCTGTCTTTTTGGCGGCTCTCCGCTTGGCCTTGGGCGGCTCGGGGATCAGCTCGGTCTCCCCCGCTGCGTTCAGCAGCTCGTCCGCCATTTTGCTCAGTTCCTGTTCGGTGTAGATATTGTCTTCTGCCATGTCTTATCCCTCGTATCCTTTTTTCTTTTTGAGTTGATCGCGCAGCGCCATGAGATCGGTGCCGCCGTCACGGAGCTGCTTGCGTTCTTCTATCTTGGCTATGTAATCGGAGATGCTCTGCCTGCTTCGGCTGAGCACTTCCGGTTTTTGCAGGATGGCGACGAGAAGCCCCAGCTCGTCCCCGCTGAGCTCTCCCGCCAGGTGGTCGGTGCTGACATGCTGCCCGGTCTCGATCCGTTTTCGCAGGACGCCGTAGATGCGCCCAAGGCCCGGGGCCGAAAAGTCCTCCGGCGGAGGAAGCCCCGGCGTCGTGATGAGCGCGGGCTCGAGATACAAAAGCCGGATCAGCCCCTCCTCCGCCGCGGCGGAGGCCGGATCGTCATAGCGCAGCTCCCGCGCGGTGGGCTGCATGAGCTTTTCCGGCTGGGTCTGCTGCTTCTGCACCTCGCGATAGGCGCTGTTGACCACGCGCCTGCGGCGGCGCTCGACGTCGTTTACGATCACGTCCGACGGAAGTCCCAGCTCCCGCGCGAGATCCATCGCGTAGACCTGCCGCCTGACCTCGTCCGGCAGGTGGGCCAGAAGATCCACCGCCTCGCGCAGGTAATCGGACTTCTGCTCGGTGACGCTCAGATCGTATTTCTCCCGGATGGCGCGCAGGCGGTAGTCCATCTGGTTCTCCGAGCCCTCCAGCAGCTTGCGGAAGGCCTCGGGCCCCTTGGTTTTGATAAACTCGTCCGGGTCCTTCGCCCCCTGCATGCGCAGCACGCGCACCTTGATATCCAGCTTTTCCAGAATGCCGATGGCGCGCTGGGAGGCCTTGAGCCCCGCGCCGTCGTTATCATAGGCGATGATGACCTCATTGGTATAGCGCGAGATAAGCCGCGCCTGCTCCGCCGTGAGCGAGGTGCCGAGCGAGGCCACCGCCGAATCGAAGCCCGCCTGATGCAGGCTCACCACGTCTATATTGCCCTCTGACAAAATGATATATCCGCTTTTCGATTTTTTAGCCAGATTCAGGGCAAAAAGGTTCCGGCTTTTGTTGAAGGTCAGGGTTTCGGGGCTGTTGAGGTACTTTGGCTCCCCGTCGCCGAGGATGCGGCCGGAAAAGCCGATGACGTTCCCGCGCACGTCGATGACCGGGAACATGAGGCGGTTTCGGAAAGCGTCGTAAAAGCCGCCATTTCTGCCGCGCTTGACAAGACCCGCGCCAAAGAGCTCGTTATCCGTGAAGCCCTTTTCATGCATGGCGTTTCGGAGGCTGTCCCAGGTATCGGGGGCCGCGCCGAGGCCGAAGTTTTTCACCATGGCGGGCGAGATGCCGCGCCGTTTTATGTAGTCCACCGCGCCCCTGCCCGCCGGGGCGGAGAGCTGGGCATAGAACCAGCGGGCCGCCTCCTTGTTGACGGCGAGCATCCGGGCGCGTTTTCGCCCCTCGGCGCTGTCGGTCTCCTCAGGCAGCTGCATCCCCGCGCGCTTGGCGAGAAAGGCGATGGCCTCCGGGTAGGAGAGGTTTTCGATCTCCATGATGAAGCTGATGACCCCGCCGCCCTTGCCGCAGCCGAAGCAGTGGTAGATCTGCTTGTCCGGCGAGACGGAGAAGCCCCGCTGCGCTTGGAAAGGCGCACATAACCTGATACCACGTCCACGATGTCCGAGCGGTCCACCAGATCCTGTATGAACTTTTCCGGGATCGCCATGGCGTCACTCCCCTTGTCAGCGCTGAATTCAGCTCCCTTTGCGAAAGGGAGCTGTCACCAGTGCTCACACTGGTGACTGAGGGATCGAACGGTCTGTACAAGCTCCGAATATCGATCCCTCCGGCCTTCGGCCACCTCCCTTTTTCCAAAGGGAGGTATATGCGTTTTCATTATTTCACGGTCCACGCGAACGGGATGAACACTTCCCCGAATTTTTCCATGGCGTAGCCGTCGGTCATGCCGGAGATATAGTCCACCGCCGCGCGGCCCTTGCCCTCGCGCTCGGCGATGAGCTGCAGCTCGCGGGGCATTTTTTCGGGAAATTTCACATAATACTCATAGAGCTTTTCCATCACGCCCTGCACCTTGTTCTCCTCCCCCTTGGCGATGGGGTTGGTGTACACGTCGGAGAACATGTAGCGATGGAAGAAATCGAAAGTCTCCTGCATGGGAGGCGACATTTTCAGCACCCCGTCGGCGCTGTTTTCAATGAGATCCGTGATGAGGGAATTGATGCGTTCGCTGTTGCGCTCCCCGCAGTCGCGTCGGATGCGCTCCGGTACGGCGTAGCTGCGGATGACCCCGGCGCGGATCGCGTCGTCCAGGTCGTGGTTTATGTATGCGATGCGGTCGCACAGACGCACGCAGGTGGCCTCGCGGGTATCGTCGGGCTTGCCGTAGGTGTGGTTCAGAATGCCGATGCGCGTCTCATAGCAGAGGTTGAGCCCCTGCCCGTCCCGCTCGAGCACGTCCACCACGCGCAGGCTCTGCTCATAGTGCTTGAAGCCGCCGGGGTAAATGACGTTCAGCGCCCGCTCCCCCGCGTGGCCGAAGGGCGTGTGGCCGAGGTCGTGCCCCAGGCCGATGGCCTCCGCGAGATCCTCGTTCAGTCCCAGGGCGCGGGCGACAGTTCTGGCAAGGCGCGTGACCTCCAGCGTGTGGGTCAGGCGCGTGCGGTAGTGATCCCCCTCCGGGCGCAGGAAAACCTGGGTCTTGTGCTTGAGGCGGCGGAAGGATTTGGAGTGGGTGATGCGGTCAACGTCCCGCTGGAAGCAGGTGCGGATTTGGCACTCCTCCTCCGGGTGGAGCCGCCCGCGGCTCTCCGCCGCCAGCACCCCATAAGGGCCGACGATCAAACGCTCCAGCTTTTCTCTCTCTTCTCTCGGACAGGCCATGCCGCCACCGCCTTTGAAAACGATAAGAGTAAAGGAATTTTTCCTTCCCTTACTCTTATACGACGCAAATTCTTATTTCCCTTTATTTTTTTGAAAAAATTTTTTATTTCAGTGGGACGGCGCGGAAGCTCTCGCCCGTGACACGCACCTTGACGGCTCCGGCGCTCTGGTCGAAGATGCGCCCGGCAAAGGCTTCGCTCTGCTCCTCCGGCACCAGCACACGGAGCGTGACGCCCGCGCCGTACTCCACGTCCTCAACGACGCCGCCCGCGGCGGCGGCCTCCTGCTTCATGCGCTCAAGCTGGGCGTAGGAGCAGGGCAGCTCCGTCTCCACCCAGCGGCGCACGGCGGAAATGCCCGCCGCGTCCAGCGCGTCGGCGGTGCTCTTGGTATAGGCGCGCAGAAGCCCGCCCGTGCCGAGCAGCACGCCGCCGAAGTAGCGCGTCACGACGCAGACGGCGTTCGTCACCGACTTCCGGCGCAGCACCTCCAGCATGGGGATACCGGCGCTGCCCTGGGGCTCGCCGTCGTCGCTGTAGCGCTCGGGGCCGTCCTTGATGCTGTAGCACCAGCAGTTGTGCCGGGCGTCATAGTATTTCTTTTTCATCTCGGCGATGAAGGCGCGGGCCTCGTCCTCGCTCTCGACCATGCGCACATGGCCGAGAAAGCGGGAGCGCTTTTCGGTGAACTCCGCCTCGCCTGGGCCGGTGGGGATATAATACTCGCTCATGTCTCCCAGTCCTCTTTGGGCTCCACATAGCCCGGGATATAGGCCTTGACCCTTCCGAAGAGCTCCGGCGGGACGATGGCCTCCACCTCAACGCCGTCCTCGGTGTATTCGCTTTTGAGTATCGCCGCCTCGCGGTTGAGGCTGTCCAGAAGCCCCGCGGCGGCATAGGGCAGCTTCAAGGTCACATGGCGCTTGCCGCGATCGAGCCGCGCCGAGAGAAGCTGCATGAGTTCCGCCGCCCCCTCCCCGCTTTTGGCGGAGATGCAGACCGTGTCCTCCCCGTGGGGCAGGATGCCGAAATAGGCGTCACACTTATTATAGACGCGGATGCAGGGCGTAGCCTCTGCGCCGAGCTGACGAATGAGCTCGTCCACCACGCGGGCCTGCTCCGGCCACTCGGGATTGGAGATGTCGATCACGTGCAGCAGCACGTCGGCATATTGCAGCTCCTCCAGGGTTGCCTTGAACGCCTCAATGAGATGTGTCGGGAGCTTGCGGATAAAGCCCACCGTGTCGGATAAAAGGATTTCCTGCGTCTCGTCGATTTTCAATCGACGGGTGGTGGTGTCCAGGGTATCGAACAGGCGGTCGTTCGCCGGGATGTCCGAGCCTGTGAGGCAGTTTAAGAGCGTGGACTTGCCCGCGTTGGTGTAGCCCACGAGCGCCACGACGGGCATGGCGTTTTTCTCGCGCTTGCGGCGCTGGGTGCCGCGCACCTTGCGCACCTCGGCCAGCTCCTCCTCCAGCTTCTGGATCTTGCGGCGGATATGGCGGCGGTCGGTCTCCAGCTGTGTCTCGCCGGGGCCGCGCGTGCCGATGGGCGACGAGCCGCCCGAGGCCGTCTGCCGCACCAGATGGGTCCACATGCCGGTCAGGCGGGGCAGCAGATATTTATACTGCGCAAGCTCCACCTGCAATTGGCCCTCCCGCGTCCGGGCGCGCTGGGCAAAAATATCCAGGATGAGGCCGGAGCGGTCAAGCACCTTGACGCCCAGCTCCTCCGACAAAACGCGCATCTGGGAGGGCGAGAGCTCGTTGTCGAAGACGGCGAGGTCGCACTCGTTTGCCTCGATCAGCTCCTTGAGTTCCTTCACCTTGCCGTCGCCGAGAAAGCTCCTGGGCTCAGGCGTGGGGCGCGTCTGGATCATCGCGGCGACGACCTCGCCCCCCGCGGTCTCCACCAGGGCGGCAAGCTCCTCCATGGTCACGTCGCTCGAGCGCTCATGCACGTCCATGCTGGCGGCGGACAGGCCCGCCAGCACCGCGCGTTCTTTTTTTGTTTCGATGTTGTTCATAGGTTCTCCGTCGTATTTCGTTATCAGCCGGGGGAGTTCAGAGGGGCGCTCCCCTCTGATTTTTCGCCTCGCAGGGCGAAAAACAAACATAATCCGTATTTTGCGGGGGCGTGTACCTTGCAAAATACACTTCTCGCCCTGCAAGTGTGCGAGCGTCCCCCGCAAGCGAGTGCGCGCAGCAGGGTGCATCCTTTTTCAAATGAGAGAATGCCCACAGCATTCTCTCATTTGACGCTATGCCGCTCCCTTTTCCCCAAAGACGGGCAGTCTGCTCGGCTCCGGGGTCACGATCTCGCTGCCGTCGCTGTAGCGCAGGAGATAGCAGGCCGCGGCGATAAACTCCTCATCGCTCATGTTGATGCCGCAGGTCAGCGTCAGCAGGATCTGCCGCTGGGGGACGAAGGCGGGGTCTTCCGCCAGCATGCGGCGGGAATCGGCAAAGTAGGAGCTGGGGGTGAGCTTGAGGATCTGCGCGACGCGCTGCTCCTCCACCTTCGCCAGCACAAAGTCCTTGAGATAGTAGGTGGACATCTGCAGGCGCGCGCCCTGGGGCATCATGAGATGGGGATAGAGCCCGTTATAGATTTCCTGTGCCTGCTCCAGCGAGCAGAGCTCCGCCATGACATAGAGGCCCTCGTCCTCCTTCCCGCTCTTGGGAAGGTACTGAAACTCGATATAGGAATGCTCGGCAAGCTGTCCGTTACCGTCCAGCAGGACATCGTGCGCGGTCTTTTTGAGGTTCAGCTTTTCATAGCCGGCATAGCTCTCCCCGAAGACGGTGGAGGGCAGGAAGTTATAGGGGAAAAGCGCCTTGCACTGCTTGTGGGTATAGTTTTCCTGCACGCTGTCCGGGGCGGCGCCGGGGTTGTTCATTAAAAGAAGCGCGGCCTCGTTCCAGACATAGCGTTCGGGGCTGCCGCCGCCGAAGGACGGGGCCGGCGTGGGAACCGGCGTGGGCTTGGAGTCCACCGCGGGCATCTGCCAGGGCTCGAGCGGCTCCTCCTTCCGGCAGGCGGTCAGCAGCGGGCACAGCAGGCAGATTGCCAGCAGCAGCGCAGTCATTCTTTTCATGTTCCGTCCTCCCCTCCGGGCTTGTTTTCTGAAAGAAGATTATACCTTATTTTCTCGTATTTGCCAAGGGCGGCGCCGCACAAAAGCTAAAACCAGCGGCTCTGCCGTTTTCTGCGCATGAAGTTGCCCTTGACCTCCACGAGGATGATGTCGCTGCCCACGCGGACGATGTCCTTCCAGGGCAGGATATAGTCCTCCTCCCTGCCGAGAAGGCCGAAAAAGCGCGGTCTGCCCGGCGTGACCAGGGAGCGGATGCAGCCCTCGCGGTCATCAAACTCCAGATCGCAGACATAGCCCAGGCGGAAGCCCGTGTGAATGTCGATGATCTCCTTGTAGCGCAGCTCGGAATAATAGCTCATCATGCTCACCCCCGCTCTATCCTATTCCCGGGGGATTTTGTCCTATTCCGCCGCTTTTGTCCTTCGTCTTCCCGGCGCGGGAAGCTGTACGAGGACGATGGCCGCAAACATGATCGCGCTGCCGAGAAGCTCCCTGGCACTCATGCGCTCATGCAGAAGCAGTGCGCCCGCCAGCGCCGCGAACACGGATTCCAGGCTCATGAGAAGCGAGGCCACGGTGGGGTCGGTCATGCGCTGGGCCACCATCTGGAGCGTATAGCCCACGCCGCCGGACACGAGGCCGCAGTAGGCAATGGGGAGCGCTGCGGCTTTGATCTTATCCCAGCTCGGCTCCTCGACCAGAAGGGCGATGACGCCGGAAATCAGCGCCACCGTGATAAACTGTACCGCGGAGAGCTGAACCGGATCGGCCCTGCGGGAGAAGTAGTCGCAGCAGAGGATATGTCCGCTGAATAGGACGGCGCAGACGCACACCAGCGCGTCGCCCCTGGTAAGGCGCAGATCCTCCGTCACGCAGAGAAGATACATGCCCACGAGGCCGATGGCAATGGCGACCCACACATGCAGGGAACTGCGCTTTTTGAAGAGCAGCCAGTTCAATACCGGCACCAGCAGGATATAGAGGGCGGTGAGAAAGCCCGCCTTGCCCGCCGTGGTGGTGACGATGCCGAACTGCTGGAAAAGACTCGCCACGCCGAGGAAGAGCCCGCAGCAGATCCCGCCGGGCACGGCGCTTTTGAAGTCCCGCGCTGTCCTGGCCGCTGCGCTTCCCCTGCGCCCGAGCAGGAGGGAGACAAGCCCCGTCGCCAGCGCCGCAAGGCTCATGCGCGAGGCCGTGAAGGTGGCAGGCTCGATGCTCTCCATGCCGACCCGCTGAAACACAAAAGCCGTGCCCCAGATCATGGCTGTGAGCAGCAGGAGAATATTGCCAAGCATTTTCTCGTTTTTCATTCCGATCACACCTTTAAAAAGAAACTGCTGTTGAATTGGGGACAGTATAAAGCGAAATTTTTCCCGCGGCAAGTGTGGAAAATGCACAACTCTCTTGTTGACTTCGTCCCCTCCTTAGCGTAAAATAACTACTATGAATATTAAAAGCTTATCGGAACCCCCAATCTTCACATAAAGGAATGAGTAGCATCATGAAAAAGGAAGAGAAAGAAGCCAAAAAAGCAGAAAAGAAAGCCGCGAAGGAGAAGCAGGCCGTAAAGGACGAAGCACAGGACGCAAAGCAGGACGAGAAGAAGGCCGAGCGCAGCAAGATCAAAGCGGAGATCAAGGAGATGCGCGCCCGCCTCGCCGGTCTGCAGCAGACGATCCGGGAGAAGGGCCTGCCCATTATCGTGCTGGTGGAGGGCTGGGCCGCCGCCGGCAAGGGCAGCCTCATCAACGAGCTCATCAGCGAGATCGACCCCAGAAACTACAACGTCACCTCCCCGGTGATCACCCCGGAGGCGGAGAGCCGCTATCCCTTCCTCTATCCCTACGCCAAGGCCATCCCCGAAAACGGCAAGATCATGTTCTATGACTCCGGCTGGATGGAGGACTGCGTGCGCAAGATCCTGCGCCGGGAAATCACGAAGGACGAATACAAGGACCGCGTGCGCGCCGTGACGGAATTTGAGCGCCAGCTCCGGGACGGCGGCTATCTGGTCCTGAAGCTCTTCCTGGATATCAGCGAGGACGAACAGCGCGAGCGCCTTTCCGCCCTGCGCGAGAGCTTTGAGACCGCCTGGCGCGTGACGGATGACGACCTGTGGCAGCTGAGGGAGCACAAGGCCTTCCAGCAGCAGTACGAGGCCTTCATGGAGAAGACCGACAATCCCATCCCCTGGCACGTGCTGGACGGCAGCAAGCGCACCCACGCCGCGCGCGACGCGCTGAAGCTCCTGCTGGGGCTGGTCGACAAGGCCCTCGGCAGGGAGCGCTATGTGGGCAAGCCCTTCGAGGAAAAATTCCCCCTGCTCGACATGCCGAAGCTTAAGGATGTGGACCTCTCCCCCGCCCTCACGGACGAGGAATACGACAAGGAGCTCAAAAAGCTGCAAAAGCGCCTTGCCGAGCTGCACAACGTCATCTACCTCAAGAAGATCCCGGTCATCCTCTGCTATGAGGGCTGGGACGCTGCGGGCAAGGGCGGCAATATCCGCCGCATCGCGCGCCCGCTGGATCCGCGCGGCTTTGACGTGATGCCCATCGCCTCCCCGGAGCCGCATGAGAAGAACCGTCAGTATCTCTGGCGCTTCTGGACGCGTCTGCCGCGCAGCGGTCACGTCTGCATCTTCGACCGCACCTGGTACGGCCGCGTCATGGTGGAGCGGCTGGAGGGCTTCTGTGAGGAGGACGACTGGAAGCGCGCCTACAACGAGATCAATGAGTTTGAGCGCATGCTCACCGACTGGGGCGCTGTGGTTCTCAAGTTCTGGATACACGTTGACCAGGACACCCAGCTCCAGCGCTTCAACGACCGTCAGAATACCCCGGAGAAGGCCTGGAAGCTGACCGAGGAGGACTGGCGCAACCGTGAGAAGTGGCCTCAGTATGAGGAGGCCATCGACGAGATGCTGCAGAAGACCAGCACGAAAAACGCCCCCTGGTTCATCATCGAATCCAACGACAAGAAATATGCCCGCATCAAGGCCCTGCGCATTGTGGTCAAGGCGCTGGAAAAGGCCTGCAGAGAGCGGCTTGTCTGAGACGCGGCAATGCATTTAAGAACAACATTTGGGAGGAAAAGCCATGGCTGAACGCTACAACATCTGCCTCGACGTGGGCGGCACCAAGGTGCTCGGCGCCATCTTCAATGAAAAGGACGAGATCATCTATCGCCTGAAAAAGCGCTCCAAGAGCGAGGGCGAGGGCTCGGCCGACGTGGAAAAGGTCATCATCAGCGTGGTGGAGGATATGATCAAGACTTCCGGCATCGACCGGAAAAAGATCAACGCCATCGCCTCCTGCGCGCCCGGGGTCATCGACCAGGACAGGGGCATCGTGCTTTTCACGCCGAACCTTCCCTGGCGCAACTATGACATCGCCGGGGCCATCAAAAAGAAATTCGGCGTCCCCTTCTTTGTGGGCAACGACGTAAACCTCGGCGTGCTGGGCGAATACAAGTTCGGCGCGGCGCAGGGCTACAACAACATCGTCGGCTTCTTCCCCGGCACCGGCATGGGCGGCGGGCTGATTCTGAACGGCAAGCTCTTCACCGGCACCCAGTACATGGCGGCGGAGTACGGCCACATGACTCTCGACCCGGACGGCCCCCTCTGCGGCTGCGGGCAGAGCGGCTGTCTGGAGGTTTTCTCCAGCAAGCGCGGCATGTCCGATTATATCCGGCAGCAGGTTAACCGCGGGCGGCCCTGCCTTCTGGCGGAGGACGTGCAGGACGGCGGCATCTTCCGCAGCAAGAGGCTCAAAAAGGCCCTCGCGCAGAAGGACGCCGTTGCGATGGAGGCCGTTGACCGCGCATGCCATTATCTGGCCGTCGCCACCGGCAACATGATCAACACCATCGCGCCGGATCTGGTGCTCTACGGCGGCGGCGTCATGGAGGCCATGGGCGATCTGTTCCTGAAAAAGATCCTGGCGGAGGTGGACCGCTACACCATGACCGCGATCCGCCCGCTGGTGGACTTGAAGGTCGCCTCCCTCGGGGACGACTCCATCCTCTACGGCGACCTCGCGCTGATCAAGGGGCTTTGATACACGCATAGAAAAACGCTCAGGGGGCATCCGAAAGGATGTCCCCTGTTTGCGTTAGATCGGCTTATGGAAGCTTCTCTTTCACTTCCCGGAGGCTCAGGCCGTTCTCCCGCGCGATTTTTGCCAGATCCTCGTACTCGGGCTTCTCGCGGGAAACATTCCAGCCCTCGGCGCGCTTGACCGTCACCGCGCCCCACGGGGTCTCCGCCTTGCGGAAGGAGCGCTCCAGCGTATGGCGCGGGCATAAATGCTCCCGCACGCCGAGAGTCGTGGTGTGGTGAAACAGGCATTTCAGAAGCGCATCCCTCTCCGCCGCGCGGCACAGGACGGAGAGCATCACACCCGGGCGGGATTTTTTCATGCCGATCGCCGTCGTCCACACGTCCAGCGCCCCGGCCTCAAAGAGCCGCTCCATGGCAAAGCCCAGCTCCTCGCCCGTCATGTCGTCAAGATTGCATTGCAGCTCCAGAAGATACTCCGGCTCGTCCGGCGCTTCGCCCAGCAGAACGCGCACGGCGTTGAGGCGGTCGAAATTTTTCGTCCCCGTGCCGTAGCCGCATTTCTCCACCCGGAGGATGGGGGCGTTGTCAAAGCGGTCGGCAAAGTGCGTCAGCAGCGCCGCGCCCGTCGGGGTGCAGAGTTCGGTCTTGATCTCACCCTCATACCACGGGATGCCGCGCAGGAGAATTTCCGTCGCGGGGGCGGGCACCGGCAGAATGCCGTGGGCGCATTTGACCGTGCCGCCGCCGACGTTGATGGGGGATGCGATCACCTGCTCGGGCCTGAGCTTCTCCATCAGCAGGCACACGCCCACCACATCCGCCACCGCGTCTATGGTGCCGACTTCGTGGAAATGGATATGCTCCATGTCCTGCCCGTGCACCTCGGCCTCGGCTCCGGCAATGGAATCAAAGACATAACGGGCATTGTCCCTTACGTCTTCCGACAGCGGCATGGCGTCGATGAGCGCCCGTATCTCCTGAATGCCGTTGTGATGGTGGTGATGCCCCCCATCGTGATGATGGTGCTCGTGCCCCTCTTCCTCGCCGTTGACGGTGACATGGACGTGCAGGCCCCGCACGCCGCACTTTGTTTCCTGCTCGGCGGTGACGACAGCTTTCCCGTCGAGGGCGGCGTTGATCTCTTCCAGGAACTCCGCCTGCCCCTGCTCATCCAGCAGGTCCAGCAGGGCGCCGGTCAGCATGTCGCCCGCGACGCCCATGCCGCAGTCTATATACAGTGTTCTCATAAGCTCTTCTCCCTTGGAACCGGATCAAGCGTGATCTCGGAAAAATACGGCGACAGCGCCGCTCTGATTTCGTCCAGGCGCAGCGCCGCCTCGCCGTGCTGCTCCGCGATGAACTGGAGCTTTGCCGCGCCGTTTTTCGTGCGGACGCGAAAATCCGCAAAGCCCATGCGAAAAAGCGCGTCCTCGCTCTTTTCAACGTTCATGAGCTTTGCCGCAGTGATCGTCTCGCCGGTCGGGACGCGGGTGGCAAGGCAGGCATAGGCGGGCTTGTTCCAGGTAAAAAGCCCCGCCTCTTCGGAGAGCTGCCGCAGATTCTGCTTGGTGACGCCGCACAGACGCAGGGGCGAGAGCACCCCCTCCTCCCCCAGCGCCTGGTAGCCGGGGCGGTCGGCAATATCGTCGCTGGCATTGGTGCCGTCGATGACGAGCTCATAGCCGTCGCGCTTCGCCGCGGCTTTGACGCCTGCCATGATGATCTTTTTGCAGTAATAGCAGCGATTGGCGGGATTTTCAGCGACCCTCGGATCGCAGAGCGGATCGGCGGGGATCACCGTGACCGGAGCGCCCAGCTCTTCTGCAAGGCGCAGCGCGTCCCGGTATTCAAATTCCGGCTGGAAGGGGGACTTCACATAGTAAACGCCCAGCTTCTCGGCCCATTGCAGTCCCGCCCACAGGAGATAAGACGAGTCCGCGCCGCCGGAAAAGGCCAGCGCCGCCCGCGGGTGCCGCGCGAAAAATTCTTTCAGTGTCATGTCAGTCGAGATGGTTGATCATGCTGGCCATGTAGCCCGCGCCGAAGCCGTTGTCGATGTTCACGACCGAGACGCCGCTTGCGCAGGAATTCAGCATGCTGAGTAACGCCGCGATCCCGCCGAGGCTCGCCCCGTAGCCGACGCTTGTGGGCACGGCGATGACCGGGCAGTCGGCAAGCCCGCCGATCACGGAGGGCAGCGCCCCCTCCATGCCCGCGACCGCAACGATCACGCGGGCGGACATGATGAGATCCATATGGCTTAAAAGCCGGTGGATGCCGGACACGCCCACATCGTAAAGGCGCAGCACGTCGTTTCCCAGCACCTCGGCCGTGACGGCGGCCTCCTCCGCCACGGGGATATCGCTGGTGCCGCCCGTGGCGACGACCACGCGCCCCTTGCCGCTGGGCTTCGGCAGCTCCCCGATCACGCCGGTTTTGGAGAGGGGGTCATATTTGAGCGGCAGCTCCGCCGCCACGAAATCCGCCGCCTCCTGACTGAGCCTTGTGATCAGCACGGTCTGCTGGCCGTTTTCGCGCATGGCCTTTGCGATGCCAAGGATATGCTCCTTCGTCTTGCCCGCGCCGTAAATCACCTCCGGCACACCCTGACGGATGCCGCGGTGAAAATCCACCTTCGCGTACTCGCCGATCTCCTGAAAGGGCTGCATTTTGAGCCTGAGCGCCGCATCCTCGGGGCTGAGCGCGCCGTCCGCCACCTGCTGCAGCAGCGCCGTCATTTCCGTTTTGTCCATAGGGGCCTCCCGTGAAAATCAGAATGGCTGTATTTTAATCCATTTTTTCCTTCGATGCAAGCGGTTTCCTCTTGCCTGTTCGTTTCGCTTCCTGCTATAATGCGGAAAAAGTCAAAGCAGAAAGAAGATGCTCCCCATGAAAAAGCTCTCCCCGCGTGCGCAGCTCATTTTGTCCATGCTGATTTTCGGCACCATCGGCCTCTTCCGCCGTGCCATTCCCTACCCCTCGAGCGTGGTGGCGCTGGTGCGCTCGGTGATCGGGGCGCTGTTTCTGCTGCTGGTGCGCGCAGTCAAGCGCGAACCAATCGACCGCGCGGCGGTGAAGCGGAACTTCCCGAAGCTGCTGCTCCTCGGCGCGATGCTGGGCTTTAACTGGATCTTCCTCTTTGAGGCGTACAACCACACCTCCGTCGCCGCGGCCACGATGTGCTACTACATGGCCCCGGTGTTCATCATTCTGCTCTCCGTCCCGGTATTCGGCGAAAAGCTCACACCCCGCAAGGGCGTCTGCGCCGCCGTTGCGGTGTTCGGCATGGTGCTGGTCTCGGACGTGCTGACGACGGGGCTGCATGGGGCGAAGGGACTGCTCTTTGGCCTGATTGCGGCGGTACTCTACGCGCTCATCGTGATCGTGAACCGCACGCTCCGGGACATCTCCGCCGAGGACCGGACCATCATGCAGTTTGCGGCTTCGTCCCTTGTGATGCTGCCCTATGTGCTGCTGACGGAAAAGCTCTCCGCCCTCGAGCCGACGCCGAAGGTGCTGCTGCTCCTTGTGATCGTGGGCGTGGTGCACACGGGGATCGCCTATGTGCTGTACTTCGGCAGCATAGCGCACGTCCCGGCTCAGACCGCCGCGCTCTTGAGCTACATTGACCCCATCGTGGCGGTGCTGCTGTCGCTGACCGTGCTGCGCGAGCCCATGAGCCCCGCCGCTCTCTTCGGCGCGGTTCTGGTGATCGGGGCCATGATCGCAAGCGAGCTCACTCCCAAAAGAGATTGACCCGGAGAAAGAAGAGGCGGGGCCGCGCGGCCCCGTCTCTTTGGATTTGTCTTACTTGTTGACCAGGTGGATGGCAAAGCCGCCGTACTCGCCCTTGAGGTAGACGAACTTCGGCGCGCCCTTGTCGTTGTAGGTGATGGAATCCTCATTGAACTCCACGCCCTGCAGACCCAGATGGTAGATGCAGCGCTCGACGCTGTTGGTGCGGAAGCCGATGTGGCCGTTCGTGCCGGGGCCCTTGTGGGACATGAACTCGATGCTGTTGTCGGCGGCGAACCAGGACTTGCCGGTGTCGCGCGGGGACAGGCCCAGCATGCAGCTGACAAGCTTGGCAAGGCGCTCGGCCTCTTCTCGGCTTTCGGTGTTGACGCCGATGTGGGCAAGCTCGATGCCCAGCATGACCTTGACCGCCTCCTTGCAGATGGCGGTGATCTCGTCCCAGCACTCGCCCTCGATCAGGTCCTTCTTGACCATCCAGGTGCCGCCGCAGGCGACGATCTGGTTGAAGGAGAGGTAGTCCATCATGTTCTTGGTGTTGACGCCGCCGGTGGGCATCCTTCTTGATGCCGCCGTTGTCCTCTGCCGGGAAGAACTTGACCACCTCGAGGCCCAGGGCCATGGCCTGCTCCATCTCGCCGCCGGTGGCGGTGCCGGGGAGCATGAGCGCGCCCTTGTCAAGGCCGTACTTCACGGTGTCGGGGTTAAAGCCGGGGGTGACGATGAACTGGGAGCCTGCGGCCAGGGCGCGGTCAAGGCGCTCACGGCTGGTGACGGTGCCGGCGCCCACGACCATCTCGGGAACCTCGGCCGCGATGGCGCGGATGGCCTCCTCGGCGGCGGCGGTGCGGAAGGTGACCTCGGCCGCGGGCAGACCGCCGGCGACCAGAGCCTTGGCCAGAGGCACGGCCTTCTTGACGTCGTCAATGGCGATGACCGGCACGATGCCGATCTTGGACAGGGTATGGAGCACTTCGTTCATGGGGCATTCCTCCTGTTATCGTATGATTTTTTATGGTTCTTATTTGATTATACCCGCTCCTGCGGGAACATGCAATGCCGGAAACGGAGAAATACCCGGCTGGAACGGGCCTGCCGGGTATCCTTTATCGTTATTTCTTTTCTTCGACCAGCCTCTCGCCGATCTTGTAGACGTCGCCCGCGCCGACGGTCAGCACGATGTCGCCGGGATGGGCGATGGCGCGCAGGGCGTCCTCGATGACGTCAAAGGTCTGGCAGAAGATGGCCCCGTCGACCTCCTTCGCGAGATCCGCCGAGGAGATGCCGATGGTGTTCTTTTCCCGCGCGGCGAAGATCTCCGCAAGGAAGAGCACGTCGGGCCGCCTGAGCTGCTCCACAAAATCCGGGAAGAGGGCGGCGGTGCGGGAATAGGTATGGGGCTGGAAGACCAGCACGGTGCGCTTGTAATTGAGCTGCTCCACCGCGTCGAGCAGGACCTTCAGCTCGCCGGGATGGTGGGCATAGTCGTCATACACGTCCGCGCCGTTATACTTGCCTTTGAACTCAAAGCGGCGGCCCGCGCCGTTGAAGCCCGCAAGGCCGTACTTGACGGCGTTGGGGCGCACGCCGAGGCTGATGCAGGCGGCGGTGGCGGCGAGGGCGTTTTTCACATTGTGCAGGCCCGGCACATGCAGGGTCACGTCGGTGAAGAGGCGGCCCTTGTACAGCACCTCAAAATGGGAATTTGCGCCCAAAAACTCAATGTTTCTGGCTGTAACGTCGGCGTCCCCGCTCAGGCCGAAGGTGATGACGCGGCCCCTGATGTCCCGGATCACCTCCATGGTGTTGGGATCGTCAAGGTTTGCCACCACATAGCCGTCCTCCGGCACACGCAGGGCAAACTCATGGAAGGAATGCTTCACATCGTCCAGATCCTTGAAGAAATCCAGATGGTCGGCCTCCACGTTCAGAATGACGGCGACGGTGGGATGGAAGGAGAGGAAGGAGTTATAATACTCGCAGGCCTCCATGATGATGGTGTTGCCGTGGCCTACGCGATGGCCCGCCTTGAGAAGGGGCAGGGTGCCGCCGATCATGACGGTGGGGTCCTTGTCGGCCGCCATCATGATATGGGTGCACATGGAGGTGGTGGTCGTCTTGCCGTGGGTGCCGCAGATGCAGAGGGCATTTGCATAGTCCTTGGAGATCGCGCCCCAGGCCTGGGTGCGTTCAAAGACCGGGATGCCCTTTTCATGGGCGGCGCGGATCTCGGGGTTATCGTCATGGACGGCGGCGGTGCGCACGACGAACTCCACATCGTCCGTGATATTGCCTGCGCTGTGCCCGATCAGGACCGGAATGCCCTTCATGCGAAGGCCCTGAATATTGGCGCCCTCGTTCATATCGGAGCCGCTGATGCTGAGGCCCATGCCCTGCAGCACCTCGGCCAGCGACGACATGGACACGCCGCCGATGCCGATCAGATGTCCCCTTCTGCCGGGGGACAGAAAGTTTTCAAATTCAGCCATATTGCATCTCCACAGATTGTTTGATTCCCGCGCGAAAAGCAGTTGCGGGCGGAAGAAAAAGGTGCTAATATTTGCCTTGTATTATAATACGCCGCCGGGCGACTTGCAAGCGCTTCTTTCCCGGCGCGAAAGGCGGAACAGGCATGGACTCCTGGCAGGCCCTGAAAAGTGAATGTGCCGCGTGCCGCGGCTGCTCCCTGTGCAGGACACGGCACAACCTGGTTTTCGGCGTGGGGAACGAGCAGGCGGAGCTCATGCTCATCGGCGAAGGCCCCGGCGAGCAGGAGGATCTCAAGGGCGAGCCCTTTGTCGGCCCGGCGGGAAAGCTTCTGGACGACATGCTGAAAATGATCGATCTCGACCGTGGACGCGTCTACATCGCCAATATTGTCAAGTGCCGCCCGCCCGGAAACCGCGACCCGCAGAACATTGAGCAGGACGCCTGCCGCGCCTGGCTCGACCGGCAGATCAAGCTGGTGAACCCGAAAATCATCGTGTGCCTGGGCCGCATCGCGGCCAAGGCGCTCATCGACCCCGACTTTCGGATCACGCGGGAACACGGCGTCTGGTACGATATCGACGGCCGCCGCCTCATGGCGACCTACCACCCGTCGGCCCTGCTGCGCGATGTGAGCAAGCGGCCCGAGGCATTTATGGATCTTCGCAGCTTAAGAAAGGAAATCAGGGCTGTCTGCGACAGCGTATATGTATGATCAAGTTTCACGCAATCTCTCTGCTGGACAAGGAATGGATCGACCGGCACCTGCGGTGCGAGGACTCCCCCAGCGCGGACTTCAACTTCGGCAACATGTTTATCTGGGACGAGCATTACCGTCAGCTCGTGTGCGATCTGGGCGAGCGGACGCTCACCAAGGTGCGCCTGCACGGTCTGCCCGCCTTTGTCTACCCCGTCGGCTGCGGGCCGCTGCGCCCCGCGATCGAAGCGCTGCGGGAATACGCCGCGGCAAAGCAGTACGACTTTCTCCTGCGCGGCATCACCGATAAGCAGAAGGAACTGCTGGAGCGGGAGTTTCCCGAATGCTTCCTCTTCTGCGAGGAGACCAAGTACGCCGACTATATCTATGAGGCGCAGAAGCTCGCCACCTATTCCGGCAAGGCCCTGCACGGCAAGAAGAACCACTGCAACCGCTTTGAGGCAGAGCATGACTGGTGCTTCGTGCCGATCACGACGAAGAACATCCCCGCCTGCAGACAGATGCTCGACGCCTGGACGCAGGAGAATGCCGAGCGCCTGGATGAGAGCATCGTCTATGAGCACAACGCCATCGAGCGCGCCTTCCTGCACTATGAGGAGCTGGGGCTTGAGGGCGGCGTTCTGTACGCCGACGGGAAGCTTATGGGCTTTACCTTCGGGGAGATGACCAGCTCCGACACCTTCAACGTGCATGTGGAAAAGGCCGCGGCGGACGTAAACGGCGCGTACCCCATGGTATGCAGGGAGCTGAGCAGAATGCTCCTGGAGAAGCACCCCGGCCTTGTGTGGCTCAACCGTGAGGACGACATGGGACTGGAGTCCCTGCGCAAATCCAAGGAATCCTATAAGCCCGCCTTCCTCCTGCGAAAATACGCGGCAAAATGGATAGGGAGAGAAGAAGATGACGAGTGATTTTACGATCCGTGAATACCGCGCCGGGGATGTGCCGGCGCTGTCCTTCCTGTGGCAGGACGTGTTCGGCGACCCGCTCAGCTTCACGGCGGAATTTTACGGGCTGCTGCCAAATATGGGCTCCGCCGTGGTGGCGGAGAAGGACGGGAAGCTTGTCGGCGCGGCCCACGTCATCGACGGGCTGGAGCTCGTGGGCAGGCGGAAAAAGGCCATCACGGCGGGCTATATCTACGCGGTGATGGTGGCGGCGGAATACCGCAGCCTCGGCATCGGCAAGGCCCTCACGACCGAGATCGCGTCCCTTGCAAAGAAGCGGGGCGCGGGGCTTTTGTGCATCCTGCCGGCGGACGCGCCGCTTTACGGCTGGTACCACAGGCTGCTCGGCTTTGAGTGCGTGCTGCACCGGAAGGAGCTTGAAGTGGGCTGCGCGGCGAGAGCGCAGGTGACGGAGCTGGACGCCGCCCAATACATGCAGCGGCGCGAGCAGCTTTTGCAGGGGAAAAACTATCTGCGGCCGACGATATCCACCATGGAGTTTCAGCGGCGCTTCTGCAAATTCTTCGGCGGCGGTCTCTACGCGGTCGGAGAGGGGATCTGCACGGCGGAGCTGGACGGGGACAGGTGCCTCGTCAAGGAGATCCTCTCCCCCGAGCCCGAAGACTGCGTCACGATCGCGGCCTCCGTGGGCCAGCTGCTGGGTGCGAAGACGAGCGTCTACTATCTCCCCGCACGGGAAGGGAACTCCTACATCGCCGCACCGCCGGGAAGCATCCCGGCCGACTGCGTGTGGAATCTGAGCTTTGACTGAGCATTTTACAAAGACGAAACAATTTTTGCATTATCCCTGAAACATCTTCCTGGTATTCTATACTCGCAAGCAGGAAAGAACTTCATAAGGAACACAAGTTCTTCTTAAATCAAGCAGAGTGGTCAGGCACTCTGCTTTGGTTTATTTAAACATATAATAGCCGCGGCAAAACGGATATCAAAAAGCATCCGTTTTGCCGCGGTTTTTATTTCGCAAAGGTGAAATAAACAGTCAGGGCGCCGAGGATCGCCAGATGTACCGGATAGATCGCGTAGAACAGGAGCTTGAGCGGCGGGCCCTGCCGTCCCTTGTAGAGAACGATCGGCACGACGGAGAGAGCCGCGCAGGCAAAGTGGGCAAGCGGATGCCCCGCGACGATGTATTCCACCACACACCAGAGGATGATCACCCCGGCCTGGGAGAAGCGGCTGCCGCGCGCGATCCAGATCGCCACGATCAGCGCCACGCCGAGCGTGCGGTAGTCCATGTTGTCCTTGATGAGAAAGAACGCGCCGAACAGAGCCAGGGCCCGCATCAGAAGCTTCACGACATCCCGCCGCGGATTCCACGCTTCATCCAGCAGCGAAATCACCGAAAGGCCGAGGGCGAGGGTGTAAAAGACATTCAACTCGTCCGACAGGATGCGCACGCCCGCGTACTCCACCCGCAGCACCGCCATGCCGAGGGCCAGCACCGGCCAGATCACCGTCCCGTCCAGGCGCACCGTGGACAGCCACGCCACCGCCGCCACGGCGATAAAGATCAGGCACACGAACCAGCGCTCGCTGAGCTTCGCGACGAGCTCGCTCCCCTGCGGGTAATGATTGACGTCCGAAGCCAGGACATAGGGGATCTGCGAGATGACGGCAAAGGCGACAAGGCGCGTAAGATAGCGCCCGATGCTGCGGCTTCTCTCAAAGCCGTTGACGATCAGAAAGGCAAAGACCGGAAACGCGAAGCGCCCGACGGCGCGCATCGCCATATAGAGCTTTACGTCAATAAAACGGGGAAAGAGGAAAATGGCGCTGTGGTCAACCAGCATGGAGAGCACAGCCAGCAGCTTCATGGTAAAAACAGTCATACGGGGCTCCTTCGCTTACAGCTTGTCCAGAATCTTTTTATATGGGGCGAGCATGCCCTCGTTCATCTTGTCGCCGATCAGGCGGCGCACGCGGCGGCGCCGAAGCAGCGCGCCGAGCAGGCTCAGGCCCAGCATGCGCGGCCAGCGGCGCTGCGGGAAATCATAAAGCCCGTGCGCCTTGTACCAGCGGTGGTCCTCCCGCATCATGCCGCGCATGAGCCAGACGAGGTCGCGGAAGATCTTCATGCCGCCCACGCCGTAAAAGCTGCGCGGCGGGTTGTATCCGTTCTCGAGCGCCCAGACGAGCCGGGCGGACAGGGCGCGAAGCTCCTCGGCGTCCGAAGCGAAGCCCGCAAGGAAGCTGCGGCCGACGGCGGCGCGCCCCTCCAGCACCGCGCGGAGATTTTCCTCGCGGCGCATGTCGCCGTTTACGAGATAGGCAAAGGGCTTGCCCTCGGCCAAACTGCGGTGCCCGTTAAAAAACTGCCGGTCGTCGTACAGCTTAAAGCGCGAGCCCATGCTGTGCCCGTGCAGCGTGAAGGCGTAGACAATGGCGTCGGCAGACAGGATCTTCTCGCGCAGGAGAACGTCAAAGCCGTCGCGGTAGACGCATTTGCCGTCGAGCGCACAGTTGAGGCAGCCGAGACAGCCGCCCTTGAAGGGGAAATCCGCAAGGTTCACAAAGCGCGTGCGGAAGGGATAGACCGCGCTGAAATCCCGGATCAGGGCGCGCAGGCTCTCGTCCCCCTCCCGGAGATCGGCGACGATGACGGTGTCAAAGCCGTCGCGCTTTTCGCAGTCGGGCAGGCAGCTCTCATATAGCGCGGGCGCGGCTTCTGCGGGGGGCAGCGTCGGCTTTTCATACACGCCGTTTTGCGCGCAGAAGACGGCGTATTCCAGAAACTGCTCCGCCTCGCGCCGTCCCCGCTCGCACAGCAGATCCTCCATATCCGCGGACAGGCCGTGGATCACCCGCATGCCGAGATCGCGGAAGTTCTCCTCCAGGAAGCGATGGGCCGTCACGTCGAAGAAATGCTTGGAGGTGGAAAGCTGCGTCACATACTTGTCCTTCACGGGCAGCGCGTTTTCCGCCATGAGCTCCACGAAGCGGTGGAGCTGGTACGGGACGAGGAAGCTGTACACCGGGTAGGCGAAGATCACGAGCTCCGCGCGCTCAAAGGCCGCGGCGGCAGGGCGCATGTCCCGCTCAAAGCTCTCAATGCCCGCGCCAACGTTCAGATATTCAAAGCTGTGCCGGTGAAAGCGCTTTTCCAGATACAGACAGCTCTGCAGTGTCACGCTGAAGCGCCCGCGCGGCGAGCCGTTGACAATCAGAATCTTCATCCCGTTCTCCCCCTGTGATCTGTTTTCGATTTTACTCTATCAGACGGTAAAAATCCACAAATAGTTTCTGCGTTTTTTATAGAAAAAAACAGAGATAATAAAGATGCCGTCAAGCCGTGCGCCGCCGCTCTGCTCAGTGCTTCCCGGAAAAAAAGATGCGGACCGCAAATGCGATCCGCAGGACAGGGTTTGGGATAAAGATATGAGCCGCGGCCTCTCCGCTTGAAAGGCCAATTGGATAAGCTGTGCCTGTATAGTAGCACGCGCGCCAAAACTTGTAAAGAGCGAGAAAGGGCGCAAACGCACTGCTTTTGTCGAACGCTCAAAAAAGTTTTTGCGTATCGGGTTTAGTCCGCTTCTAAGCTCCCTTTGCGAAAGGGAGCTGTCACAGCCGATCTCCCGCGAGGCTGTGACTGAGGGATCGGCCGAGCTGAATGAAGCTTAAACAGAGCCTTGCTTAGATTCTGTTTCGATTGTTTCGATCCCTCCGGCCTTCGGCCACCTCCCTTTTTCCAAAGGGAGGTCAGATTTGGGGCTTGCTGCGTTAAGCCGATAGCCATAAAAAATTTTTGCGCGGCGCATAGACCACCGCCGCGGGGACATACTAAGCGGGAACCCCAATAAGAGAGGAGCGAATCGCAAATGCTAATGGACCGCATCGCGCTGGCGCTGACCATCATCGGCGGCGTCAACTGGGGCAGCATCGGCCTGTTTCGTTTTGACCTTGTGGCCTGGCTCTTCGGCGGGCAGACGGCAACCGTCAGCAGAGTCGTTTACACGCTGGTGGGCCTGTCGGCCCTGTGGTGCGTAAGCCTGCTGTTTCGCAGCGACGCCATTGTGGACGACGAGATGTAAAACGCAGTCTGGCGTATGGAGAGCGGAGCGCGGCGCTCCCCTCTCCCCGGCCCGACAGGGTACATAGTTTTTGCCTCCCTCTTTGAGGGCGGGGGACCGCGAAGCGGTGGAGGGAGTCACGTTACAGAAAGCGATACGCTAAAGCAGCCAGCGCGCCAAGCTGCAAAAGCGCGAGCGTCCAGAAGCCGAAAATAAAATTCCGGTGCCGCGTCTTGTGGCGAAAGGCGTACATGCCGAGAAGGCCGCCCGCCGCGCCGCCGAGCAGGGCCAGCAGAAAAAGCCGCTTTTCCGGTACACGCCGGTGGTCGCTTTTGGCATAGAGCTTGTCGGCCCCCATGGTGAGCAGGAGCACAAGGCTCATCGCGCAGCAGAAAAGCGCCGCGCCGTAAATCAGTGTTTTCATCAGACCTCCGAGAGCGCCCCGAAGTACCAGCCGGAGACGCCGTTGTGCTTGACAAAATATCCGCGGGAGCAGGTCTCCACCACGCCGACCCGGTCCCCCGCCCGGAGGGGCAGGACATAATCGGTGCAGTCGTTGCAGTCGGTAAACTCGCCGTCGGTAAAGAGGTATTTGGTGAGGATGTCCAGCTCGTAGCCCGTGCGCACATGGCGGCAGCGGGAAAACTCATCTCCCCGCTCCAGTACCTGCACCCGGCTGTCGCCCCAGCGGATATAGGCCGAGCGCTCCGACGCCGCCTGATCGTTTAGAACCGTGCGCACCGGGAAGGGATCATAGGCCGCAAAGCCCAGCTCGTCCTTTGTGATATCCGGGATGATGAGGCAGTTTAACTGCCCGTCGTCCTTCAGGACGCAGGCCCCGTCGATACAGGCGATATGGCGCTCCCGGTCGATAATGGGATTTGCGCAGACGATATCGTCACAGTAGAGCATCACGGGGTAATGGCCCACCACGACCCATTTGTCAAAGCGGCAGCCCTTTCTGTACCACGCGTCGCAGCGTATCAGCTCCCCGACCGTGTGCTTGTCCAGGGGCTTGTCCGGGTACACCGCCGCGTGGGCAAAGACATAGCGCCCCGCCTCCATGGCCTGGGGCAGCGCGTCCAGAAAGGCAAACTCCGCCGGGAAAGCCTCCGCGAGGCGGCGGAGAAACCCGGCGGCGTCCGGGATACCCAGCGGGTCCAGTCCCAGCGCCCGCGCCATGTCCCACAAAAGGCCGCGCTGACGGCGGCGCATATAGCGGAGCACCGCTTCTTCGTCCCGGCTGTTCCCGTAATAGACAGTGCCCCAGCCGTCACAGTTGCCCATGAGGGCGACGGTATTGCCCTTTTCGCACAGGGCCATGACCTCGCGCAGGGTTTGTAGGCTCTCGGCCCCCTTTTCCAGAAAATCGCCGTTCAGGATCAAAAAATCATCGTCGCAGAAGCCCACCTTTTGAAGCAGGCCGTGAAAGTACGGGAGATTGGCATGGATATCGGAGATCACCAGCACGCGCCGCCCCGGCGCGATCTCCGGGCGCAGGACGCGGGCAGGCGCGTCATAGCCCCGCATAATCGGGCCTCCCCAGCTTTTTCTCCATCAGGATAAGCTCCGCCTCGGCCCCGGGCGCGCGCGACAGCTCCGTAAAGCCGTTGGCCCGGTAAAAGGCCAGGGCGGCCTTGTTGTCCTCCGCCACATGCAGGCGCACGGAGCGGCGGCCCAGCCTGCGGTATTTGTTCACGGCCCGGCCCAGAAGCTGCACGCCGAGACCCTGCCCGCGGTATTCCGGGCAGAGGTACAAAAGGCTCACCCAGCCATAGCCCGCATGCTCGCCCCGCGCCGTGTCCAGGTCGACAAGGCCGGCATAGGTATCCTCATCGTAGAAAAAGCACACCGCCCCGTCATCCCGCCGGTAATGCTCCCGCGCGGCGCTGAAATAGGGTTCCGGTTCAAAGCCGCGCAGATCCCCGTGGGCCGCCCTCCAGGCGTCGGCATAGCTGCGCTCGTAGGTCTCGCGGTGCCTGGCCGGATCGACGCAGACCTGCCGCAGGGCAGGCTCGACCGCGAGGCTCGTCTGCAGCTTCTCCGGCAGGTGGGAGACGTCGTCGATCATGTCCACGGTAAAGCGCCCGTCCTCATAGCGCAGGTGCGCAACGCCCGTGTTGCGGAAGATCGGCACCGTCTCCCGGTCGTTGAGCGGCACGCCCAAAAGCTTTGTCAGCATGCAGCGGATGGCGACGCCGTGTGAGGTAACGACCACCGTGCGGCCCGGGTTTTTCTCCGCGATCTCATAGAGAGCCGCCAGCGCCCGTTCCTGCACTTCCCAGAAGGTCTCGGCCCCGGGGAGATAAAAATGCGCGGAATCGTGCATGAAGGTCTCCAGCAGCTCCGGCTGCTCCCGGCGGATATTGGCGAAGGGCTTGGCCTCCCAGGGGCCGACGTTGATCTCCCGCAGACGCCTGTCGCACTGGATGGGCAGATCATGAAAGCGCGTGATGGCCGAGGCCGTAAAGCGCGCCCGGTAGAGATCGCTGGAATAGACCGCGTCCACCGGGATGTCCCGGAAGCGCAGACTCAAGGCGTCCCGCTGCTTTTCGCCCGCGGGGGTGACGCCCCCGTCCCAGTGGCCCTGCATGCAGCGGTAGAGATTCCCCTCCGCCTGGACGTGTCGAATTACATAAATTTCTGTCATAAGCTTCACTCCTGACGCTTGACCGCCGCCCCGAGATACGGTATAATAGTCGACATAACATGGAGCGTGTCGGCCGCGCTGTTTTTATTATACCGCGTTTTGTCCCGCAGGACAAGTGCCGCCGCGTCCGTGTTGAAAACAGGGGTGAGAGGTTCGACATGGTCAGAGCGGCGGCATTGGTATCCGGGGACGGGGCAAGACTCCAGGCGATCCTGGATTCCATGTACTTTAAGGAAATACCGAATTTTGAGCTGGTTGCGGTCATCTCCACGGCCAGGGAGGTCAACGCCATGAAGCGCGCCCTCAACGCGGGGGTACCTGCCTATGTGGTGGACCCGGAGCTCTTCCCCAACAGCACCAGCCATTCGATGGCGGTTGCCAACAAGCTGCGGGATATGGACATTGAGCTCGTGATCCTGGCGGGCTATGACCTTCCGCTGGGGGTCATCCCCTACCAGTTCAAAAACCGCATCATCGGCACCTTCCCGGCGCTCTATCCCGCCTTTGAGGATGCGGAGGGGGACATTCAGCGCGCCGTGCTGGAACGGGGGCTCAAGCTCACCGGGGCAACGTCCTACTTTGCCGACGGGGACGGGCGCGTGGGCAGCATCATCCTCCAGCGCGCAGTGGAGGTCCGCGCGGACGACACGCCCGAGACTCTATCCAGGCGCGTGCTTGAGGAGGCCGAGTGGCGCATCCTCAGCCAGTCGGTGATCCTCTACTGCTCCGGAAAGCTGAAAATTCACGGCAACCGGGTGCTGATCGAAAAATAAACGCAAGGGGCGAGTCCGTAAGGATTCGCCTTTTTTGCATTTCTTTGTGTTGTAAAGGCGCAGCTTTTGTGGTATTCTGTATTGGATTGCTTTTGAATAAGGAGAGACAGTCATGATCCTTGCGGTTACAGGCATCACCGGCCACACCGGCGGCTATTTTTTGCAGGAGCTGATCCGGAATCACTTTGACGGTACCCTGCGCCCCCTGGTGCGCGAGAGCTCCGACACCCGCGCGCTGGACGCATCCGGCCTGCGTGTGGAGAAGGTCGTGGGCGACATCAAGAACCCGGACGATCTCTTCCGCCTGGTAAACGGCGCGGACAGGGTCCTGCACATCGCGGGCATCCGCGATACCCTCCCGCTGATAGAGGCCATCGACAGAGCCGGGGTGAAGGGGCACATCGTCCTCGTGCATACGACGGGCATCTACTCGCGCTTTCGCATGGCAAGCGGCGAATATAAGGAAATCGAGCAGGCGCTGCAGAAGTACCTTGACAAAGGGCTGAACGTCACGATCCTGCGCCCCACCATGATCTTCGGCGACATGTGCGACCGCAATATCCACAAGTTTATCCGCATGGTGGACAAGCTCCCCGTCATGCCGCAGGTGCGGGGCGGGAAGGCCAGGATCCAGCCCGTCAACGCCCGCGACCTGGGCCGCGCCTATTACCAGTGCGTCATGGCGGAAAAGCTGCCGGAGCCCGACTATGTGGTGTCCGGCAGCCGCCAGCTTACGCTGCGGGAGCTTTGCAGCCTGATCGGAATATACCTCGGTAAGAAGACGCGCTTTGTAAACGTGCCCACGATGGCCGTGGCGGGCGGCATGTGGTGCGTAAAGGAGCTTACGGGCGGCAGGGTCGACTATGTGGAAAAGGCGCTGCGTCTGAGCGAAGACCGCGTTTTTAGCCATGAGAAGGCCACGCGCGACTTCGGCTTCGAGCCGGAGCCCTTCGATGTGGGTCTCAAACGCGAGGTGGAGGAATACCTGCATGTCAGAAAATAAAACCGTACTCTTTCTCTCCAATCACTTCATCACGCTCTACTCCTTCCGTCGGGAGCTCATCGAGCGTCTGGTAAAAATGGGGCACCGGGTGGTGCTGTCTATGCCGGCGGACGATCAGAACGTGTTTTTTCGCGACATGGGCTGTGAGATCATCGAGACGCCCATGTCCCGCCGGGGCCTGAACCCGGCGGAGGATCTGGCTCTTCTGCGCCGCTACCGGCGCATTATGCTGGAAGTGCAGCCCGACATTATTTTCAGCTATACCTCCAAGCCCGATATTTACGGCTCCATGGCGTCGACGGCGCTGGGCTTCCGGCAGGTGTGCAACATCACGGGGCGCGGCAACTCCCTGGCCTACGACAACGCCCTCGCCGCGGTGGTGCGCAGTCTCTACCGCGCCTCCATCCGCAATTGCTACAAGGTCTTTTTCCAGAACGCCGATGACCGGGACTACTTCCTCCGCTACCATATTGTGAAGGACAACTGGGCGCTGATCCCCGGCTCCGGGGTCAATCTCCAACAGCACGTTCTGAGTCCCATGCCCGACGACGGGGAGATCCGTTTTCTCTATATCGGGCGCATCATGTCCGTCAAGGGCGTCGACCAGCTTCTCGACTGCGCGGTCGCCGTCCGGCGCAGGCACCCGAACACCCGCTTCCTGCTTGCGGGCTTTGTGGAACAGGAGCAGTACAAGGCCAAGCTCAAGGAATATGAAGCGAAGGGCTTTATCGAACATCTCGGCTTTCAGAAGGATATCGACGCCGTGATCCGCCGCTGCCACTGCACGATCCTCCCCTCCCACGGGGGCGAGGGGGTGCCGAACGCGGTGCTGGAATCCGCCGCCGTGGGCAGGGCCTGCATCGTCTCCGACGTCCCCGGCTCGCGCGACGCGGTGGAGGACGGCGTGACGGGCTATCTCTTCGAGCCGCGCAGCAGCGCCGACCTCATCGACAAGGTGGAGCGCTTCCTCGCCCTGTCGAAGGAGCAGCGCGAGCAGATGGGCCTTGCCGGGCACGACAAGGCCGCGCGGGAGTTCGACCGCGAAATCGTCATCAGGGCCTATCTTAAAGAAGTCGAAGACGCATAAGACAAGGAGCGTATATCCATGTCCATACGCAGAATGTTCAACAATGCCGTGAGCATTGTGTTTACCTTTATCAAGTTCAGCATCATGAAGCTCTTTCTCGGCTCAGGCTTTCACTTTAAGCCCATCTGCCGCTTTTCGCCCAATGTGGTCACGGAGTTTGAGCACGGAAGCCACGTCTCTATCGGAAACCGCACCCGCATCCACTCCGGCTGCAAGCTCAAGGTGCGCAAGGGCGCGACGCTGAAGCTTTCTGACGACGTAGTGTTTACCTATAACTGCATGATCAACTGCCGCGACAGCGTCACCATCGGGGAGGGGACCTCCATGGGCCCCAACGCCTGCATCTACGACCATGACCACGACTTTCGCGCGGGGCTGGACGAGCTGCGCTTCAAGACCGCCCCGGTGGTCATCGGCAAAAACTGCTGGATCGCGGCGGGCACCGTCATCCTCATGGGCACCACCATCGGCGACAACTGCATGATCGGCGCGGGCTGCATCCTCAAGGGGGACATCCCGGCAAATTCCGTCGTCACCCAGAAGCGCGAGACCGTGATCCGCCCCTGGGAGGTGCGCTCATGATCCGCGTGCTGCACATGATCGCAAGTCTGGACGTGGGCGGCTCGCAGACCGTGATGATGAACATTTACCGCAACATCGACCGGGAGAAGATCCAGTTCGACTTCGTGATCGACCACCCGAAGGAGGACTATTTTGCCGAGGAGATCCGCTCTCTCGGCGGGCGGGTGTACACCATGCCCGCCTTCCGCGGCACCAACGCCGGGGAGATCAGGCGCGACTGGAACAACTTTTTCTACACCCACCCGGAATATACCATCCTCCACTCCCACACGCGAAGCTATGCCGCGCTCTATCTCCCGGTGGCGAAGGCCCACGGGGTCAAGACCATCATCCACAGCCACTCCACCTCCACCGGCGGCGGCGTGAAGGGCGCGGTCAAGGCCGTGATGCAGCTTCCGCTGCGCCATCAGGCGGACGTGCTGATGGCCTGCTCCCTGGACGCGGGGGAATGGCTCTACGGCAAGAGGGCCTGTCAGAGCGAACGCTTCATTCTCCTGCCGAACGGCATCGACACGCGCCGCTTCGCCCTCGCCCCGGGAACGCGCGAGCGCTATCGCCGGGAGCTGGGGCTGGAGGGCCGCTATGTGATCGGCAATGTGGGCCGTTTTTATGATGTGAAAAACCACACGTTCCTGCTGGACGTGTTTCAGAAGATCCATGAGCGCGAGCCGGAGGCCATGCTGCTTCTGGTGGGCGTCGGCCCCCTGCAGCAGCAGATGGCGCAGAAGGCCGTTGAGCTCGGCGTGGCGGAGCAGGTCATCATGACCGGCAACCGTGACGACGTGCCGGAGCTTCTCGGCGCGATGGACGTGTTCGCCTTTCCCTCTCTGTGGGAGGGGCTGCCCATGACGGTGGTGGAGGCGCAGGCCGCAGGGCTTCCCTGCGTGCTGTCCGACACCATCACCAAGGAGGTGGACGTATCGCCGCTGGTGGAATATCTGCCCCTCGGCGACGCGGAGCAATGGGCGGACGCGCTGCTCACGCGAAGGCAGCGCCAGGACGTGTCGAAAAACATCGCCCGCGCGGGCTTTGACATCCGCTCCTCCGTCAAGCGCCTTACAGAACTTTACACCGCGCTTGACCGCGCGGCGCGCACATGAGCGCAAAGGAGGCTGCCATGGGCAAGAAAAAAACCGTCATGCTTTACATCAACTGCCTGCACAGCCCCGGCGGGGCCGAGCGGGTGTTCAGCCAGCTTGCCGAGCGCTTTGCCGACTGCGGCTGGCGTTCCATCCTCGTGACCTCCTACAGGGAACCGGGGCGGGTGGAGTATCCCCTCTCCGAGCGGGTGGAGCGCTATAATATGGAGGCCGAGCGCCTTTTTGAAAGCCGCCTGAAGCGAAACGCCCACCGCATCGCCCACCTGAGAAGGCTCATCCGCAAATGCAGGCCCGACCTTCTCATCACCTGCATGCAGGAGCCGAACTTTCGCGGCATGGTGGCCTCGATGGGCCTGCCGGTGCGGCGCATGGTTTCGGTCTGCAACGCGGCGGAAAAGGAATACCCCGGCCTCATGGGGAAGCTTGTGGGGCGCGTGCTGATGCCGATGGCGGAGGGCTGCGTCTTCCAGACGGAGGAGGAAAAGCGCTGGTTCCCCGCGCGGCTGCAGAAGAAGGGGCGCATCATTATGAACCAGGTGAACGAGTCCTTTTTCAACGTGACGCGCACCGGCCCCCGGCGCGGCATTGTCACCGTGGGGAAGCTGCGCGCGCAGAAAAACCAGGCCCTGCTGATCCGCGCCTTTTCCCGCATTGCCGGGCAGACGGAGGAAAACCTGCTGCTCTACGGCGCGGGCGAGCTGCACGATGAACTCAAAGCGCTGGTCGATTCCCTTGGCCTGCAGGCGCGCGTTAAGTTCATGGGTCTGAGCACGGACGTTGCCGGTGATATCAAGGACGCGAAGCTCTTCGTCATGTCCTCGGACTATGAGGGGCTGCCGAACGCTCTGCTCGAGGCGATGGCCCTGGGGCTGCCCTGCATTTCGACCGACTGCGAGGGCGGCGGCCCCGCCATGGTGATCGAAAACGGCGTGAACGGCCTGTTGGTGCCCATGCGGGACGAACAGGCGCTGGCGGACGCCATGCTGCGGCTTCTGAACGCGCCCGGTGAGGCGGAAAAGCTCGGCGCCGCCGCGCGGGAGACCGCCCGCCGCTTCCGGCCGGACGCGGTCTTTGCCGAGTGGATGCGCTATGCGGAGGATATCCTGAATGGCTGAGCCTGTCTTTTTCAGCGTCCTGATCCCGGTTTACAATGTGGAGACCTACCTGCGCGCGTGTCTGGACTCCGCCCTCTCCCAGGGCTGGGAGAAGCTGGAGCTCATCCTGGTGGACGACGGCTCCACGGACCGAAGCGGCGCGATCTGCGACGAATACGCGAAAAACGATCCGCGCATCCAGGTGGTCCACAAGCCCAACGGCGGGCTCATGTCCGCGCGCCGCGCCGCCGTTGCGCGGGCGCGGGGGGACTATTTTCTGTTCGCCGACTCCGACGACAGGCTTTTGCCCGGCGTATTTGAAACGCTCTCGGAGGCGATCGGCAGCAGCGGCGCGGACTGCCTGGTCTACGGCGTCACCCGCGAATGGCCGGGCGGCCCCCTCCATGTGAAGTGTCCGGACGCGCTCTGCAATCGGGTAATCACCGACAAGCGTGCGATTTTGAATCTCATGCTCAACGACAATACCTATAATTCCCTCTGCCGCAAATGCGTAAAGCGCAGCTGCTTCGACGGCCGGGATTTCAGCCCCTGGTTTCACATCAGCATGGGCGAGGATCTGCTTCAGAGCACCGAGATCCTGGAAAACGCCAAAAGCTTTTTCTTCCTGCCGCAGGAGTTTTACTACTACCGCTATAACGGCGGGAGCATCTCGCGCACGTTCCCCTATGACGGCTACCGGGCGAGCTTTGAGAAGGAGCGCTTCCTGCTCGACTGGCTGAGACGGCTGGGGATATTCGGCGAGGCGGACTATGACCGCTGGCGCAATCATCTGCTCGACGAGCTGGTGATCGAGCTCAAGCATATCTGCCGCGAATGCTCAAGCAGAGACAACGCCGTCTCCGCGATGGAGAGCATATTGGCCTCCGATTTCTACCGCGAATTTCTCTCCCCCGGTTACCGGGGCGGCGGGGGCGGGCTTCGGCGGATGCCGAACCGCCTGGTGATCGCCCTGCTGCAGGAGCGCCGCTTCGACACGCTGCGCTTTTTCTGCGCAAAGGTCTACCGGGCCAGATAGAGGTACCCCATGGAAAAAGGAAAGATTATCCGCTCCCTGTTCTACAAGTTCACAGAGCGCTTTGCCGTCAAGCTGATCGGGCTTGTCATCGGCATTCTTCTGGCCCGCCTGCTCACGCCGGAGATCCTCGGTCAGGTCGCCATTCTGGAGATCTTTGTAAACCTCTCCTTCGTGCTCATTGACGACGGCGTCAACAGCGCGCTGGTGCAGTCGAAAACCGCCGATGAGCGGGACTATGTCACCGTGTTTTTCATTACGGCAGGCATCGTGGCCTTTGCGATCGGCCTGCTGCAGCTTTTCGCCCCGGCGATCGCGGCGTATTACAAGAGTCCGGCGCTTGTCCGGCCCCTGCGTTTTTACGCCTTCTCGCTGGTGTTCAGCTCCTTCAACTCCATCCAGGTGGCAAGGATACAGCGGGAAATGCGCTTTCGGGAAATGATGTACTGCAATCTCGCCGCGACGGTGCTGGCGGGGGCGCTGGGCGTGGCGCTGGCCTATTCCGGCGCGGGGCTCTGGGCGCTGGTGGCCTATCATTTCGGGCAGATCGTGGTGGCGTGCCTCGCGACCTTCCTGGTGCTGCGCTGGATCCCGCACGGGCGCTTCTCCGCGGAGAGCGCAAGGCGCCTCGGCGGCTTCGGCCTCAAGATGCTGCTGGCCTCCCTGATCACCAATCTCTACAACAGTCTGCGCCCGCTCATCATCGGGCGGCGCTACTCCACCGAGGATCTCGGCTATTACGACCGGGGGCAGAAATTTTCCACCACCGTCTCCATGAACCTTGACGCCGCGATCCGCTCGGTGATGTTCCCGGTGCTGTCGCGCTCGCAGGACGAGAGCGCGCAGTTTCTTGCGATCCTGCGGCGGATGAAAAAAACCGGCTGCTTTCTGGTTTTCCCGGTGATGTTCGGCATGGCTGCCACAGCCGAGCCCCTCATCCGCCTGCTGCTCAAGGAGCAGTGGCTGCCCGCCGCGCCCTATCTCGCGCTTTTGAGCTGCGCGGAAGCGCAGGTGCCGCTGACAAGCTCCAACCTGGTGGCGCTCAAATCCCTCGGGCGGAGCGATCTATACTCCAGACAGGAGCTTCTGCGCCGCGCGCTGATGCTGGTCGTCCTGCTCATCAGCGTCTTTGCCTTCGACACGGCGCTGGCCATCGCGGTGAGCTTCCTGATCTCCGCGTGGATCGACGTCTGGGTCACGTCCCTGCCGCTGAAAAAGCTCCTGGGCTACAGCTTTACAGATCAGCTCCGGGACGTCTGGAAATCCGGCCTTGCCGCCGTCGTCATGGCCGGGGCCGTATGGGCGCTCGGGCTTCTTCCGCTCTCACTCGCGCCGCTGCTGATTATGCAGATCATGCTCGGTGGGGCGCTCTACCTTGGCCTGAGCCTGCTAATGAAAAATGAAAGTCTCGCTTACATACTCTCCCTGGTCAAGCGGCGCAGAGCCGCGCCCTGACGGGGAGGCAAAGGAAGTTTTATGACAAACAAAACAATCGCCTGGTTTATCAAAGCGCTGCTCGCGGGGGCGCTGGCCTTCGCGCTGCTGTGCACGGCGTGCTTCTTTTACTTCAACGTACCCGTCCACTTCACGAACCCCGATGGCGCGACGGAGTACAAATACGAATCCGCCCCCTATTTCCGGGGCACGGAGGGCTATGGTCACGGCCGCGTCAACAACGACGGCTTCAACAATCTGCGGGATTATACGCCCGGAGAAAAGATCGACGTGCTGCTGATGGGCTCGTCCCACACGGAGGGCTTCTGCGTGCCGCAGAAGGACAGCGCCGGGGCCGTGCTGCAAAGCCTCTTCGGCGGAGAAAAAAGCGTCTACAACATCGGCATGGCGGGCCACACCTTCCTCTACTGCGCAAAGCGGCTGGACAAAGCGCTGGAGGTGTACAGGCCCGAAGACTATGTGGTGATCGAGCTTGCCACGCTCAGCTACGACCCCGCCGCGATGGACGCGGCGGCGGACGGCACGCTGGCGGATATCCCCTCCCACACGGGCGGATTGCTCACGGCGCTGCAAAAGCTGCCGTTTCTGCGCCTCATGTACACCAAGTATTTCAAGGGCGCGAACGAGGCTGTGGCGGCTGCCGCCGGGACGGCGGAGCCCGTATCCGACGACGCCTTTGAGGTCTCGCTCTCCCGCCTGCTTCAAAAGATCGGGGATGTGAGCCGGGCGCACGGCGTGAAAACCATCCTCGCCTACACCCCCACCGTGACGCCGGATCAGACGGGGCGCGGCGTCACCGACGCCCGCCCCGGCGAGCGTGAGGCCTTTGCCCGCCTCTCCGCGGAAAACGGGCTTTTGTTCCTGGATCTCACGGAGCGCAACATCGCCGCCATGGAGAAGGACGGGAAGCTTCTCTTCGGCTTTGCCAACACCGCCCCCGGCGCCGGGCATATCAACAGCGCGGGCCTGCGCATCTATGCCGAGGGCGTCTATGAGCTCATTGGGAAGGAGGAGGCTGCGCCATGACATTCAACAGCCTGACCTTCGCTGTTTTCTTCACGCTGGTGTGCGCCTTTATGGCGCTGACCAATCTGCCCGTCTTCCGCGCGATGCCGCGGGACAAGCGCTTTCGCATCCGGCATATTATTTTGCTTCTGGCAAGCTATGTGTTCTACGGCTGGTGGAACTGGCGCTGCTGCTTTCTGATGCTGGGGCTGACGCTCGTGGCCCATGTCTGCGCGCTGCAGATGAAAAAGCCGGGGCGCAAAGCCTCGCTCACGCTCGGCGTGGTGATCCCGCTGCTGATCCTCGGCGTTTTCAAGTACTATAACTTCTTTGTGGATTCCTTCTGCGCGGTCTTCGGCATTGCGCGGGCGGGCACGCTGCGCATCATCCTGCCGGTGGGCATCAGCTTTTACACCTTCCAGTCCCTGAGCTACAGCATCGACGTCTACCGCGGCAAGATCGAGGCGGAGCGCGATTTCATCCACACCGCCCTGTACATTGCTTTCTTCCCGCAGCTTGTGGCGGGGCCGATCGTCAAGGCCGGGGACTTTCTCCCTCAGCTCCGGCAGGATCGCAACATCTCGCTTCAGAACCTGGAGCCCGGCGTACAGATCATGCTCTTCGGGCTTTTCAAGAAGATCGTCATCGCCGACAACATCTCCCCCTTCATCGACGCCGTGCACCGGGCCCCGGCCGCGTACAGCGCGGCGACGCTGATGCTCGCCACATACGCCTACTTTGTCCAGCTCTACTGCGACTTTTCCGGCTACTCGGACATCGCGGTCGGCTGCGCGCGCTGTCTCGGCTACGATCTGACGCGAAACTTCAATGTCCCTTTCCTCGCCCCCAACGTCAATGAGTTCTGGAAGCGCTGGCACATCAGCCTTTCCAGCTGGCTGACGGAATACCTCTACTTCCCGCTCGGCGGCAGCCGCAAGGGGGAGGCGAGGACCTATCTCAATATTCTGATCAACATGACCGTCTGCGGCCTCTGGCACGGCGCGGCCTGGACCTTCGTGCTCTGGGGCTTTCTGAGCGGCGTGGCCCAGTGCGTCTACCGCTTTACGGCGCCGATCCGCAAAAAGCTTCCGAAATCCCCGCTGCTCACCGCGCTGAGCATTTTTCTGACCTTCACCTTTATCTGCTTTACCGCGGTCATCTTCCGCGCAAGCGATATCGGCACCGCCTGGAAAATCATCGGCTACATCTTCACCGGCCATCAGGGCATCCATTATGTGAGCTTCTGGGGTCTCTTCGGCCTCGCGGTGGTATGGGGCGCGCACATCGTCGCTCTCATCCGCTCGAAGCGGCTCGGCCTGCCGCCGACGGGCTTCTACCCCAGCGTGAAGCTCAGCAGCTTCCCCGGTCTGCTGCTGTTCTTTCTTCTCGCGGGGCTCACTCTCGCCCTCGGCTACACCGGGGAAAGCCCCTTTATTTATTTTCAGTTCTGAGAAAGGGCTGAATATGCCATCGTCGCAGGCCGCGAGTTTGCGCCCCCCATTCTTTCTTTTTGGCTCTTGCCCAAAAAGAAAGAATGCGCCGCGCCCGGTGTAAGAAAGAAAAAGGCCGCTGAGACGCGATGTACCGTTTCCGTTAATCGGGTCGCAGGGACGATACGCTGTCGCACAGCCGTCCGCGCTTGTCGCTGCGCGCTTCCTTGTCGAAGATTTCCTGCGAGCAATTAAAGCAAGAGGTGCAGCATAGTTTTGCTGCACCCCCATTATACGTTATTGATTTTACAAGCGCGTTATTTTTGCGCAGTCTTTTTCTGATACTCTCCCCGGTTGTACAGATCCACCATCTGCAGGATGCGTCCGGCGGGCTTGATGAGATCATGGATGGGTTGGCTCCTGTTGAGCGTGTCGATCAGCGCCGCAATGTAGCGATCCATTTTGACCGGGAAGTAATAGGATCGCGCGAGAAGCTCCGGCTTCTGATAGACGAGATTGGTCGTGAAAACGCGGTCAAAGTCCCCGGCGGCGAAGGCCCGGTCAAACGCTTCCAACCCGGAGGTAAAGAGGCCGAAGGTGGCAAAGAGGAAGACGCGCTTCGCGCCCATCTGCTTGAGCTGCCGCGCGGTGTCCAGGATGCTGCCGCCGGAGGCGATCATATCGTCCACAATGATGACGTCCTTACCCTCCACAGAGCTCCCGCAGAAGTCGTGGGCGATCACGGGGTTCGTCCCGTCCACAACGCGCGAATAATCCCGCCGCTTGTAGAACATTCCGATGTTCACGCCGAACAGCGAGGCCAGGAACACCGCCCGCCCCGTTGCGCCCTCATCCGGGGCAATGAACATCAGGTGTTCGCTGTCCAGGATCAGATCCTCGTACTCAGTCAGCAGAGCCTGCGTGAGCTGCAGCGCCGGAGAGATGTTCTCCATCGCCTTCAGCGGAACCACATTCTGCATTCTGGGATCATGGACGTCGAAGGAGAGCAGATTGTGCACGCCCATGTTCTCAAGCTCACGCAGCATGAGCGCGCAGTCCAGGGATTCCCTGGTGTTTTTCCTGTGCTGTCTGCCCTCATACAGAAAGGGCATGATCACGTTGATCCTTCCGGCCGTACCGGCGCACGCCGCGATCACCCGCTTCAGATCCTGATAGTGATCGTCCGGCGACATGTGGTTTGTCTCGCCGAACATCTGATAGCACAGCGACATATTGCACACGTCCACCAGAATATAGACGTCCCGATCGCGCACGGACTCGTGAACCACGCATTTGGCCTCCCCGCTGCTGAAGCGCGGACACTCCACCGGAATCAGGAATTCCTCGCCGTTTCGCCACTCGGACAGGATGCGGTTGACCCTCTGGCCGATTTTCTCGGCGGAGGGCAGCGCGATCAGTGCGATTTTTCCCTGCATGATATTTCCTCCCACTGTGTTCGGGTTCCTGTGCCGGCGCGAAATACCGGTCAAAGGCATTGTGATCACGATTGTTCTTTTTCTTCCTGCTTCTCCGTGCGCTTGACAAGGACCTTGTCGACCCTTCGGCCGTCGGACATTTCCAGCACGCTTACATGCAGGTTTTCCCAGTCGAAGCTGTCGCCCACCCTGGGGAAGCCGCCGAAGCGCTCGATGGTCCAGCCGCCGACGGTGCTACTCTCAGCCTCGATGCTGTCCTCCGGCAGACCCAGCAGCTCCTCCATCTCATAGAGCATCATGGTGCCGTCCAGCTCATATTCGTCGTCGGTGCGCTTTACGACGTCGGGCTCCACCTCGTCGTTATCGTCCCAGATGTCGCCCACGATCTGCTCCAGCACATCCTCCATGGACAGCACGCCCAGCGTCCCGCCGTATTCGTCGGTCACGATGGCAAGGTGCTGTCTCGCGCGGCGAAGCTGGTTCAGGACCGCGGGAAGCTTCATCGTCTTGTAGATGTAGCAGGGCGGCATCAGAAGGCCGCGGATATCGGTCTGGCCCTCTTCGGTCAGGGCCTTGAGAAAGCGGTTGAGATAGAGAATGCCGATGATATGGTCGATGCTGCCCTCGTACACGGGCAGGCGGGAGAAGGGGGCTTTGTCGATCTGCTCGAGGATCTTTTCGCGCTCGTCCTCAATGTCGATGGCGACGACGTCCACGCGGGCGGTCATGACGTCCAGCGCGGAGATCTCGGAAAAGTCGATGGCGGAGCGCACCAGCTCCGACTGATCCTCGTCCAGGACCTTTTCGTCCTCGGCGGTCTCGATAATGGAGTGCAGCTCCTCGACCGCCTCCTCGCCGCTCTCGTCCTTTTCTTCCTTGAGCCAGAAGGTCAGCAGCCAGTTGAGCTTGACCACCAGCCAGATCAGCGGCGTGAGCAGGACGGTCAGGAAATGTACGGGGCGCGCGACACGCAGGGAAAAGCGATTCGCGCTCTTTTTCGCGCAGATTTTCGGGATGGTCTCCCCGAAGATGATGATGGTGACGGTCAGAACGGCCGTGCCGACCCAGGTGTATTTGTCGCTCCCGCTCAGCAGGATCACCAGCACCGACACCAGGGACGAGGCCCCGATGTTCACAAGGTTGTTGCCGATCAAAATGGCGCTCAGGGCGTTGTCGAAATGATCCAGGATCTTCACGACGATCGCTGCGCGCCGGGAACCCGCGTCACGCAGGTTTTCCATGCGCAGTCTGTTGCAGGAGGAGAGGGCCATCTCCGACCCGGAGAAGAAGGCCGACAGGCACACCATCACGATAACGCCGACCAGAATCAGCTCCGCGCTCATGCCGACTCACCTCCCTCTTCCTCGGGCAGGAGCGTCACACGCAGCTTGAGGATGCGGTTGTGCTCCATGCCGATCACGGTGACGTGCACGCGGTGATAGCGGAAATGATCGCCGGGCTGGGGGATGGCTGTGAACTGCTCATAGGCCCACTCGCCCATGAGGGTGTTGATAAGCTCCTCGTTTTCCTCGGGGTCCTCGTACTCCAGGCGCTCGAACACGTCGCTGACGGATTCGTCCGCGTCCACCTCGAAAACGCCCTTGCTGACCTCGACGATGGGCTCCTCGACGATGTCCTCCTCGTCCCAGATCTCGCCCACCAGCTCCTCGAGGATATCCTCCACGGTCACGATGCCGAGCGTGCCGCCGAAATTATCCGTCACGACGGCCATGTTGTGCTTCTGCTTGGCCATGACGGGCAGCAGCTCGTCGATCTTGGTGCTCTGATGGACGAAAAGCACCTCGTCAAGCAGGGGACGGGGATTCAGGCTTTTCCCCTCGCGGAGATAGGCCTTGATGTATTTGCGGATCTGCAGCACGCCGATGATGTTGTCGATGCTGCCCTCATACACGGGCAGGCGGCTGTGGGTGCAGGCCTTGATGCAGTCCAGGATCTTCTCATGGCTGCTCTGGATATCCAGCGCCACCAGGTCCACGCGGGGCGTGAGGACGTTTTCGACCGTCACCTCCCCGAACTGAAGCGCGGAGGAGATCAGATCCCCCTGCTCCTCATTGAGGCTGCCCTCCTCGGTCATGTCCTCAATAATATCGTAAAGCTCGTCCTCGGTGACGGATTTCTCCGCGTCGCCGGGGGTTTGGCGTGCCGCCCACTGACCGATGGCGGTCAAAACCTTTGAGGCGGGGCGGAAGAGCTTCATGAAAAAGACCAGCAGGCCCGCCGTGGCAAGAGCCAGCTTGTCGCTGAATTTTTTGGCAATGCTCTTGGGCAGCATTTCTCCGAAGAAAAACACCACGCCCGTGGTGATCAGCGTGCTGACCGACACTGCGCTCAGTCCCCAGCGGCGCGTGACCGCAAGCGTGACCAGGGCGGCAACGGACAGGTGCGTGATATTGGTGCCGATCAGGATGGCGCTGATGGCGAGATCGAAGTTATCCAGCACATACAGGGCTTCCTTCGCCCGCATGTCCCCCCGGTCCTCCGCAACGCGCATCCGTGTGCGTGTGGTTGAGGCAAAGGCTGTCTCGGCCACGGCGAAAAACACCGCGCACAAGAGCAGCAGCAACGCGAAAATGAGTGGCAATCGACTGCCGTCGTCCATAAAGGATCAACATCTCCTTTGGTTTCAAAATTAATCTATAGTATATCACGGCGTAGAGTGTTCGTCAATTCCCGGGAGGCGTGATTTTGTGAACCTTTTGCGTCTTTTCATTCTCCTGCGTCTGTGCTACAATACAGAAAAACAGTTTTACGGAGGCACAGCCATGAAGCAGACGCGGGATTATCCGTTCTTTACCGTCACGAAAAAGGGGACGCGCTGGGTCGAGGGAGGCCACCCTTGGATCTACGCGGAGGAGATTCTTTTCAAAAGCGCGGAGCCGGAAAACGGCGCGCTCGCCGACGCGGTGAGCGAGAGCGGCAAATACCTCGGCACCGGGCTTTACAGCCGGGACAGCAAGATCGGCCTGCGCCTTGTCTCCCGCAACGCAAACGATCGCTTTGACGCGGCCTTCTGGCGGCGGCGCATCCAATACGCCTGGGATTACCGCAAGACCGTGCTGGACGAGGCGGATCTTAGCTGCTGCCGCGTGATCTTCGGCGAAGCGGACGGCTTCCCCGGCCTCACGGTGGACCGCTTCTCCGATCTTCTGGTCACGCAGACGCTCTCCGTCGGTATGGAGCGGCTCAAGGACACGCTCTTTCCCCTGCTGGTGCAGGTCCTGCGGGAGGACGGGCAGGAGATCCGCGGGATCTTCGAGCGCAACGACGCAGCCATCCGCGCCCTCGAGGGTCTGGAGCAGGGCAAGGGCTGGTATCCCCTGCCGGGGGAGACGCCGCCGGAGAGCGCCGTGACCGAGATCTGCGAGAATGGCATTTTTTACGCCGTCGATGTCGAAAACGGGCAGAAGACCGGCTTCTTCCTGGATCAGAAATACAATCGCCGGGCCGTCATGCGTCTGGCCAGAGGCCGCCGGGTGCTCGACTGCTTCACCCACACCGGCTCCTTCGCCCTGAACGCCGCCCTCGGCGGGGCAGAGCATGTGACGGCGGTAGACGTGTCCGAGAGCGCCATCGCCATGGCGGAGGCAAACGCCCGCCGAAACGGTTTGGAGGGGCGGATGGACTTTCTCGCAGCCGATGTATTCGACCTGCTGCCGACACTCAAAAAGGGCGATTACGACTTTATCATCCTCGATCCCCCGGCCTTCACCAAATCGCGCAAAACCGCCGGGCGGGCGGAGAAGGGCTACAAGGAGATCAATCTCCGCGCGCTGCGCGCCCTGCCGCGGGGCGGCTACTTTGCCACCGCCTCGTGCAGCCACTTCATGCCCGCCGCGCAGTTTGAGCGGATGCTGCGCGCGGCGGCGCAGGACGCGGGCGTGGAGCTGCGTCAGATCGAGGCCCGCCAGCAGGCCCCGGATCACCCGATCCTCTGGAACGTGCCGGAGACGGACTATCTGAAATTTTACCTGTTTCAGGTGGTGTAATCCATATATTGTCAAGCGGCGGAACTGCCTGCAATCGCTGATTTTTTGGAAAATCAGGAGAGATTGTCAGACAGTTCCGCCTTTATTTTTTCCCTGCGCGCACATAATGATTCGTGTGAAAAAAGCGCGGGAGGAATCCTTTATGAAAAAACTTGTTCTTTCAGGGCTCCTGGCCCTGCTGTTGACGACGGTCGGAGCCCCGGGCGCTTTCGCGCAGGAGCTGCTGGTGGGCGGGCAGGCCGTGGGCATTCAGATCAGCACCGACGGCGTGATCGTGGCGGGCTTCTGCCCGGTGGAGACGGAATACGGCGCGGTCAATCCCGCCGAGGCCGCCGGGGTCAGGCCCGGCGATCTGATTTGCGGGGCGGACGGGCAGGCGGTTTCGGACGCGGCAGGGCTGATCGGGGCGCTGGACAGCGCCGGGGAGGAGATCGAGCTGCAAATCAGGCGCGGGACGCAGGAGCTGCAATTGCCGGTGGCGCCAGTGCCCGGTGAGGACGGACGGCCCATGCTCGGCATCCTTCTGCGCGACGGGCTGAGCGGCATCGGCACGCTCACCTTCTGCGACCCGGACAGCGGCGTCTTCGGCGCGCTGGGCCACAGCATCAGCGACAGCGAGACCGGGCTCTCCATTCCCCTGCGGGACGGGAACATTACCGAAGCGCAGATCGTATCCGTGCAGCCCGGCGCGGCGGGCGCGCCCGGAGAGCTCAACGGCGTGTCCGATCTGTCGCGGGTGCTCGGCGTGGTGGACCGCAACACCGCCGTGGGCATCTTCGGTCAGGCGGGCGTCGCCCTCGGCACCCGCCCGGCCCGGATCGGCGTCATCACGGCGGGGCCCGCCTCCATCCTCTCCACCGTGGAGGGGAAGGACGCGCGGGAGTACGCCGTGGAGATCAACCGCGTCTACCGCGATTCCGACGGCACGCACGCCATGTTCAGCGTCACGGACCCGGCGCTGCTGGGGCGCACCGGCGGCATTGTCCAGGGCATGAGCGGCAGCCCCATCCTGCAAAACGGCTGCCTCGTCGGCGCGGTGACGCATGTCTTTGTCAACGACGCGACGCGCGGCTACGCCGTGAGCATCCAGGACATGCTGCAGGCGGCAGGGCTTGCAGCGGACAAGGCGGCGTGAGAAACGACAGGGCAGGCTTTCGCCTGCCCTGTTTTTGCAAAATTTACATACAACGTATTGCTTTCTCCATACAATCAGCATATAATGTACCTGATAGCAGAAAGGAGATGATCCCATGGCCGGTTCCACCAATGTCAGCATCCGTATGGACGCCGATCTCAAGGCGCAGGCTGACGCGCTGTTCGGAGAGCTGGGAATGAACATGTCAACCGCGTTTAACGTTTTTGTCCGTCAGGCCGTGCGGGAGGGCCGCATTCCCTTTGAGATTTCCCTGAATCAGCCCAGCAGTGAGACAGTCGCCGCCATGCTGGAGGCGGAGAGGATCGCAAAGGACCCGTCCGTAAAAGCTTACACCGATATGGACGCGCTGCTTGCCGAGCTGCGGAAATGACGAAATATGCCGTAAAATTCACAACGCAGTTTAAGAAAGACTACAAGCTTGCCGTCAAGCGCGGCCTGAAAACAGCGTTGCTGGACGCCGTTATTTCCGACCTTGCAAACGGCGTTCCCCTGCCGGAAAAGAACAGTGACCATGCACTGGGCGGCAACTGGGTCGGTCACCGGGAATGCCATATTCTCCCGGATTGGCTGCTGATCTATCGGTTTGACGGGGATGTCCTTGTTCTAACGCTGACCCGCACCGGAACGCACAGCGATCTGTTTGGGAAATAATCACCAAAGCACGGCTCCCCGGGCGGGGAACCGTGCTCGTTTCATTTCACGCTGAAAAGGATTTCGCCGTAGGAGGGGTAGGGCCAGTACTTTGCGCCGCAGCGCATCTCCATTTCGTCCACCACGGCGCGCAGGCTCTGCATGGCAGGGAAAACCCGGTCACGGTAGTAGCGGGCGACGGCGAGGCTCTCATGCCGGTTTTTGAGCCCCTCCATCGCGGTCTCGAGCGCGCGGCCGTGGATGGCGGCGGAGGCGGAGAGGCTGCTCAGCTCGCTGACGATGCGGGTCTCGTAGCTCACATCCATCGCGGGGGAGAGGGCCTTCTTCTCGTTGGCGGACTTTGCCAGCGCCGCCGTGCAGGCGGAGACCGCGGGCAGGATATCCTTCCAGAGCATGTCCATCATGGTCAGTGCCTCGATGTGCAGCACCTTGGAATAGCCGTCCAGCTTCATCTCGCAGCGGGCGCGAAGCTCGGCTTCGCTGTAGATGCGGTGGCGCAGGAAGAGCGCCACGTTCTTCTCGTCCAGATAGTGGGGCGTGCAGTCCGGGGTGGAGGGATAATTGCTGAGGCCGCGCCGCTCCGCCTCGCGCGTCCACTCCTCGCCGTAGCCGTTGCCGTTGAAGATAATGCGGCGGTGGGTGCGGATGACCGTGCGGATGAGATCGTGCAGGACCGCGTCAAAGTCCTCGGCCTTTTCAAGCTTGTCGGCGTACTGGCGCAGGGACTCGGCCACGGCGGTGTTGAGCACCACGTTCGGCCCGGAGATGGACTGGGACGCGCCCAGCATGCGGAACTCGAACTTGTTGCCGGTGAAGGCGAAGGGGCTGGTGCGGTTGCGGTCGGTGGTGTCCTTGGGGAACTTGGGCAGCACATGCACGCCCACCTTGAAAAGCTCTTTCTCGCGGGAGCCGTAGGGCGCGCCCTTTTCGATGGCGTCCAGGATCGCGTTCAGCTCGTCCCCGAGGAAGATGGAAACGATGGCCGGGGGCGCTTCCGCCGCGCCGAGGCGGTGGTCGTTGCCGGCGGAGGCGACGCAGATGCGCATGAGATCCTGGTAATCGTCCACGGCCTGGATCACCGCGCACAGAAACAGCAGGAACTGCGCGTTCTCGGCGGGGGTCTCGCCCGGCTCAAAGACGTTGACGCCGGTGTCGGTGGTGATGGACCAGTTGTTGTGCTTGCCAGAGCCATTCACGCCCGCGAAGGGCTTTTCATGCAGCAGACACACCATGCCGTGCTTGCGCGCGATGCGCTGCATCAGCTCCATGGTGAGCTGGTTATGGTCGGCGGCGATGTTGGTGGTGGTGAAGATGGGGGCCAGCTCGTGCTGGGCGGGGGCGGCCTCGTTGTGCTCGGTCTTGGCCATGACGCCGAGCTTCCGAAGTAATGGTCGTCCAGCTCCTGGCCCTTGGGCGGGCGCGCGCCGAAGAGGGTGCGGCCCGTGTAAATAAGGTCCTTGCGCCGCTCGTAGACGCTCTGGTCGATGAGGAAATACTCCTGCTCGGGGCCGACGGTGGTCTTGACGTAATGCACGTCCTCATTGCCGAAGAGTTTCAGCACGCGAAGCCCCTCGCGCTGGATGGCCTCCATGGAGCGCAGCAGGGGCGTTTTCTTATCCAGCGCCTCGCCGCCGTAGGAGCAGAAGGCCGTCGGGATGCAGAGCACGCCGTCCTTGATGAAGGCGTAGGAGGTCGGGTCCCAGGTGGTGTAGCCCCGGGCTTCGAAGGTGGCGCGCAGGCCGCCGGAGGGGAAGGAGCTGGCGTCCGGCTCGCCCTGAATGAGCTCCTTGCCGGAAAATTCCATGATGACCTTGCCGCCGCCTACGGGGGCGATGAAGCTGTCGTGCTTCTCGGCGGTGATGCCGGTCATGGGCTGGAACCAGTGGGTGAAGTGGGTCGCGCCCTTTTCGATGGCCCAGTCCTTCATGGCGTTGGCCACCACGGCGGCAGCGGCACTGTCGAGGCGCTTGCCCTCGTTCATGGAGCGCTGAACCTGTCGGAACACGTCCTTGGGCAGTCGCTCCCGCATAACGGAGTCGTTAAAGACCATGCTGCCGAAAATTTCCGTGACTGTGTTCATAAAAATTCTGCACCCCTTGCATATAAATTGGAAAACCGGCAGAAGCGTCGCGCTTCTGCCGGTCGCCGATGGTAAATTATAAGATGGGATCGCGGATTTGTCAATGCATTTTGTGGGCGTGGGTCAGCGCCTGCTGTGCTTGTATTTACCAGCCGCCGGTCGCGCCGCCGCTGCGGTCTTCATCTTTCCGGTCTTCAATTGTCGTTCCCTCACCGGGAGAAACGATGGAAATGCGGCCGCCTGCAACAAATTTGAGTTCTTTTTCATTGAGTATTTTCATTTTCGTAATCTCCTTTATTTACATCATTCAGTGTTTCTTTTTTGTTCTGTCCCTCAAGGACAGCCTGAGCATAACACAGCGACTGTCACAGAAGGCGCACACGCCGCCATGATAAAAGGTCTAACCTACAAATCTGAGCCGCGCGGGTGCTGCGCGGCTCCGATTGGGTTCATTGTTCGATTGTGCGCCGCGCGGCTTACAGGCTCTCGCGGTCTGCAAAGCCGCGGTTTTTTGAAATAGATTGCTTTTAGCAAGCAAATGTGCTATACTATAGTCAGGAATCTGAAATCGAGGTGTGTCTTATGGCAAGAGCAGCAACAAGGACGGCAAATGTTTTCACGCGCGTCGATCCCGAAACGAAAGAACAGGCGGAAGCGATCCTGAATCAGTTGGGCATTCCTATGTCCCATGCGATCGGCATGTTCTTAAAGCAGATCGTAATGCAGCGCGGGATTCCCTTTGAGATGAAGCTTCCCGCCACAGTCCCCGCAGCGCTCGGCAGCATGACCAAAGAGCAGTTCGATATGGAGCTGCAAAAGGGCATGGACGATATTGCCGCCGGTCGCGTTATTGCCGCGGATGCGGTTGAAGCCGAGATGAAGCGCATTTACGGCGTATGAGCATGAAAATCGTCTACACTCACACAGCCCGGCAAGACCTGCGGGAGATTTATGAATATATCTCCTTCACGCTCCTTGTCCCGGAAACGGCGCGTTCCCTCACGGGCAAAATCACGGCGGATATACGCTCCCTGGAAACGTTTCCTGAGCGCAATCCTTTGTACAAGGATGAACCGTGGCGCAGTCAGGGTGTACGCTTTTTACCGGTCAAGAACTATCTTGTCTTTTATACAGTGAACAACGAAACGGAAACCGTTTCCATTGCACGCATCCTGTACGGCGGACGCGACATCAGCAAGCAGCTTGAAGCGGACATTGAATTGTAACAGCAGCTCCCTGTCGATTTGGCAGGGAGCTGCTGTATTAAGAATTATCGTCCCGCGTCAATGCAAGCCAGCGCCGCGGCGCTTACAGGCTCTGACGATCCGCAAAGGCGCGGTTTTTGTAATAGGGGTCGCCGGTCACCTCGCGGATGACCTCGATCTCCGGCGGCAGCGCCACGGGGTCGGCGCCGTAGGCGAAGAGGATGGCCTTGTCCTCGGCGAAGGGGTAGATGTCAAGCTCCATGCGGTGGCCGCCGTACTCGAAGCGGTACTTGAGCTTGCGCACGCTCCGAAGGCTGAGGTCTGCCTCCATGAGATAGGTGACGTAGTCCTTCTCGGAGATGGGCCGCTCCGTCACCCAGCGGGTGCCGTCCTCCCCCACGCGCTTGGTCGTGTAGAAGAAGAGCTGGTCGCCGAGACTCGACTGCTGGCGGATGCGCCGCTCGACCTCCGGGTCGGAGGAGAGCAGATAGGTCTGCATCATCTCGATGGGCAGGACGCTGTACTTGCGGCTCAGCTCCGCGCAGTCCGGCATGCGGACAAGATACTTCTTCTTGCCGGGCTCCGGCGCGCTCTGTCCCAGGATGCGGTAAATCTGCGCGACGGCGCGGTTGATTTTATCCTCAAAATCCACAGAGTTGTCGATCACATAATGATTCGGATGCGGCGACCAGGCGCGCAGCGTCCTGTCGTCGGCAATGCGGGCCTCCTCGATGCCCTCATAGCGGGCGGCGTTGCCGTAGTTATAGGCGTATTCCGCCCCCTTGGCGCAGGTCACGAGATGCAGCACCGCGTCATAATGGCCGAGGATCTCCGCCTCCGTGCAGCCGAAGTGCGCGAGGGTCAGGGCAAACTGCTCGTCCGAGACATAGGCCTTGTCGTCCAGCACGGCGCGGTCATAGAGGATGAGCACCTTTTCCTCCGGCACCGTCTGCGCCGCCTTGATAGCGAGGCGCTCCTTGTGAAGCTGGTCGCCCACCACGAAATACTGGAAATTCTCCATGGACATGCAGTTCGGGAAGGGCCCGACGCCGAAGCCGGAAATCAGCTCCGTCGCGGTTTCGGGGATGGTGATGACCTTCCAGCCATCCTCGCTCTTAAACTCCTTGAGGACGCGGCTGATGAGCGTCGTCTTGCCCGCTGCGGGGCCGCCGGTCAGGACGATTTTGGTGATCTGCTTGGCCATGGGACTTGCCCTCCTTGCACATTTCGCTGGTCTTGGTTTTCGTCGTTTTTTTCTATGTGATATTGTAACATCTTCCCTTTCTTTTTTCAATGCAAAAGCGCGGACTTTCGTCTCAGCCGCACAGAGCGCGCTTCCTTCTTTTTCAAGCGCGGCGCGGCGACATATTTCGCGGGTCTGTGAAGAAACTATAATGCATACAGTACCGTCAAAGTGGGGAATTTATGCCGAAAATCCAACAAAAAACACATGTCGGGACAGGTCATGTCTTGACGAAACGGGAAAATAGATGTATTATGTCAATTAGTATTTCAGGCTTTTTCAGCCTCTCGTAATTGAAACAGAACGGAGGAACCCGTTATGCCCATGATCCCTGAAGTAAAATGTCGGCGCTGCGGCGAGACATTTTCTTCCTTGCGCAGCCGCTGCCCGAACTGCGGCACCCGCCGGGTAACCCAGAGCAGCCGCACGCCGAGTCCGACCCCCGGAACGGTACAGGGTACAGCCGCCTATGAGCGCGCGGAAACCAATACCAAGTGGCAGATCATCTTCGGCCTGATCCTGGTCGCCGCCGTCGTCCTGGCCGTGATCGTGATGGTCACGACGAGCCTGGAGGGCGCGGACGTGAAGCAGCAGACCACCGTCATCACGCCGCCTGTTGTGACCCAGTATATTCCGCCCATTGAAGAGCCGCCCACGCCGCCTCCCACGCCCACGCCCACGGTTGAGGGTCTGCGCGTCATGTTCTTCACCACCGAGATCCAGAGCGACTTCACCATCTGGGTGGACGACCCCATCGACCTGACCGTCCAGGTCATGCCGCTGACGCTCCAGGGCCTGCAGGTAAGCTGGCGCTCCAGCAACCCCGAGATCCTGACCGTCGAGAGTACGGACGAGTATGCCGTGCATGTGGAATGCCACGACAACGGAAGCCTCCCCAGCTCCGCCAAGCTCACCCTCACCTGCGCAGGGTTTGAGAAGGAACTCACGGTCTATTGCCGCCCGGCCAAGTAAATGCGCATTCAATCAAACTGCCCCACCCTCCGGTGGGGCAGTTTTCTTTAGGCTTGCCTCCCCCAGCCGCTTGCGGCGTTTGGGGGAGGGGAACCGCTTCAGCGGTGGAAGGGGTTCGCAGGTCGGATAGCCTCTTATTTGTCAACCATTATTGAATTCTGTGGTTGACAATGCAGCCTCGCCTGTGTTAAGATCGGCGCAGGACAAAAGAAAGAGGGCGTTTTCCCATGAACAGCAAATTCACCACCCGCGACCTTGCCACCATCGCCATGGGCGTGGCGTTTATCGCCGTGTGTTCCTGGATCTCGATTCCGACGGCGATCCCCTTTACCATGCAGACCTTCGCCGTGTGCCTGGTGACGGCGCTCTTCGGCCTGCGGCGCGGCATGTGGACGGTCCTGTGCTACATCCTGCTCGGCGCGGTGGGCGCGCCGGTCTTCTCCGGCTTCAAGGGCGGCGTCGGCGCCCTGCTCGGCACCACGGGCGGGTATATCATCGGCTTTCTCTTCACGGCGCTCATCGTCGGCCTTGCCACGGAGAAGCTCGGGCGCTCGCTCCCGGTGCTGATCGGCTCCATGGCCGTCGGCATCCTTGTGTGCTATGCCTTCGGCACGGCCTGGTTCATGTACGTCTATGCGCGCAAGACCGGCCCCATCGGGCTCGGCACAGCCCTCGGCTGGTGCGTGATCCCCTACCTGCTGCCGGACGCGGTCAAGATCATCCTCGCAAGCGCGCTTGTGGGGCGGCTCTACCCGCTGGTGAACCGGGAGGTGCGCGCGGCATGACCCGTGACGAGGTACTGGACTTTCTCTGGAAGAACGCGGACGACTACGTCTCAGGCGAGGAGCTTGCGCGGAGGCTCTCCCTCAGCCGCACGGCGGTGTGGAAGGCCATCGGCCAGCTCCGGGACGAGGGGTATGAGATCGAGTCCCAGCCCAAGCGCGGCTACCGTCTGCGCTCGGTGAGCGATGTGCTCAGCGCGGACGGCGTCCGCCGCCATCTGCGGCATGGGGAGCTGCAATTGCAGGTGTACAAGACCATCAGCTCCACCAACACGGTGCTCAAGGGTCTCGCCGCCGAGGGTGCGGGCGAGGGGCTTGCCCTGATCGCGGAGGAACAGACCACAGGCCGCGGGCGCATGGGGCGCAGCTTCTACTCTCCCCCGGAAAGCGGTCTGTATCTCAGCCTTCTGCTGCGTCCGGAGATGCAGGCCGTGGACGCCGTGCGCCTGACCGCCTGCGCGGCGGTGGCCGTGGCGGAGGCGATCGAGGCGCTATCGGGGCGCGAGGCGCAGATCAAATGGGTCAACGATATCTTTGTCGGCGGGCGCAAGGTCTGCGGTATCCTCACCGAGGCCAGCGTCGACTGCGAGAGCGGCATGATGCACTATGTCATCATCGGCATCGGCGTCAACACCCATGTCCCCGACGGGAACTTCCCGGAGGAGCTGCGCGGCATTGCCGGGGCGGCCTTCGGCTCAGAGCCCGTGCCGGAGCTGCGCTGCCGCCTCGCGGCGGAGATCCTGGACAGGCTGTCGGACTACGCGGCGGACCCCGCGGCCCCCGCGGTTTTCGAGGGCTACCGCAGGCGCTCGCTGGTACTGGGCAAGGAGATCAACATTCTCTCCCCCGGACGCGACCCGCAGCCCGCCGTCGCGGTGGATCTGGGCGAGGATTATTCCCTGCTGGTCCGTCTGCCGGACGGCAGCACGCGCCGCCTCAATTCCGGCGAGGTGAGCGTGAAAGTATAAGGGCAGCAAAAAATGACTGTGGAGACCCACAGTCATTTTTTCGTATATCGCCTTATTCGATGGGCTTGCCGTCCGCGGTGAACAGGGGCAGCGGGGCCAGGACGATGATATCGTCGCGCTTGGCGGCGGCGCCTTCGGCCAGGACAGCCATACGGCCGGCCACAATGCCGCCGGCCTTGGTGACCAGCTCCTCCACGGCATGCAGGGACTCGCCGGTGGAGATCACATCGTCCACGATGAGCATGCGCTTGCCTTTGATAAAGGCGGCGTCCTCGGCGTCGAGCACCAGATGCTGCACGCCCTTGGTGGTGATGGATCTGACCGTGACCTCAAAGGTGCCCTGCATATAGGCCTTGGCGCCCTTGCGGGCGACAAAGTAGCGCTCCGCCGCGCTCTGCCGCGCCATCTCATAGCCGAGGGGGATGGCCTTGGCCTCGGGCGCGATGATGTAGTCATATTCCGGCGCGCGCTTCAAAAGCTCCGCCGCGCAATGGACAGTCAGCTCAACATCGCCGAACATGACGAAAGCGCCGATGCACAAATTCTCGTTGAGCTTGCACAGGGGCAGTTCGCGCTTCAAGCCGGCAATGTCCATTTCGTAAGTCATTTTGTATTCCTCCTGAGAAGTAATTTTGACAACAGGGATATTTTACCGTATCTGATAAAAAAATCAAGAGGCAAAACAAAGATCCGTGCGGCGAACCGCACGGACCTTCGTTTGGGAGAAAAGAGAGGATTTATAGGAGAAAGAAAAGTAGCAATATCACACGCCGATCAGCCGGGCCGATCCTCGTCAAAGGTGACGGGAACGGTGTAGCTGGAATCGGCGCGGTAGAAGTCAAGCTCTACCGTCTCGCCGGCGGCGTATTGTTTTACGGCGGAACGCAGATCGTCATAACGGCGGATCTGGTAGCTGCCGACGCGGGTGATGATATCCCCTGACATAATGCCGGCCGCTTCCGCGCAGCCGCCCGGCTCCACACTGTCCACATACGCCCCCACGGGCCAGCCGTAATACTGGGCGTACATCTCGTTATACTTGGTGTTGGCCGACACGCCGAGGTGGGCCTTGCCGGTCACATAGCCGGTGGTCAGCAGATCCTTGGCGATGTTCGCGGCGTCGTTGATGGGGATAGCAAAGCCGATGCCCTCCACGCCGGAGCTCTTGTACTTGGCGGTGACGATGCCCACGACCTCGCCCCGGGCGTTATACACGGGGCCGCCGGAATTGCCGGAGTTGACGGCGGCGTCGATCTGGAACATGGAGATGGAGTCGCCGTTGGACTCGGTGACGATGCGGCGATCCTTGGCGCTCACATGCCCGGTGGTCATGGAAAACTCCAGCTCGCCGAGGGGGTTGCCGACCGCGTAGATCGTATCGCCCACGCGCATGCTCTCGCTGTTGCCGAGGGTGACGGGGCTCAGCCCGTCCGCATCGACCTTGAGGATAGCCACGTCATTATCGGACTCCACGCCGACGATCTGCGCCTTGTAGCGCGTCCCGTCATGCAGGATCACATTCACATTGATGCCCGCCCGGTAGGCGTCCTCAATGACGTGGTAGTTGGTCATGATGTACCCGTCCGCCGTGATGATGAAGCCGGAGCCGCTGACGGCGCTGGAGGTACGCATGCCGAAGTAGTTGGTGTAGGTGACCTCCGTCGTGATGCCGACGACCTGCTCACAGGCCATATCGTAGAGATCGCCCGCGCTCAAAACGCCGCCGTAAGCGGTCTCCGTGGCGTTCACGCTCCCGGCGCTGCCGCCGGTGCTCTGCATGAGGACGATCTGATTGGAGCCGGATTTGAGCTTTTCGACGTTCGCTTCAAGGCTGCCGACCCGGCGGTCCATGACGGAGCCCACCAGGTACGCCCCGCCGACGCTGCCGAGCATGGTGCACAGGAGGCAGCAGGCGATCAGGGCCCCGAGGCCCACACCCTTGCCGGCTTTCGCGCCCCGCTCTGTCCGGGGCGTTCTCTCGGGAGGTGTATAATAGCGCGGAGGCGTTGTGCTCTCGCCCTCGCGGACATAATGCGCGTCGGAGTAGACACGCTGGGAATAGCCGTTTCTGAAATGATATTCGCCGTTGACCCTGTCGGTCTCATCGCCCTGCGGGTTTTCGTTCACCGGCTTGTTTTCTTCCGGATCGAACATTGTTTTACCTTCTTGCTCATGAATTCTGTTGAAGCTGTCCCGCTTTTGTTTACGCTGTTAATATAGGCGAAATTTATGACCGTGTCATGAACAAAGCGACAAGAATTTATAAACGTTAGCCGACCGGAATCGGCTGCGGCTGCGCGGGAACCTGAGGCGTTTTCTCCGGTGCAAGTCCCAGATTGTCCCGGAGCCAGCGGAGCGTGTTCTCCGACGTGTACAGCACCTCCTCGTCGAGATAGTCCATATGCAGCTCGCTCCCGCTCCGCACGCGGCGGACGAGCACGACGGTCAGATTCGTAAACGCCTCGTCCGGCGCAGGATTATCGCGGATGCGCCAGCGGGAGAGATTCCCGGCCTTCGCGTCGGGGATGATGCCCTCCTGCCAGAGACTTACGGCCTGCGCGGGTGTGAGCACTACGTTGTTGCTGATATAGCGCTTCTCGTCCAGCTTCGTGTTGACCTGCACCCAGGCGTCGTGGATATCGTCGGGCTTGATTTCCTGATCCGCCCAGACCCGCTTGAGGCGCATTTCCGGGAGGTTGTTGACATTCTCCCAGACCCGGATGTCGGAATCGGGAGCGGCGAGGCTTGCGTCGTCCGTCGGGAGCTTGTAGTAGCGCCGGAGGGTGCTGCCGTCCCGGAGCCGGTAGAACATGGGAACGCCGTACCACGGGCCGGATTCAGCGGCTTCGTTGCGCTCCCTGTGGGCGATGATCCCGCGGTGGAAGTCCAGCCAGGCGTCAATGCTCTCCCGCTCGCGGAGACCTGCGTCCGCGAGATTGGGCATGTCGATGGAAACGATATCCTCCGCCGCGGGGATGCGCGTCTCGTAGCCCACCACATCCAGCTTTGTGAGAACGGCAAAGACCAGCAGGCAGGCGCAGAGGACGCCGATCTCCCGCCAGCCGTGGTCGAAGACCCGCAGCGTCTTTTTAATCAGCATCTCGGCAATGAACCAGCCGAGAGCCGCGAAGACGCACATTGAGGCCGCGAGCACTGCGAATTTCTCCGTCCCGTAAAGGCCGCGCAGAAATTCCTCCACCAGTACCATCGAGCCCAGCATCCCGCAGCCGAGGGCCATGCACACGCGAAAGACGGGGCGCAGCACGGGGACAGCCACCACCTCCCCGGCGGTCTCCATGTGCCGCCGCCGCAGAACCGACGCCCCCAGCAGGGCGAACACGATCCCTGCCGCGCAGAGACCCACAAGGTAGCCGAGACCGATCGGCGCGTAGTCGGCGGCGATTCCCCTCTCGGCCTCCATGTGCGTAAGGACGGCGGACTCCGCGTGATCGGTCAGCCACAGCAGCGGCGAGGCCCACTCCAGCAGGAGCGAGTCAAAGGTATAGCCGTACAGGAGGGCGGTGAACACCCCGCGCACGGCGGCCTCAAACACGGCGACGGCGCAGTTTAGAACCACATAGACCGCGGGCAGGACAAGGACATTTCCCGTCAGCGTCCCGCAGAAGCAGGCAAAGCCGTAAAAGCCCGCGTTTGCCAGCAGGGTCATCTCCAGCCACCAGAGAAAATACCGCGCCCCCGCGCCGTACTGCCCATAGAAAAGCCAGAGCAGGGCAAAAACCAGCACGTCGGTAAGGAGCATCGGCACAAGACCAGTCAGCACGGCGGTGAAGTACACGGTCTCCCGCCGGAGGGGCAGGGAATTGATCAGCCCGCAGTCGCGCGGGAAGTAGAGATAGCTCAGCATGCCCATCGCCATGAGCGCCCCCATCAGGGCGGAGAGCCACACCGCGCCGCGCCCGGAGCTCAGGAGATCACTGCGCAGATCGGTGATCACCCGCGCCGGCTCCTGATGAGCGTTCACGTTCAGCCCAACGGGCCCCGCGAGCAGCAGCAGCGCAAGCCACAGCGCAAACAGCGGCCAGAAGCGGCGCAGCAGGTGCCGCGAAAAGCGGATATCAAAGAAGGATGTTTTTGATCGCATGATCTTCCCCTCCCAGCTCGTAAATGAAAATTTCCTCGAGACTCAGCGGCAGCGTGTCCATGAAGAAGGGGCCGCAGGCGGCGAGCTTCGTCGTGAGCTCTTCGGCGCTGCCGCGCAGGATGAGCTGACGCAGCCGCCCGGTGCGCGTCTCGTGCAGGATCGTGAGATCGCCCGGCAGCTCCTGCCCGTCCGGTAGGGCAAGCTGGATCTTCACCATGTTCTCCTGCAGCTCGGCGAGGGGGCGTTCCAGAAGCATCCTGCCCCTGTCCATGATGCCCACATGGTCGCACACGTCCTCCAGCTCCCGCAGGTTGTGGGACGAGACCAGCACCGTCGTGCCGCGCTCCGCCACATCCTGCAATAAAAGGCTCCATACCTGGCGGCGCATGACGGGGTCGAGGCCGTCCACCGGCTCGTCCAGCACGATCACCTCCGGGCAGCAGCTCAGGGCGATCCAGAAGGCCGCCTGCTTCTGCATGCCCTTGGAGAGGCGGCGCATGGCCCGCTTTTCGTCCAGCGGGAAGGCCTCCCGCAGCTTCTCAAAGCGCTCGTCCGAAAACGTGGGGATCATGGCGCGGTAAAGATTTTTCATGTCCCGTATCGTCGCCGCGCCGAAGTAGAAAATATCGTCCGGGATGTAGGCCAGCTTTTCCTTGACTGCCGGGTTTTCATACACCGGCTGTCCGCCGATGAGCACTGTGCCGCTGTCAGCGCGGTAGATGCCCGTGAGATGGCGGATCACGGTGGATTTGCCCGCGCCGTTGGGGCCGACCAGGCCGTAGACCGCGCCCTTCGGCACGTGGATATTCAGCCCGCAAAGGGCCTCAAAGCCGTCAAAGCTCTTTTTGAGCTCTTTCACCTCAATCATGGCGTTCCTCCTTGATGATCTGCGCGATCTCCTCGCGCGTCAGTCCCAGAGCCGCAAGCTCGTCCGCCAGGGCGCGGAGCTTCTCTGTGAGCTCCGCGCGCCGCGCGGCCCTGGCTCCGCCGCCCTGCGCGACAAAGCTGCCCTTGCCGGGGACGGAAAAGATATACCCCTCCTGCTCCAGCTCCCGATAGGCCCGCTGGATGGTGTTGGGGTTGATGCTGAGGCTCATGGCCTGCTCCCGCACGGAGGGGAGCTTCTCCCCCGCCGGCAGCGCCCCCGACAGGATAAGCTGCCGCAGGGATTCCTTCACCTTTTCATAGATCGGCCGGGAATCATTGTAGTTAATCTGAATCAAGCGATCGCCCCTTTGCTGTGTCAACTGTATTAATCCGTTTAGTACAGTTATGGTATAACACAGGCCAGCGGAATTGTCAAGGGGGAAGATAGCAGAAGAGCCGCCTGGCCGGGCGGCTCTTCTGCTGTTCGGTTTTACCGCAGGCCGCAGCCGTAGCTGACCATCTCGACGGCGCGGAAGGCGCGCTCGTTCCAGGGGTAGAGGCTGGATTCGACCCCGGCGTCGGACATGAGAGCCTCGGCGTTCTCCCCGCGGAGGTTATAGGTCTGGTCATAGACCGAGAGGATGCTCTCGAGGAAGAGCTTCAGGCGCTCGCTGTCCTGCTCGTCCATCCAGGTGCCGACGGCGGAGTAGATTTCGTCGTCGGTGAGCTTCGTCTCCGCGCCCCAGTCCAGCAGCCATGCCGCGACACGCGCCGCGCGCAGGGAGCAGCCCGCAGCACCGGGCTGAACCGAGAGCGTGGCCTCCAGAATCTGCGAGAGCGCCTCGTCGTGTACCGGCGGAAGCTCGGGCATGAGGGGAGGCGGCTCCGGGGTGGCGGTCGGCGTCGGTTCGGGCGTAGGTTCCGGCGTCGGGGCCGGCGTATCGGTGGGGACTGCTGTCGGCGCGGGGCTTGGGGCGGCGCTCTTTTTTCCGCAGGCCGCAAGGGCAAAAACCATGCACAGCGCCAGGATCAGGGCAATTGTCTTTTTCATGTCGTTCTCCTTTTCTTATCTTTTTGTTTCAGGCTACCACGATTGGGATTTCAAATCAAGGAAGGAAATGTTAAGGAATAGTGTACAAAAGCGCTTCACCGGATCTGTGCAAATTCTGCATTCCATCCGAAAGAATATTTTCCTCTTGCTTTTTCTCTTTGATCCCGCTATAATCCCGACGAACAAAGGTTTTTAAGCGCGGTACAGAGAGACCGGCAAGATCGGCATAGCGGGGACTGCATGGGCGCAGTCTGCTTTGGGATGTCTTGTCGGCTTCGACAGGACTTTTTTCATGCCAAAGGAGGCGTCCGGCATGCGGCAGAAGGCCCAGCTCATGGACGAGGCGGCGCTTTCCAGAGCGCTCATGCGCATCTCCCACGAAATTGTGGAAAAGAACAAGGGCGCGGAGAACATCGTCCTGGTCGGCATCCGCCGCCGGGGCGGCCCCATCGCCGAACGTATCCGCGATAATATCAGACGTATCGAAGACCGGGAAGTTCCCGTCGGCACGATCGACATTCGCTTTTACCGGGATGATCTGAGCCATGAAAGCGAGCTGCCCGCCGTGCGCCGCACTTCCCTGCCCTTTGACGTGACGGGGAAGGACGTGGTCCTCGCGGACGATGTGATCTTCACCGGGCGCACGGTGCGCGCCGCGATCGAAGCGGTCTTTTCCTGCGGCAGGCCGCGCAGCATCCAGCTTGCGGTGCTGGTCGACCGGGGGCACAGGGAGCTGCCCATCCGGCCGGACTATGTGGGCAAGAACGTGCCCAGCTCCCGCACGGAGCTCATTGAAGTCCGCCTTCCCGAATTTGACGGCGAGACGGGTGTATGGCTGATGGAGCTTTGAAAAACGTTTGCATTCCGGGAAACCGGCTGCGATAGATTCAATTAAAAATCTTACAGAGAGAGGGTTATTGAATGAACAACAAGAAAACCATCGACGGGCCCGTGTACGACGCACGCGCGCTCGGCACGCCCAGGATGCTGGTGCTCGGCCTGCAGCACATGTTCGCCATGTTCGGCGCGACCGTGCTGGTCCCGGCCCTGACCGGTCTGGACGTCGCCACGACGCTGCTGTTTGCCGGTCTCGGCACGCTGCTGTTTCACCTGATCACCAAGAAGAAGGTCCCCGCTTTCCTGGGCTCCTCCTTTGCCTTCATCCCCGGCTATGCCGCCATCGCCCCGAACGGCGAGGCTGACCTGCTGGTCTACGCCTGCTGCGGTGTGGCCTGCGTCGGCATCATGTACGCGATTCTGTCCGCGCTCTTCAAGACCTACGGCATCAAGAAGGTCATGCGCTTCTTCCCGCCCATCGTCACCGGCCCCATCATCATCGCCATCGGCCTGAACCTCTCCTCCTCCGCCATCTCCAACTGCTCCACCAACTGGCTGATCGCCGTCGTGGCCATCGTGGTTGTCATCAGCGCGAACATGTACGGCAAGGGCATGGTCAAGATCGTCCCCATCCTGCTGGGTGTGGTCGTCTCCTACGTCTTCGCCGTGATCGTCGATCCCGCCGCCCGTGCGAATGTGGCCTCCGCCGTCGCCTCCGCCAAGTGGTTCGGCCTGCCCATCTACTGGAACCGCACCGTCTTCGGGCTTCTCGGCTCCGGGAAAGTTGACGGCGCGCTGCTGACCTCCGCCCTGCTGACCATCGTCCCCCTGAGCCTTGCCACCATGGTTGAGCATATCGGCGACATCTGCGCCATCTCCTCCACCTGCGAGCAGAACTACCTGGTTGACCCCGGCCTGCACCGCACCCTCCTGGGCGACGGTCTGGCAACCTCCCTGGCGGCCCTCTTCGGCGCGCCCGCCAACACCACCTACGGCGAGAACACCGGCGTGCTCGCGCTCTCCAAGGTCTATGATCCCCGCGTGATCCGCCTTGCGGCCGTGTTCGCGATCGTCTTCTCCTTCTGCCCGAAGTTTGCCGCCCTCGTCTCCGCCATGCCCGGCGCCACCATCGGCGGCGTGAGCCTGATCCTCTACGGTATGATCTCCGCTGTCGGCGTGCGCAACGTCGTGGAAAACAAGGTCGACTTCACCAACACCCGCAACGTCATCATCGCCGCCCTGATCCTCGTGCTGGCCATCGGTATCAACTACGCGGGCAGCATCCAGATCGGCATTGTGTCCCTCTCCGGCCTCGCGGTGGCCTCCATCGTGGGCATCCTGCTCAACGCCATCCTGCCCGGCAAGGACTATGAGTTCGGCGTCGACGCCCAGGGCGACACCGCCGTCAACTTCAAGGTCTGATACAAACGATATTACGATTCCAGGCGGGAGGGGCGTTTTCCCCTCCCGCTTTCTTTCCTATACAAGACGCCTCCGGCCGCATGACCGGAGGCGTTTGTGTTTTATGATCTTCTTTCTCAGCAGAGCTGCGCGCCGGCGGGGACGGAGTCGTCCAGCATCAGAAGATGCAGCTCCTCCTTGCCGTCCACCTCGCGCACGGCGGAGAGCAGCATTCCGTTGGAAAGCTGGCCCATCATCTTGCGCGGGGGCAGGTTCAGGATGGCGACCACGGTCTTGCCGACGAGGTCCTCCGGCTCGTAGAACTTATGGATGCCGGAGAGAATCTGGCGGGGCGTGCCGCTGCCGTCGTCAAGCTGGAACTTGAGAAGCTTTTCGCTCTTTTTCACGGCCTCGCAGGCGAGCACCTTGCAGACGCGCATGTCGCACTTGGCAAACTCGTCGATGCTGACGTCGGGCAAGACGGGATTGACCTTGACCTGGGGGCCGTGGGCGGCCTTCTGGGCCTGCTCCAGCTCCTCGAGCATCTTGGCAGCGTCGATGCGGGGGAAGAGGGTCTCGCCCTTGTGAACCTCCACCTCAGAGGGCAGGGCGCCGTAGCTGAGCGCGGAGTCCCAGGTGCGGCAGCTTCCGTCCGCGCCGATCTGGGCGAAGGCCTTGTCGCAGCTCTCGGGAATGAAGGGCGTGAGCATGATGAGGGAGACGCGCAGCGCCTCGAGCAGGTTATACATGACGGAGGCGAGACGGGGCTTTTTCGCCTCGTCCCTGGCCAGCGCCCAGGGCATGGTCTCGTCGATATACTTGTTGGCGCGCTGGATGAGGCGGAAAACCTCCTCCAGGGCCAGGTGGGGCTGGAAGGCGTCCATCTGGGCGGCGTACTTTTCGGGGGCCGCCTTGATAAGGGCGACAAGCTCGTCATCAAGGGCGTCAGACTCGCGCGCTGCGGGGAGCCTGCCGCCGAAGTACTTCTCCACCATAGCGGTGGTGCGGGAGACGAGGTTGCCGAGGTCGTTTGCAAGATCGGTGTTGATCGTGGAGATCAGCAGCTCATTGGAGAAGTTGCCGTCGGAGCCGAAGGGGAAGGTGCGCAGCAGGAAGAAGCGCAGCGCGTCCACGCCGAACTTTTCCGCCAGCACATAGGGATCGACCACATTGCCCTTGGACTTGGACATCTTGCCGCCGTCGATGACGAGCCAGCCGTGGCCGTAGACCTTCTTGGGCAGGGGCTCGCCCAGGCTCATGAGCATGGCGGGCCAGATGATGGAGTGGAAGCGGACGATCTCCTTGCCGACGATGTGGCAGTCTGCCGGCCAATACTTCTCATAGTCGTGGTAGCGGTCGTTCTGGTAGCCGAGGGCGGTGATGTAGTTGGAGAGGGCGTCCACCCAGACATAGACCACATGGCCCGGGTCGAAGTCCACCGGCACGCCCCAGGTGAAGCTGGTGCGGGAGACGCAGAGATCCTCCAGACCGGGCTTGATGAAGTTGTTGATCATCTCATTGACGCGGGAGGCGGGCTCCAGAAAGGTGCCGGACTCCAGCAGCTCCTGCACGGGCTTTGCGTACTTGGAGAGGCGGAAGAAGTAGGCCTCCTCCTCCGCGTCGTGCACGGGACGGCCGCAGTCGGGGCACATGCCGTTGACAAGCTGGCTCTCGGTCCAGAAGCTCTCGCAGGGGGTGCAGTACTTGCCCTTGTAGGCGCCCTTGTAAATGTCGCCCTTGTCGTACATTTTCTTGAAGATGCGCTGGATGGACTGGACATGGTAGTCGTCGGTGGTGCGGATGAAGCGATCGTTGGAGATGTTCATCAGCTTCCACAGATCGAGGATGCCGCCGGGGCCCTCGACGATGCGGTCGACAAACTCCTTTGGCGTGATGCCGGCCTCTTTGGCCTTGGTTTCGATCTTCTGGCCGTGCTCGTCGGTGCCGGTCAGAAACATCACGTCATAGCCGCGCAGCCGCTTGTAGCGGGCAAAGGCGTCGGTCGCAACCGTGCAGTAGGTGTGGCCGATGTGCAGCTTGTCCGAGGGGTAGTAGATGGGCGTGGTGATGTAGAAGGTCTTCTTGTTTTCCATTCTCTTCTCTCCTGTAACTAATACGCGGCATAGTTGCCCGTATGATTGATAACGTTCCGTCATGCCGGGCCGGTGCGCTCAGTCACCGGCCCGAATGGCAGACGGGGATCACATATAGGGGTCATTCGCGGCCGGAGCCGGGGTGCTGAACGCGTCGCTCAGGCGCTTTTCGACTCCGTCCGGCCATTCGATATCCTCGTCATGGAAGTAATAGACGCTGGTGCTGACATAGGCGGTGTCCAGATAGTTGCCGTCCAGATCGTAGAGATCCCGGTACATCTTGACGTTCCAGCCGATCTGCACGTCGGGGTACTCGGTATCGTAGATCGCCTCATCTGTATGGTGAAGCTTGACGTGCATGCCGTCGAAGTCCGTGCCCCAGATCTCGATGACAAGAGAGCTCTCGTCCTCGTTGAGGTAGGCGGCGATCTTGATGGGCAGCTCCCGGACGTTGCGGAACTTGAAGTCGGGCTGGCCCCAGCTCACCGTGGCGTCCATGCCGTAGTCCAGATACCCGACCTTGAAGTAGTGGTTGGTGCGGGAGAGGATCTTGAGGCGGGAATAGAGCGCCGCGCTGTAGAGCGTGGAGGACACCTGGCAGATGCCGCCGCCGAGCTCGGGCACGACCTGCCCGTCGGAATAGGCGTCGGCATACTGGAAGCCGGCCTCCTGCGTGCGCTTGCCCACCGCGTCGTTATAGGAGAAGCTCTCTCCCGGCAGAAGGACAAGCCCGTCCAGCTTGGAGGCGGCGAGGCGGATGTTGTTGATGCGCTCGGCGGTCGAGCCGTAGTAATAGGTCATCTGCGCGCCCAGCAGATCGCGGAACAGCAGCTCCTTGAGCTGTGCGGCGGTGTACTGGGGCTGGGTGATCTCCAGCGGGATGACGACCTCCTCCCCCACCTTTGCCGCCTGCCAGAGCTGGGCAGCCTGAGCCGGGTCAAAGCTCACGCCAACCACCTCGGGGATGACCTCAAAGGTCTCGGAATAATGGGCGCTCTCGGCCTCGGTGCAGATCGCCTGATAAATCTGCTCGAAATTGGGAGAGGCGGGCTCTGCCTTGAGCTTTTCAAAGCCGAGGCTCTTCTCCCCGGCACGCAGCGCCTTTTCGATGGCGTCTTGGAGCGCGTCGGTATCAAGCTCCACCCCGGTCGCGCCCTTGAAGAGCACGAGCTTCGCGCTCTCCGTGTCGGCCGCGTAGGGCGTCTTGCTGCGCAGGGCGTTGTCCAGGTTCAGCACGCCCTGGTCGATGCAGGAGCGGATATAGCTTTTATCCAGCGCCCGCTCGTCGGAGATCACGTCCACGGGGCTGATGTGATTGATCAGCCAGCGCCAGAGATTGGAGAACACATTGCCGTCATGCCCGTAGGCCGCGGCGGCGGCGACAGCCTGTTCCCGGCTCACCGCCGCGCCGGAGCGCAGATAGTCCACCTCAAAGCCCGCACCCGCCGGGAGGCTGACTGTAAGGCGCTCGTTTTCATAGGCGTCCCATTTGGCGTCGCGCAGGGCGGCTTCGGTCTCCTCCGGCGTCATGTCGCCGACGAAGACGCCGTCCACATAGACCTGCGGGAGATTGCGCCCGTTCACGCTCAACGTATAACCCCATACGGCGGCGCCGCAAACGAGCAGCACCGCAAGGCAGAGCACCAGCACAAGCTTCATCAGCACGCGCTTGCCCCGGCTTCCCGGTTTCTTCTTCGGCGGCTCGGCGGATTTTTTCTCCTGGCCGCCGGATATTTTGTTTCCCATCAGCTTATCGTATTGATCCTGCAAGGCTCATCCCTCAGTCTTTTTCTTTTGTTCATAGAGCTCGGCAAAGAGCTCCTCCTCGCCCTTGGGCAGATCCACCCGGCGGGCGGCGTACTCCGCCTCGCTGATCCAGGGCGAGCCCTCGATGCGGCCGCTGGCCTGGGTTTCCAGCAGAATGCCGATCAGCGTATTGGAGATCAGGAAGCCCGGCACCGTGAAATGGTAGCGGTCCTCTGTCTGTTTAACCCAGCCCTTCTCCTTGAACGCCTCCATCACCTGTCCGATGGGACGCCAGTCGCACTGGGTGCGCGTCACGTAATCATAGCGGGAGATGCCCCGGGAGGTGCGCATGGCGAGCATCACATACTCCACCGCCCGCTCCAGGGGGCTGACCTCCTCATACTCGTCCACGATGCTGACCTTGCGGTGGACGCCGGAGATGTATTCCCGCAGATCCTTGATAAAGCTGTAGCGGATATTGCCCACGCAGGAGTGGGCTCCGGGGCCGAAGCTGATATAGTCGTCCATGTTCCAGTATTTCAGGTTGTGGCGCGACTCAAAGCCCGGGGCCGCGAAGTTGGAGATCTCATACTGCCTGTAGCCGTAGCGCTCCAGCATCTCGGCGGCGTAGGAGTACATATCCGCCTGCTCGTCGTCATCCGGCAGGATGGGCGAGTCCTTGTATTCTTTGTACATCTTCGTCCCCGGCTCCAGCTTGAGGCCGTAGCAGGAGATGTGCTCCGGGTGCATCTCGACGATCTTGGCAAGCGTGTCGGCCCAGTCGCGCTTGGTCTGGCTGGGCAGGCCGTACATGAGATCCAGGCTCACGTTGTCAAAGCCCGCGCGCCGCGCGTCCCGAAAGGCCCGCTGCGCCTGCTGGAAGCTGTGGCGGCGGCCGATGAGCTTTAAGAGATTGTTGTCGCTCGCCTGCACACCGATTGAGATGCGGTTGACCCCCTCTTGCCGCAGGAGTTTGAGCGCCGTAAAGCTGAGTGAATCGGGGTTGCACTCCACGCTGATCTCGCCGTCAAGGCGCACGTTGCCGTTGAGCTTCAGCTCATCCAGGATCTGCACCAGGCGGTCGGCCCCGTAAAAGCTCGGCGTGCCGCCGCCGAAGTAGATGGAATCCACCTCGTAGCTCTTGATGGAGTGGGACGATTCCCGGATATGCTCCAAAAGCGCCTGCTGATACTCCGGCATCAGATGGTCGCAGCCCGCGAGGGAATAAAAGTCGCAGTAGCTGCACTTCGAGGCGCAGAAGGGGATATGAATATAGATACCTAATCTCGGTCGACTCATGGCTTGCTCCTGTCTTGGTCTGGCTCCCTCCCTGAGGGAGCTGTCACCTGTGCGCACACCTGTGACTGAGGGGGTCGTGCCGTCTTGTACAAACCCCTTCTACCGCGCAGAAATCGATCCCTCCGGCCTTCGGCCACCTCCCTTTTTTCAAAGGGAGGTAGCCATGGGAGAATCAGAACAGTTCGCTTACTTCGTTTACGAAAGCGGCGGGGTCTTCGATCTCGGCCCCGGCCATCAGCTCGGCCAGGCGTGCGAGGATCAGGGCCAGGTTTTTGGCCTTGTCCCTGTCGCCGCTGTCCAGGGCGGATTTCAGCGCCGTGAAGGCCTTGTGCTCGGGGTTGAGCTCCAGGACGCGGGTGGCGCGGATATTGCGCATTTCGGGGCTCGGGCCGCGGCGGAAGTATTTCTCCATTTCCAGCGTCAGGCCGCCCTCGGTAGTCAGGCAGCAGGGCTGGGAGGCGAGCTTCCGGCTCAGGCGGACCTTGCTGACCGCCTCGCCCACAGACTCCTTGACGAAGTCCAGAAGCTCCTTGTTCTCGATGTTGCGCTCCTCGGCGGCCTTCTTCTCCTCCTCGGTGTCGAAGCCGAGATCGTCGGTGACGACGTTGCAGAAGCTCTTGCCGTCCTGATCGTGCAGAGCCTCCAGCACCATCTCGTCGATGGGCGTGGTCAGGCACAGGATCTCATAGCCGCGGCGGCGCACTTCCTCGCACTGGGGCAGGCTCAGGGCGTGTTTGACGGAATCGGCGCTTGCGTAGTAGATGGCCTTCTGGCTCTCGGGCATGGCCTCGACGTACTCCTTGAGGCTCATCTGGTGATCCTCGGAAGTATAGAAAATCAGCAGGTCGCGCAGGAAATCCTTATAGCGGCCGTATTCGTCGCACACCCCGCACTTGATGTGCACGCCGTAGTTGCGGAAGAACTCCTCATACTTGGGGCGATCCTCGCGCATGAGCTTTTCGAGCTCTCCCTTGATGCGTTTTTCAATGTTCTGACCCATGATCTTGAGCTGGCGGTCATGCTGCAGCAGCTCTCTCGAGATGTTCAGGGACAGATCCGGGGAGTCCACCACGCCCTTGACGAACTCGAAATAGTCGTGCACCAGCTTGTCGCACTCCTCCATAATCATGACGCCGTTGGAGTAGAGCGTGATGCCGCCCTTGGTCTCACCGTAGAACTGGCTGCCGTGCTCCTCGCCGGGGACAAAGAGCATGGCCTTGTAGCTGACCGTGCCCTCGGCGTTGATGCGCACCAGGGCGCAGGGGTCCTTGATGTCGTGGTGCTTTTCCTTATACCAGGCGATGCAGTCCTCATCCGTGACCTCGCTCTTCGCGCGCTGCCAGATAGGGATCATGGAGTTGATGGTCTCCTCCTGCTTGACCGTGCGGTAGGCCGTCTTGGGCGTGCCGTCGTCGTTTTTCTCGCCGGTCTCGTAACTCTCGCTGCGCTCGACCTCCATGATGATGGGCCAGCGCACATAGTCGGAATATTTCTTGATGAGCGCGCGCAGCTTCCAGCTCTCGAGGAAGCTGCCATAGATTTCCTCCTCGCTGTCGGGCTTGACGTGCATGATGACCTCGGTGCCGACCGTGTCGCGGTCGATCTCGGTGACGGTGTAGCCGTCCGCGCCGCTCGACTCCCACTTGACGCCTTTCTCCTCGCCGTAGCGGCGGGTCAGGACGGTGACCTTGTCTGCCACCATGAAGGCGGAGTAGAAGCCCACGCCGAACTGACCGATGATGCTGAGATCCTCAGCCTTTGTGTTGTCCATCTCGGCCTTGAAGGCGCCGGAGCCGGACTTTGCGATGATGCCGAGGTTATTCTCGGCCTCCTGCATGCTCATGCCGATGCCGTTATCCTTGACCGTGATGGTGCGCGCGTCCTTGTCCGCGCTCACGTCGATGCGGAAGTCGGCGCGGTTGAGACCCACGTTCTCGTCGGTCAGCGACAGGTAGCAGAGCTTGTCGATGGCGTCGGAGGCGTTGGAGATGATTTCCCGCAGGAAGATCTCCTTGTTTGTGTATATGGAGTTGATCATCAGATCAAGAAGGCGCTTGGATTCTGCTTTGAATTGTTTTTTAGCCATGATGTTTGGTTCCTCCGTACAGTAATTTGTTCCGTAAACATGTAGTATATCACTTTTAACGGGAAATTCAACAGGCCGGAACCGGAAGCGCCGCGGAATTTACCGTTTGATAACATTCTTCTGCACACAAGAGGCCGTATTGGGAGGAGCCGGGCCCTGCACAGCACAAAATGTCGCAGGGGCCGATGCCCTCATCGGCCCGTCGTTTACGCCGCACCGTGCGGTTCGCGACGGGTCGATCTGGGGATCGACCCCTACGGTTCTGCATTCATATGCGTTTTGTGACAGCCCGTGTTTTCCGTCCCGCTGTCTTTCCGAACGCCAGCCAAGCAACCGGTCGTTCAGGCGTTCCATACAGGCTTCTTCGGCGCAAGGTCAAGCGCATTGCGCCTGTCTGGTCAGTGCTTGCCCTGGTAGTTGGCAGGCGCTTTCTTCTTTGCCGCGCCCTCAGGCAGGGCATGGCGTCCGCCGGTGCGGGCAGGGGCCGCGGGTTTCAAGCTCTCCGCCTCGGCAGGAGCCGTATGGCGGGCGCGCGCCGGTGCGGCGGGCTTTTCGCTCACGGCGGGGGCCGCGACCTTCACGTCCTCGTCAGCCTCGGCGTTCACCGCGACAGGGGCGGCGGGGGCGGCGGAGCGCTTTACGGGATAGGTCTTTACGTCCGCGTCGGCCGCGCTCTCGCGGGCCTTGGAGGCCGCAGCTTTTTTGGCGGCGCGTTTCGGGCCGGGAATCTTGAACGGCAGGATATCCCGGATGTCAAAGTCCAGGATCGCGCCGAAGAACGGCACCTTGTTGCGCTTGCGGTTGAGGAAGCGGAAAATCAGCTGGGTGATGAACCAGGCGATCACGCCGGACAGCACGCCGATGATCATGGCGGCCACCACGTCGCTGGGATAGTGCGCCATCAGGTAGGTGCGGGAGAACATCATCAGCAGAACGACGACCACCGAGGGGCCGATCCACTTTTTCCCGCGCATGAGGGTGATGGCTGTCATGCCCGCCGCGCAGGCCGTCACATGTCCCGATGGGAAGGAGAAGCCGTCCTCCGCCACGGAGCCGGCCGCCATCCACCAGAGCTCATACTCGATATTGCCGCTCAGGAAGGGGCGAATGCGGGCGATCATATCCTTGAGGATGATGTTGCTGATCAGCGCGCCGCAGCAGACCGCGCCAAAGATGCACACGCCCAGATCGCGTGTGCTGGCAAACAGGATGAACACGAACGCCAGCAGGAAGAAGGGCCAGCCCTTCTCACCGAGGAAGGAGATCGCGCGCATGACCGGCGTCAGTATGCCGCCTGCGTGCTCGGCAAGCCAATGCTGAATGGATAAAAACAGATGATCAAATCCGGCGAGACTGGAGTCAAGCCAGAGTGCAGTTGCAGAGCCGTACATAGAGCATCCCTCTTTTCGTAACTTGTCGTAATCACTATACACCAGTATGTTACAAATTGCAAGAACTTTCCGAGAAAAATCCGGAAGCGTTGTCAAGCGCGCCGATTCGTGGTATGATTTATATATTAAAGATATGTCAGGAGCTGATGAACTATGAATCTGAAGAAGATTCTGCTGACGGCTGCGCTGGCGCTGGTGCTGGTTTGGCTATTCCTCCCCGACACAGACAGCACGCTACCCGCCGCGCCCGCCGACACGCTCACGCTCGTTACGCCCTCCCCGTCACATTCGCCGCTGCCGACTATGGCGCCCACGCCTGTCGTCCAGGAAACGCCGAAGCCGCTCGGTACGGATTCCCGGAGCGACGAGGACAGCGCGCCGCTGGACGAATACGGGAGCTATACGACAAAGGATGATCTGGCCCTGTATATTCATACCTACGGCCACCTGCCCGATAACTTCATCCGAAAGAAGGAGGCCGAGGCCCTGGGCTGGAGCGGCGGCCCGCTGGACCGGGTGCTGCCCGGCATGTGCATCGGCGGGGACTACTTCGGCAATTACGAGGGGCTGCTGCCCAAGGCCAAGGGCCGCCGCTGGACAGAGTGCGACGTGAACACCCTCGGCAAAAAGTCCCGCGGGAGCGAGCGCATCATTTTCTCCAACGACGGGCTCATTTACTATACCGCCGACCACTACGAGAGCTTCGAGCAGCTTTACTGATCCCCCGGCGATTCGACAGGTTTCGACAAAGACTTTGCAAAAAAGCTGTAATTTTCCTGAAAGTTTTGTTGAAAGATGGTTGAATGTGAATTATTATGTCAACAAGTTATCCCGATTGTTCGACAGTATTCTGTTGTCGCAAAACTTGCGCTTATGGTAAATTTATACCGACAAACGCGATGAACGAAGCCATTGAGAGAAACGCTTCAGCCTCTATCGCAACATGGGAGGATTACAATTATGGAAACGAAGATACGCATACTCACCGTCGACCCGAATCGCGAGTTCTGTCGCCAGCTGACCGAGCTTGTCGCGGCGGAGGGAGATATGGAGGTGGTCGGCACGGCGTCCGACGGGCAGGAGGCGCTGGAGCGCGCGGCGGAGCTGAAGCCGGATCTGATCCTGCTGGAGCTGGTGCTGCCGAAGCTGGACGGGCTTGAGGTGCTGCGCCGCCTACCGGACACGGGCGGGCGCTGCCGCGTGATTGTGCTGTCGGGCTTTGTCAACGGCAAGGTCATTGCCGAGTGCTCCGACTGCGGGGCGGACTACTTCATCCCCAAGCCCTGCGACATCCAGTCGCTTATCAGCCGCATCCGGCAGTTGAATTTTGATCTGCCGCGCACCCCGGGCGTCGGCGTGGACTTCCGCAAGAGCGCCGAGAGTGCGCGCACGGACGCGGATCTCGAGGCGATCGTCACCGACATCATTCATGAGATCGGCGTGCCTGCGCACATCAAGGGCTATCAGTACCTGCGTGAGGCCATCATCCTCACCATCAAGGACATGGACATGATCAACGCCGTCACCAAGGTGCTCTACCCCGAGGTGGCCAAGCGCTTCGGCACCACGCCCTCCCGCGTCGAGCGCGCCATCCGCCACGCCATCGAGGTGGCCTGGGACCGCGGCGACGTGGAGACCCTGCAAAGGTTCTTCGGCTATACCGTGAGCGGCATCAAGGGAAAACCCACGAATTCGGAGTTTATTGCGATGATCGCGGACAATCTTTCCCTCAAACGCAAGCACGCCGTAAGGTGAAAAATGACACTCCCTGTTTATCCGGGGCAAAGCCGGTAAACGGGGAGTGTTTTAGTATGCTTATTTCTATACCGATCTATTGTCAAGGTACTTTTTTATCTGCGCGACAAAATATTCCGCATGATTAACTTGCTCGGAAATGTCCGCCTTGGAGGCGACAAAGAAGTCGTTGTAATCACTTTCTGTGCGAAGGTCGAACAGGTCCCGAATACATGCAGACATGCTGCTTTCAAAAATACCTGTTTTTATATACAGGCGGCGAAACTCGGAGATAATACCGCTGTGTTTTTGTGAATCATAGCCGTCAAGCGCCAGGACTGCCCGCATAGCGTGGAAAACGGCATAATAAGAACGGTTTGCCGCACTTCTATAGCTCTCCCGCTCAAGCAGGAGTTTGGCATCTGTCAGACATTCTTCGGCCTTTTCAAGCCGCAGCTTTGAAATGATCTGCTTGTTTTCAAGCGACATATCGAAGTCCCTCCGTCATTACATTTCGGTAAAACGGCAGATCCTCCGCAAACTGGACAAACAGCTTGACGGGCGCAAATGTTACGGAAACGGTAACGTCATATTTGAGGCACAGATCGCTGACCAGACGTGAAACCGCACTCCTGTATGCAGAGATTTCCGGCCAGTCCAAATCTACCGTAAGAAGAATATCAATGTCTGATTCCTTCGTATAATCTCCGCGCGCATAAGAGCCGTACAGATATGCGTCATGGATCGGCACAGGAAGAATCTCCGAAACGCCCTCATGCACTTCGCCCAGCACCTTTATGGCCTCTTCTCTGCACATATGCTCACCTCCACAGGATTCTTTTCTGCTTCTATTGTACACAAAAAATGTGCCTGAATCAAGCCAAAAAGAGCGTAATAGAAGCTGAAAGTTGCCTCTCCCATTGTTCGCATCTCCTTTGCCTGTATTATATGCAATCAGGTGTGTTTTACCAACTTATCAGAACCTGTCCGGTTTAAATTGCAGGCACGTTTTCCGGTAAGCGTCCCCTGAAAAAAACGCAAACAGGGATTGTCCTTTGTGATACTTCTGTGATAAAATGTGTGGTAGAATGCAAGTGTAAACAGGAAGAACATAAAGCAGACATACAACAGGACATGGAGGGTACCAACCTGGAAAACAAATCTGTCAAGCTTGAAGATCTCACAATGTAAGACATCGCGGGCGGCGTGATCGTCGAGGACAACGACGGGAGCAAGCTCTGGCTCGTCCGCCAGGACGGCAGCGTGATCTCCCCCGTCCCCAACAAGGAGCAGGCCATCGACTTTGCGCATGCCTACAGCATCAGCACCCAGATCATGACCAAGGAGGAGTACGCAAAGCACTTCGGCCGGCCGCTCGTCTGGTAAGCTGCCAAGCGCGAAACGAGACATCCCGTGCAAAGCGCGCGGGGTGTCTCGTCGTCTTGCCCCGCGCCCGGCCTTTTATCCCATCAAACAAAGGAGATGAACCTTTCCATGGAAAACGAGAAAAAAACCAAGCAGAAATTCATCGACCGAAACCCCATTCTCTGCGCGCTGCTGTTCGCCGTGCTCGGGCTCACGCTCATGCAGGCGGGGGCCTTTGCCATCAACGCGCCGATCCCGCTTGTGTTCCCGGCCTATCCCGCCGACTGCGGCCCGGTGGGCGTGGTACTGATGGGCGCGCTCACGCTGTACCTCTATAAGCGCCATTACCGGCCGGAGTACGCCGGGTGCATCGCGGGCGCGGATCACAGCCACGTCTGGGCGCTGGTCATCGCCTACGGCGTTTTTCTGGTCTTCACCCTCGCCCACGGCTTTATGAGCGGGGCGAAGATGGCGGTGCCGACGCTGAGAAGCTTCAGCCTGGCCCTGTTCGCGGGCGTGACGGAGGAAGCGGCCTTCCGCGGGCTGATGGTGCCCACCCTGACGCGCAGACGCACCCGGCAGAGCCTGATGCAGGCCATATGGATCCCGGCGGTCGTTTTTGGCCTCGTCCACGGCTTCAACGGTCTTGCCGGGGCGAATGCGGGCGCGACCGTGCTGCAGGTCGTGAACGCCGTCGCCATCGGCGTCGTGTTCTGCCTGCTGTTTCTCCTGAGCGGCAATATCCTGATTCCCATGGCGCTGCACTTTGCGCATGACCTGATCGCCTTTACCTTTGTCGAGTCCGTCAACGCTGACGGGATCATGACGGCGGGCGTGACGCTCTCCGACATGCTGGATTTCGGCGCGGTGCTGATTCTCTGCGGCTTCTCGCTCTGGTATTTCCTGTGGGGCGACAGGCCGGACGCCGCCCTGCGCGTCTGGCAGAGAAAGTGGACGATTGCGGAGGAAACGACTGCGGCCTGAAAAAACCACAGATATGCAAACCGCCCCCGGAAGCATCCGGGGGCGGTCGTTTTATCTGGTTTTCCGGGGCGATTACTTGCCCATGTTCATCTGGGCTGCGACCTCAGCGGCGAAGTCCTCTTCCTTCTTCTCGATGCCCTCACCCTTGATGTAGTGGACGGCGTCGATGAACTTCACGCTGCCGCCGAGCTTCTTGGCGGCATCGGCGATATAACCCTCGACAGAGCCGTCGAACAGGTCGGAGCGGACAAAGACCTGCTGGAGCAGGCAGTTTTCCTTGAAGAAGGCGTTGATCTTGCCGGCTGCGGCCTTCTCCTTAATGGCCTGGGGCTTGGCAGCCATCTTGGGGTCGTTGTCCATCAGGGCAACCTGAACCTCGCGCTCGTGGTCGATGTCGGCCTGGGGAACAAGGCTCTTGTCCCAGTACTTGGGATTCATGGCAGCGATCTGCATGGCGACGTTCTTGCCGATCTCGGTGGCGTCAATGCCGCCCTCGACAGCCAGGTGCACCAGAACGGCGCGGGCGCCGCCGGCGTGGACGTAGGCCACGTTGGTGGGGTCGGCAAAGCGGGCGAAACGGCGGATCTGCAGGTTCTCGCCGATGGACATGACCTTCTCGGGCATGATCTCGGCAACGGTCAGCTCGCGGCCGGGGTACTTGCAGGCCATCAGAGCCTCGACGTCGGCGGGCTTGTCGTTGAGGACGACCTTGCAGATGTCCTTCACGAACTGCACAAACAGCTCGCTCTTGGCGCAGAAGTCGGTCTCGCAGTTGACCTCGACAATGGCGGCGGCGCCGCACTCGGGGCAAACCTGAGCATAAGCCATACCCTCGGCAGCCACGCGGCCGGCCTTCTTCGCGGCCTTGGCAAGGCCCTTCTCACGCAGCCAGTCGACTGCCTTGTCCATATCGCCATCGGTAGCCTGGAGCGCCTTCTTGCAGTCCATCATGCCGACGTTGGTCATTTCGCGGAGAGTTTTTACGTCCTGAGCGGTAAAAGCCATTTTATAATTCCTCCTAATATAACTTGGAAAAGGGACGTGGAAACACGCCCCTTCAAATCCTTATTCCTCTGCGGTCTCTGCGGGGGCTTCTTCCTCAGCGCTGGCATCGGCGCCCTGGCGGCCTTCCTGAACGGCATTGGCCATGGTGGCGGAGATGAGGCGGATGGCGCGGATGGCGTCATCGTTTGCGGGGATGACGTAGTCGACCTCATCGGGGTCGCAGTTGGTATCGACGATGGCGACGATGGGGATGTGCAGCTTGCGGGCCTCGGCGATAGCGTTGTGCTCCTTGCGGGGGTCAACGACGAACAGAGCGCCGGGAAGCTTCTTCATTTCCTTGACGCCGCCGAGATACTTCTCGAGCTTCTCCATCTCGCCCAGGTGCTTCATGACTTCCTTCTTGGGCAGCATGTCGAAGGTGCCGTC
>CADADE010000028.1 GCA_902786615.1 Oscillospiraceae bacterium
CCGATACCAGACACCCGTCCCATCTGGGATATAGCCTCGTTTGGCATACATTCGCTGGGCACTTCCATACCCGCTGTGAAGTCCGACGCCAAGCCATACTGTGTCGGCATATTGCCCTGCAATCTCTTCAGCAACATCCATCAGTTTGCTGCCGATTCCCTTTCTCTGGTATTTTCCCAATACGGCGAAATCAACGATCTCCGGAAGCCCTTTTCCGCTGAATGCACCGCCCAGCCCTGTTAAGTATATACTCACATACCCTGCAGGCTGTCCCTGGTATATGGCTGTCAGTGAAAAACATTCCCCTGCAGACTGATCCTGGAGTCTTGTCAGATATTTGAAGATATCCGCATGCCAACCCTGCGCAATCTCTTCATCCGTTAAGTTCCGTGCATCTGCTTCTTCCATATTACGAATTATCAATTCGTTATCATTGTAATAAACCATGGTTCCTCCCTGCAGTCTGACGAATCGGGAAACAGAATACCGAACAACCGCTCCGTCAGGATATTCCTTTACGATTCTCTCCTCTGAAAAGCCGCATTTGCGGTAGAAACCAATCGAATCTTCGTCCGTCTGAGCTTTGATGCGTTCCAAATGCTCCGTTTCCATTACACGCTGGATCAGTTGTTTTCCAATCCCTTTACGGCGAGCATTGTCAGATACTGCGATTCCGATAATCTCTGCAGCAACTCCTGAACTCTTCAGAACCATCATGCCTGTTTTCTTGCCATGATTCTCACATACGAATACTTTTACCGATGAATCGTGTAAATAGTCTTCTATCTGTGCTTTGTATTCCTCGTATGATGGATGATACATGCAAGAAGCATAGATCGAGAATGCTTCTTCTGACAGCAGCCATTCTGTATTCTCGCATAACACAATTTTCATAATTGCCCTCATAAATACAGTTTGACTGATTAATACATGTACTTCATGTAGAAATACTTGTTCAGTCTGGGATCTGATTTGTTTTCCCTTCTGCCGGTTATCCTGCTGATTGAAGTTATAAATTTCTTTTTACCATCACGACTTCCTTTTTTTAATTTGGGGACAGCTTTAGTCTGAAATGAGCAAGCGTTCCAGCTTGTCGATCTTGTCCCCCGTCATCCCGCATCGCATCAGGTAGTCCCTGGCCGCCAAGCGCAGATCAATGCCCGGCAGAGCCTCGATTTCCGTTCCAAAGATCGCCGCAAGTATATCGTCAATCCGCATCTTGAACAAGCGGTATTGCAGGGATTCGGGATTCATGTCGATGTTGTGAAGCAGGTCATAGCTGATCATGTAATCCTGCACGATCTCGTCATAGGTCGCCCCGCAAAGCGCCTCCACCACCGCGCAAATAACTCCGGTGCGATCCCTCCCCAGGCTGCAGTGGATCAACCAGGGACCTTCCAGCTCCATCAACCGGTCAAGCCCTTCGCCGATACTCCGCATGGCTGCCGGTTCGGTGTAATCCACCCCCAGGTGACAAGTGAGCACACGGCCCTGTTCGATCATGTCAGACGTATAGTCGGGCAAGCCCTCGCCGGTCTTCATCTCCGCCTGGCCGTTCGCCAGATTGAGGATACCGCCGATGCTGTGCGCCTCGATATACGAACCCATCAGCTCGATCCTGCCGAAGGCCGGGTCGAAGGGCGTCGATCCCCGATACAGCCGTCCCGGCCGGATGCCGCCGGCCGTCACTTCCCGCGCGTTGATGAACGCCGCATCCGTCTGGCCCTCCATCCGGTACCTGGCGTCGTTGATATTGTAGGCTTTATATTCCTCCCTGTACCGGCCCCTCTGCGCCAGAGTCATGATCGCCGTCTCCCCTGGCTCGATTCCAACGACCAGGTTCAGGTTACTCGCGACACTCCCGAGCACTACTTCATCCATATAAAACGCCAGTATCGCAGTACCCTTCCTCCCATAAAAATCCGAAAAGTACGGTACCGCTTTTATTTCATAACCCCCTGAGAAGCGGAAGTCGACGCTGTCTCCGTATTCCAGGCCGGCCTGATCCAGGTCGGTCTTCTTCACGTCGAACACGATATCGCCGAACTGATCGATCCGGGTGGCGGTCGCGCGCACCGGCACGAAGGCCTCGGCGACGGCGCATTGCACAGAGAGCAGGCAGAGGACCAGCGCCAAAGCCGCCTGCATCAATCGCCCGGCCTGTAGGCAGGCGACGGATCTGTCTGTTTTGCGAATGTGGCATTTGGGGAGGGTCCGATTGAAACGATTCAACGCTTTTGCGTATGCGGCAATGAACGAGCGCATATTTATCATTAAACTGTACATCGGTTCGGGTTTCCTTACTTCTGACTGTCAATAGATTTACAGCTGTCGAGACGTTTTTTTGACAGCAAAACAACAGTCTCGACGTGCTTTGTCCGCGGGAAAAGATCATAGGCCTCGGCGGCGCGGAGGGTATAACCGTATTCGTTAAAGCGCAGGATATCCCGCGCCAGGGTACCGGGCTCGCAGGAGACATAGACAATGCGCCCCGGCGCCATGGAGGCCACGGCCCGGATCGCCTCCTCCTGCATGCCCTTGCGCGGCGGATCGACCACGATCACCTTGGGGCGCAGGCCGCGCTCCGAGAGGGTACGGGCGGCCTCGCCCGCGTCCGCGCAGAGAAATTCGACGTTCTGTACGCCGTTCAGGGCGGCGTTGTCCGTCGCGTTTTCAATGGCCTCCGGCACGATTTCCGCCCCGATGACCTGCCCGGCTTCCCGCGCAAGGCAGAGACTGATCGTGCCCGCCCCGCAGTAGAGGTCAAAGGCAAGATCCCCCGGCGTGAGGGCGGCGTATTCCAGGGCTTTGGCATAAAGCCGCTCCGCCTGCGGGGGATTGACCTGGAAGAATGCCTGGGGCGCAATATCAAAGGCAAAGCCGCAGAGCGTATCGCGGATGCCGCCCTTGCCCCAGAGCGTGTAAAAATCCCCGGCGAGGACGGTGTTGCCCTCGCTCTTGTTCACGTTCAGAACGATCCCGGTGAGCTCGGGGCAGGCCGCGCGCAGCGTCTCGACGAGCGCGCGCGTGCGCTCCCCGAAGCCCCTGCGCGCAACGACACACAACAGCCTGTCCGCGCTGTGGTAAGCCCTGCGGCAGTAGAGGTGGCGCACAACGCCGCTTCCGCTCTCTTCGTCATAGGCCGGGACGCCGTTTTCCTCCATGAAGGCAATGAGCGCCGCGGCGGCGCGGTGGGTCAGCTCGTCCTGAATGAGGCAGTGCTCCACCGGGATGATCTGGTGGCTGCGCTCCCGGTAAAAGCCGGAGACGGGTCTGCCGTCCGCCGTGCCGACGGCGAGAATGCCCTTGTTGCGGTAGGCGTCCGTCTGCTCGCTGCCGACGATGGTCTCGGCCTGCACGCTCTGCTTTCCGATGCGCTCCAGCGCGTCGTTTACCTTGCCCAGCTTGAAGCGAAGCTCCTCCTCATAGGACATGTGCCGACAGTCGCAGCCGCCGCACTTGCCATAGCAGGGGCAGCCGGGGTCCACACGGGCAGGGGAGGGGGCAAGCAGTTTTTCGCCCCGGGCATAGGCGCGGCTTTTCTGCACCTTGAGGATGCGAATCTCCCATTCCTCCCCGACGATCGCGCCGGGGACAAAGATGGCGAGGCCGTCCACATGGCAGACACCCGCCGCGTCGGAGCCATAAGCGTCAATGGTGACGCGCAGTATTTGATTTTTTCGTAAAATATCCATGTTGAAATAATACCACATTCATTACAAAATGGCAATTCTTAAAGCGCGCTTTTACGCATAATCCGCTCCGGGCCGCAGATAATAGCACTGCAAAAAAGCAATAGGAGGATAAAAATGAAAAGATCTTTCGTATATCTTGTTCTGGCTTTGATGCTGAGCCTGCTGCTGAGCGCCTGCGGCGATATGAGCGACCGCGGCAATGTCGCCTCGTCCCCGTGGCCGGATGTGACCAATCCCGTCCTGCCCGTGCCGACGACGCAGGTCACCGCGACGCCGAGCCCCACGTTTGAGACAGGCAGCAGCACGGGAACCGGGGCGTCCGGCAGCTTCGAGAGCGGAACCGGCACAGGCTCCGGCATGACAGGCAGCGCGACAAGCTCTCCCATGCCCACGGAAACAGACCGATAAGCAAAAAACCGTCCGATCACTCGGGCGGTTTTTGCGTGTTTATACAGGCAGACCCGCGTCGCGCATGACGGACGCGAGCTTTCTGCCGTGCTCCTGCGAAATCTCCACCAGCGGCAGGCGCAGGACGCCGCTGTCCGTGCCGAGCAGCTTCATGGCGGCCTTGACCGGGATGGGGTTGGTCTCGATAAAGAGGGCGGAGATCAGTGCCGCGTATTTACTGTATAGGGCGCTTGCCTCTTCAAAGTCCCCGTCAAGGCAGAGGGCGCAGAGCTTCGCCACGGCTCCCGGCACGATATTGCTCGCCACCGAAATCACGCCGAGCGCGCCGAGCGACATGAGCGGCACCGTGCAGTCGTCGTTCCCGCTCCAGATGAAAAGCTCATCCCCGCAGAGGCTGCGTATCCGCGCGCCCAGGGCGATGTCGCCGGAGGCCTCCTTGACGCCGACAATGTTGGGGTGCTGCGAGAGAACGCGGCAGGTCTCCGCCGTGAGGCCGATCCCGGTGCGGCTGGGGACGTTGTACAGAATCATGGGAATATCCACCCGGTCGGCTACATAGGTAAAATGCTCGATCAGCCCCTGCTGCGTGCTCTTGTTGTAATAGGGCGTCACCATCAAAATCGCGTCCGCCCCGGCTGCTTTGGCCCCCTCCGCCTTTTTGAGCGCAGCGAGCGTGTTGTTGCTCCCGACGCCCACAATGACCTTCATGCGCCCCGCGTTTTCCCGCAGCGTGACGCGCACAAGCTCCTGGTGCTCGTCGCCGCTCAGCGTGGCGTTTTCTCCCGTGGTGCCGCAGACCACAACGGCCGCCGTGCCGTTTTCGTACTGAAAGTCCAGGTTCTTTTTGAGTCTTGCATAGTCGATCCCATGCTCGTCAAAGGGCGTGACAATGGCTGTGCAGGAGCCTTTAAATACCGGTGTTTTCAAATAAGCGCCTCCTTGTCGTTTCTTACATCACACAATGTATGGCCCGGGGCCTGCAATTATCACCGGATTCATTGAAAACGGCGGAGACTTCTGGTATAATAGCCTATATCATCAAAAAGACAGGAGAACGCCTTGAAAAAATCAGACTTTTATTATGACCTGCCGGAGGAGCTGATCGCGCAGACCCCACTGGAAAAGCGCGACGGGTCCAGGCTTCTGCATCTGGATAAAGAGAGCGGCGAAATGGAGCACCGGCATTTTTACGATCTGCCGGAGTATCTGCGTCCGGGCGACTGCCTGGTCGTGAACGACACGCGGGTGCTGCCAGCGCGGCTGCTGGGCTGCCGGAAGACCGGCGGCGGGGTGGAGCTGGTGCTGCTGCGCGATCTGGGCGGCGGGCGCTGGGAGTGCCTGAGCCGTCCGGGGCGCAAGACAAAGCCCGGAACCGAGCTTTTCTTCGGCGACGGGGAGCTCAGCGCCACGGTGGAGGCCGTAGCCGAGGGCGGCAATCGGATCGTGCAGTTTCACTATGAGGGGATCTTCCTCGAGGTGCTGGAGCGCCTCGGGAAAATGCCGCTGCCCCCCTATATCAAGGAAGAGCTGCAGGACGCCGAACGCTATCAGACCGTCTATTCCCGCGAGCTCGGCAGCGCCGCGGCCCCCACGGCAGGCCTGCATTTCACGCCGGAGCTTTTAAAGCAGATCGAGGACATGGGCGTCAAAATCTGCTCCGTGACGCTGCATGTCGGCCTCGGCACTTTCCGCCCGGTCAAGGAGGACGAGATTGAGGATCATGAGATGCATTCTGAATTCTGCGTCGTGACCCCGGAGACCGCCGAGACGGTGAACGCGGTCAAAAAGGCCGGCGGGCGCGTGATCGCGGTCGGCACCACCTCCTGCAGAACGCTGGAGAGCTTCACCGGGGACGACGGCATACTCATGCCCGGCTCGCGCTGGACGGATATCTTCATCTATCCGGGCTATCGCTTCAAGTGCATTGACGGGCTTGTCACGAATTTCCACCTGCCGGAGAGTACGCTTGTGATGCTCATCTCCGCTCTCGCCGGGCGGGAGCACATCCTCAAGGCTTACGAGACCGCCGTCCAAATGCGCTACCGCTTCTTCTCCTTCGGCGATGCGATGCTGATCCTGTAAACTTTTCTTGCTTTGATTGACCGGACGACGCCGTTCTGATACAATATAGATGAAGGTACAGACGCTATGAAAATAAAATACTCCAAAGACGCCATCAAGTTTTTGAGTAAGCTCGATCAGAAATCAATTTCCAGAATCAGAAGTGCGGTGGAGGGTTTGACACAGTCGCCCCCTGTCGGCGACATCAAGCCTTTACAGGGGTACAGTGATGGCCGCATGAGACTGCGCGTGGGCGGATGGCGGATCATATTCAAGTATGGAACAGACAGAGAAATAGAGATACTTTTTGTAATTGACATTGGCAACAGGGGCGATATTTACAAGTAAACGGAGGTATGATTATGACCAATACCGTGATGGACGCGGCGCGTATGATGGATATGCTCCCGCAGTCTGAGCAGGAGTTTGCTTATGAATTTATCAAAAAGCTCGTGCGTGCGTGGGACCCGGATTTTACAAAGGTGACGAGCGAGGAAGCGCGCCAGATCGCACACGCCGAAGAGAGCGGATTCATCGACGCCGACGAGATTGATTGGGACAATCTTGGCGGGATTACGCAGTAAGGTGTCCAAAGAAACGGAGGGTTGCCTGTGAAGGGAATCGTGTTGGCAGGGGGGAGCGGTACGCGCCTTTATCCCCTGACGATGGTCACATCCAAACAGCTTCTGCCCATTTATGATAAACCCATGGTCTATTATCCCATCTCCGTGCTGATGCTGGCCGGAATTCGGGATATCCTGCTCATTTCCACGCCGGAGGATCTGCCGCGCTTTGAAAAGCTGCTCGGCGACGGAAGCCAGTTCGGCATCCGCCTGAGCTACCGCGTGCAGCCCTCGCCGGACGGTCTGGCCCAGGCCTTTCTGATCGGGGAGGACTTTATCGGGGACGAGCCCTGCGCCATGGTTCTTGGCGACAATATCTTTTACGGCAATGGCCTCGGCACAGTCTGCCGGGAGGCGGTCAAAAACGCCGAGCACGGCAGGGCCACGATCTTCGGCTACTATGTCAACGACCCCGAACGCTACGGCATTGTGGAGTTTGACGAGAACCGCAAGGTCCTCTCGGTGGAGGAAAAGCCGGAGAAGCCGAAGAGCAACTACTGCATTACCGGCCTGTATTTCTATCCCGCGGGCGTCAGCGCCCTCGCAAAAACCGTCAGACCCTCGCACCGGGGCGAACTGGAGATCACCTCGCTCAACGAGCTGTATCTCAGGCAGGAGCTTCTTGACGTGCGCCTGATGAGCCGCGGCTTTGCCTGGTTCGACACGGGGACGATGGAGTCTCTCGCGGAGGCGTCGGAGTTCGTGCGTATGATCGAAAACCGACAGAGCACCATGATCGCCGCCCTGGAGGAAATCGCCTTCTACCGCGGCTGGATCAGCCGCGACACCCTGTATCGCTCCGCCGAAAACTACGGAAAATCCACCTATGGCGCGCACCTTAAAAACGTTGCCGACGGCAAGATCATTTATTGAAGAGGTTAACGGTATGATAGTTCTTGTGACCGGCGGTGCCGGCTTTATCGGATCGAATTTCATCTTTTACATGCTTGAGGCGCACCCGGATTACCGCATCGTGTGCATCGACAAGCTCACCTACGCGGGCAATCTCTCCACCCTCGCCCCGATCATGGGGAAGGAGAATTTCCGCTTTGTCAAGGCGGATATCTGCGACAGGGAAGCGGTCTATCAGCTCTTCGAGGAGGAGCGCCCCGATATCGTGGTCAACTTCGCGGCGGAGAGCCATGTGGACCGCTCCATCGAAAACCCCGCGATCTTCCTGCAGACCAATATCATCGGCACCTCGGTGCTGATGGACGCATGCAGGAAATACGGTGTCGGGCGCTACCATCAGGTGTCCACGGATGAGGTCTACGGGGATCTGCCCCTCGACAGGCCGGATCTCTTCTTTACCGAGGAGACCCCGATTCACACGAGTTCCCCGTACTCCAGCTCCAAGGCGGGGGCGGATCTGTTGGTGCAGGCCTACCACCGCACCTACGGCCTGCCGATCTCCATCAGCCGCTGCTCCAATAACTACGGGCCCTATCACTTCCCGGAAAAGCTGATTCCGCTCATGATCGCAAACTGCCTTAACGACAAGCCCCTGCCCGTCTACGGCGAGGGTCTGAACGTGCGCGACTGGCTCTATGTGGAGGATCACTGCAAGGCCATCGACCTTGTGATCCACAAGGGCCGGGAAGGGGAGGTCTACAATATCGGCGGGCACAACGAGATGCGAAACATCGACATCGTAAAGCTCATCTGCCGGGAGCTTCACAAGCCCGAGAGCCTGATCACTCATGTCACCGACCGCAAGGGCCACGACATGCGCTACGCCATCGACCCGACCAAGATCCACAACGAGCTCGGCTGGCTGCCGGAAACGAAATTTGAAGACGGCATCAAAAAGACCATCCGCTGGTATCTGGACAACCGCCCCTGGTGGGAGGAGATCATCTCCGGCGAATACCAGAACTACTATGAGAGAATGTACGGCAATCGCTGAGAAGGAGGGAGGACGTGTATAAACTGCTCAAGCAGGAGGGACACGCGCGCCGCGGCGAGTTTACCAGCCCACACGGCACGGTCCAGACCCCGGTTTTCATGAACGTCGGCACGCAGGGGGCCATCAAGGGCGCCCTGTCGGCGGCGGATCTCAAGACCATCGGCTGCCAGATCGAGCTGTCCAACACCTATCACCTGCATGTGCGGCCGGGCGACGCGCTTATCAAATCCCTCGGCGGGCTGCATAAGTTCATGACCTGGGACGGGCCGATCCTGACGGACAGCGGCGGCTTTCAGATTTTCTCCCTGGCGAAGCTGCGCAAGATCACGGAGGAGGGCGTCAATTTTAACTCCCACGTGGACGGGCGGCACATCTTCATGGGGCCGGAGGAAAGCATGCGCATCCAGGCGAATCTCGGCTCCGATATCGCCATGGCCTTCGACGAGTGCGTCAAGATCCCGTCGCCGAAGGAGTATGTCAAAAATTCCTGCGACAGGACCTTCCGCTGGCTGGAGCGCTGCAAGGCCGCGCTCTCGGCGTATAACCGGGAGGACGACGCCGTGAACCCCGGCCAGATGCTCTTCGGCATCAACCAGGGGGCGATCTTTCCCGACCTGCGCGTGGAGCATATGAAGAAGATCGCGGAGCTTGAGCTTCCCGGCTACGCCATCGGCGGGCTCGCGGTGGGCGAGACACACCAGGAGATGTACGACACCATCGAGATCGTGGAGGAGCATATGCCGAAGGACAGGCCGCGCTACCTCATGGGCGTCGGCACGCCTGGCAATATCATCGAGGGCGTCGCGCGCGGCGTGGATTTCTTCGACTGCGTCATGCCCGCCCGCAACGGCCGCCATGGCCATCTCTTCACCTGGGATGGGATCATCAACATCAAAAACGAAAAATACCTCCGGGACGAGCAGCCGATCGATCCCCAGTGCGGCTGTCCGGTCTGCCGCCGGTATTCCCGCGCCTATCTTCGCCATCTCTTCAAGGCGGAGGAGATGCTGGCCATGCGCTTTGCGGTCATGCACAACCTGGCCTTTTACAACAGTCTCGCGCAGAAAATCCGCGACAGCCTCGACGACGGCAGCTTCCAGAGCTTCCGGCAGACCTACGCCCAAAAGCTCGACAAACGGATCTGACGCCGGGCGGGGAGCAGACAATCTTTGCCCGCTTTCGCCGAAACTTTGCATAAGCATCTTGAAATTTCGACACAGCGCATATATAATAGGTTTACTTTGATTTCGGAGGTTTCTCAGAATGAATCTTTTCCTTACCGCCGCTGCACCGGCAGCAGGCGCCGGCACCGGCTCCGCTTCCATGCTCGTCATGCTCGTGCTGATGTTCGCCGTTTTCTATTTCTTCTTTATCCGCCCGGAAAACAAGAAAAAGAAGACCGTGGAGGCCATGCGCAACTCCCTGAGCGTCGGCGACGAGATCACCACCATCGGCGCGATGACCGGCAAGATCGTCCAGGTCACCGAGGATACCGTCACTTTCGAGACCGGTGAGGACCGCGTCCGCATCCAGATCAAGAAATGGGGCGTTTCCACCACCGCCAAGATGGAGGCCGCGGAGGCCGAGGCCCGCAACGCCAAGAGCAGAGGCAAAAAGTAAAGCTTCCTGTGAATCTTTTCACCCCTGAACAAATAAGATGGAATCATCTTCTTTGTTCGGGGGTGTTTTCTTTGGCGAACGAAAAAACGAAACTGCCTGACGCCGCGTTTCTGCTCAGCGCGGCGGGCGCGTGGCTCCTCAGCGCCTGCACACTGCTCGTGATCTCAACCGCGGCGGCAAACCTTGCCGGGCTCGGCGAACAGGGACTCGGCTATCTGAGCTCCCTTCTCAGCTTTCTCTGCGCTGCTGCGGCGGGCGCCGCCGCCGTCAGGCGCAGCGGCGCGCCCCGGTTTCTCACCGCGATCCTGACCGGCACCGGGCTTGTGATCCTCCTGCTTACGGCAGGGTTTCTCACGAAAGGGGGAGAGCTCGACCCGTCCTCCGTCCTCAGCGTGGTGAGCTTCAGCTACGCCGGGGCGCTCCTGGGCGCCGCACTGAGGCCGAAAACGGGACGGACGTCTTCGCGGCGTGCATTTCACCTGAAAAATTGACATAATGACAGGAGTAAGGTATTTTCAAATGCTTTATGTCCCGGACAGCAGCGCGTTGGCAGGAATAAAAGAGTAACAAGAGTTGACATAAACGAAAAAATTTTTTAAGAAAAAGCGAAAAAAGCACTTGATTATTTTCTGACTTTGTAATATATTGTTACCAGATCGATTATGTCAATCACAAAATTATTTCATTTTTCTGTCAAATGACGCAATCGCTCCGCGGCACCCGGCCCGACGCACGGTGCCTGCCTAGTTTTCAGGGAAAGGTGGGCGTTATGAATGCAGAATTCCGAATGCATTGAGATGTTTAAGAAATATCTCGCAGAGGATAAGAAAGCATCTGCAAACACCCTCAGCTCATATTTGAGAGATATCCGGCAATTGGGGGAATACCTCGACAATCACAGCGAACACAGCATTGTGGACGCCACAGCGGATGATCTCTCGGAATATATCGACCTGCTGCGTGAGGGCGGAAAGTCCGTTGCGACGGTGTCCCGTTCCATTGCATCGATCAAGTGCCTGTATGCGCACCTGTTTATCAAGCAGCTCATCACCGTAAACCCCGCGCAGGGTCTCGTCCCCGACAAGAGCACCCAGAAGCTGCCGGAGATTCTGACCAGCAAGGAGGTTGAGCTTTTGCTGGAGCAGCCAAAGTGTATCGACCCCAAAGGCTACCGCGACAAGGCCATGCTGGAGCTGCTGTACGCCACAGGCATCCGCGTCACGGAGCTGATTGAGCTGAACATCACGGACGTGAACCTTGTCGCCGGGGTCATCCGCTGCACAGGGCGCAACCGGGAGCGCTTCATCCCCATGTATCCGGCGGCGGTCAAGGCGCTGAGCGAATATATGACGCTGGTGCGCCCGCAGATGATCCTGATGCCGGATGAGCAGTCCCTCTTCGTCAATGTCAGCGGGGAGCGCATGTCCCGCCAGGGCTTCTGGAAGATCGTCAAGCACTATCAGAAAAAGGCCGGGATCGAAAAGGACATCACGCCGCACACCCTGCGCCACTCCTTCGCGGCCCATCTGCTGGAAAACGGCGCAGACATCCACGCCATTCAGGAGATGCTGGGCCACCGGGACATTTCTTCCACCCACATGTACTCCCAGCTCGTCAAAAAGCAGCTCAAGGATGTGTACAACAAGGCGCACCCCAGGGCGTAAAAAATGACCGGCAGCCTGTCCGAAGCGGATGGGCTGCCGGTTTTCGTTTCACAAAAATGCTGAGGGGCATTTTTGCGAAACGAGAAGGTTTGCAGCCTGCTGCGCGCACTCGCTTGCGGGGGACGCTCGCACACTTGCAGGCTGAGAAGAGTTTTTTCCGAGGTACACGCCCCCGGAAAAAACGAATTAGATTTGTTTTTCGCCCTGCGAGGCGAAAAATCAGAGGGACTGATGCCCCTCTGAACTCCCCGGAGAATGATGAAACGCCCTTTTTGGTTGCAGACTGTGCCCGAATGTGGTAGAATCCAGAAGGAGTGTGATCGCATGCGAATTTTGGGGATCGACCCGGGCATCGCCACCATCGGCTTCGGCGCGCTGGAATCGGAGAAAAACAGCCACAGGCTCATTAACTGCGGCGTCATTACGACCCCGGCGCACACCAGTCTTTCCAGCCGCCTCGAGCAGATCTATGACGACATGCTGGAGCTTCTGGAGCTTTTCAAGCCGGACGCCGTTTCGATCGAGGAGCTTTTTTTCAACACCAACATCACCACCGGCATCTCCGTTGCCCACGGCAGGGGCGTTATTCTGCTGGCCTGCCGCAAATACGGGGTCAGAGTCTATGAATATACGCCGCTGCAGGTCAAGCAGGCCGTGGTGGGCTACGGACGCGCCGAGAAGCGGCAGGTCATGGACATGGTGAAGCGCCTTTGTCAGCTCCCGGCGCCGCCGAAGCCGGACGACGCGGCGGACGCCGTGGCGCTGGCGCTCTGCCACGCGCGAAGCGCCACCTCATTACTGTACAGAGGAGATCAGGAAGAATGTTCTACCATATAGAGGGAAGAGTCTGCGAAATGGAGCCGGGCCTTGCCGTGCTGGACTGCGGCGGCGTGGGCTACGCGCTCAACGTGACCGCCAACACGCTCTCGGGCCTGCGCCTCGGAGAGAAGGCAAAGCTCTATGTCTCGGAATCCATCGGAGAGACGAACTTTGACCTCTTCGGTTTTCTGACCAAGAGCGAGCGGCGCTTTTTCGAGATGCTTATTTCCGTCTCCGGCATCGGGCCGAAGGCGGCCATGTCCATTCTCTCCCACAACACGCCCGAGGGGCTGGCTCTCGCCATCATCAGCGGCGACGAGAAGGCCCTGACCGTGGCCCCCGGCATCGGAAAGAAGATCGCCCAGCGCGTGATTCTGGAGCTGAAGGACAAGGTCAGCAAGGAGATGAGCGGCAGCGCGCCCGTGCTGCCCGGCTTCACCGCCGCGCCCGTGCAGACGGACGGCTCCGCGGTAAGCGACGCGATGGCGGGCCTTGCGGTGCTGGGCTATGCCGGGAGCGAGATCGCGCCGGTACTCAAAAAGCTCGACACGCAGAGCATGACGGCGGAGCAGATCATCAAGGCCGTTTTGAAACAGATGGTAAAGTGATTGGGGTTTCGGTATGAGTATCAGTTTTTCCGACGAAGTCCATGATGAGGTCATCACGACCGCCGCAAGCCTCCCGGAGGATAATAACGAGGGGTCGCTGCGGCCGAAAACGATCAGCGAATACATCGGACAGAAAAAAGCGAAGGACAACCTCAGCATCTTTATAGACGCCGCCAGGATGCGCGGCGAACCGCTGGACCATGTCCTGCTGCACGGCCCCCCGGGACTGGGGAAGACGACGCTGGCCGCGGTGATCGCCAACGAGATGGGCGTGAACATGCGCATCACCTCCGGTCCTGCGATCGAAAAGCCGGGCGATCTGGTGGCCATGCTCACCAATCTCAACGAGGGTGACATCCTCTTTGTGGACGAGATCCACCGCCTCAACCGCGCCTATGAGGAGATTCTGTACCCCGCGATGGAGGACTATGCCATTGACATCATTCTGGGCAAGGGCCCCTCGGCAAACTCCATCCACCTCGATCTGCCGCATTTCACGCTGATCGGCGCGACAACGCGCTCCGGCCAGCTCACCGCGCCTCTGCGGGATCGTTTCGGCGTGTCCCTGCGCCTCGAGCTCTACACGCCGGAGGAGCTGCAGCGCATCGTCGTGCGCTCCGCCGGGATCCTGAATGTTGAGATCGTCCCGGAGGGGGCGTATGAGATCGCCTCGCGCTCCCGCGGCACGCCCCGTATCGCAAACCGGCTCCTGCGCCGTGTGCGCGATTTCGCCCAGGTGCGGGCGGACGGCGTTATCACGCGCGAGGTGGCGGACATGGCGCTTTCCAGCCTGGAGGTGGACAAGCTCGGCCTTGACGCGCTCGACCGCCGGATGCTCCGCAGCATCATCGAGTTTTATAACGGCGGCCCGGTCGGCCTTGAGACGCTCGCCGCCACTATCAACGAAGAGGCCGTTACCCTGGAGGATGTGTACGAGCCGTATCTTCTCCAATGCGGTTTTCTGACCCGCACGCCCCGCGGCCGCTGCGTCACGCAGAAGGCATATCAGCATCTGGGCCTGGAATACATGGGCCAACAGCAGCTCGATCTTTAAAAACCGTATGAATTACATCATTTTATACAGAATGGGTCTTGACTTTAGCGGTTTGTGTTGTATAATACATGATGTATATAGTTATAATACTTGAACTAATATGATGGATTACGCAGAATTGGATGATATCCGGCTCCTTGCGCTTGTTCGCAACGGAGACAGAGATGCCGAAGACGCCCTGGCCGAGCGATACCTCAGGCTTGTGCGGATTTGCGCGAGACCTCTTTTCCTTGCCGGCGGCGACAGTGAGGATCTGATTCAGGAGGGGACCTTCGGTCTGCTCTCCGCCATCCGGCAATTTGACCCGGACGGGGGTGCGGCCTTTAAAACCTTCGCGGAGCGCTGCATCCGTATGCGTCTTCTGTCAGCAGTTAAATCCGCTTCCCGATTAAAACATTTTCCCCTTAACGACGGCATTTCACTTGAAGAACTCTCCGAAGACCCCGGTGCTGACACTTCGACTCTCTCTGAGTTGTTCCGCCATAACCCGGAAGATTTGATTCTGGCTAAAGAGAGCAGGGAAGAGCTGAGTGCGGTTTTTTCCCGGTGCCTGTCCAAATTTGAGATCAAGGTGCTTGACCTCTATCTGGACGGCCTGTCGTATAGAGAAATAGCGGACAGACTTTGCAGGGATGCAAAGTCAATTGACAACGCCGTGCAAAGAATACGCCACAAGCTTGCACGGGAAAACATTTTTGGCGATATCAGCAAAAGCTGAACGCAAATACAGCCGACAGGCACAATCAAAAGAGAGGATTCAAGATGTACGAAGACAAGACTTTAGTTTGCAAAGAGTGCGGCAAGGAATTCGTTTTTACCGCCGGTGAGCAGGAGTTCTACGCAGAGCGCGGCTTCCAGAACGAGCCCCAGCGCTGCAAGGCCTGCCGTGACGCTCGCAAGAACGCGGCCCGCGGCCCCCGTGAGTACTTCACCGCTACCTGCGCTGCCTGCGGCGGCGAGGCCCGGGTTCCCTTCGAGCCCAAGTCCGACCGTCCTGTTTACTGCAGCGAGTGCTTTGCTAAGATGAGAGAGCAGGCCTGATCGCCTGTCCTTCAAGCAAAAGGGGGGGACACTTCGGTGTCCCCCCTTTTGCTCACAAATAACTATGGAGGTAATCAAATGGAAATCACCCGTGAAACCCTGATTTCTGAGGTCGTTGAAAACGCGCCCCAGGCGATGCCCGCCTTCCAGGCTATCGGCATGCACTGCATGGGCTGCGCCATGGCGAGCGGCGAAAATATCGAACAGGCCTGCTGCGCCCACGGCGTCGATCCCGATGAGTTTCTGAAGTATCTCAAGGCCTTCCTTGAGACCGCGTGAGAGACATGATGCGGCTGCCCCTAAAGGAGACAGTCCATCCATGGCACTGAACGCCGCAGGGGCCGATGCCCTCTTCGGCCCGCCGATTTGCAGCATTGCATGGTTTACGTCGGGTCGATCCGGGGATCGACCCCTGCGTTTTTGCATCATGAAACAGAAGCTTTTGTTGGGGTGATACGATGAACAGACGTCTGGACGCGATTGCAGCGCTTGTGCGGGACGGAAAGGGCCTTGTCGATGTGGGGACGGACCACGGGCAGCTTCCGGTGCAGCTTGCCCTGCGCGGCTATCCCGGGGCCCTCTTCGCCTCCGATATCCGGGAAGGGCCGCTCTCGGCCGCCCGCCGGACGGCAGAGGAAGCCGATCTCTCTTCCCGCATCCGCTTTCTGCTCTGCGACGGCCTCGCGCTCTGTCCGCCGGAGGCGGTCGACGCCATCGTCATTGCGGGCATGGGCGGCGATATGATCGTCAAGATCCTGGACGAGGCGGAGTGGTGCATGGATGCGCGCTATCAGCTCATCCTGCAGCCCATGACCAAGGCGGAGGTTTTGCGCTATTGGCTTGTGCATAACGAGTTTGAAATCGAGTCGGAAACGCTCGTGGAGGACGGGGGCGGCCTGTATCAGGTCCTCTGCGCCCGCTTCGGCGGCGTGACGAAGCTCAACGACGCGGAGCTTTTTACAGGCAAGCGCTCTCTCTGTCTGACCCCGGCGCTCTATGCGCGGCAGCTTCGGCAGGTCGTCGGACGCTTTGAGCGCGCAGCCGCCGGCATGAACCGTCGGGAGGGCGATGCGCGGAGGCGTCTCTATGAAGAGATACTCCGACAATTAAAGGAAATGGAGGCGGAAGCATGACGCGCATACAGGATGTTCTTGACGAGCTCTGCCGCATTGCGCCTCTGGAGCTTCAAATGGATTTTGACAACGCCGGGTTTCAGGTCGGGCACCGGGACAGGGAAGTACAGCGCGTCCTGCTGGCCCTGGACGCAACGGACGAGGTTCTGCAGGAAGCGAAAGAGCTTGGCGCGGAGCTCATTGTCACGCACCACCCGCTGCTTTTCACACCGCTGCGCTCGGTCTCCGACGGGGAGCCCATACAGCGCCGGGTGCTCACACTCATTGAAAACGGCGTCGCGCTCATCTCCATGCACACCAATCTGGATATCGCGCAGCAGGGCGTGAACGACGTGCTGATCCGTCTTCTCGGCGCAGAGCCGGAGGCCGCGCTCGACGCGGACGGCTGCGGCAGGATCGGAAGCCTGCCTGCGCCCCTGCCGCTGGAGGACTTCCTCGCGCGCTGTAAGGCGCGTCTCGGCGTTCCGGCGCTGCGCTACTGCGCGGGCGGCAGGGCGGTGTCCAGACTCGCGGTCATGGGCGGCAGCGGCGCGGGGAGCCTTGAGGACGCGGTTCAGCAGGGCTGCGACACCTACGTCACCGCGGACGTCAAATACCATCAGTTTCAGCGCGCCGCGGAGCTCGGCCTGAACCTCATCGACGCCGACCACTTCTTTACGGAAAACCCCATCGTCAGTGCCCTGGCGGAGCGCCTGTCCGCGCGCTTTCCCGAGGTCGCCTTTTCCGTGAGCGCGCGGCACTCGGACTGCATCCGCTTTGCCTGAGCGCCCCGCGCGGCGGCATATCAAGCCTTTGTCTCTCATACACTCAAGCAAACGAGAACATGAGAGCGGAGGCTTTTTTATGTCTGATTCCAACCTTTACAGCGAACTTGCCGTCCGGACGGGCGGGGCCGTCATGCTGGGCGTCGTCGGCCCGGTACGGACGGGGAAATCGAGCTTTATCAAGCGCTTTATGGAGACGCTGGTCATCCCGCGCATTGAGAACGATTATCTGCGCGAGCGCGCACGGGATGAGCTGCCGCAGAGCGCCTCCGGCAAGACCATCATGACGGCGGAGCCCAAATTCGTCCCGGAAAACGCCGTCAGCATCCAGCTTGGCGAAAATACGGAGATCTCCGTCCGTCTGGTGGACTGTGTGGGATACATGGTGGACGGCGCCGCCGGGCAGTTCGAGGACGACCACGAGCGCATGGTGACGACGCCCTGGTTCGACCACGAGGTGACGATCACCGAAGCCGCCGAGAAGGGCACCTATAAGGTCATTACCGAGCATTCCAGCATCGGCGTCGTGGTCACAACCGACGGCAGCATTGGGGAGATTCCCCGGGAAAATTACACGGCGGCGGAGGCCAGGACGATCGCGGAGCTCCAGGCCATCGGCAAGCCCTTCGTGGTCCTGCTCAACAGCACGAACCCAAAAAGCGAGAAATGCGCCGCCCTGGCTCAAAGCATCGCCCAGAAGTATGATGTGCGCTGCATCCCCGTCGATTGCGTGAAAATGACGGAGGAGGACATCGGCGTAATTTTAAGCTGCGTGCTGGAGGAATTCCCGCTGAAGGCGGTCGGGGTCTATCTGCCGAACTGGCTTGAGGCGCTGCCGGAGAACAACGAACTGAAAAGCGGCCTCCTGCGCCTGGTCGAGCAGGCGGCGGACGGCATGCACCGCATCAAGGACAGCCGCGCCATGGCCGATAAGCTTCAGGCGCAGGAGGAGATCGAGTCGGCTCGGGTCACAAAGAAGGACCTCGGCAGCGGCACGGTCGAAGTGCGTGTGCAGCTTCCCAGAAGCCTCTACTATCAGAGCATCAGCGAGCAGACCGGACTCAGTATTGAAAACGACCGGGATCTGATCGCCACGCTCAGCGAAATGAGCGCGGTGAAATCCGACTATGAACGCCTGCGCGCAGCGCTCGCGGATGTGCGGGAGAAGGGCTACGGCGTCGTCATGCCGGACGCTGAACAGATGACGCTGGAGGAGCCGCAGATCGTGCGCCAGGGCGGGAAATACAGCGTGAAGCTCAAGGCGAATGCCCCGGCCATCCATATGATCATGACCAATATCGAGACGGAGGTCACCCCTGCCATCGGCGGCGAGGGGGCCTCGGAGGATATCATCAACTTCCTGCTGCAGGGCTTCGACGGGGACGTGAACCGGATCTGGCAGTCGAATATCTTCGGGAAATCCCTCAACGACATCGCGGAGGAGGGGCTCACGGCAAAGATCGAGGCGCTGCCGGACAATGTCAAGAACAAGCTGCGCGAGACGCTGGAGCGCATCCTGAACGAGGGGAGCGGAGGGCTGATATGCATTCTGCTCTGACGGGACGAAGAATTGACTTGCGCCGCCGGGAACAGTATAATACTCCCGGACGGCGCGGAAAGCGGGGTGCCTGATGGATTTCAAAACGCGGAGACTCTCACGAAAGCTCCTGCCGATGATGCTGATGGCGGCGTTCGTCGTCCTGCTCTGCTTCACGGTCGGGAAAAAGCAGGATACCGCGGCAGACGCCCGGAACAGGGCCACCCTTGTCATCGACCCCGGACACGGCGGCATCGACAGCGGCGCGGTCGGCCCGGACGGGACGCGGGAGAGCGATCTGAATCTCGCCGTCGCGCTGAAGCTGCGTGCGATGGCGGAGCTCTACGGGCAGGATAATCTGCTGCTGCGGCAGGACGACCGCACCCTCTGCGACGCGGCGGAATACAGCGAGCACCGGGATCTCGAGCACCGCACCGAGCTCACAAGCGCGGAGTGGAACCCGGTCTACATCAGCATCCACCAGAACGATTTTCCGACCGGGCAGGCCAGCGGCGTCCAGGTGATCTACGCCGCCGGGGAGGGGAGCGAGCAGCTTGGCAGAATTACCCACGCCAATCTGATCTCCGCCCTCTATCCGAAGAGCCGCCGCGTCGCGGAGCCCGCCGCGCGCAAGCTCTATATCCTGTCCCATCTCTCGTGCCCGGCAATTCTGGTGGAATGCGGCTTCGTCTCCAATCCGATCGATCTGGAGAACCTGAAAAAGCCCGCCTATCAGACCTCTCTCGCCGCGATCCTGATGGGCTCGTACCTTCAATTCCGGCAAAATACAGTCCGTATTTAGACTATACGTTTTGTAATATCGTAATACATAGGAGAATATCGATGGCAAACAGACAGAAAACCGTTTATCTCTGCTCGGAATGCGGCAGCGAGACCGCAAACTGGGCAGGCAAATGCCCATCCTGCGGCGCCTGGAACACGCTGACAGAGCTGCGCCTTGATAAATCCGGCAACAAGCCACGTGAGCCGGGCCGCGTTTCCCGTGCCAAGCGCCTGGCGGAGCTGGACGCGACGGAGGAGATCCGCTTCTCGACCGGCATTTCCGAGTTTGACCGGGTGCTCGGCGGCGGCGCGGTGTGCGGCTCGCTGGTGCTGGTCGGCGGCGCGCCGGGGATCGGCAAGTCCACGCTGCTGCTGCAAATGTGTTCCGCCTGCGGGGGCAGACGCATCCTCTATGTCAGCGGCGAGGAGAGCGAGCGCCAGCTCAAGCTGCGCGCGGACCGCCTCGGCGTCTCGGGCGGCGAGCTATACGTCCTGGCCGAGACGGAGCTGGACGGTATCCTCGCGGCTGCGGACAGTTTGCAGCCGGAGATCGTGATCATCGACTCCATCCAGACTGTCTCAAACGGCGATCTGAGCTCGGCCCCCGGCAGCATCACGCAGGTGCGCGAGTGCACCATGCGCATCATGCGTCTTTGCAAGGAGAACAATCTCACGGTTTTTGTCGTGGGCCATATTAATAAGGAAGGCAGTATCGCCGGCCCCAAGGTGCTTGAGCATATGGTCGACTGCGTGCTCTATTTCGAGGGCGAGCGCAGCACAAGCTTCCGCATCCTCCGCGCGGCAAAGAACCGCTTCGGCTCCACGAACGAAATCGGCGTCTTTGAGATGGTCGACCGCGGCCTGAGCTGCGTGGAGAACCCGTCGGAAATGCTGCTGAGCGGCAGGCCGGAAAACAGCCCCGGCACCTGCGTCGCCTGTGTGATCGAAGGTACGCGGCCCATCCTGGCCGAGGTGCAGGCCCTGGTGACGCCCGCCGCCTATAACGCGGCCCGGCGCAGCAACGGCGTCGACTACAACCGGGCCGCCATGCTGCTGGCGGTGCTGGAAAAGCGGGGCGGCCTCTCCGTTGCGGGCTGCGACTCCTATATCAACGTGATCGGCGGGCTGACGCTGGAGGAGCCCGCGGCGGATCTGGCCACAAGCCTCGCCATCGCGTCCAGCTATCTGGACCGCCCGCTGGGGGCGGACGTCGCGGCCATCGGAGAAATCGGCCTCTCGGGCGAGGTTCGCAGCGTGAGCGCCCTGAACCAGCGCCTGTCGGAGATCTCGCGCCTGGGCTTCAAGCGCTGCGTGATCCCGGCCCACAGGCGGGATGAGCTGCGGGCGTTCCCGGGGCTCCAGCTCCTGCCGGTGCGCAATATCAGCGAAGCGATCGCCGCCGTGCTGGCAAGGGAATAAATACCGTGAAGCAAGAATGACGCCGGGTCAAACCGACGTCATTTCTTTTATGGAAACCGGGAAAATAGTTATGTTAACCGTAAAATATTATGTAAACCAAGCCCTGATTTATGTCAACCGTCGATTTCGTCCTTGGTCTTTCGGCCGATGGGATTGGCCATGGCGGCCTCGTGCAGGGCGGCGTTATCGAGATGGGTATAGATCTGCGTCGTGTTCAGGTTGCTGTGTCCCAGAACCTCCTGCAAGGCGCGGGTATCCACGCCGTTTTTCAGCATCAGGGTCGCCGCCGTGTGCCGCAGCTTGTGCGGGGAGTAGCGGCTGGCGTCAAGTCCCGCAGTCAGGAGCTTTTGTTCCAGCATGTTCTGGACGCCTCTTGTGCCGATACGACAGTGCTTTCTGCTGATAAAAAGGGCTTTTTTGTCGGATTCCTTCACTTTTTCGTCATCTCTGACCATCAAATAATCGTCAATGGCCTCACGGCAGCCCTCGGCAAAGAAAACGACGCGCTCTTTATTGCCTTTGCCGAGTACGCGCACATGATCCTCATAGACGTCGGTCAGATTGAGGGAGACCAGCTCGGAGACACGCAGGCCGCAGGACAGAAACAGCATCAGGATCGCATAGTCTCTTTCCGCGAAAGCGCCGTCACAGGCGGCCAGGAGCCGTTCACACTCGGATTCCTCCAGATAACGCGGTAGCGAGGCCTGGCGCTTGGGCATGTCAAGTTCTTGACAAACATTGTGATCCAGCAGATGCCGCTTGAGCGTGAGATAGTTAAAGAAGGACTTGACCGAGGACGTCCTGCGGCAGCGGCTGGCAGCGGAGAGCGCATGCGTGCCGTTTTCAAATTCGGGTGAAAACGATTGATAGCGGTAAAGCTCCTCAATACGGATGGACTTGATGAAGTCCAGGTCAATGTCGGTGATGTCGATTTCCTGGAACGGGGTCTCTTTGGGAACGAGACGGCGTCTGCGTTTCAGATAGCGAAACAGAATTTTCAGATCCAGATAATAACCGGCGACGGTCCGGTCGGAATGACCGCGCACTGTGGAGTGATATTCCAGAAACTCCATGACGATGTCCGGGATATCGTTGATTTGGTCCAGATTCATGAGAGGACTCCTTCCTGTTGAAAAACGGTGTTCCAATCTCGCTAAATTTATATTATGCGAGATTCGATATCCTTCTTAAAAGGAACCCATGTCGGTTCCCTTTCTGATTCGTATTATACGCAGGCCGGACAAAATGTCAAGCCCGGAATGTCTTTTGTCTGCATGCGCCGCTGCGTAAAACGCTTATCAAATAATTTTGCAAGTAGTACTTGATTTGACGTGCGTCAAGCCGCGCCGATCTTATGAAAAGACGGCTGCCGATTTCGGCAGCCGTCCCCTCTTCTTATTTACCCATCTTGTAGCGGAGACTGTTTCGCAGGGACATGCTTGTCACGCGGATGGTGTTGAGCACCGCTGCAATTGCAGCCGCGAAATCAAACACGATCGCAAGCCACAGATTGCAGTAGCCGATAATGCTGAGGAAAATCAGCACAGCCTTCACGACAAACGCAAACACCGCGTTCTCCGTGCAGATCTCGCGTACGCGCTTGGAAATCTTCTTGGCGGCGGGCAGATTGCCTACCGCGTCGGGAATGACAACCGCGTCTGCGTACTTTGCACGACTGCTCACCCGGATATCGACCGCCGCATCGCTGTGCGCTTCGATTCCGTTGGAATACACAAACAGGACCGCGCCCTTGGTTTTCTGGGTAATCTCGCTGATAATGCGCAGCTTCTTCTCCGCGTCGCACTGGGCGTACATCTCCGAGAAGTTCATCATCTCGGCGAACTGCTGTCCGGCCTCCTTGCTGTCCTCGCTCAGAAGGACGCACCTGGAAACGCCGACCTTCTTGAGATCCGGGACGAGGCTTTCCAGATCCTGGTTCACATCGGAGGAAATCACGACCTTGCCCATGGGCTTGTCGGCCACAACCATATAATAGGTAACGCCGACGTCGTTCGGGCTGTCGTTGACGGTGATCCCCCGCTCTTCCAGCAGTTCCTTCGTCGCAAACAGGACGCCGATCCCGTCGATGGAAAGCTCTACGCCGTAGCCGGGAATCTCGCGGAAGTCCTTGATGACGTCCAGCTTGTAGTCGCGATCGAAGACCGCGGAAATGGCGTTTGCGATGGGCTGCTCGGAATAATAGACCGCATGGGCCACGAAATTGAGGAACGTGTCATAATCCAGTACGTCGGAGTGCATGGCGATGATTCTGGGGCACTCTTCGGTAAAGATGCCGCTCTTGTCAAACACGGCTGTGGACACATCCGCCATTGCCTCCAGCGCGTAGGCGTTGTTGAAAGCAAGGCCGTGTTTCGCCGTCTGGCAGAGGCCGACGGCGCCGGCCATCGGGATGGACGCCACAACGGAAAACGGCGAGGCCACGAGCAGCATGATCAGGGCCCGATGAATCGACACGCTGAAGCTCATGCTGGTAACGAGCGGCATGGCGATGGCATACACCACAGCCAGCACGATGGCAAGCTTCAATACGCGCTCTGCGCTGCTTCCCAATACCTGCTGGATCGACATGGAAGTCTTTTCCTCATCGGCAATGGTTTCGCGCATATGTGCGACGGTCCCCTCGTCCTGATTCTTCAGCAAATCAAGGGCGGCTTTCCGTGTGTAATCCTTTGCGTAGCCCAGAAGGAGCATGCCGATCTGGTAGAGCAGCACAAGCGCTGTCCCCTCGATCCCAAAGCCGATGAAAAAGGCAAGCACGGCTGTCAGCACAACAAGTACCGGCGTGTCGAAGAAATTGCCGCTTTCAACAGCGTCAACGGCTTTGAGGATGATGTCGTATCCGGCGAGGCCCGCGGCCAGCACGAGCAGCAGGATCGTGACAAAATCGGGCATTGTTACGATCAGCGAAATCGCGAAAACAACCGATGCGATTACAAGTCTGATAACCAGAGAATTGTTAAGTGTGGCGGAAAGCTTTGCCCTGTCGATTTTGGGCAATTGGGGCTTTACATGTTTTTGGGGCATTCTGCCACCTCCCTGATATAATTGGCGGAATGCGATCAGGCTTTGCCGTCGGAGCCGAGAACGTGGACGATCTTGTGAGCCACCATGTCCTTGACGGCCTGACGCGCGGGCTTGAGGTACTGGCGGGGATCGAAGTGATCGGGATGCTCGGCAAAGTACTTGCGGATATTGCCGGTCATGGCAAGGCGGATATCGGAGTCGATATTGATCTTGCAGACCGCGAGCTTGGCAGCCTCACGCAGCTGATCCTCGGGGATGCCGATCGCGTCGGGCATATTGCCGCCGTACTGGTTGACCATTTTCACGAATTCCTGAGGAACGGAGGAGGAACCGTGCAGCACGATGGGGAAACCGGGCAGGCGCTTGATGCACTCATGGAGCACGTCGAAGCGGAGCGGAGGCGGAACCAGAACGCCGTCGGCGTTGCGGGTGCACTGAGAGGCCTTGAACTTGTATGCGCCGTGGGAGGTGCCGATGGCAATGGCCAGAGAGTCGCAGCCGGTGCGGGTCACGAACTCCTCAACCTCCTCGGGACGGGTGTAGCTCTCGTGGCCGTGCTCGACCGCGACCTCATCCTCCACGCCTGCGAGGGTGCCGAGCTCAGCCTCGACCACGACGCCGTGATCATGCGCGTACTCGACGACCTTGCGGGTCAGGGCGATGTTTTCCTCAAAGGGCTTGGAGGAAGCGTCGATCATAACGGAGGTAAAGCCGCCGTCAATGCAGGATTTGCAGAGCTCGAAGGTATCGCCATGGTCCAGATGCAGGGCGATGGGGATCTCGGGATTCTCGATAACGGCAGCCTCAACCAGCTTCACGAGATAGGTATGGTTCGCGTAGGCACGGGCGCCCTTGGAGACCTGAAGGATCACGGGGCTCTTCAGTTCGCCGGCAGCTTCGGTGATGCCCTGGACGATTTCCATGTTGTTTACATTGAAAGCGCCGACGGCATAGCCGCCATTGTAGGCTTTTGCAAACATTTCCTTGGTGGATACAAGAGGCATAGTTAAAATCTCCTTTATTTTTTTAAAAATTTGTACAAAAAGCACATTTACAAATTTTCGTTAATATTATATCCTCATTCCAGTCCATAATCAATATGGACTTTCTACAAAAACGATAAAATTTTAAATAACTGGAGGAATGAAAATGTCTGAGAAACTTATCGGCTCCTGCATCTTCGGTCAGTCCGGCGGCCCCACCGCCGTCATCAACGCCAGCGCCTACGGCGTCATCCGCGCCGCTCTGGACGCCGAGGAGATCACCAAGGTCTACGGCGCCAACCACGGTATCAAGGGCGTCCTGGATGACAAGCTGTTCGTCATGGACGAGGAAGACCCCGAAGAGCTCAAGCTCCTGCTGCACACCCCCTCCTCTGAGCTCGGCTCCTGCCGCTACAAAATCGCCGACCCTGAGGTTGACGACACAGACTACAAGCGCATTCTTGAGATCTTCAAGAAGTACAATGTCCGCTACTTCTTCTATAACGGCGGCAACGACTCCATGGACACCTGCAATAAGATCAGCCGCTACATGGAATCCGTCGGCTATCCCTGCCATGTGATGGGCGTTCCCAAGACCATCGACAACGACCTGTTCGGCACCGACCATTGCCCCGGCTTTGCCAGCGCCGCCAAGTACATCGCCACCTCCTGCATGGAGATCAACAAGGACGCGCGCGTCTATGACAGCGGCATGATCACCGTCGTGGAGATCATGGGCCGTCACGCAGGCTGGCTCGCCGCGAGCGCCGCGCTGGCCACCGCCTACGGCTCCGGCCCCGACCTCATCTACCTGCCCGAGCTCGACTTCGACATGGACAAGTTCCTTTCCGACGTGGTGCGCATTTACAAGCAGAACGGCAAGTGCTTCATCGCCGTGTCCGAGGGCATCCATTACGCCGACGGCAGCTTTGTGTCCGAGGCGAAGACCTCCGCGACCGACGGCTTTGGTCATGCGCAGCTCGGCGGCCTTGCCACCATGCTGGCTGAGATCATCAAGGCCCACACCGGCGCCAAGGTCCGCGGCATTGAGCTGAGCCTGCTGCAGCGCTGCGGCGCGCACCTCGCCTCCGCCACCGATGTGGAGGAAGCCTGCACCGCCGGTATGGAAGCGGTCAAGAACGCGGTCAACGGCGTGTCCGGCAAGATGGTCGCCTTCGAGCGCGAGATGATCGACGGCAAGTACCACTGCAAGTATGTCCTTCTCCCCCTCTCCTCCGTTGCAAACTATGAGAAGAAGGTTCCGCTGGAGTGGATCAACGCCGAGGGCAACGGTCTCAAGCAGGAGTTCATCGACTACGTGCTGCCCCTCATCCAGGGTGAGCCGGAGCTGCCCCGCGTCGATTCCCTGCCCCGCTATGCAAAGCTCAAGAAGGTCCTCGCAAAGTAAGACATATGCAAGGCCCCTGTACCATTTTTCCGGTACAGGGGCTTTTCTGTGCGCGCATCTTATTGTATAATAGAGCTCGGTGATGATTATGCTTTGTCTTCAGCATCCATATATTGCGGTTGACGTGTGCGGCAGACCGAGCTACGGCGGCGGGCAGCAGTTTTCCCATGACCCGATGATCCGGCGCTGCGGCTGCGGCGTGATCGCGGCGGCGGATCTGCTGCTCTATCTCAGCGCGTGGCACCCGCGCGGGGCCATGGAGTATTTTGACGGGCTTCTCGAAAGGCCCATCCCCTTCCCTGCTTATCAAACGTGCATCTCGCGCATCAATCAGCGCTATTTTCCCATCATTCCCTACTCCGGCATCAACGGCATTATGCTGATGGCGGGCGTGCAGCGCTTTTTCCGCGAGCAGCATATGCCCTACACGGCCCGCTGGTGCTTCTCCCCCCATAAGCTCTGGGACCGCATGGAAAACATGCTCCGCCAGGATATCCCGGTCATCATGTCCGTCGGGCCGAATTTCCCGAAGCTCTGGGGAAAAAGGCGCGTCCGCTTCTATGTCCGTTCCGAGGGGCGCGGCTTTATCCCCTCCGCCGCTGCCAAGCAGCATTATTTCACCGTGACCGGCATGGACGAGGACTGGCTGCAAATCTCCTCCTGGGGGCGGCTTTACTATGTGAACCGCCGTGAATTTGAGGAGTACATGCGGCGCTACAGTCTGGACTTCGTGAGCAATATCCTCTTGATAGAGAAAAAATGAGGCTGCGCTAAAAGGATTTGGATACAAAAGCGTAGGGGTCGATCCCCAGATCGACCCGCCGAAAACCGCAAAAGCTGCGAATCGGCGGGCCGATGAGGGCATCGGCCCCTACGGCATTCATCCCTGTGCAGGGCTTGTCTTGCTTTGAGACAGCCCCGCTTTTTATTTCAAAACAATCCTGTTGAAATTCTTCTTGCCACGGCGGACCATGATGCCCTTGCGGAGAGCCTCGGCGTCGTAGGCGGCGGCAATATCGGTGACCTTCGCGTCATCCACCGTGACGCCGCCCTGCTGGACATTACGGCGAGCCTCGGACTTCGAGGCGCAAAGGCCGGACTTGACGAGGATGCTCAGAATATCCAGCTTGCCGTCAACGAGATCGGCGTCGCTCAGCTCGGTCGTGGGGACATTGCCGCCCTCGGCTCCGCCTGCGAAGAGCGCCTTTGCGGAGGCCTCGGCCTTTTTGGCCTCCTCCTCGCCGTGGACGAGGCTTGTCAGCTCGTAGGCCAGGATCTCCTTGGCGCGGTTGAGCTGGCTGCCCTCCCACTTGTCCATCTCGTCGATCTGCTCAAGCGGCAGGAAGGTCAGCATGCGGATGCACTTGAGCACGTCCGCGTCGCCCACGTTGCGCCAGTACTGATAAAACTCGTAGGGGCTGGTCTTGTTGGGATCGAGCCAGACAGCGCCGGCAGCGGTCTTGCCCATTTTCTTGCCCTCGGAGTTGAGAAGCAGGGTGATGGTCATGCAGTGGGCGTCCTTGCCGAGCTTCTTGCGTATCAGCTCCGTGCCGCCGAGCATGTTGCTCCACTGGTCGTTGCCGCCGAACTGCATGTTGCAGCCGTAGTGCTGGAACATGTAGTAGAAGTCGTAGGAC
>CADADE010000029.1 GCA_902786615.1 Oscillospiraceae bacterium
GATGGACGAGATCGCCGCGGGCATCGAGATGGCGGTCGCCAAGCGCTGCTTCGTCATGGCGAAGAAGGCGGGCGCCACGGACTCCATCACCCTGACCGGCGGCTGCGCCAAGAACGACGGCTTGAAGGAGGCCATCGAGCACGTCCTGAAGCTCAAGGTCGTGAACCTCAAGACCGACCCCCAGCTCATGGGCGCGCTGGGTGCCGCCGAGTACGCCCGCCAGAAGGGCCTTGCGAAGAAATAAGTCCTTCCTCTCCAAAACCGGGCCCGCCTTCCGGGCCCCGGTTTCGCACCAAATGAAAGGAGCGTCATAACAGAATATGTACGTTATCGGTGAATTGCTTAAAAACTTTGCCCTGTTCAAGCTCATTGCCTGGATCAAGGAGTATGTGCTGGGCAAGCTCTTCCGCGGCCTTCTCAAAACCGTTCTTGTCGCGGTGATTGCCGCCGCCGTCCTGTTCGTGGTCTATTTCTGGAACCTCGACCAGAAGCTGCTGGGCTGGGCTTACAAGCAGGTCAATCTCATCTTCGATCAGAAGCATGTCGATCAGGTATTCTAAGCTATGGATCTTTACAATTCCCTCATTCAGGAGACCAGGGCGCTGACGGACAGGCTCCCCGCGAAGGTCTGGGACTATGACCCCAGGGCCGCCTGGCCCTCCGACAGTTCCAGCGAGTTGGTGCTGCAGAAGGACGCGGCCTATGAGCTGGGCGCGTCCGGCAAGGGCTCGGCAAACTACGTGCTGTTCACCTCGAAGGAGGAGCTTGGCGGTCAGGATCAGGTCGTCCTCATCGGGCGCGATCTGCGGGACATCAAGGGCGACTGCGATTTTGCCCGCATCGTGATCCTGCGCATCGGTGTGCTCGAGGACGACGACGAGGCTGTCTACCGTACGCTGCGCGACATTGAGTTTGCCAAATACCATGTCTACCCCCGGGGCTACATGGTGCGCATCTCCCCGGAGAGCTGCCGCGAGCAGGTGCGCGTGAGCAGGGACGCCGTGCGGCGCGGTATCAGCTTCCGCTCTCTCGGCATGAACTACATTCAGGCTTACAAGCAGGACCCCAACGTCATCAGCGCCACCGTGATCTTCCTCACCGATCCCGCCGCCGATTACAAAGCCCTCCTGGCGCTCGCGAAGAAGTCCGCCGACGTGACCGGCACCCTCACCCATATCTTTGAGGGGCTGCCCACGGACTGCTCCGCGTGCTCGCTCAAGGACATTTGCGACGAGGTGGAGGGCATGAAGGAGCTCCACTTCGGCGTGGGCGCCAAGGGCACGGAGCGCCATTGAGAAACACCATAAAACAAAAAAGGCGATGCGAAAGCATCGTCTTTTTTATATTTTATTCGTTTATCTGCTGCGGCGGCGCTGCTTATGCTCGGCATAGATCCGGCTGCCGGCGATGCGGCTGTCGGACTCCTGCATAAACTTTTTGAGCCGATCCTCAAAGTCCTGGTTCCCGCTGCTCTCCGCCGCCGCAGGCGCGGCCGCGTAGGCGCGCGGCGCATTGGCGGCGGGCTGCTCCTGCCGTCTCGGCCTCGCGTCGGGCCGGGGAGCCGCCGTCTCGGGGAGGGCGCGCTTGATGGAGAGGTTGATTTTCCCCTCCGGCGTCACGCTCAGGAGCTTGACCTTGACCGTCTGCCCCACCTGTACAAACTCGTTTACGTCGCTGACAAAGGCGTTGGCCACCTCGGAAATATGGACCAGGCCGCTTTTTCCGCCGGGGAGCGCGACAAAGGCCCCGAACTTCGTGATTCCGCTTACTTTTCCTTCAAGAATATCACCGATCTGCCACTCCATGGATTATCCTCTCTGTCTGTCTTGTCTCGCTGATCCGTCCGGCGGATCTGTCCACGCCCGGAGCCTCCTCCGGGTTTTCTGACGGGAAGCGGAAAACCCTGTCTCCCGGCAGGACGAGACCCAGTCTCTCCCGCGCCAGCGCCTCCAGCTCCTCTTCGCTCCAGCCCTCGGTGAGATGTCTGCCCACCGCAAGGTTCTCCTGCTCGATCGCCTCCAGCCGGGCGCTGAGCGCCTGCTCTTCCCGTCCGGCTTCATACAGCTCGCGACGCGACGCTAAGAGGCAGGCCGCCGCATACAGCAGCAGCGCGACCAGCACGATCCGCACCAGGGTTTCCCTTGCTTCCATGGCTGTCCTTTCACACGCGGGAGAAGCGGAAACAACCGCTGATTCCTACGTGAATACTTCCTAATAATATCTCATTCGCGGCGATTTTGAAAGAGTTTTTTTGCGCCGCGCGGAACTTTTTTTGCGATATCTTGAGCTTTGCGAAAAATTACTCCAATTTTCTGTATTCCATTCTCCCACATGCATCCGACATGCGCGCTCAGAAGCTGCCCGTACAGCGTAAGTCCCGCGAAGCAGGCCAGCACTTCCCCGCTGCCGAGCACACCGTTTTCCGCGCGCATGGCGAAGAGGAAGGCGGCGGCCGCCGCCGCGAGGCAAAACAGCAGATCCCAGAGGGCTTCCCCGCCCCGGTGCCGGATCGGGCGCAGAAGATCGTACAGCAGGCCGAGTCCCGCGCCCAGCGCGCAGCCCAGCAGCAGCGACAGGGCCTGCGCCCGGATGTCCACGCCCATTCAGCCAAAAAGCCGCGACCAGAAGCCGCCCCCGGACGCCTGTTCCTCATAGCTCAGCTCCCGCACCTTCCCGCGCACCTCCAGCTCTCCGGCGCTCAGGTCGATCCTGTCGATATGCAGCCCCTCGCCCCGGATGGCCAGCGCGCCCTGGCTCGTCGCCAGCACGATGAGCGTCTCGTCAAAGCCGTTCACATCCACCACGCCCGTCAGGCTGAGCCTCGCCCGGTTCTGCATGTTCAGGCTGTGCTCCTTCTGCTGGGCCTTCTGTGTCTCCACATACGCCATGCTCTCACCCCCACGGAAAGCATATGCAAAGAAGCGGACAGGTATGACAAGGGGCGCGTTGCAAAACGGATGCTGTTGCGTCTTTTATTCCCTTGCGGTAAATCTTCGACAAGGAAGCACGCAGCGCCGAGCGCGGACGGCTGCGCGAGAGCGTATCGTCCCTGCGGCCCGATCAGCGGGAACGTGCCTGCCGCGAGAGAAAAGCCGCCGAAACGCGAAAATGTACATCGCGTCTCAGCGGCCTTTTTCTTTCTTACACCGGGCGCGGCGCATTCTTTCTTTTTGGGCAAGAGCCAAAAAGAAAGAATGGGCCACGTCCTCTCTGACGCCTTAATAGAAAAACCGAATTCTCTGCTTCTGTGCGTCCACCTCGGCCTCCACGCCGAGGGGCAGGATGCAGCGCGGCGCGGCATGGCCGACGGAGAGATTGCAGACGATTGGCTTTTCGGGATCGTCCACGACCTCCCGGAGGATCGCCCGATACTCCGCGTCATAGCTCTCGTCCATGGGCTTGCCGATCAGAAGCCCGCTGACCGCGTCCAGCACGCCCGCCTCCCTGAGATACAGAAGCCCCTGCCGGTACTTCTCCGGACTTGGCTTTTCCTCGCTGGATTCAAGTAGCAGGATCTTCCCCTTCCAGTCCTCCGCGCTCGGGAAGAGTCCGTACTTTGCGCAGAGCGCGGGGGAATCGGCATAGCGCCCGCCATCGAAGTAGTCAAAGATCGTGCAGATGCAGCCGCCGAGGATTTTTCCGCGAAAGACCGGGGAACCCTGCAAAAGCTCGAAGCCGGTGTTCGGATGCGCGACCGGCGCGACGCCGAGCTGCGAGGCGTCGAAGCGCTCCCGCCCCTCGTACCAGACGGGGCTGGGGCGGATCTCGGAAACGCGCCCGGTCTCGATGAACTCCTCGAAGCACTGCCGCGAGTAGGGCAGCATCTCCTTATCCAGCTCGCACAGCTCCGTCAGAAACGCCTGCCCGTAGAACGAGGGCAGCCCCAGCTTGTGGAGCATGAGGTGGTTCGTCGTCGTGTCCGAGAAGCCGAGAAAAGGCTTCTCGTTCCCCTTCACCGCAGAAGCGAGCTCGCCGTGATCGAAGAGATACGGCAGCAGGCGGTAGGTGTCGTCCCCACCGATGGCAGTCATGATGAGGTCGATCTCCGGGTCGCGGAAGGCCTCGCAGAAATCCGCCGCCCGCGCCTCGGGGTGCTTTTGCAGATAATCCGTCCCCTTCAGGGCGTTGCTCGAGAACTTGACCCTGATCCCGTAAGCCTCGAGACGCTTCAGGCCGAGCTCCACTTCATGCTTCACAAAGTCCTCGCCGAGGATACCGGCGGAGAGGCTCACGATCCCGATGGTTTTGATCTTTTTCATTTTTTATCCCTTTTCGCGCAGCGAAATAATCATAATCTTACATGGGTGCAAGCGCGGCTCCTCTCAGTCACCAGTGTGCGCACTGGTGACAGCTCCCCCCGGCGGGGGAGCCAAGGCTCTCCTTTTTTGCACCTTTGCTGACGTAAGCCGATACGCAAGTTGATTTATGTCATTTTTTCCTGCTTGACCTTGTGGTCGATCACATGGCGGGAGGCGAGCTCCTTATGGACGTCCTCCACGCTGATCCCGGCCTCGACCATCAGCACCATCACATGGTAGGCGAGATCCGCGATCTCATAGACCGTCTCGCGCTTGTCCTCGGCCTTGGCGGCGATGATGACCTCGGTGCACTCCTCGCCCACCTTTTTGAGGATCTTGTCCAGGCCCTTCTGGAAGAGATAGCTCGTGTAGGAGCCCTCGGGCATGTCGCGCTTACGGCCCTCCAGAAGCGCATACAGGCCCTCAAGGGAAAACTCGTGCCTGCTCTCGCTCTGCCAGACGGGGTTTTCAAAGCAGGAGAAGGTTCCCAGATGGCAGGCCGGGCCGTCCGGCTCCACCACCACGACCAGCGCGTCCTTGTCGCAGTCGGCGGTGATGGAGACAATGTGCTGGAAGTTTCCGCTGGTCTCGCCCTTGAGCCAGAGCTCCTGCCGGGAGCGCGAGAAGAAGCACGTCAGCTCCTTTTCCATGGAGATTTTCAGGCTCTCTTTGTTCATATAGGCCACCGTCAGCACCCGTTTGGTGACGGAATCCACCACCACGGCGGGGATCAGGCCCTTTTCGTCAAATTTGAGTTCGTCGATGTTTACCATATTTACACCTCTCTGACCGGGATATTGTTCTCTTTGAGCGCCTTTTTCAGTTCCGGGATCGTGAGCTCTCCGAAGTGGAAGATAGAGGCGGCAAGCCCCGCGTCCACCCGGGGGAGGGTCCGGAAGAGCGTGACAAAATCCTCAATGCAGCCCGCGCCGCCGCTTGCGATCACAGGGACGGAGACGGCATTGCACACGGCGTCGAGCATTTCGAGGTCAAAGCCCTTTTTCACGCCGTCCGTGTCGATGGAGTTCAAGACCACCTCGCCGGCGCCGAGCTCCACGCCCTTTTTGATCCAGGCGACGGCCTCCATGCCGGTGTTCTCGCGCCCGCCCTTGGAGAAGACGCGAAAGACCCCGTCCACCCGCTTCACATCCGCCGACAGCACGACGCACTGGTCGCCGTAGCGCTTGGCGGCCTCGAAGATGAGGCGGGGATCGCGGATGGCCCCGGAGTTTACGCTGACCTTGTCGGCCCCGCATTTGAGCACGCGGTCAAAATCGTCGAGCGTGTTGATGCCGCCGCCCACGGTGAGGGGGATGAAGATGGTGCGCGCGACCTCGGTGAGAATGTCGGTGAAGAGCCGCCGCCCCTCGCTGGAGGCGGTAATGTCGTAGAAGACCAGCTCGTCCGCGCCGCAGTCGCTGTAGTATTTCCCCAGCGCCACGGGGGAGGACACGTCGTTCAGGCCCTGAAAGTTCACGCCCTTGACTACCCTGCCGTTCTTCACGTCGAGGCAGGGGATGATGCGTTTTGTGATCATTTTGCCGCCTCCAACGCTTCCCGCAGGTCGATGGCTCCGGTGTAGTACGCCTTGCCGATGATGGCCCCGTAGAGCCCCAGCGCGCGCAGAGCCTTCACATCCTCGATGCTTGAGACCCCGCCGGAGGCCGTGATCTGGATATTCAGCGCCGCGGAGAGTTCTCCGTAAAGCGCCCGGTTCGTCCCCTGCATGGCTCCGTCTTTGGAGATGTCCGTGCAGATGAGGGTTTTCACGCCGGTCTCCTGCATCTCGCGGCAGAAATCGAAGGCGTCCCGCTCGGACTTTTCAAGCCATCCCTTGATGGCGACCTTGCCGTCCCGGATATCCACGCCCACGGCGATTTTCTCCCCGTACTTTTCCACGGCCCTGCGCAGGAACGCGGGGTCGGTGACGGCGGCGGTGCCGAGGATCACGCGGTCGATCCCGGCGTCCAGATAACGCGCCACGACCTCCATGCTGCGCACGCCGCCGCCCACCTCGATAAAGAGCGGCACGGCTTCGCGGATGGCGCGGATCGCGTCCAGATTCGGGGTCTCGCCCGTCTTCGCGCCCTCCAGATCGACAAGGTGCATGTGCGTCGCGCCCGCCCTGTAAAACGCCTCGGCAAGCGCAGGCGGGTCCTCGCTGTAGACGGTCATTTGGGTGTAGTCGCCCTTGTAAAGCCGAACGGCCTTGCCCTGTACCAGATCAATGGCGGGAAAAATCAGCATGTCAGATCCCCCTCGCAAAACGCTCTTAAAATTTCCAGCCCCACCCGGCCGCTCTTCTCCGGGTGGAACTGGCAGCCGCAGACATTGTCCCGCTGCACCGCGGCGGTGAGCAGCGCGCCGTACTCGGCGTTTGCGATCACGTCCGCCTCGCAGCGGGCAGCATAAAACGAATGTACGAAATACACGCAGTCCCCCTCCTTAATATAGCGGAAGAGGGGGCTTTTCTTCTCGGTAAAGCGCAGTGCGTTCCAGCCGATGTGCGGGATCTTGAGCCCCGCCGGAATAACTTCCGCGATGGGCCGCACCTCGCCGGGGATGAGCGAGAGGCCCGCATGCTCGCCGTATTCCAGACCTCTGTCGAACAGGAGCTGCATACCGAGGCAGATGCCCATGAGGGGCTTGCCGCGCCTTGCCTCGTCCGTGACGACGGCGTCGAGCCCCGTCGCCCGGAGCTTTTCGGCGGCGTCCCCGAAGGCGCCGACGCCGGGCAGCAGGATCTTGTCCGCTTTGCGCAGGGTATCCGCGTCGCCCGTGACGACAGCCTCCGCCCCCACGGCGGCAAGCGAGCTTTTGAGCGAGAAGAGATTTCCCACGCCGTAGTCCACAATGGCGATCATCCCAAAACCCCCTTGGTGCTTGGCAGCTCGTCCGCGCAGGCGGGGTCTATGGCGACGGCCTTGCGCAGGGAGCGGGCGAAAGACTTGAAGCAGCCCTCGATGATATGGTGGCTGTTTTTCCCGGCAAGCTCCCGGATGTGCAGGGTAATGCCCGCGTTTGCGCAGAAGGCGGTGAAAAATTCCTCCACAAGCTCCGTGTCGAAGCTGCCGACCTTCTCCGTCGGGATGGGCAGCTCGAAGCACAGGAAGCTCCGGCCCGACACATCCACCGCCGTGAGGATCAGCGCCTCGTCCATGGGGAGCGTCGTGTCGCCGTAGCGGCAGATGCCCCGCTTGTCGCCGAGGGCCTCCCGCACCGCGCGGCCGAGGCAGATGCCGATATCCTCCACGCTGTGGTGGTCGTCCACCCCGGTATCGCCGTCGCAGCGGAGCGCGAGGTCAAAGCGCCCGTGCCTGGCAAAAAGCGTCAGCATATGGTCGAGAAAGCCCACGCCGGAGCGGATCTCGCTCTTCCCCGTCCCGTCCAGATCGAGGGTCAGGGCGATATCCGTCTCGGCGGTCGTGCGGCGGATTTCAGCGCTTCTCATGGCAGTTCCTCCAAAATTTCCCGGACGTTTTTGAGCAGAATGTCCATCTGTTCGCGCGTCCCGATGGTGATGCGGTTGTAGTCCCGGATATGCTCCCTGTCAAAATGGCGGACCAGCACGGCGCGCTCCCGGAGCTTTTTGTAAAGCTCCCCGCCGCCTGCCCTATCGGAGCGGGCAAAGATGAAGTTTGCCGCGGAGGGCAGCACCGTAAAGCCCATCGCTTTCAGCGCTCCCACGGTATAGGCGCGGTTTGCCATGATCGCGCGGCAGTTTGCCCGGGTGGTCTCCTCGTCCAGCAGCACGCCGAGGCCGAGGGCCAGGGTCATGGAGTTGACGTTATAGGGGTTTGTGGAAAACTTCATGGTGTTGAGGTCGCGGATCAGCTCCGCGTTTCCCGCGGCAAAGCCGAGGCGCGCCCCCGCCATGGAGCGGGACTTGGAGAAGGTCTGCACCACCAGCAGATTGTCATACTCGCGCACGAGCGGCAGGCAGCTCTCCCCGCCGAAGTCCACATACGCCTCGTCGATGACCACGACGCTGTCAGTATTTCGCTCCAGGATCGCCCGCACCTGCTCCCGCGAGAGCGCAATGCCCGTGGGGGCGTTGGGATTGGCGATGAAGATCGTGCGGCGCAGGTCAAAGTAATCTTCCGGCGCGACCGTGAAGTCCGCCCGCAGGGGGATCTCGGTATAGGGAACGCGGTTTAAGTCGGCGAAGACCGGGTAAAAGCCGTAGCTGATGTCCGGAAAGGCTGCGGGCTTGTCTTCGTCGCAGAAGGCCATGAAGGCGAAGTTCAAAATCTCGTCCGAGCCGTTGCCGAGGATGAAGTTTTCCGGCTCCAGCCCGTGCATTTCCGCGAGCTTTGCGCGCACTTCCGTCCCCTCGATATCGCAGTAGAGGTTCAGGGGTCTCGTGTGCGCGGCGGCAAAGGCCAGCGCCTTTTCCGACGGCGGGAAGGGGCACTCGTTGGTGTTGAGCTTGGTGAGGTTCAGGATCTTCGGCTGCTCGCCGGGGGTATAGGGGACCAGCCGGTCATATCTGGTGCTGAAAAAGCGGCTCATGCTTTCTCCTCCTCCAGGCGGATGAGGGCGCTTCTCGCGTGCCCGGTCAGCCCCTCCTTGTACGCGAAGCGGGCGATCTCCGGGGCGAGCTTTTTGAACGCCTCCGCCGGGTAATAGGTGTACTGGATCTTTTTTACAAAATCGTCCACGCCGAGGGGGCTGCCGAAGCGCGCCGTCCCCGTGGTGGGAAGGGTGTGGTTCGTCCCGCCGAGATAATCGCCCAGCGGCTCCGGGCAGTTTTTCCCGAGGAAGACCGAGCCCGCGTTTTTCACGTCGTCGAGGTAATCGAAGGGGTTGTCCACAAAGATTTCCAGATGCTCCGGGGCGACGGCGTTGGCGATCTGCATGGCGCGGCGAAGGCTTGATGCAAGGATGATTTTGCCGTTGTCGTCGATGGAGGGGCGGGCGATGCTGACGCGCTCAAGCGTTTGAAGCTGCGCCTCGATCTCAGCCTGCACGGCATGGGCAAGCGCTTCGCTCTCTGTCACCAGCACGCAGCAGGAGAGCACGTCGTGCTCCGCCTGGGCCAGCATATCCGCCGCGACGTGCCGGGGATTTGCCGTTTCGTCCGCCACGACCAGCACCTCGCTCGGCCCGGCGATGGTGTCGATGGCGACCCTGCCGTAGACCTGGCGCTTGGCCTCCGCGACATAGGCGTTGCCGGGGCCGACGATCTTGTCCACCCTTGGGATGGACTCCGTGCCGTAGGCCATGGCGGCGATCGCCTGCGCCCCGCCGACCTTGTAAATGCGCGTCACGCCCGCGATCCTCGCCGCGGCGAGAATGGCGGCGTTGACCCTGCCGTCGGCTCCGCAGGGGGTGCACATGATGATCTCGCTGCAGCCCGCGATCTTGGCGGGCACCGCGTCCATCATCACCGTGGAGGGATAGGGGGCCGTGCCGCCGGGGACATAGAGGCCCGCCTTCTCGATCGGCAGCAGCTTCTGTCCCATCACAACGCCGCCGGGGCGGGTGAAGGACCAGCTCTGCCGAAGCTGCTTTTCGTGGTATTCGCGGATGTTGCGCTCGGCAAGGCGCAGAGTGTCGAGAAATTCCGGCTCCGTCGCCGCCATGGCCTCTTCGATCTCTGCCTCGGAGACCAGCATGGTCTCAAGCTTCGCTTTGTCGAATTTCTCGGTGTATTTGAGGACCGCCCTGTCGCCGTTTGCCTCCACGTCCGCGAGGATCTCCTTCACGACGCCCGCCACGTCCGCCTTCGGCGCGTTGCGTTTGAGCAGCTCTTCGTCCTTCAGTTCGCCGTCTCTGTATATTCTGATCATTTCTCTGCCTCCTGTCCGAGCGCCCGGACCAGCTCTTCGATCCGGGGCCTGTGAAATACAAAGCTCGCCTTGTTGGCGATCAGCCTCGCGCTGATGGGGAGGATGGTCTCCAGCACCGCAAGATCGTTTTCCTTTAAGGTCGTGCCTGTCTCCACGATGTCTACGATCACATCCGAGAGCCCCAGGATGGGGGCAAGCTCGATGGAGCCGTTTAAGGGGATGATGTCGATATCCCGGCCGAGGGACGCATAATAGGCGGAGGCGATGTTGGAGAACTTCGTCGCCACGCGCAGCGTCCTGCCGAGATCGTCCCGGTAGTCCTTTGGCCCCGCGACGCACATGCGGCAGCGGCCTACGTTCAGGTCCAGCAGCTCATAAACGTCCGGCGCGTACTCCAGCAGGATGTCCTTGCCCGCCACGCCGATGTCCGCCGCGCCGCGCTCGACATAAATCGACACGTCCGAGGGCTTGACCCAGAAATAGCGCAGACCCAGTTCCTCGTTTTCAAAGAAGAGCCTGCGGTTTTCCTCATGGATGGCGGGGCAGGGATAGCCCGCGCGCTCGAACATGCCCAGCACCTTTTCGCCGAGCCGCCCCTTGGGCAGCGCGATATTAAGCATTTCCCTTCACCTCCAGCCGCTCCAGCTTATCCAGATAGCAGGCAAAGCCGATGGCCCCGCCCTGCTTGCCCATGCGGTGCAGCAGTCTGTCGTACTGCCCGCCGGAGATGACGTTGGACGGCACGCCCCGCACATAGCCCAGAAAGGCGATGCCGTTATAATAGCGCATATCGCCGAGGATGGAGAAATCAAAGCGCAGCCGCGCCTGGTCAAGTTCCGCCGTGAGGCGCGCAAGCTCCTCCACATATTCCGGCGCGCAGGAGAGCGCCCGCAGCCTCGGCAGCAGCTCCCCCGGCGTGCCGCTCAGGGCCGCGAGGGTCAGGAGCTTTTCCGCCGCCGCCCCGTCCGCGCCGCAGCCGGTGAGCAGGGTTTTGAGCTCATGCAGATTTTTTCCCGCGATCATCCCCAGGGCCTGCCGCCGGGTATCGCCCGCAAGCCTCAAATCGTCCAGCATCCCGCTCACGATCCCGAGATGGGACACACTCAGCACGCTCTCCTCCGAGATCACCCGCAGACTCTCCTGGGCAAGACCCAGCACCTCGGCGATGCAGCGCGCGTCCAGAGCGCCGATGCATTCCAGCCCCGCCTGGCGGATCTCCTTAAAGCAGCGGGAGCTCTCCGACACCCGATACACGTTCTCGTCATAATAGAGCTTCTGCACGCTCCCCGCCTCCGGGCGCGCCGAGCGCACGATGGACAAGGTCACATCGGGCTTGAGGGCCTTGAGTCTGCCGTTCGTGTCCGTGAAGGAGATCAGCTCCGGCGAGGGCAAAAAGTCCTTGTTTTTCATATACAGCTCGTAATCCTCAAACTTTCCCATCCGATAGGGCGTATAGCCCTTCCGATGGTAAAGGGAGCGGAGGGCAAAACTGATTTTTTCCTCATTGCTGAGGATTTCGCTGTCGATGGTCATGGATGCCTCCTGTGTGGGCTTTTTGTTACTTTCGCATATTAGCACGTTATCAAGCTAAAGTAAAGGGTTTTTTATACATGGGTATCGGGTTTCATCCGCTTCTAAGCTCCCTTTGCGGAAGGGAGCTGTCACAGCCGATCTCCCGCGAGGCTGTGACTGAGGGATCGGCCGAGCTGAATGAAGCTTAAACAGAGCCTTGCTTAGATTCTGTTTCGATGGGGCTTGCTGCGTTAAGCCGATACGCATTTTTATATAACGGGCGAGTATTATACCAGAATACGCGGCGGACGAAAAGAGAAATCCGGGCGGGATGCGTGAAAGCGCCCGGCGGAGCCGTATTCCCCCGCCGAACGCTTTTTCCGCGCAGCTTGTGTCTTTTACAGCATCGCCGCCATCTGTGAAAGCTCGATCTCGTTTTCGCTCAGCGTATCCGGCAGATTGTCGCGCAGCAGGATGTCGCCGGACACCGCCGTGCGGGCCAGCACCATTTTGTACGGCTCCACCGAATGGGTGAGCCACACGCTGCCGCCGATGACGCAGCCGCTGCCGATGCGGGTATTGCCGCCCAGCACCGTCGCGCCGGAATAGATGACCACGTTGTCCCCGATGTCCGGGTGGCGCTTGATGCCCTTGACGAGGCTGCCGTCCTCCTCGACGGCGAAGCTCTTCGCGCCGAGCGTCACATGCTGGTAGAGCTTCACGTGCCGCCCGATGGTGGTGGTCTCGCCGATGACGACGCCGGTGCCGTGGTCGATGAAGAAATAGTCCCCGATGGTCGCGCCGGGGTGGATGTCGATGCCGGTGAGGCGGTGGGCATACTCGCTCATGACCCGCGGGATGAGCGGCACACGCTCCGTATAGAGCACATGGGCCAGGCGGTAGGTGGCGATGGCGATGAAGGCCGGGTAGCACAGGATGATTTCATCCGTGCTCTTGGCGGCGGGGTCGCCCTGATAGGCCGCCTGCAGATCGGTGTTGAGCTGGCGGCGGATCTCCGGCAGGTTTGCGAGCATCACGGGCACGATGCGCTCGCGCTCCTCTTCCTCCTGCAGCACCGCCTCCAGGCAGCGCTTGAGATGGCCCATGGCCTCGTGCAGATACTGCTCCCGGGCAAGGCGCGCCGGGATGTTCAGGCTTTTGAGATGGCCCGCGTGCTGGGGGAAGAGGGCCGCGATCAAAAGATCGTCCATGTGCTCCACCCGGCCGCGAAAGCCGGTGAAGTCCATCTGCTCCGCGCCCGGGTCCTCCATGGCCTCCAGGCCGCGCGTGGCTTCGGAAATCAGCAGTTCCAGATGTCTGTCCATATCAGCCCTCAAAAAGCTCCGTGGAGAGATAGCGGTCGCCCGTGTCGGGCAGAAGCGCCACGATGGTCTTGCCCGCGTACTCGTCGCGCTTGGCAAGCTCGATGGCCGCGTGCAGCGCCGCGCCGGAGGAGATGCCCGCAAGCACGCCCTCGCACTTGCCGAGCATGCGTCCGGCGGCGTAGGCCTCCTCGTTCTGAACCGGGATCACCTCGTCATACACACCGGTATCCAGCACCTTGGGCACGAAGCCCGCGCCGATGCCCTGCAGGCCGTGCGCGCCCGGCTTGCCGCCGGAGAGGACGGCGGAGGTTGCGGGCTCCACCGCGACGATCCTGACGCCCGGCTTTTTCTCCTTGAGATAGCGGCCCGTGCCGCTGATGGTGCCGCCGGTGCCGACCCCGGCCACAAAGACGTCTACCCCGCCCTCGGTGTCGTTCCAGATCTCGGGCCCGGTGGTCTCATAGTGCGCCTCGGGGTTCACGGGGTTTACAAACTGGCCGGCGATGATGCTGCCCGGCAGGGAGGCCTTCAGCTCCTCCGCCTTTTCGATGGCGCCGGTCATGCCCTTTGCCCCCTCGGTCAGCACAAGCTCCGCGCCGTAGGCCTTCATGAGGACGCGCCTCTCGCGGGACATGGTATCGGGCATGACGATGATGACGCGGTAGCCCCTTGCCGCCGCGACGCAGGCAAGGCCTATGCCGGTATTGCCGGAGGTGGGCTCAATGATGACGGAGTCGGGGCCGAGCTTTCCCTCGCGCTCCGCCGCGTCGATCATGGCGCGGGCCACGCGGTCCTTGACGGAGCCCGCGGGGTTGAGATACTCCAGCTTTGCCAGGAGCCTTGCCTTGAGGCCGAGGCTTTTTTCCAGATTTTTCAGCTCCAGCAGCGGCGTGCCGCCGATGAGCTGGTCGACCGATGTATAGACGTTCATAGCGCTCTCCTTTACTGAAAACAAACAATACTATATTTATATGTCAACTCTGCCGCCATGTCAACTAAAAAAGGTAATAAGCGCCCCTGTTGCATTTTCTTTTCATGGAGAGTAGAATAGACACGTTTCAGTAAATATAATTGCTTACAGTATAATGAAGGAAGTTCTGACATGGAAAACGAAAACGAGAACCAGGGCGGCTTTATGCTGAAGCTGGCCGCGTTCATTGTGGACAAGCGAAACCTGATTTTCCTTCTGGTGGGGATCATGATGGTTTTTTCCCTCTTTTCCCGCAATTGGGTAGAGGTGGAAAACGATCTGACCGCCTATCTGCCCGCGGGCTCCGCCACCAAGGAGGGGTTGGACGTGATGGAGCGGCAGTTCATCACCTACGGCTCGGCGAATCTCATGGTCGCAAACCTCTCCTACGGGGAGGCGGAGACTCTGTTTGAGACGCTCAAAAAAATCGACGGGGTGCAGAGCGTCGCCTTTGACGACACGACCGAGCATTTCAGCAAGGCCTCGGCCCTCTTTTCCGTCACCTTCGACTATCCCGAGTCGGACGAAGCGTGTCTCGACTCCCTCGCGGCGGTGAAGGCCGCCCTCGCCCCCTACGACGCCTATGTCTCCACCACGCTCGGCGACATGAGCGCCGAGCTTATCGACAAGGAGGTCGGCATGATCACGGCCTTTGTGGCGGTGATCGTGGTGGTAGTGCTCACCTTCACCTCCCAGACCTACGCGGAGGTGCCCATCATCGGCCTGACCTTCATCACGGCGGCGGTGATGAACCTCGGCACGAACTTCCTGCTCGGCAAGATTTCCTTTGTCTCCAACTCCGTCACCACGATTTTGCAGCTGGCCCTGTCGCTGGACTACGCGGTCATCTACTGCAACCGCTTCAAGGAGGAGCGCGCATCGCACGAACTGCGCGACGCGGTGGTCATCTCTCTCTCCAAGGCCATTCCCGAGGTCGGGGCCTCCAGCCTCACCACCGTGGGCGGCCTGATCGCCATGATGTTCATGCAGTTCAAGCTCGGCCCCGACATGGCCATCTGCCTTGTCAAGGCCATCTTCTTCTCGCTGCTGTCGGTGTTCACGGTGATGCCGGGCCTTCTCATGCTGATGGGCGAGCTGATGGAAAAGACGCGGCACAAAAACTTTGTGCCGAAGGTCCCCTTCGTGGGCCGCTTTGCCTACTTAACGCGCGCCGTCATCCCCCCGATCTTCGTGCTGCTGGTCGTCGGGGCCATCCACTATTCCAACATCTGCCCCTATGTCTACGGCTATGACACCCTGGTGACGCCGCGGCTCAACGAGATGCAGATCGCCGAAAAGATGATCGCCGACACCTTCTCCTCCCGGGCGATGGTGGCCGTGGTCGTCCCCGGCGGCGACTACAGCGAGGAGCAGCGCCTCATCCACGACTTTGAGGGCTACGGCCAGATCGACTCCGTGACCTCCATCGCCAACGCCGACGCCATCGGCGGCTACAAGCTGGCCGACAAGCTCTCGCCCCGGCAGTTTGCCGAGCTGATGAAGCTCGACTATGAGACGGCGGAGTTTCTCTACGCGGCCTACGCCGTGCGCGGGGAGAGCTATGACAAGCTGATCAGCGGCATCTCCAAATACAACGTCCCCCTGGTGGATATGCTGCTTTTCGTGGTGGACATGGTGGACGAGGGCTATGTCACCCTCGACGCCGATCAGGCCGACACCCTGGCTGACGCCAAGGCTCAGATGATCATGGGCAAGCAGCAGCTTGAGGGCGCGGACTTTGACCGTATGCTGGTCTACCTGACCCTGCCCGAGGCCGGGGACGAGACCTACCGCTTCACGGACACCATCCGCACGGTGGCCCAGTCCCATTATCCCAAGGGCCAGGTCTATGTGGTGGGCAACTCCACCAACCAATACGAGTTCCAGAAGTCCTTCCAGGTCGACAATATCGTGGTCAGCGTGGTCTCCATCCTGATCGTGCTGGCGGTGCTGCTGTTCACGTTCAACTCCGCGGGCATGCCTCTGCTGCTGATCCTGGTCATCCAAGGCGCCATCTGGATGAACTTTGCCTATCCCGCTCTGGTACATAAGGACGTGTTCTTCCTCACCCAGCTCGTGGTCAGCTCCATTCAGATGGGCGCGAACATCGACTACGCCATCGTCATCGCCAACCGCTATACCGAGGATACCCGGACCATGACGCCGAAGGAGGCCATTATCGAGGCCATGAACTTTGCCTTCCCGACGATCCTGACCTCCGGCACCATCCTCGCCACCTCCGGCATCCTCATCAGCTTCATCACCACCGAGTGCACCATCAACGGCATCGGCGAAGCCCTGGGCCGCGGCACCATCATCTCCATCGTTCTGGTCATGTTCGTGCTGCCGCAGATTTTGATCCTCGGCGGCAAGATCCTGGAAAAGACCTCCTTTTCCATGCCCAAGGTCGCCGCGCGCGCCCACCGCGGCAGCGGCGTCGTGGCGGTGGACGGCCTCATCGTGGGCGAGATCCGCGGCAGCGTCAACGGCGTTTTCCGCGGCACCATCAACGGCGATGTGGACGTGCGTCTTCTCTCGGGCAGGCTGGACGCGCCGGACGAAACCGCCGCACCGCCCGAGCTTACGGAACCGCCGGCGGCCTCGCCTGACGCGCCGGGGCCGGACGACAAGCCCGCTCCGCCCGCCGGGGAAGCGGACGAAAACACGCAAGAGGAGGTGGGCAGTCATGACTAAGCGTGTTTCTCTCTCCGTTTCGCTCCTGCTGCTTCTCTCCCTGCTTCTCTCCCTCTGTCCCCTCGCCCTTGCCGCGGACGATGAGACCATCCACATCCGCACGGCGGAGGATCTCATCCGGCTCGCGCGCGACTGCTCCCTTGACACCTGGTCGGACGGAAAGAGCGTCGTGCTGGACAACGACCTCTCCCTCTCCGGCGTCGGCTTTGATTCCATCCCCATCTTCAACGGCAGCTTCGACGGGCAGGGCCACACGATCTACGACATGAATCTCTCCGCCGCCCAGTCCCCCTGCGGCTTCTTCCTCGAGACGGGGAAGGACGCGGACATCCACGACCTGCACGTCAGCGGCAGCGTCTGCGCCCGCGGAGACGACAGCATGGTCGGCGGCCTTGTCGGGCTCAACCGCGGCATGCTCACGGGCTGCAGCTTCTCAGGCGAGGTCAGGGCCCTTAAACAGGTGGGCGGCATCGCGGGCAAAAACGACGTGTCCGGCATGATCGTCTCCTGCAGCGCCACAGGCACGGTGCAGGGTCTCACGCAGACGGGCGGCATCGCGGGCGAAAACGCGGGCGCGCTCACGGGCTGCGAAAACCGCAGCTTCGTCAACACCGAGAGCGTCGACCCCACCCTGCGCCTGGACAGCATCGACACCAGCTCCATCCTGAACTTTATCCGCAGTCTGCGCACCGACAGCGCGGGCATCACCACCGACACCGGCGGCGTGGCCGGCTCCTCCACGGGCTTTATCGAGCGCTGCGGCAACACCGGCGCCGTGGGCTACCTGCATCTGGGCTACAACGTGGGCGGCATCGTCGGGCGTTCAAGCGGCTATATCAACGGCTGTCTGAACGTCGGCGACGTGTACGGCCGTAAGGACGTGGGCGGCATCGTCGGCCAGGCCGAGCCCCTGAAGGAGACGGCCCAGGCGCAGGATCTTCTCGCCGGCGTCGGCTATCGGCTTGCGGTTCTCAACCGCTCCCTGAACGACGCGGCGGTCGACGCCCGCTACGCCTCGGAGGATCTCTCCGCCAGCCTGAACAGGCTCTCCGACTATCTCAGCCCCGTGGCGGACACGATCAGCGCCATGGACCCCGCCGATCCCGAAAGCGTCTATATGCTGCGCGACATGGTCTCCGACACTTTCTGGAACATCCGCAACGAGCTGGAGGTCATCAGCGAGGAGGTGGACGCGCACTCCGGCATTCTGCGCGAGGACTTCAACGTTATCAACAATAACCTCAACGCCCTGTCCGACACGGCCATGCAGACGGTGGGCGTCATGACTGCCGCCGCAGATCAGCCGCAGGAGGTGCTGGTGGACAGCTCCGACGCCGAAGACAACCTGAACCTGACCCTCGGCAAGACCGCAAGCTCGGAAAACCGCGGCAGCATCAACGGCGACAGCAACGTCGGCGGCGTCGCGGGCAATCTCTCCGTGGAGAGCGAGCTGGACCCCGAGTCCGAGCTGAGCGTGAGCGGCAGCGATCTGCGAAAAAACCACGTCAATCTCTCCATCGTGGTCACCGGCTGCGTCAATCACGGCGACGTCACCGCCAAGCGCGAGTGCGTCGGCGGCATCGCGGGCAAGATGGACATGGGCCTTGCCTCCCACTGCGCCTCCTACGGCCCCGTCGTGCTGGAGGACGGGGACTACGCCGGCGGCGTTACGGGTCTTCTCTACGGCAGCGTGAAAAGCTGCTGCGCCAAGTGCTCTCTCAGCGGCAAGCGCTTTATCGGCGGCGTGGTCGGCAACGGCTACAACGCCCGCAGCAGCACCGACAAGTCCAGCACCGTCTCCGGCTGCTATACCCTGGTGGAGATCCTCGGCGCCCCGCAGTTTGCGGGCGCGGTGTCAGGCGGCGCCGCCGGGCTTTATGAAAAGAACTATTTTGTCCCGGCGGAGTTTGCCGGTCTCGACCGGCTCTCCATCCACGGTCAGGCCGAGCCCATCAGCTTTGAGGATTTCACAAAGGTGGAGGGGCTTCCCGAAGAGTGCAAAAGCTTCACCCTCCGCTTTGTGGTGGACGGGGAGACGGTCAAGGAGCTTCCCTTTGCCTACGGGGACAGCTTCGACCGCTCCGTCTTCCCCAGCGTTGCCGGGCGTGACGGGCGCTACGCCGTGTGGGACCGGAGCGAGCTGAACGATCTGCGCTTCGACACCACCGTCACGGCCTCCTACCGCCTGGACGAGACCGTCCTGCGCTCCGACCTCACGCGGGAGGACGGGCGCGCCATTGTCTACGTGGACGGGCAGTTCCAGCAGGGCGACGCGCTCAATATGGAGCTCATCCCCGTTGACAGCGCCGCGATGCTCCGCGAATTCACCGGCAGCTGGAAGGACACCGTGCGCGAGCAGCTCCGCTCCATCCGCGCGGGCGAGCCGGATTATTCCATCCCCGTCTCGGTCGCGGAGCAGGTGCTTATCCGCTTCCCGGAGGACGGGCAGCGCGCGCACACGGTGCGCTATCTCACCCCGGACGGCCGCACGGAGAACTACCGCCTGTACCTGCAAAACGGCGAGGACTGGCAGCGCGTCCACCCGCGCAGCTTCGGCAGCTACTATCTCATCGATACCACCGGCACCGAGGCGAGCTTCCTGCTGGTGCAGACCGTGCAGTCCTGGTGGTTCGTGGCCTATATCGCGGCGGCGCTTGGGATCATCGCCCTGCTTTTCTTCCTGATACACAAGCTGCTGAGGCTCCTGCGCGCCCGGCCGAAGAAGGCGAAAGTGCCCCGTGCCGAGCGCCCGGTGCCCCGCTGGCTCAGGGCCCACCGCAAGCCGCTTCTGATCCTCCTGCCCATCCTGCTGCTGGCGGGGGCGGCCGCCGTCTTCTCGCTGCGCTTCGGCAATCTCGGCCCCGCCGTCTCGGCTTACCGGGTGCTCAAGGACTTCTCCCGGCAGGAGACGGATGTTGAGACCAGCATCCGCCTGCACATTGAGGACCGGGATCTGGAGATGCGCAGCACGGTGCACCGCGTCCTCCGGAACGGACATATGATCCGCTGCACTGAGCAGTACGGCGTCCCCCTCTACATCTCCGACGGGATGGTGTGCCTTGAAAACGGCCGCGTCTTCCGTCTGACGGACGGGCAGCTCAGCCAGGGGAAGGTTCTCGATCTGGCCCTCGACGTCTTCCTGCATGAGAAGGTGGAGACGAGCGCGGCCGACGGCGTCACCCGCTATTCGGCCGAAATCGGCGGTGAGACCGCCGAGCGCATCCTCCGCCTCTTCCTCTCTGAAAGCGACGAGGAGCTTCTGCACGCAAATGACATGACCGTCGCCATGACCGTGAAGGACGAGCAGCTGCAAAGCCTCTCCTTTACCGGCGGCGGCAGCGCTCTGGACAGCAGGCCCTTCCGCCTTGACGTGCTTCTCACGCCCGGAGAAATGACCGAGCGCCCCGTCGTCCCCCAGGCCGTGGCGGACGCCATTGAGACCGGCGGCGGGGAGGATGTGCAGCTTCTCTCCGAGGATCTTCTGCGTCTGCTTGCCGCCTGGCTCAAGAACGAGAGCGCCGAGACCGTGAGCGCCGACATCGCCGTCAACGCCGACTGCGGCTCGCTGCGCCTTACGCCCCGCTATCGCTATTCCCGCCGCAGCCTGGACGGAACGGACGTGCACTGCGTCAAGAGCGCCCTCTTCACCCTCTACTTCACCGACAGCGCCGCCTGCACCGCCGACGGCCTTTCCCTCAGCGAGGCGCAGCAGCGTGTGGTGGACGCGGCCCAGCTCATCCCGCTGGCAAGGGAGCTGTGCCTCAAGGGGCAGTTCAGCTGTGCCGCCGCCGGGGAGCGCGCGCTCTACTCCCTCGTCCTCACGAGCGAGGACGCCGCCGAGCTCGTCTCGCGCCTGCTGCCGGAGCTCAGCCGCCTGAACCTCAGCTACGGCGACTGCAAGCTGCGCATCACGGTGGTGGGCGATCAGCTGGACGAAATCGCCCTCGACTGCGGCGCGAGCCTGCGCGTGGTCTCCCGCGATGTGGACGCCTCCGTGCGCCTCACGGCAAAGTTCAACAGTGACGCCGCCGACCCCGTCCCCGCCGCCGTCAAAGCGGCTCTGGTGAAATAACGCAAAGGGGGGTACAGCAAAAGGATGCTGTTCCCCCTATTTTTTCCCTTGTGGATAATCTTTGACAAGGACATGCGCAGCGCCGAGCGCGGACGGCTTCGCGAGGACGTATCGTCCCTGCGACCCGATCAGCGGAAACGTGCCTGCCGCGAGAGAAAAGCCGCTGAAACGCAAAAATGTACATCGCGTCTCAGCGGCCTTTTTCTTTCTTACACCGGGCGCGGCGCGTTCTTTCTTTTTGGGCAAGAGCTAAAAAGAAAGAATGGGGGGCGCAAACACCCAGGCTGCGTCATGGCATATATAAAATGACAGGGGTGCGGCGGTCTTTTGCTGCACCCCGTTTCTATCTTATCTCGTAAGCTTCAAAAATTCCTCCACAGCGCGCTTTCCGCCCGCGAGCACCGACGGGCGCGAGGGATCGAGCGGCAGGGCCGCGCCGTCGAGCGTGCAGCAGACGCCGCCCGCCTCCTCCACAATGAGCTTGCCCGCGGCGTAGTCCCAGAGGGAGAGGCCAAGCTCGAAGTACACCCCGGCGCGCCCTGCCGCCGCCGAGCACAGGTCCAGCGCTGCCGAGCCCTCCCGCCGGATATCGAGCCCCGCAAGAAAGGCCTTTTTCATCAGCGCGAAGCCCCGGTCGGTGAGCGACTCGTCATAGGGCGCGGTGCCGCAGCAGATCACGCTCTCGGAAAGCGCCCCGTCCCATACCCGGATGGGCCGCCCGTTCAGGCGCGCGCCCTCCCCCTTCATGGCGGTGAAGAGCTCTCTGACGTAGGGGTTGTAGATCGCCGCCGCGCGGATCACCCCGTTATGCATGTACGCCGCCGAGATGCAGCTGTGGTGAAAGCCGTGCACGAAATTCATCGTCCCGTCGATGGGGTCGATGATAAAGACATGCTCGGCGCCGAGATCGTCGTGCCGGTCGTTTTCCTCGCAGAAAAAGCGCGCCCCCGGAACCGCGGCGCTGAGGGTTGCGATCAGCTTTTCCTGCACCCTCCGGTCGTATTCGGTCACCACGTCGCGCCGGCCGGCCTTGTTCTCGGTCAGCACGTCATGCGCCTCCAGGATCAGCGCGGCGGCCTCCTGCTCGGCGCTGCATAAGATTTCAAGCATTTCTCTGTCGTTCATGTCATTTCCTCCCCTTTTCTGGTCACGGCTATTATAGCGTTTTTTTATCTCCCCGTACAGGGCAGATTTGGAAAAAATCCATCCTGTGGCAAATTTTCTCATATTATCACAAGCCTTTTACTTGACATAACTTGGAGAAGACGGTAAAATAACTTAGTTAATATTATGGTGGGGCATGGGGAGCTCCAGCAATGATATTACTTCTCAAGTCCGACGGGTTCGTTTGCCGGCCCGTCTTCCTTATGATAGATAACAGTAAACACCCGGACTGCCACGCTATCTGATTCCATCGCGTTATTTAAGAAAGAATGGAGGTGTATATCCTTACCATGCATTGGGTACTGACAGTTGTCATTGCTGTCGTCCTGGCTGTCGTCGGCTTTGTGGCCGGCATCGCCTACCGCAAGAACGTTGCCGAGCGCGAGATCACGAGTGCCGAGGAGGAAGCCAGACGTATCGTAAATGAAGCCATCAAGAGCGCCGAGAGCAAGAAGAGAGAGGCGCTGGTTGAGGCAAAGGAAGAAATACACAGGAACCGCTCCGAATACGAGCGCGAAGTCAAAGAGCGCCGAGCCGAGCTTTCCAAGCAGGAGCGCCGCCTTCAGCAGAAGGAGGAGAACCTGGATAAGAAGCTCGACGCCGCCGAGAAGAAGAACGAGACGCTTGCCAACAAGATCGCCGCTGCCGAAGCCCAGCAGCAGGAGATCCTGATGGTCAAGAAGAGCCAGCTTGAGGTGCTGGAAAAGATCTCCGGCTTTACCGTGGAGGAGGCCAAGGCCTACCTGATCGCCAACATCCGCGACGACGTGACCCACGAGATGGCCATGAAGGTCAAGGAGGTTGAGGCCCAGTACAAGGATGAGGCGGACGAGCGCGCGAGAGAGATCATCGCCACCGCCATCCAGCGCTGCGCCGCCGACCACGCAAGCGAAATCACCGTCTCCGTCGTCCCCCTCCCCAACGACGAGATGAAGGGCCGCATCATCGGCCGCGAAGGCCGCAACATCCGCAGCATTGAAACCCTCACCGGCTGCGACCTGATTATCGACGACACCCCCGAGGCCATCACCGTCTCCAGCTTCGACCCCGTCCGGCGTGAGGTTGCGCGCCTGGCGCTGGAAAAGCTCATTCAGGACGGGCGCATCCACCCCGCAAGGATCGAGGAAATGGTCGCCAAGGCCCAGAAGGAGGTCAACGCCACCATCAAGGCCGAGGGCGAGCGCGCCGTGTTCGAGACCAACATCCACGGCCTGCACCCCGAGATCATCAAGCTGCTCGGCCGCATGAAGTACCGCACCAGCTACGGGCAGAACGTGCTCAACCACTCTATCGAGGTCTCCCATGTGGCGGGCCTGATGGCCGCCGAACTCGGCGCGGACGTGAACATCGCCAAGCGCGCGGGCCTGCTGCACGACCTTGGCAAATCCATCGACCATGAGGTCGAGGGCAGCCACGTCTCCATCGGCGTGGACATTGCCAGAAAGTACAAGGAATCCGAAGCCGTCATCCACTGCATCGAGGCTCACCACAACGACGTGGAGCCCCACAGCATCGAGGCCTGCCTGGTTCAGGCGGCCGACGCTATCTCCGCCGCCCGCCCCGGCGCACGGCGCGAGAACATTGAAAACTACGTCAAGCGTCTGGAAAAGCTGGAGGAGGTCTCCAAGAGCTTCCCCGGCATTGCGAGCTCATACGCCATCCAGGCCGGACGCGAGATCCGCATCATGGTCAAGCCCGAGGATGTCAGCGAGGATCAGATGGTCCTGCTGGCCAGGGACATCGCCAAGAAGATCGAAGAGGAGCTGACCTACCCCGGTCAGATCAAGGTCCATCTCCTGCGCGAGACCAAGGCCATCGACTACGCCAAGTAAACAGCAAACGGGACTGTGTTTTCCACAGTCCCGTTTTTCTGTTACCCGAACAGGCGGAAGTTGGAGAGCGATTCCACCAGTCCGTTGAGCTTCTGGATCGCGCCGCCGAGCGCCGTGAGGTCGGTGCTGTTGAGAGCCTCGGCGATCCTGCTCACGTTCTCGCCGCCCTCCCTCATCACCGCGTTCACGCTCTCGGTCATGCTGTCGAGCTTTTCGAGCGAGCTGCCCGCCTGACGGACCAGCTCCTGGGTGCTCTGCATGGTGGCGCGCGCCTCGTTGACCGCGTTCAGCGCCGGGGGCACCAGCACCGCGAGGCTCACGATCACCGCCGCCGCCAGGATGATCACCGCGATGGCGGTGACGAGGCTGCTGCGCTCGGCCCGCTTCTGTGTGGCTGCCATCTGCCGCAGCAGGGCTTCGGCCTCCGCCGCTTCATTTTTCTTTTCCATCCTTATCCCTCCAAAACGACAAAAATTTCGGGAGTATTGTAGCATATCTCCCCCGCAATTTCCAGTCCTCCATGAGACGGCAGAAAAAAACTCCTGACCAAACGGCCAGGAGTTTTTCCGTATCAATACAGCTCTTTCAGCTTCGCAATGCAGTCAGGGCAGACGTTTTTTCCGCGATAATTGACGATTCGCTTCGTCGCCTCGCAGAACACACAAGCCGCCTGATATTTGCGAAGAATAATGCTGTCGCCCTCAACATATATCTCGAGAGAGTCCTTCTCTCCGATGTTGAGCGTGCGGCGCATTTCGATCGGCAATACGATACGCCCAAGTTCGTCGACTCTTCGTACGATACCAGTGGACTTCACGTAAGCATCCCCTCTGCTTTCTGGTGAATTTTTGAACTGTAGAGACCTAAAACATTTACAAAGATTGGTAATAAATTACAATTTCGTAAATATTTATAGCACTTTATATCATTTCCCGGAGGAAAAATCAACCGTAATCTTCAAGTTTGTCAAATGTTCATAAAAAGTTCTTATATTTTGCCATAAAAAGGGCGGAAATCGGGGGGTTTTTGGTGAGTATTGCAATTTTTACCATTTATTTGTTTTCATTTTTTGCAGCATTTCTTTTGGGAAACAGCGCCGAAGCGGGGGCCTCGCTGCTCCTCGGCGTGCAGGACGCGCTGCGTTTTGCGCCGGAGCTGGCAGCGGCGCTCTGCCTGTGGTCGGCGGTGACGGAGCTTATAGAGCGCGGCGGCGCGGGGGCCTTTCTCGCGCGTCTTCTGCGTCCCGTGCTCTCCCGGCTCTTCCCCCGGGGCGCGGCGGAGCCGGAGACACTCTCCGCTCTGTCGGAGAATCTCAGCGCCAACCTGCTGGGCCTCGGCAACGCCGCCACGCCTGCCGGGATCCGCGCCGCACGGGGCCTTGCCCGCCTGGGGGCGCGCGCGGAGCTCAACACCCTCGTCGTGCTGAACACCGCCTCCGTCCAGCTTCTGCCGACCACGGCGGCGGCGCTGCGCGCCACGTTCGGCAGCGCCTCCCCCTTTGACATCACCCCCACCGTCTGGGTCAGCAGTGCGCTCGCGCTTGCGGCGGGGCTTTCGATGATCCGTCTTCTGAACCGGGCGCGGACATGAGGGCGCTCGGTCAGCTTCTGGTGCCGGGGCTGGTACTGTTGGCCATGCTTCCGGCGCTCTCTCGCGGAGTCGATGTGTTTGACGCCATGTGCGCCGGGGCGAAGAAGGGTCTGCTGGTGCTGTGGGGCGTGCTGCCGTCGCTTCTGGTGGTCTTTCCGGCGATCCGCCTGCTTCGCGCCTCAGGCCTGCCGGAGCTTCTGGGTCAGGCGCTGCGGCCGGTGTTTCTTCTTCTCGGCGTGCCGGAGGAGACGGGGCTTTTCATGCTGCTGCGCCCCCTCTCCGGCAGCGGGGCGCTCGCGCTCGCGGCGGAGCTCATGCAGCGCCACGGGGCAGACTCGCTCATCGGGCGCACGGCGGCGGTGATGCTCGGCTCGAGCGAGACGAGCTTTTACGTCCTCGCGGTCTACTTTGCCGCCGCGGGTGTGAAGGACGACGGGCGCGCCCTGCCCGCGGCCCTCTGCGCCGATCTGGTGTGCTTTCTCGCCTCAGCCTGGCTCTGTCGCCTGCTGTGGGGGTAGCGCCCGCAGATAGCGCTCCGCCATCTCGAGCAGCATGCGCAGCTCGCGCTCGTCGCCGAAGCCGTCGGCTTCGAGGATCTCACCCCGCAGGAGCTTCTGCGACAGGGCCATCACCGCGTGGCACACGCTGTCGTAAAACAGGCGCGGCGCCTCGATAGGGCGGATCGTGCCGTCCCGGACGCCCGCCTCGTAGGCGGTGAAGAACACCGGGTAAAAGTTCAGCACGCTCGTCTCATACTCCGCCATCGTCTCCCGCTCAGCCCGGGTCGTGCGCACAAAGCTGTCAAATTCCCCGACAAAGCGGATGAAGGCGGGCTGCTCCCGGAAGAGGCGGAGATACACCCCGAAGAGGCGGGACACCCGCTCCATGCCCGTGCAGGAGAGATAATCCGCCGCCTCGTACACGTCGGAGACCAGCGTGTCGAGATCGCGCCATAAGAGCGCCCCGGCCCGGATCACCAGCTTATCCTTCGTGCCGAAGTAGCGGTAGAGCGAGGCCACGCCCACCTCCGCCTTTTCAGCCACGTCCGTCATCTTCACGCTCTCAATGCCGTTTTGCAGAAACAGCTCCGCCGCGACATAGACGATCCCGTCCTCGCGCAGATCGCGCAAACTTTTTGCGGAATTCTCATTGCTCATATTGACAGGCACCGCTTTCTGTGATAGTCTATCTATCAGATTGATAGATAGACTATCACACGGTTTTGCATTTGTCAAGACACCGAGGATAGATACTGTGGAGGAACGATACATGGAGCGCTCTAAAAGCATTTTCGGCAACCGCATCGCGGAGAAGGATTACCGCAAGGCCTGCCGTCAAAAGGAAAAGTTCATCAAAAAGTACGGGGACGACAGCGCCCGCGATTATTATTTCAAGGCCGTGGAAAACCCCGTCCTCGCCCCCCTCGGGGTGAAGACCCTGACGCTCACGGACAAGCCGGGGCTGGAGCTGCCGGAAAACGCCGTCATCGTCGGCAACATCCGCATGGGCTATGGGCATTACCGCATCTCCATGGCTGTCGCCTCGGCGGCCCACGCCCTGGGCTATGAACCGTACTGGCTGGATCTCAACTCCTTCCCGGAGTCCACCGCGACGAAGATCATCTCCGGACAGAACGATCTCTACTCCCTCGGCTCCCGCCTCAGTCAGCGCTCGAAGCTTTTCAACAGATTCGTCTGGGAGCCCATCAACTATGAGGGCTTCCGCAAGCTCACGTACAACGCGGGCGACCAGAAAAACGCGGAGCTGATGGCGGCGCTCCTGAAAAATCTCCCGAAGGACACGCCCTTTGTGGCGACCCACGCCTGGCCCGCCCAGGCCGCGATCCACGCGGGCTTTACCCATGTGGTCAACGCCATCCCCGACAACTGGCCCATGGCTCTGCATCTTTCAGAGGGCAGCATCCACACGGTGCAGACCCCCTCGGCCTTCCTCGGCTACAAGCTGCTGCGCGGCATGGACAAGAAGCGCCAGCTTAAACCCATGCCGAAGGGAACGCTCTTCGATGTGGGCCACTACGTCGACCACGAGTTTGTGGAAAACATCGAGGCCGACTGCGCCGCGAGATTAAGACGCATGGAGACGGGCGCTCCGAGGCGCTATCTTCTCTCCATCGGCGGCGCGGGCGCGCAGCAGAAGCTTTTTGAGGACGTCATCCGCCACCTCCTGCCCCAGGTGCAGGCCGGCCGGGTGACCCTGCTCATCAACACCGGCGACCACTTTGAGGTCTGGAACTCCATCCTCTCCCACATCCCCGAGCTTGGGGCGCTGGCCGAGACGCACTTCGACAACTACGAGTCTGCGAAGGCGTTCATTGAAAAGGACGAGGGTCTCACGGGCGTGCAGGTCTTCTGCCATAAGGACATTTTCGCCGCCGTATATGTGACGAATCTTCTCATGCGCGCCTGCGATGTGCTGCTCACCAAGCCCGGCGAGCTGAGCTTCTATCCCGTGCCGAAGCTCATGCTCCACCGCGTCGGCGGGCACGAGATGTGGGGCGCGATCCGCGCGGCGGAGGTCGGCGACGGCAGCTATGAGTGCGAGAAGACCGACGAAGTCCTCGCCATGCTCGACGAGATCACGAACGGCGACGAGCTTCTCCCCGCCTTCTGCCGCTGCATTCTCCGCGCGAAAGCCGCCGGCGTCTACAACGGCGCGTACGAGGCCGTGAAGCTGGCCGTGGGGAAATAAAAGCACCAGGCTCCCATTCCGAAAGATAGCTTTAGAGGATTCATATTTATATTAAAAAGGGAGAACACCACCATGCAGAAGAAACCGATCACCAACAAGCTCCTGTGGATCTTTGCCGTCGGCCAGTTCGGCTGGAGCCTTTTGAGCGGCATCATCGCCACCTGGCTCGTCCACCTCTATACCGGCTCGGCGGAGCGCTTTCTCGACACCAACGGCATGCTGAGCGAGTTTATCTCGCAGCACCCGCTCTTTGCCTCGCTGACGCTCTTCGGCATCATCACCGCCGTGGGCCGTCTCTTTGACGCCGTCACCGACCCGCTGATCGCCAGCTGGTCCGACCGCGCGAATTTCAAGGGCGGGCGGCGCATCCCGTTCATGAAGGCCGCCGCCATCCCCTTCGCGCTCATCACCCTCGCCGTGTTCGTCCTGCCGCAGACGGCCTCCGTCTCCGCAAACAATGCGATCATCTTTGCCCTGCTGATGCTCTTCTACCTCTTCATGACCATCTACTGCACGCCGTATAACGCCCTCATCGCGGAGCTCGGCGACACGCAGGAGCACCGCATCAACGTCTCCACCTTCATCTCCTTCACCTACATTGCGGGCTTCTCCCTCTCTACGCTGATCCCGTCTCTGGCAAGCATCTTCCAGGGCGGCAAAATCAGCGCCATCCTCACGCCCGTCGCCGCGTCCAAAAACGTGAGCCTGGACGAGCTGATGCTCATGCTCCAGGGCAGCGGAGAGAACGTTGTGAAGATGGAGCAGGTGCGCGCCATACTGAGCGCGGAGACGCTCCATGATATTCTGCTCGTCCAACAGGGCGCGATGCGCAGCGCCATCGGCGTTCTGTGCGCGGTGGCCTGCGTGGCCTGCCTGGTCCCCGCCCTCCTGATCAAGGAGCGGGCGTACATCGACTCCAAGCCCGTGCAGACCCCGGCCTTCGCCTCTCTGGTCAAGACCTTCCGGAACGCGCAGTTTCGCCGCTTCGTCTACGCGGACGTGATCTACTTTTTTGCCGTCACCCTGTTTCAGACCGGCCTTGCCGACTTTGAGACGCGCCTGATGGGCATTCCCTCCGACAACACCTTCACCCTCACCGTCATCATGACGGTGGTGAGCCTCGCGCTCTATCTCCCGGTCAACAAGCTGGCCCCGCGCCTCGGCAAGAAGAAGCTCATTGTCACCGGCTTCTTTGCCTACGCCCTCGTCTTCCTGATCACCGCCCTGTGCGGTCAGGGCTTCATCTGGGGCCTGATCGTCGCCGTCAGCGCCGGCATTCCGATGGCGATCCTCGGCATCCTGCCCCAGGCCTGCGTGGCTGACGTGTCGGAGCTCAACACCCTGGAGACAGGCGAGGACCGCAGCGGCATGTTCTTCGCCGCCCGCACCTTTGCCATGAAGCTGGGCCAGGCCCTGTCTATGGTGATCTACACCTCCGTCACGGTCAAGCACCTTGTCAACGGCGAGGCCATTGTGGAAGCAAGCCAGTACCGCACGGTCGCCGTCATTGCGACCGTCACCTGCCTGATCGGCGCGTGCCTCTTCCTGCTGTACAACGAGAAGATGATCCTCTCCCGCATTGAGACGCTGAAAGCGGGGAAAAAGGCATGAGAAGCTTTACGATCCAAAGCGCGGACTTTTCATGTACCGGCACGGAGAGCGGGCAGTCCGGCGGCCTGCGCTGGGAGCTGAACGCGACTGACGAGCGCCTCTCCCTGCGCCTGCACAGCGAGAAGGAATGCGAGCTGCGCAGCCTCTCCCTGCGCTTCGATTTTCCCTTTGAAAAGCACGACATGCTGTACTTAAACGGCTACCAGTCCTGGACCGACAGCCGCGAGCGCGGCGTGAAGGGCCGTCTGCACAGCCTTGACCGCATCCCCAAGGGGCTCGTGCGGCGCTACAGTCTCGACCGCTACGGCGACAACCGCTTCGTTGCCTACGGGCACAAGGGCGGCCAGATGCACGGCTTCAGCTACGGCTATGTCCGCCGGGGCGGGGAATACACCCTTTTCGGCTCCCTCGCGGAGGAGAGTGGCTTCACCGTCCTTCGCTTCGACACAAACGAGAACCGGATCACGCTGGAAAAGGACTGCGCCGGGCACCACTTCACCGGGGACTACCCGGTCTTCGATCTGGTGATCCTCAAGGGCTCGGAGGACGCGGTCTTCGACGAATACTTCCGCCTTTTGGGGATCGCCCCGACCAGGGCTAAGCGCTTGACCGGCTACACCAGCTGGTACAACCGCTATGAGAACATCAGCGAGCAGTCCATTGAGGAGGATCTCGCGGGCTTTGCGGGCTCTGAAAAGCTTCCGGACGTGTTCCAGATCGACGACGGGTATGAAAACGCCGTCGGCGACTGGCTGGTGCCGAACGACAGATTTCCCCACGGCATGAAGCATGCCGCCGAGGCCATCCGCAAGGCCGGGATGCTGCCGGGCATCTGGCTTGCCCCCTTCGCCGCGGAGAAGAAGTCCATCCTCGTCCGGGAGCATCCGGACTGGCTCCTGCGCGACGAAAGCGGGGAGGCCCAACCGGGCGGCTGCAACTGGTCGGGCTTTTACGGTCTGGACATCTACAATCCCGACGTGCGCGCCTATCTCCGCCAGGTCTTCGACACCGTGATCCACGACTGGGGCTACGGCCTTGTGAAGCTGGATTTCCTGTACGCGGCCTGTCTGATCCCCCGCCGGGACAAGACCCGCGCCCAGGTCATGTATGACGGCATGCGCTTTCTGAGGCAGCTTGCCGGCGATGCGCTGATCCTCGGCTGCGGGGTGCCGATGGCCCCGGCCTTCGGCATGGTGGACTACTGCCGCATCGGCTGCGACATGACGCTCAACTGGCTCGGCGACGCGCAGCTGCGCCCCCTGCACCGGGAGGTGCCCTCCACCCGCAACACCCTGCTCAATACGATCTACCGCCGCCATCTCGACGGCAGGGCCTGGCGCAACGACCCGGACGTCTTTCTCCTGCGCGACGAAAACATCCGCCTCAGCCCCGCGCAGCGGGAGCTTCTCGCCACGGTCAACGCCCTTTTCGGCGGGGTGCTCTTCACCTCCGATAATGTGGGCGCCTATGACGAGAAAAAGCGCGCCTTTTACGAGCGCCTGGAGGCTCTCGGCCCGCAGAGCGTCGTCGACATCAAGTCCAGGCCCGGCAAGCTCCTCATCCGCTACCGCGAAGGCAGCGATACACGCACGCTGACCATTCCGATGAAATAAGAAACCACGCGCCGAATCCGTTTCTGCGGACTCGGCGCGTGGTTTGTTTATATCGTTTTTTACTTGGTCAGCAGCGTTTCGTCGGAGTCGATGCTGCCGCCCTTCTGGGCGAACATGTCGATAAGCTGCTGCTTGGTGAGCTTCTTTTTCTCCTCCCCCTCGATGTCGAGGATGATGTGCCCCTCGTTCATCATGATGAGGCGGTTGCCGTGGCGGATCGCGTCCTTCATGTTGTGGGTGATCATCAGGGTAGTGAGATTATGCTCCTGCACGATCTGATCCGACAGCTCCAGCACCTTGGCGGCGGTGCCGGGGTCCAGTGCCGCGGTGTGCTCATCGAGAAGCAGAAGCTTCGGCTCGCGCAGCACCGCCATCAGAAGCGTGACCGCCTGGCGCTGACCGCCGGAGAGCAGGCCGACCTTGGAGGTCAGGCGATCCTCCAGCCCCAGGCCCAGGATTTTCAGCTTCTCATGGTACTCCTCGCGCTCGGCGTTGGTGACGCCCCATTTGAGGCCGCGCGGCTGACCGCGGCGGGCGGCGAGGGCGAGGTTTTCCTCCAGCTGCATGTTGGGCGCGGTGCCCATCATGGGGTCCTGGAACACGCGGCCGATCAGGTGGGCGCGCTTATACTCCGGCAGGGCGGTGATGTCGTGCCCGTCGAGGATGATGCGCCCCTCGTCCACGGGCCAGACGCCCGCGACGGCGTTGAGCATGGTGGACTTGCCCGCGCCGTTGCCGCCGATGACGGTGACGAAGTCGCCGGGCCTGAGGTGCAGGCTCAGGCCGTTGAGGGCCTTTTTCTCATTGATGGTGCCGGGGTTGAAGGTCTTGGAAATGTTCTCGAGCTTCAGCATGCTCCTCAGGCCCCCTTCCTTTTCAGCTTGGCAAAGGAGCTCTTCTTCTGGCCCCGCAGATAGGGCACGGCGAGAAACAGCGCCACGACGATGGCGGTGAAGAGCTTCAGGTCGTTGGAGTTGAGCTTCAGCCACAGGACGATGACGATGACGAGGTAATACACGATGCCGCCGATGACGGTAAAGGTCAGCGTACCGTAGAAGTTGAGGCGTTTGCCGAGGATGGCGTTGCCCACCACCTCACCGATAATGACGGCGGCAAGGCCGATGACGATGGCGCCGCGGCCCATGTTGATATCCGCGAAGCCCTGATACTGGGCGAGCAGGCCGCCGGCGAGGGCGACAATGCCGTTGGAGAGCGAGAGGCCCAGCACCTTCATATTGTCGATGTTGATGCCGAGGGCGCGGCTCATGGCGGGGTTATTGCCGGTGGCGCGGATGGCGGAGCCCTGCTCGGTGCCGAAGTACCAGTAGAACACGCTCACCAGCGCGACGGCGATGATCGCCCCGGTGAGGATGGCGGACGGGATGTTGCGGGAGGAGAGCAGCAGATTGTATTTATCCACGCTGACGGCCTTGTTCGCCGCCATGCCCATAATGTGCAGGTTCACGGAATAGAGGGAAAACTGGGTCAGGATACCGGCGAGGATGGCGGGGATGCCGAGCTTTGTGTGCAGGATGCCGGTCACAAAGCCGGCGAGAAGCCCCGCCAGCATGGCGATCAGCAGCGCCGCCCAGGCGGGCCAGCCCGCGAGGATCAGCATGACGGTCACGGCGCCGCCCGTGGTGAACGAGCCGTCCACCGTCAGATCCGCCACGTCCAGCAGGCGGAAGGTGATGTAAATGCCCAGGGCCATGATGCCCCAGATAATGCCCTGGGACACGCCGCCGGGCATATTGCGGAAGAGCTTCAGAATACTCAGCGAAGCGAAATAGCTTGTTATTGTCACAGATCACACCTCAGATTTTGCCCCGGCGGTGAAACCGCCGGGGCTTTGGTTACGGGAAATACGCGGGGACGGCGCTTACGCGGCAGCCTCGATGGCCTCGTAGCCCTCGGGGACGGTGATGCCGAGAATGTCGCAGTTCGTCTTGTTGAACTTCTTGGCGAAGGGGGCGTACTGGATCTCCATCGTGGCGACGTCCGCGCCCTCGGAGAGGATCTTCGCGGCCATCTCGCCGGTCACGGTGCCGAGATCGTAGTAGGAGATGGAGAGGGTGGCCACGCCGCAGCCGGCGCAGAGGTTCTCCTCACCGCAGACGATGGGGATCTTCTTGGACAGGGCCACGTTGTTGATGAGCTCCGCGTTGGAGGCGGCGGTGTTGTCGGTGGGGATGTAGAGCACGTCGCAGTCGTCGCAGGCGTTATTCGTGACGGCGGAAACGTCGTTGGAGTCAGCGAAGGTGTAGTCCGTGACCTTGTAGCCCATCTCTTCGAGGACGGGGCGCATCTCATCGGCCTGGAACTTGGAGTTGGGCTCGCCGGAGCAGTAGAGCAGGCCGACGTTCTTGACGTCGGGGAACAGCTCGTTCAGCACGCCTGCCAGCTCCTTGGCGGGCACGCCGTCGGAGGTGCCGGAGATGTTGGTGCCGGTGGAGCCCTTCCAGTCGTCGATGTCAAGCGCGGAGGCGTAGTCGGTGACGGAGGTGCCGAGCACGGGGATCTTGTTGGTGGCAGCCTGGGCGGCCAACAGGGCGGGCGTGGCGTTGGCGAGGATCAGGTCGACCTCGTCGGACACGAACTGGTTGCAGATGACGGCACAGGTGGCGGAATCGCCGGAGGCGTTCTGCTCGACAAAGCTGACCTTGTCGCCGAGCGCCTTGGTCAGGGCGTCCTTGAAGCCCTGGGTGGCGGCGTCAAGCGCGGGGTGCTGCACCAGCTGGCAGACGCCGACGGTGTAGGAATCGGCGGCAAAGGCGGAGGGGGCGGCCAGCGCAAAGACCATGGTCAGCGCGAGGATGAGCGTCAGGATCTTTTTCATTTCGGTGTTCTCCTTTTATTGTATTTGTGCTTTTGGTTTTCGGCGGGGAGGGATAAATCGTGAGCGCCGCCCGGATGCAAGTCCGTGCGGCGCCGATCAGGGGCTTTGCCCCTTCTCATAAGACCTTTTTTGGCAGCACGAACCGCTATTACTTTTTATAATAGTAATAGGAATACAGTCCGTATGCACTACGCGGTCTCAGCATGATCATGTCTCCCTTTCGGTGATGGCTATACTTTAGCGCTTTTTGGCGCTAAAGTCAATGGCGTTTTTCTCCTCTTTTTGCTTTTCGGTAAAAAGCTACAGGAATTGGAAGGGTGCAAAACCCTCTTTTGTGGAGTTTTTTTGCCGTTTCGGAAGTACGATCCCCTGATCGAAATCCGGCAGCCCTTCCGGCAAAATTTCTTGTCTGCTTTCTGTCAGGGAATCGTATAATTTCCCCGCAGGCGGGAAATACTCCCGAGTGAAATGAATTTGTGCGCCGCACCGCCGCAAAATGGCTGTCCCGTCATTGCGAACCGGTGCGCACACCGGTGTGGCAATCCGTTGGCCTTTTGCGGCAGGAGGGCACGCCTGCGGCGTCACAGGCAATTTACGCTTGCAAAGGGGCGAGGGAAATGGACATGAAAAACTGGAAGCGGTGGCTGATCATCGCAGGAAGCGGCGTGGCCGCTGTGGCCCTGGCGGTCGTGGGCGGCTATTTTCTCTGGGAGCAGCCGCCGGAGATCGCGTCGGGAAACCCGGTGCTCACGGATCTGAGCCAGGCGGCGGAGACCCCGGCCGCGCCCTCCGCCCTGCCGAGTCCCACGCCGGACAAGGGCACCGCCTTTGAGACCGAGCGGCAGGACGGGGTCTACACCCTCCTGCTCGCGGGCAGCGACGACGGCACCGGCAACACCGACACCATCATGGTCGCAAGGCTCGACACCGTTCGCCACACGGCAAACTTTGTAAGCATCCCGCGCGACACCCTCATCAACATCGACAGCCCCATCCGCAAGCTCAACGGGGTCTACTGGACGGCGGTCTACAGCGGGGCCGACGGCAGCGAGGCGCTGCGCCGGCATGTGAAGAAGTTGACCGGCTTTGACGTGGACTGCTATGCCGTCATCGCGCTGGATGCCTTCCAGCGGGCGGTGGACGCCCTCGGCGGCATCTGGTTCGACGTGCCGCAGCGCATGTATTACGAGGACGGCCCGGTCATCGACCTCGAGCCCGGCTATCAGCTTCTGAACGGGGAGCAGGCCATGTGGCTCTGCCGCTTCCGCAGCGGCTATGTCAACGGGGATCTCGACCGCATCAAGGTGCAGCACGATTTTCTCAAGGCCGCCGCCGACCAGTTTCTCCAGCTCGGCAGCATCCCGAACATTCCCGAGGTGGTCTCCATTCTGGCCGAGAGCATGGACACCAACATGACCGCCTCCAACATGGCCTGGTTTGCGCGCCAGCTCCTGCGCTGCCGCAGCGAGGATATCCGCTTTTTCACCGCGCCGAACACCCCGGCCTATGTGCACGATCTGAGCTACACGTTTCTGGATCTCTACAACTGGATTCAGATGATCAACGACTGTCTCAACCCCAGCGCCCAGCCGGTGAGCGAGGGTCAGCTCGACCTGGTATATCTCCGGGGCGGCGAGGTCTGCTGTACCTCTACCATTCAGGGCATGTCCTATTTCTCGCTGGGCAAACGCCAGAGCGCGCCGGAGGAAGCGCCCGCCGAAGAGCCTGTTGAGGAGCTCCAGACGCTGCCGGAGGAGATTCTGCCCCCGCCGGAGAGCTGGATCACCGAGACCCCGCTTGAGGACGCGCCGAGCGCCGCGCCCATCCCCTACAGCGCCCCCACGGACGACGACTGGCTGACGGAGCTGTAGCGTTCTCTTTTACAAAGGCGAAACAACTTTTGGGTATTTTCCGAAACATCTTTATAGTATTCTATACTTGCAAGCAGGAAAGAACTTCATATGGAACGAAAGTTCTTCTTAAATCAGGCAGAGTGGTCAGGCACTCTGCCTTGATTTATTTAAAGCAGCACCGTGCATTATTTTTTGTAATAATTTTCTGAAAAATCCTTGACAAATTGAGCAAAAAGGATATAATTATTAGGCCTGTCCGAGAGGCGGGCTATCCTTGCTCCCGACTTGAGCGGGGGCCAAAAGACCAAAAGGAGGTGCAACCATGGCAAAAGCAAGCGAAAAGTACGAAGTAATGTACATCATCAACCCCAACTTCACGGAGGAAGAGACCCAGGCGGTTGTTGAGAAGTTCAAAGCACTTGTGGAAGCAAATGGTACGCTCGAGGAAATGGAGGAAATGGGCAAGCGCAAGCTGGCTTATGAGATCAACTACATTTCCGAAGGCTACTATGTGCTCATGAAGTTCACGAGCGGCCCCGAGTTCCCCGCTGAGCTGGACCGTATCCTCGGCATTACCGACGGTATTCTGCGTCGCCTGATTACTCTGCGCGCAGAGTAAGGGGTGAATTCCATGCTCAACCACATCGTTATCATGGGTCGTCTGACCCGCGATCCGGAGATGCGGACCACGCAATCCGGCGTCACCGTTACGACCTTCACCGTTGCCGTTGACCGCGATTTCGGCGGGCGCGACGGCGGCGAAAAGCAGACCGATTTTATCGACTGTGTTGCCTGGCGGCAGACCGGTGAATTCATCAGCAAGTATTTCACCAAGGGCCGCATGGCAGTCGTCTCCGGGCGGCTGCAGAGCCGGAAATGGGAAACCAAGGAAGGCGAGAAGCGCACCAGTTGGGAGGTCGTCGTCGATAACGCGTATTTCGGTGACAGCCGCCGTGACAGCGACTCCAATCGTTCCGACAATTACGGCAGCAATTACGGGAACAGCTATTCCAATGCCTCGAACAGCTACTCCTCCAACTCCGGGAACAGCTACGGTGGATATGACTCCGGCCGCAGCGGGGCGCCTGCCCCTTCCAACACCTTTGTGGAGCTGGATGATGGCGACGGCGAGCTGCCGTTCTGAATTTGAAATAAGGAGGATACAGCTTTGGCTTTCGATAAGAACAATCCCAAGAACCGCAAGCGCAGAAAAGTTTGCCAGTTCTGCGTTGATAAGGCCACCTTTATCGACTATAAGGACGCTGCCAAGCTTCGCCGCTTCATGTCCGAGCGCAGCAAGATCCTGCCGCGCCGCACGACCGGTGTTTGCGCCATGCATCAGCGTGAGCTCACCGAGGCGATCAAGAGAGCCCGTCAGATCGCTCTCCTGCCCTACGTGACCGACTGATATCAAAATACGAAAGACAGACGTTCCGGCGTCTGTCTTTTTTTGCGCCCCGCTCGCTTGACGAACAGGGCCGCGCGTGTTAAACTGTAGAATACGCCGGTGTGGTGGAACGGTAGACACCGGGGACTTAAAATCCCCTGGGAGCGATCCCGTGCCGGTTCGAGTCCGGCCACCGGCACCACGTCAGAAGAAGCCAACTGCACTCCGCTTCCGCCGGGGCGGCGAAAGCTCCGTATCCGTTGGCTCCTTCTTCCTTTCCGAAACGGGAGTCTCAAAATTTATCCCTTCAAGATATTATTCTTGAAGGGATATTGGCGTTTTAGCTTGACATCTTTCTGGTTCTACCAGAGGGGATAAAAAATCTTGGTAATTAATAAAGCCTTTACGTTTCTGAGTTGATGGTTTGCCAACACATCAGCAGAATACGAGAAAACTTTATATGGGATAAATATTCCAGCTCACAGCAAACCGGAAACTGTACAGATAGAGTTAATAAGAAGCAGAAGAAAAAACCAAGCGGGAGACTGTTGCATGAGCAGCCTCCCGCTATCAGTATCTTACAGGTTTTCCAGTTTCTCGATCAGCTTGTCAAAGCCGTAGATTTCCAGAGTTGTTTTCCCAGCAAGGAGCTGTTCGACGATGTGCTGTTCCTTCTCAAACTTTTGAAAGGCCTTTTCAAATACCTCGTCCTCGCGAGCCTGAGGTACGACGACCACACCGTCGCAGTCGCCCAGCACAATATCGCCGTTGTGAACCTCAACGCCGCCGCAGATGACAGGTACGCCGATCTGCGCAAGGCTGGCTTTCACGGTACCGGAGGGATTGACGCCGCGTGAAAAGACGGGGAAGCCCATCTCCCGGATATCCTCGGTATCCCGGCAGCTGCCGTCCAGAACCACACCCGCGAGGCCGCGAACCTTGCATGCGAGGGCCATGATGTCGCCGAAGTGACCGCCTTGGTCATAGCCTCTGAGGTCGCACACCAGCACATCACCGGGCTGGGCTGCATAGATGCCCTGATGGATCGCCAGATTGTCGCCGGGCTGGCACTTTACCGTGACGGCGCGGCCCAGCATATGGCACTTGGGATCGACGGGCTTGATGCCGGAGTCCATCACACCCTGCCGTGGTACGGAATTGTTGTTGTCAGCCACATTGCCGGTGGGCAGCACCACAAGCTGCTCACGCTTTTCCTTGGTCAGTTCCATGATGCTGCTCCTTTCGTCAGGCGAGGAAGTTGATGAACGCCGTGATAATGATGGGGTTCATGATGTTGATGAAGATGACGGTCACAACCGGCAGGACAAACCAAGCCGTGGGTGCAGGGCCGTTTTTGTCGATGACGGCGGCCATGTTGGCGACGGCGTTCGGGGTCTGGCCGAGACCGACACCGCAGTGACCGGCAGCCATGACGGCGGCGTCGTAGTCCTTGCCCATGGTGCGGAAGGTGACAAAGTAGGCCCAGAGCATCATGACGGCCGCCTGCGCCAGCAGGATCACGATCATGGGGAGAGCAAGGTCAATGAGCTTTGCGATGTTCAGACTCATAAGTGCCATGGAGAGGAAGAGGTTGAGGCAGGTGTTGCTGATGACATCGATCTGGTGCATCTTGATGTCAATGTGCCGCGCGTCGGCGATGTTGCGGATAAGCGCGCCGCCGAAGAGACAGCCCACATAGTAGGGGAAGTTGAGACCGGTGAGCTTGAGCAGGGCGGAGATGTAGGAGCCGATGAAGGCTGCCAGAAGAATGAGGAGGACACTGCTGAAAAAGCTCTTGCTCTCGAGTGGGAATACGACCTTTTCTTCTTTGGCCTGTGCCTCGGCGCTGCTCTTGAGATTGTACTTTTTGATGAGGCGCTCCGCCACGGGGCCGCCGGTGAGGCTGCCGAGCAGGAGACCGAAGGTAGCAGCCGCGACGCCGATGGTAGTGCCGCCGTCAGCACCCAGTGCCTCGAGGGTCGGGCCGAAGGACGCGCCGGAGCCCACACCGCCGGACATGGAGATGGAGCCCATCGCAACGCCAAGCAGCTTGTTAAGGCCGAAAGCGCTTGCAAGACCGACACCCACCAGGTTCTGAACAACCAGGAAGGCCACCGCGCCGATGGCGAGGATCATACCAAGCTTGCCGCTCTTTTTCAAAATTGCGTAGCTGCAGGTGAAGCCTGTGCCGGTGAAGAACAGGTTCATGAAGAAATCCTGCAGAACGCTGTTCATTTCCACTGTGAAAGTGCTGGTACGCACGCCGATGAAGATGAGAATGCTGCAGATGAGGCCGCCGATAACAGGTGCGGGGATGAAGTACTTCTGGAAGAACTTGACCTTGCCCTTGATGAAGCTGCCGAGCAGATAGACCAGAACGGCAAGACCTACGGTTTGGATGACGTCGAGCTTGATGACCACGAGAGGATCCTCCTTGTAATGTTTTTTTGGGGTTCCGGGTTTCTCTGGTCTCAATATAGCATATGAAAATAAACTTGTAAAACGAATAGAACAGATATATAATATCGGCAAAACCGATATTTAATCCAAGGGGGTATCCTGATGACCTACGAGCATATTGAGACCTTTTTGACAGTCGTCTCCTGCGGCAATATCTCTGCGGCAGCAAACGAACTCTTTGTGACTCAGTCCACCGTCAGTACACGCATTCAGCAGTTGGAGGAAGAACTGGGAGCGCAGCTTGTGATCCGTTCACGCGGGCATCGGAATATTGAGCTTACCAGTTACGGACAGGCTTTTGTCCCGATCGCAAGCCAGTGGACAAGCCTCTGGAAGCACACACAGAAGCTCAAGGCGGCAGAGGATACCCGCGTTCTGACCATCGCCAGCATCGACTCGGTAAACAACTACACTCTTGTGCGCCTGTTCAATGAGCACATTCGCCGCCATCCAAATGTGAAGCTGCGTATCCATACACACCACTCCAACGAGATCCACAGTCTGGTACAGACACGCATGGCTGACCTTGGCTTTGTGTTCAGCCGTGTCAGCTATCCGAACATCATCTCTCGCCCGGTTTACCGGGAACTCATGTATCTGATCTGCCGCAAGGACGGGCTGTATCATGAGGACATGCCCTGTACGGAGTTAAAGCCGGAGAACGAAATCTTCCTTCGCTGGGGTCCGGACTACCAGCAGTGGCATGACCGACACTGGAGCCCGGAGAGCTATGCCGCCATCACTGTCAACACCGGCTCTACGCTGCAGCGCTTCCTGAACGAGCCGGAGCGCTGGGCTGTTGCGCCGATGTCCATCATCCATCAGATCAGCCACAACAGCGACCTGACACATTACCGCCTGCAGACGCCGCCGCCTCCGCGTATCTGCTATGAAATAAGAAACCGCTATCCCACCATGGGACAGCAGCAGGCAATCGACGTTTTCCATCAGGAACTGGAGGAATATATCGTTCAGAATCCGGATATATGCTCCTTCGAGGACTGGATGCTGCAGCCACAGAAATGAACAAAGGGGCCGCTGCAAAATGAGAGTTTTGCAGCGGCTCCCAATTTATATCCGTATATGCCGCTTGACCTAAGTGGTCAGCTTGACGGGCAGCTGATTCAGATCGGTGATGTCCAGGAAAGAATCACCGTACTGGATACTGTGATCTTGCAGGTAATAATTGCAGGAAGATATTACAAAATACTTTTCAATCCCTGATTCTTGTATCGTGAAACTAAAACCGTAATATATTGCGTATGATAACCTGTTCTTTCGCTGATTTCTTTATTGTGGTGACCCTCGGCGCGCATTTGTAATACTTCCAGTCTTCGCAAAGCTCTTCTGTCTGAACAAGTCTTCTTGCAGACTGCGATTTGTTCTATTTCTCTATCTGTGAATTTATAAGACATTTTCTCCAAAACCTTTCGTTAATCAAAGCAATGTTCACAAGATGGAAAGTGTCGCCTTTTCATCACGCAATCAATCCGCGAATGATCATTCGGTTTTGTAAGGCTTTCTATAGATTCTCGCTTCATAAGGACGTAATCTTTGAGGTTCCGAAATATTCGGATAACTGACAAACAGAAGTTCCCCAGCCGCGTTCTCGGGATACAGCGGATTATCAATCGCTTCGCCATAGAAGTTGCAAAGCACTAAGAGTTGAGTGTCTGCGTCGGTACGGGTATAAGCGAAGATCGCCTCGTCCTTCTCTAAAAGCAGCTCAAAATACCCGCGTTGGAAAACAGAGTGCTGTCTGCGAAGGGCAATCAGCTTCTGATAGCAGTGCCAGACGGAGTCCGGGTCTGCCTGCTGCGCCGCGGCATTGATGTCGAGGTAATTCGGATTGACCCTGATCCAGGGCTTTCCCGCAGTGAAGCCCGCATTTTCTGCGGTGCTCCACTGCATGGGCGTTCTGGCGTTGTCGCGGCTCGTAGTATGGAGGGAATATAAGATCTCCTCCTCGTTGAAGCCGTCTGCGCGCATTTCCTGGATATGATTAAACACGCCGATGTCGCGGTAATCCTCCAGCGCGTAATCCGCGTTCGTCATGCCCAGCTCCTGCCCCTGATAAATATAGGGCGTCCCCTGCATGCCGAACAGCAGAACAGCCAGCATCTTTGCGCATTCAACACGATACTTTTCATCGTCGCCCCAGCGGGAAACACAGCGCGGCAAATCATGGTTTTCCCAGAAAAGGCTGTTCCACCCCCTGCCGTAAAGCTCCGTCTGCCAGCGGCCGAGTACCTGCTTGAACTGCTGGAAAGGAAGCGGAACAAGCGCCCGGTTTTCCCGGCCCGGCATGCGGTCGAGCTTGATATGCTCAAACTGGAACACCATGGACAGTTCGCTCCCGTCAGGATTGCTGTACAGCTTTGCGCTCTCGGGGGTGGCGCTCCATGCCTCGCCCACGGTCACAAGCTCTGTACCCTGGAGAACCTCGCTGCTCAGCTCCCGGATATATTCGTGCAGCCGGGGTCCGGCAACCCGGATCTTTTTATCCGGTTCCTTGCCGAAGTGATCGACCACATCCAGCCGAAAACCGCCCACGCCGCGCGCTGCCCACCAGCGGAGTATCTGATACAGCTCCTGCCGCAGGGCCGGATTCTCCCAATTGAGATCCGGCTGTTTTATGGAATACTGGTGGAAGTAATACTGCCCAAGGGCCGGTACCCACTCCCACGCCGACCCGCCGAAGGAGGAGAGCATGTCGTTGGGGGGCATGTCCGGTTTTCCGTCACGCCAGATATAGTAATCATGATAGGGATTATCCCGGCTTTTCTTCGCCTCCAGGAACCAGCGGTGCTCATCGGAAGAGTGGTTGAGCACCATGTCCAGGATTATCCGGATGCCGCGTTTTTTTGCCTCGGCAATAAGCCTGTCCATATCGGCCAGCGTGCCGAACAGCGGATCAATGTCCCTATAGTCGGACACATCGTATCCGTTGTCATCCTGCGGAGAGCGAAATACCGGGGACAGCCAGACGGCGTCGACCCCCAACTCGGCCAGATAATCGAGTTTTGAAATGACACCGGGCAAATCGCCCATTCCGTCGCCGGTGGCGTCCATAAAGCTGCGGGGATAGATCTGGTAAATGACAGCCGATTTCCACCATGGCTGCGCGGCGTTGTTCATAGCGTTCTCCTATTAATCTTCCACAGAGATATCGTATTTCTCCACATCCAGGAGGACTGCGCCGTCTGCTGAAAAGCGGATGCCCTCCGCCGTCAGCGGGGTGTACAGCGTCATGGAGGCAGCACACTCTCCTTCACCCGCAAAGAGCTCAAGACTGTATTTGTCCATGATGATCCGAAGATCGAGCTCTCCGTTTCGCACAGGGGCCGGGAACTCGCGCACATGCACCACATCATGCGGAAAACCGCTGTTCAGACGGTCCATGCGCACAATGCCCTCCTGCGCTCTGACAGAGATCTCCGAATACAGATTTCCTCCCTCCGCGACGCGAACGCGGAAGCAGTGGTACGCCTCGTCCTCCGCCGGGCGGACATGAAGCGTCATATCCAGTACACGCCCCGACACGCCGGGCAGACTCTGCCACTGGGTTATACGCACGCCGTGAAAGCTGAGCCCGTTGCGGCGGAAGCTTTCCAATTCCCGCAACGGCCACTGGCACAGACGGCCGTTGCTGATACGAAGCTCACGCGGCACAGTCATCTGTCCGTTAAAGGGCAGGTTTGGATGCCCCACGCGCGAGCTTGCCCAGCTCTGCATCCATCCGATCATGATAGACCGTAGTCAACGGCCTGCACCTGCTCATCCAGCAAACGATGCTCTTCCCGGTCATACCGGCCGATATGACAGACGATTCCGTCTCCGGGATGGAACTCCAGCCCATCGTTCAACATCTCGTGGGCGCTGTGAAGCAAGACGGCCTTTCCGTCCAGAAAGAAGAAATCCGGGCATTCCCACATGGTTCCGTAATGTCCGTGACCGGCGGCGAGAACCCCGATATAGCGCCAGTGCTGCGCGTCCTCACTGTCATAGAGGAGAATCATGCCGTTTTCCTCTGTACAGAGGTTTGCGACTGCCGCATGATACCCCTCCTCGTCGCGCCAGATTTTTGGGTCGCGAAAGTCCACATGGCTGCCGCCCGCTGGCAGCATGGAATCGTCGATCACCGGGTTGAGCGGGGATTTTTGATAATTGTTTCCATCTCCGACAGCAATGCACTGGGTCTGAAATTCGTCCCCGTCGTCCGTCTTTCGCACGCCCGTGTAAAGCAAAAGATGATCTCCGTCCGACAGTTCAACGGCGCTGCCGGAAAAGCAGCCGTCTTTATCATATTCCGCGTCGGGGGCCAAAGCGGCCGGGAGATACTCCCAGCGGATAAAGTCCTTTGTTTTTACATGTCCCCAGTGCATGGGGCCCCAGCTCACATCATAGGGGTAATATTGAAAAAACAGGTGATACTCGCCCTTATACAGGGAGAAACCGTTTGGGTCATTGATCCAGCCGATCCCGCCTGTAACATGGAAGACAGGCAGCGTATCCCGGACACGCTCTCTGTTGAACTGTTCATATTCACGCGCTTTGCGCAGCATTTCACTTTCCATGATAGCTCTCCATTATCCGTTCTTTGTTTTCCAAACCAACTGTGCGCTCGGCGTATCGCCAAGCATGGGCGGCAGGGTGACACCCGCGTACATGAGCGCTGCGCCGGTCATGCACCCGGTGCAGCCCGCAGGCATGGCTGCGTCACAGCCGTAAAAGGCACAGTCCTCCAGCCTGTATTCCACATCCGGGTCCAGTCCCCGCAGGCAGATGTGCAGCGGCCTGGGATTGGCTTCCGGATTTGTCAGGACGATATTCAAAAGCGTCTGACCCTGATCGGGCGACACAAACTGCCATGCCGTAAAAGGCGGCTTTCCGCCCTCCGTCAGCCTGTAAAGCGCCCCACTGTCGATTAACTGGCTTAAGGCGCGAAAACGCCGCAGCTGTTCCCGGATCTCGCGCTTCTCATCCGCCGTCAGTTTGGCGGGATCCAGTTCATAGCCGAAGGTACCGCTCATTGCCACTGTGGCCCTTGTGCCGAGAGGAGTCGTACGCCCTGTCTGATGGTTGGGCGCTGTGGAGACATGCGCCCCCATGGACGACACCGGATAGCCGAAGGAAGTCCCGTACTGAATGGAAAGCCTTGAAATGGGATCGGTGTTGTCGCTGCACCAGATCTGCGGGCAGTAGGCAAGCATCCCGGCGTCGAAGCGTCCGCCGCCCCCGGCGCAGCCTTCAAACAGCACCTCCGGGAATTCTTCGGTCAGCCGCTCCAGAAGCTCGTATAAACCCAGCACATAGCGATGCGCAAGCTCGCCCTGCCGGTCGGCAGGAAGAGAAGCGCTGTAGAGATCGGTGAGGTGCCGGTTCATATCCCATTTGACGTAGGACAAGGGCAGTTCCCGCAGCAGCCCGGAAAGCGTCTCATGGAGCCAGTCCACAACTTCCCGCCGCGAAAGATCCAGCACGAGCTGATTGCGCCCCACGGCGGGCTTCCTTCCCGGCACCGTCAGCGCCCAGTCGGGATGTGCACGGTAGAGATCGGAATCTTCGCTGACCATTTCCGGTTCTACCCAGAGGCCGACCTTCAGATCAAGGTCGCTGATCTGTTTCAAGAGCGGCTTGAGGCCGTGCGGCAGCTTGCGCGGATTCGCTGTCCAGTCGCCGAGGCTGCTGTGATCGTCATCCCGATGACCGAACCAGCCGTCGTCGATCACCAGCATGTCTACGCCCAGGTCTTTTGCCTCACGCGCCAGATTGAGCAGTTTCGTCTCGTCAAAGTCGAAATACATGGCCTCCCAGCTGTTGAGCAGGATCGGCCGTTCGGCAAGCGCTCTGTCATGGCGGCAGATGTTTTCGCGGATAAAACGCTGGCAGATATGGGACAGTTTGTGAAAGCCCTCCGCGCTGTAGGTAAGCAGCAGTTCGGGTGTCTCAAAGCATTGTCCCGGCGTCAGGCACCAGGAGAAGCCGTCAGGGTTGATGCCCGATACGATGCGTACGGATCCGCTCTGATCCAGTTCGATATCCGTGCGGTGATTGCCGGAATAGACAGGCATGACGCCATAGCAGGCCCCCGCCGTCTCCGTGGCATCCGGTTCACAGACGATCACAAAAGGGTTATGCTGATGACTGGAGGCGCCCCGGCCGGAGGCGATGGTTTGGATGCCGTTGAGCAGCGCTCGCCGCTCAAGCTGCCGCTCCAGTGTATGGCGTCCGTGAAAATGGATCAGCTCCCAGCTTCCGAAGGGGATATCCAGGCACGCCGACGCTGCCCTGTACAGCCGGATCATCTGATCGCCGTCATTGCGGAACCGTACAGCCCGGGTGATCATGTCCTTGGCCTCGAATACGCCGTAAAGCAGCTCCACTTCCAGACCCGAAGCCGCGTCCGAGAGCGTGATGCTGAGCGTCTCGCACTCTCCGCCGCGGTCAAAGGCCGCGGGGAGACCGTTCAGCGCGTATTTTCCGGGCCGGATCTGATGGCGGAGATAGCGCAGGTCTGCGCCGATCTGGCCGCGCTCCGTTTCCGCTTCCACAGAAGAAAGACGGAAATCGGCCCCGTTTGACCCGCTGTATTCCTGCGGCATCGTGTCCAAGGACCAGCCGCGGTTATCCTGCAGTTCATAGGGATTGGCGGAAAAGCCGCAGTCTCGCGGAAGATGGAGGTAATCAAAGCAGCCTTCGGCGCGGCGGCCGTAATAGAGATGCAGCAGATAGCCCAGCGGGCCGATCTGCATCTGATATGCCGTGCTGCGGGTTTGCAGGGTAAAGGTCTGTTTTTCCTTGTCAAATATGATACTCATGCAGATTTGCTCCTTCAATCTATTAAAATCACAAACGTGAATTACTTTTCGATTTTATCAAACACACTGCTGAGAAGCACGGCGCATACATAAACAGGCAGCGACAGCCCCACCAGAAGCAGGATCAGGGAACCAAAGCTGAACCAGTGGATACAGGCGAGCCAGAAAACAACAGCAAAGACGAGCATGACAAGCGTCCTTGGGAAAAAGCCCACTGCAAGCCGCGCCGCGTTTTGAAGCGTCTTCCATAGTGTATTGCTGTAGCGGGAGAGCAGGGCAAAGACATAGAAGGCCAGCGCAAGAAGGATCAGCGCCAGCGCAAAAATCGTAGCGCGCATCTGCGGCACATACGCCAGTGCCGCGAGATAATCAAGGTACAGCAGCACCGCACACGCCAGAAACAGCAGCCATGCCAGCGTCCCATTCTTGAAGTTTGCCTTGAAGGCGCGGAAATAGTCCCTGCCAAGCTCCCCATCCTCCATGCGCACGAGGCGGATGCATGCGTCGTTGAGCGCCGTGAAAGCCGCGCCTGCCGTAACGATCGGCAGAGAGCAAAAAAGCGTCAGCAGATTCAGAATCACGATATCCGCCAGCATCGACAGGGTGCGCATCACGGGGTTATCCATATCAAAAAACCACTTCATCAGCCGCTTCCCTCCCGGCTTAAAACAGGCAATGTGTGCCTGCGTCAATTCATTTTATGGAAATACCCCGCCCCGGCAGGGGCGGGGTATATGTCTTGTGCGGGGGATCAGCCCTTGACGCCGCCGGCGGTAACGCCCTCGACGATGTAGCGCTGCAGGAAGAGATAGAGGATCAGGATCGGCAGCATGGCCAGCAGGAGCGCCGCCATAACAAGGCCGATGTCCGTGGAGTAGGTTCCATAGAACGCCTGGGTCGCGATGGGGATGGTGTACAGGTTCTTCTTGGTCAGTACCAGGCTGGGGAGCAGGTAATCGTTCCAATAAGCCATGGCATTGATGATGCCGACGGTGGCGATGGTAGGCTTAAGCAGGGGGAAGACGACCTTCCACCAGGTCTGCCAGCGGGAGCAGCCGTCGATCGTAGCGGCCTCCTCAAGCTCCAGCGGAATGTTGGTCTTGATTGCCCCGTGGAACATGAACACCGCCATGGAGGTTGAGAAACCGACGTGCATGAGGATGAGCGTAAGCCTGTGGTTGAGCACGTTGAAGATGCCGCCGTAGACGCTCACCAGGGGGACCATCAGCACCTGAAAGGGAATGACCATCGAGGCGATCATCAGCGAGAAGATCAGCGTGCAGAATTTCCAGCGGCCGTTTCTCACAATGACGAAAGCCATCATGGAGGAGACAAGGATCGTCAGTACCGTAGCCGAGCAGGTGATGATGAAGGAGTTGGTAAACACCGTCCAGAACTTCATCTTCTTCATGGCTTCGGGGAAATTCTTCAGCGTAAAGCCATGGGCGCCGACCAGCGCGAGCGGGTTGGAGACGATATCAGCCTTACTCTTGAAGACATTGATAATGACCATAAAGAAGGGGAAGACGAAGCAGAAGAACATCAGGAGCAGGAAAATCCACATGAGAGCATGCGAGATTTTTTGCCGGCGCGCGGCTTTTTCGTTGTCGGCAATATCGGTCATCATGCTTCGACCTCTCCTTTCTTACCAACCATGACCTGGGTGACACCGACAATGGCGCAGACCAGGAACAGAATGACAGCCTCAGCCTGACCGAGACCGTAGTTCTTGTAAGTAAACGCCTGGTTGTACACGTGCATGGCCGCCATGACGGAGGAGCCGAAGGGCTCGCCCTTGGTCAGGGACAGGTTCCTCAGGAAAATGCACTGTACGAAGGAGGAGCGCATCAGGGGGACGGTCACGTTCCACATCGCCTGAGAGGGCGTGCAGCCGTCGATCATGGCGGCTTCCTTCACATCGTTGGAAACGCTCATGAAGCCGGCCACATAGATGAGCATCATGTAGCCCGCGTACTGCCACACTGACACCAGGATCAGGCAGAACATGGCCCCGTTCGGCGTGGACAGCAGCGACACGGCGCCGGCGTTTCCGAGAGCTTTGCCGATGGCTACAAAAGCGCGGTTGAAGACGAACTGCCAAACATAGCCAAGGACGATGCCGCCGATGAGGTTCGGCACGAAGAATCCGGCGCGGAAGAAGTTCTGTCCCTTGACGCCGCTGGTCAGAAGATACGCCAGCAGGAAGGCGACAATGTTGATCAGGATAACGGCAAAGATGGAGTAAATCACAGTACGGCCCATGGCCTGCCAGTAGGTCGTATCCTTAAAGGCGTCCGCAAAATTCTGCAGACCCACAAAGGGCTTGGAAAGGCTGACGCCGTCCCAGCTGGTGAAGGTCAGATACAGACCATAGAGGAACGGCACAATCACGACCGCCAGGAACAGCACGGTTCCCGGGCCGGCAAACATGAGGTACTGCTTTACTTTATACGATAAAGAATCTTGCTTCATAAAGCCTCTCTTTCCCTATTCGCATTTAGCGGTATGAGGAGGCCGGGCACCGGTATCCCCGATGCCCGGCTGGGTGCAATGTGAGCTTAGTGAGCGCCGACTTCGGCGGTGGCCCAGTAAGCGGTGATTTCGTCAGCAAGACCGGCGCGGTCGATCTGATCGGCCAGGTACTTCTGGAAGGAGATGCCGACCTTGGCGTAGTGGTCGTCGGGAGCGTAGCGATAGTCAGCGATCATGGCACCGGCGTCAACGTACTGCTTAACGGAAGCGCCGAGAGGATCGGAGACAGGAATGGTGATGTTGCCGAAAGCGGGAACCAGCGCGCAGGTGTTTACCAGGAAGTTCTGACCGTCTTCCTCAAAAACGAGCCAGTTGAGGAACTCCTTGGCAGCAGCCTGCTGCTCCTCGGAGACAGAGTTGTCGATGAAGAAGTACTTGGAGCCGCCGCCGACGAGCTTCTCATTGTAACCATCAAGGTCAGAAGGAACAGGCATCATGCCCATGTTCTCGGCAGGATCAAAGTCCTTGATGTCGGACCAGTCCCAGTTGCCGCCGAACTTGAAGGCGATGTTGCCCTGGGCAAGGTTCATCTCGGTATCTTCACGGACAGCGGAAAGAGGCGCGGCCTTCATCCAGTTGTTGGCCTTCAGGACGTCGAAGGTGTCCATCAGGGCGTTGAAGACGTTATCCTCGGCCAGCTTCACAGAGCCGTCCTTGATGCCGGCGATGAAAGCGTCGGGATCATCGTGCATCTCATAGACTTCCTGCATGAAGTGAGCGCCAAGGGACCAGTCCTCCTTCTGGAGGCCGGTGGGGCCTTCCATGCCGCCGGCAACGAGCTTGTCGCAGAGGGCGGAGAACTCAGCGGTGGTCTTGTAAGCGGCGGGATCGAAGGCTTCGCCGGTGATCGCCTCGATGGCGTCAGCATTGTAGAGGATGCCGCGGGCTTCCACGCAGAACGGGAAGCCGAGGACCTTGCCGTCAACGGAGATGGCCTGGGTGGTCTCGGCGACCCAGGGCTCGCCGGTCTGGTCAAGGGCGTGGTCGGGTCCGAGGGAGAAGATGTCCTTCGCATCGACCATGGCCAGGACGTAGGGATCCTTGGAGGCGTACTTGGTGGACATGTGAGCCGCGACCGTGTCGCTGGAGTAGTAAACCTCTACCTCAACGTTCTTGTGGGTGTCCATGTACTCTTCTGCCATCTCTTCCATCTGGCTCTGGATTTCCATCTTGGAGTTGAAGATGGTGAGGGTGACCTTGTTTGCCGCGTAGGCAGTGCCGGACAGGGAAAGCGCCATGACCATGGCAAGCATGAGAATCAGTGCAATTGCTCTTTTCATTTTTTACTTCCTTTCCTGTTATTATTGTTGATTATGTGTACCGTCCTCTTTTATGTTGTCCGGCAGGCCTGAACGACCACCTCTAACATTTCATGAAACGTTACACATCTTCTCAATAAAAAGATATCATAGCATGGCCGGCATGTCAAAGCATTTTCCGGTTCCCCTTGTTTTTTTGTGAAGCTGCGACAATTTCAAAGTGTGAAATTCAACATTTTGAACAAAGTATGAATGCCCTGCATCGGAAGCGCCTGAGAGCTCGTAAAAAAGACTTTTCAATTGGGATTTCCGTTGTTATAATCGTGTTCAGACAGAGTAAAGGGCGTGTGCACTATGAAGAAACCGGACAGTCCCACCATGAAGGATGTGGCCAGAGAGGCCGGCGTCGCTCTCGGCACCGTGTCCAAGGTCATCAACAATATTCCCGTGGGAGAGAGCTATCGCCAACGTGTGGAGGACGCTATAGAGAAGCTGGGCTATCGCGTCAATAATTACGCACGAGGTCTGAAAACCAATAAAACCAACTGCGTGGCCCTGCTGATGCCGTCGCTGTATCACCCCTTCTTTGCCATCCTGACGGATGAGCTCACCGCCTGCCTGATGCGGCACGGCTACCGCAGCTTGCTGATGATCACGAATTACGATCCTGAGGCGGAAGAAAAGTGTCTGCTTCTCGGGCATGAGAACAAGGTAGACGGTGTGATCGCGCTCACCTACAGCCCGGACCTCAGGCCTGACGATTCGACGCCCATGGTGACGATCGACCGCCACTGCGGCGACAGCATCCCCTGCGTTTCTTCGGACAACTTTCACGGCGGGGAGATGGCCGTGGAAAAGCTTGCGGAGCTCGGATGCGGGCAGCTGCTGTTCATGGGGGTGACGACCGGCATTCCCGGCGAGGTGGATAAGCGTGGAGAAGGCTTTGAGTCCGCATGCCGTCGGCTGCATACAGACTATGAGCAAATCATCCTGAACGATGAAGATACCGAAGCGCCCTTCTATACCTTTTTGTCAGAGCATATTCACGGCGGGAAGCTGGACTTTGACGGCATTTTCTGCAATACTGACAGCCTTGCCTGCCGGGTAATCGCCTTTCTTGCTGAGCACGGTGTGCGTGTCCCGCAGGACGTTCAGATCATCGGATACGACGGGCTGGCCGACTATGCGACCGGGCGCTATCCCTGTTCGACGATCGTACAGCCGATCCCCCGCATGGCGGAGGAGGCGGTAAAGCTGCTTCTTGACGCCGATAACATTCCAAATCCGGTGAATATCTGCTTACCGGTTCGATATGCCTGGGGCGGTACGACTTTGGAAGAGAGCGCCGTACAATCTATACAGAAAAGCTGAAAGAAAGGGACACGGTATTATGGCAAGCGGAAGAATGGAGTTTCACGCCCAGAGCATCATGCAGCACGCGAACTTTGCCTATGTCCTGCCCAATGACGTTGAGATGGCAGAGGTCAGAAATCCCCGGCACTATGACCGCCCGACGAAATCCCTGATCCTGCTGCATGGCCTGACGGGGACAGATACCGACTGGCTTTTCGGCGGCGTCGCGCAGGAGATGGCCATCCAGTATAATCTCGCGGTTTTCATGCCCACGGCAGGCAACTTCTTTTACCTGGACCGGGGTTACCGCGGCGGCAACTGGGGGACCTTCGTCGGTGAGGAGTTCCCGGACTATGTGCAAAAGGTGTTCGGCTTCTGCGCAAAGCGGGAGGACACGTTCATCGGGGGCCTCTCCATGGGCGGGTACGGCGCGCTGCATACGGCGCTCGCGTGGCCGGAGCGGTTTTCGGCCTGCATCGCGTTATCCTCCGCGCTGCGCATCCACGCCCTCGCCGCCGGCAGGCAGGACGGCGTCATGCCGCCGGCGATGTTCCGGGATGTATTTGGCGACCCGGCTTCTCTGCTCGACTCCGACCGAAACCCGGAATACCAGTATCTAAACCTTCGAGCGGCAGGAAAGGATATTCCATCCATCTATCTCGCTATAGGCACCGAAGACAGTTTATACGGCGCCAATCAGGAATTCCGCCGTTTTCTTGAAGCGCAAGGGGCAGACTTCTGCTATGAGGAAGGCCCCGGCGGCCACAACTGGACCTTCTGGAACCGATATATCGACCGGGGCCTCGGTTGGGTGCTCCGCCCCTGAAGAATTACCCCCGCCCCGGCAAGGGCGGGGGTAAGCTGTCTTTACAGGAGATAATCAAATCAGTGCTGAACGGGAGTCACATTGGCCCAGTAGCTCTGGATGGCCTGTGCGAGCTCCTCGCGGGTGCACATATCGGCCAGATATTTCTGCATCTCCATGCCGAGCTTTGCGTAATGATCATCGGGATCGTAGTCATATTCGACAGTCGCCATCACCATGAACAGACGAGATTGGCAAGCCGCCGACAAGCGGCTGCTCTCCTCCATGGAGAGTGTCATCATCGGCTCAACAGCAATCAGTTGGTAAAGCTTCTTGTTTTTCGGCAATAATCACAGCTCCAAATCCTGCGACGTCTTCCTGTGCGGCGCTTCGCGATGGTGACCCTCCTGCTGCTTCCGCTTGAGATTCTCGCGGAGGGAGTAGGATGTGACGTCGCTGGACTTTTCACCCAGCAGATTTGAAAGCTGATTTTTCGCCTCGTACATGACGGTAGAATCGTAGTTCTTGCCGTAAACATCTTCCACAATAGAAACAGCCCGCTTTTCTTCCTCCGGGCGGAGGAAGAGGCGGGCTGCTTCCAGTTTCTCCGGGTCAAGTGATTCAGCGCGGGCCTCCAAATCGTGATACTCGGTCAGCGCCTTCTCCAGCTCTGCGCTGTACTTTGCTTCGGCAGCCTCGGCCTTTTGTATCTGCGTCTCTCTGCCGTCGATCCACGCTTTTACATCCTTCATGCCCTTATCGTCATATTTGCCGAAGGTAGACAAGATCTGCTCCTTCTTGGATTTCAGTTCTTCCAGATCCTCCGTGGCTTTCGCGATGCTGGCATTCAGCCAGCGATTCTCGGAGAACCGCAAGGGGGAAAGTGCCTTCTTCTCGGCCAGCAGTGTCTTTCTCTCTTCCAGCTTTTGCTTGATTTGCCCAATGACCGTGTTGTACTGCGCGAAGCCTGAGACAATGTCTTCCATGTCCGCCCTCGTTTTCGTAATGAATCCCTTGGCGTGAACGACCTGATAAGCAAACACGATCATATTGGCCCGCAGCTTTTCCATGGCCTGCGCCAGTGCGGGGATGGAATCCTGCACTGCCTTCATCAGTTTCTGAAACTCAGCCTTGAGTTGCCGCAGCAGGGCGTTGTCACGCTTGATCTGCCGGTTCAGCTCACAGCGATCTGAGACGATGCCTTTCTTTTCCATCGCGCGGGCGGCCACACCCTCGTGGATCGTGGGCTGCTCGTCTTTGCCCTGATCGGCAAAACTGCGGTGGTCGATTCTCTCGTCAAGGCCTTTCCGCTCCAAACATTGATTGACCTCATCTGCCCAGGCCGAGCGCCATTTCACAAGCTGCTCCTCGCTGTTCCAACGCTCGGAAATCGGATTCTGCCTGCCGTACTTGGTGCTTTTTGGATACTTGGATACGCGCTCCAACCCCTGCGCCTCGGCTGCGGATGGTGTCATGTATTCTTTCTTCTTGCCGATCTTGTACTGATACTGCTTTTCCCAGCCGTCTTTCTGTGCTTCTTTATATTCAGCGGCGGTGAAGCCCCGTTCCTCTCCGTCTTTTACACAGAGATATTCTTTTTCCGTCTTATGCTGCCAGGTGCCGTTCTCGTTCAGAGGTCGCACGGTCAGCATGATGTGGGCATGGGGATTATGGCCGTCCGTATTGTGAATCGCCACGTCCGCGCACATGCCCTCATCCACAAATTGCTCCAGAATGTATTTTGACAGCAGATCGACCCACTCGTCCTTGCCCAGCTCAATAGGCAAGGCGGCGACGAACTCGCGGGCCAGTCTGCTGTCTTTTGTTTTCTCCGCCTCTTCCACAGCGTTCCAGAGCTTTGCGTGCTCCTGCCACTCCGCAGGTGCGAAGTCCGGGAGAAAGATATGCTCCCAGACGAGGCCCTGCTTCCGTGTGTAATCATGCTGTATGCCGTCGTACTCGTTATAGATGGCGGAACAGCTCATATAGGCCGATGCTGCGCAAGCAGATCGACCCGCGCCTCTGCTGATGACCTTCGACTCCAAGTGGTATATTGCCAGTCGCTTTCACCTCCGTGTTTTTGTTTTCTGTTTCTCTTTCACAAAAGAGAAAGCGGGCCGGATGGCCTGCTTCTGCGATAAAGCTGCCGGGTGCAGGTTTTCGCAGGCTGAGGGAGAGGTGTACCGCTCCCTCAGCGCAGACAATGGCGACCACTGCCCGCAGGCACGACGGCATTGTCTGGCGCTCTCCGAAGAGAGCGCAATCCGCCTCGCAGAGCGCGCGCCTGACGCAACGCGGCAGTACCACCGCCTGCCCTGCGGGCAGGTGGTGAGTAAGTGCGCCCTTCGGGAAAAAAGAAAACGGAGCGCTCCGGTTCCCCAGAACGCCCCAATTCTCGTTAAGAAAGATGCTCTCGTAAAACATCTTCGAGTTTCGTCAGATCCATCCCCGTAGCAAGGGGAAAGACCTTCTCCAAAATAGCACCTTCCTGAATCAGCCGCCGCGTCCGGGCCTTTCGTTCCTTTGCGCGATCTCTCATCTGGGCTTCCTCCAGTCGGTGCCTGGCCTGGATCAGCTTCTTTTCGTTTCCTGTCAATTTTACCCTTCCTTTCTGTCAGTTTTTCAAAGAGTAGCAGCAAAATCCAAAACAAGTGCAGCCGCAATCACGTTCCCGGCGTGAACCGAGTAAAAGTGACAGCGACTGCACATTGTTTTATAGCCACTTTTCCAAAAAGCAACAGTAAACCTGCTGCAAAGTGGCAGGATTACAGGCTATCCATAAACTCCATCGCTATATCCAGATTTTCGTCAGTCATAGTGTCCTGAGTAGGCAGGGATGCCAATTTGGCGGCTTGCAGAAGCGCGGCTAAACCGGAAAGCCCGGCATCTGCAGATTGCAGTCCTTCCCTGATCGTATCCAAAATCTTTTGCAGAAAAGCATCCTCTTTCTCTCTGGATTCTAAAAAGGGATCATTGACCACACGCTCCTGCCGGGAAAAGTGGTCGTTGATCGCAGCCACAACTGCACGGCTGTACGACTTGTATTTCTTCCGATCCATGTTTTGCAGATACTCCCATGCCTGTCGGTCCTCCGGCTTGTTCAGGTTCAGCCGGATATTGGTGTTGATCGTTGTCCGCTCCATCATGCGCCGCCTTTCCGACCAAGCATTTTGGATGCCAGAAGCTCATATCCCCTGGCTGTGGCACAGATGTCCGTATTGATCGTGACACGGTTGGGATCATAGTCTGTAAAGTTCTGAATCAGGCAGCCTCCGCCGCCGATCACATAGAGCTTCATCAGCTCCGGGTTATACTCATGCTCGCGCAGGCGCCGCATGATACCGTCAGCATATTCAGTCGCTGCCTGTCGGATCACTTCGAGCTGATCCTTGCCAACATCCGCCTCACCGGTACGGAGGACTTCTTCCAGCACCGCATCATTCAGTGTAAAGCCGAATTTGCGCAGCACCATCTCCCGCGCGGAAAGCGCGCACTGAAAGGTGCCGTACTTTTCAGTGAAGCACTTGCTCATGACCGGTTTCCCGTTGATAATATACATGATGTTCATGGTGCCATTGCCGATGTCGCAGAGCATATTGACGCCTTTGAACTTTTGCAGTTCATTCGCCACAGCGGAAAAGCCCTGCGCAAATATGTCTGCGCCGACGAACTCCACATGATAACTCTCGCCGCGGAAGGTGAAATCCACTTCCTTGTTCTGCAGCAGATAGTCTTTGAAAGCTGCCTTCTGTTCGCCCACCCAGGTGAGAGGAAGACCCGCCGCCAGATGCACGCGGGCGCTGGTCAGTTTGCGGATATGAAGCTCAATTCCAACTGCCGCGAGGGTAAGGATGTAATAGTCCTGATCGTCCGCCTTGTTCGCAGCAAACTCCTTATGGCCTTCTCCGATAATGTAATACCGGTCTTTGTAAACAAGCATGTTGTGTGTGAAGAGCGGTTCGGCGTCAAAAGCCATCACGCCCGACTTGAAAATTGCGTGGGCCGTCTTAATGTTTTCATAACCATGATCGACCCCAATGACGACTGTATTGTTTGTATTTTTCATGATGTTTTTCTCCTTTCTGCCAACTATATGGCAATAAAAATTCATTCAAAAATGTGAAAAGGCGGGCCGTGAGATTGTACTCACAGACCGCCCTTTTCGGCTTCTTATATGGTTTCGTTTTGCGTTTCAGCTGCACGCAGGGCAGCCAATTCTTTCCGGCGCTGGTACTTTTTCC